>CAURIY010000001.1:0-216328 GCA_963525415.1 uncultured Actinomyces sp.
TTTTACCCCACATCATGTGTTTTCTATTGCGACACCCTCTTGCGGCCCCGCCGGGGCGGGGGGGGGGGGCGGCCCCCGCCCCCCCCGCGCCTGGACGGGCCGACCATTGCTGAGAGTGGAGCTCATCTCTTCACCGTGGGTCAGTCCCTGGAGGGCTACGACTCACTGACCGATCTTGCGCAGGCGCAGGCAGAAACCCTGAATGTTCACCCAGATCTGGATGCGCAGAGCGTCTGCGAAATCATGTACACCTCGGGCACGACCGCGCAGCCCAAGGGTGCCATGATCACGCATGGAAATTTTGTATTCTCCGGGCGATACGTCAATTGGGAACTGGCTATGACCGGCGAGGATCGCTACCTCACCTCCATGGTTGCCAGCCACGTTAACTTCCAGCTGTCTGCCCTCGCCCCGGTGATCACCGCGGGCGCCACCCTCGTGCTGCTCAGCAAGTACAGCGCCTCGCGCTTCTGGGCACAGGTACGAGGTCACCGCGCCACCCTCGTGCAGGGAATGGCCATGATCGTCATGACCCTGCTCGCCCAAAAAGTGGATCCGCAAGAACGCGATCACTGCGTGCGCGAAATTCACTACTTCCTCAACATCTCCACCCGCCAGAAAGAAGCATTCGAAGAGCGCTTCGGTGTGCGCCTGCTCAACAACTACGGTTCAACGGAAACCCTGGTGGGTGTTCTCACCGATCCTCCGCGAGGTGAACGACGCTGGCCGTCCATCGGTCGCGTGGGGCCTGGCTACGACGTGCGTCTGGTCGATGAAGAAGGAAACCCCGTCCCCGAGGGACGCGAAGGGGAAATCCAGATTCACGGAATTCCCGGCATCACCCTGATGAAGGGCTACTGGGAAAACCCGCAGGCAACGGCCGAAGCCATCAGTGAGGGCTGGTACCGCACCGGCGACTACGGCTACATTGACGACGGATGGGTCTACTTCCTGGATCGCCGCACCGACCTCATCAAACGCAACGGGGAGTCCATTTCGTCCGCCGAAGTGGAAAACACACTGCGCACCTACCCGGGCGTTGTCGACGCCGCCGTCATTGGCGTGCCCGACAGCATTCACGGACACCTCCTGCGAGCCTTTGTGATCCCGGAAAAGGACACGACCCTCGACACGAGGGACATCACCGAGTTTTGCCGCCGCAAACTGGCGCAAGTCAAAGTTCCCTCGCAGATCAGGCTCATGGATGAGCTTCCGCGAGGAAGCTACGGCAAAGTCAAAAAAGAAATCCTCAAAACCCTGTGAAAGGACACCAACATGGCCATTAACACCGAAATGGTGGGGCAGACTTTCGGCCCCTTCGTTCGTGACTACACCTTCCGTGACCTTGAGCTCTTCGCCCTGGGCTGCGGCGCAGGCATCGACGGCAAAGACGGCCTCGAATACCTGAACGAGCACGATGAGCGCGATCCGAAGCTCAAGGTTCTGCCCATGTTCGGCGCCATGCTGATCGTGGACTCCGAAGTGACCCGCACCATCGACTACGGCTACAACTACGCCGGATCCCTGCACTGGGGCTTCGACATCAAGTTCCACCAGCCCATCACCAAGATGGCCGATCACCTCGAGACCAAGGTGCGCCTCGAAGGCCTCTACGACCGCGGCGAAGGCCGTGGCCTGCTGGCACAGCACATTGGCGACACCTACGACTCCGAAGGCAACCTGCTCTTCACCAACGAGTCCTGGGACTGCCTGATCTACGACGGCGGCTGGGGTGGCCCCAAGCCCCCGAAGGACATCGTGGAAATGCCCGAGCGCGATGCCGACGTGGAAATCACCGAAACCATCCCCGAGAACCAGGCTCTGATCTACCGCCTGTCCGGTGACTACCACCCGCAGCACATCGACTGGGATTACGCGGCAGAGAACGGCGAACCCCGCCCGATCCTCCACGCCATCTCCTACGCCGGTGTCGTCATGCGTCACGCCATCAACGCCTTCGTTCCCGGTGAGCCCGAGCGCATCACCCGCTTCAAGACTCGCATCACCTCGCCGGTGCACCCCGGCACCACCCTGACCACCAAGCTGTGGAAGGTGGGCGAAGGTGAACTGCGCTTCATGCTGGTGGACGCCGACGCCGAAGAGACCGGTGCCAAGCCGCACCTGAACTGGGGCATCATCGAATACCGCTGAGTGACCGCACGGGGTGTTCCCCTCGACCCGAGGGGAACACCCCAGGTCAGCGCTCTTTCCCCGCACTGGGAGAGTCAATAGAGCGCAACGAAGTGACCTCTACTAGCCTGGACTCACTACGAACGTGAGGAAACGCCGAGGAAGGATATGCACCCTCCCGGCCATTGCCTCGTCCGTGCCACACCGGGACGCGCCCAACACCGATACAAGGAGACACACGTGAGTAAAGAGATCGTCGATCTCGAAGACCTGGAGATGAACAGCGCGCTGCGACGCGTCATTGCATTCTCCAGCGGTGGCCCTTTCCTCGAAGGATACGTCCTCGGAATCATCGGTGTTGCCCTCTCCCTGCTGGGAAACGACATTGAACTGTCCAGCCGTATGTCCGGCCTCCTCGGAATTGCAGCCCTCCTGGGGCTCTTCCTGGGTGCCTCCGTCGGCGGCTGGGTCACCGACCTCATCGGACGACGCAAAATGTTCGTCCTCGACCTTGTCGTCATCGCGATCCTGTCCATCCTCAGCGCATTCGTCGCCACTCCCGTCCAGCTGCTGATCCTGCGCTTCCTCATCGGAATCGCCATCGGCGCGGACTACCCGATCGCCACCTCGATGATCGCCGAATTCTCGCCGACGAAATACCGCGCCATGTCCATGGGTCTTATCGCGGCAGCATGGTACCTCGGAGCCAACGCCGCAGCCCTCGTCGGATACCTGATGCACGACATGGGACACGGATGGCGCTGGATGCTGGCCTCCTCTGCACTACCCTGCATCATCATCCTCGTGGGACGCTGGGACATCCCCGAATCCCCGCGCTGGCTGGTCTCCAAGGGACGCATCGAAGAAGCCGACGCCGTGGTGCGCAAGATGTTCGGCGCCCACGTCCGCCTGCCCGCACAAGAAGTCGTCGAAAAGACCAGCTACTCCAAGATCTTCCAGGGAACCTACCTGCGCCGCGTGATCTTCGTCGGCGTCATCTGGCTGTGCCAGGCCATCCCAATGTTCGCCCTCTACACCTACGGGCCGAAGATCGTCGGTTCCATCGGACTGGGGGAGGGGCGCAACGCACTCCTCGGCGAACTCCTCATCGGCACCTTCTTCATGCTGGGTACCATCCCCGCGATGTACCTGTCCGAACGCATGGGACGTCGCCCCCTGATCATCTGGTGCTTCTTCGGCATGACCGTCGCCCTGGCCGTCATCGGCCTGATTCCCCAGGCGGGAATCCTGTTGATCGCCCTGTGCTTCATCGCCTACGCACTCCTGGCCGGCGGACCTGGCAACCTCGAATGGCTCTACCCCAACGAACTGTTCCCCACCTCGATCCGCGCCTCGGCCATGGGTGTCGCCATGGCACTGAGCCGCATCGGTACCGTCTACTCCATCTTCATCCTGCCCGCCTTCATTGACGACTACGGAATCGAAGCCACCATGCTGGCCGGTGCCGGCATCTCCCTCCTAGGATTCGTCGTCTCCTACCTGTGGGCTCCCGAGACCAAGGGGCTGAGCCTGGACGTCACCGGCGCTCCCGACTTCAGGGGACGCTGAGAGCGATGTACACGATCGAATACACCGTCGTCAGCGCGTACCGCACCAACTGCTACGCGCTGCGAAGCGACGCCGGAACCCTGGTCATCGACCCGGGTGACGAACCGGCGCGCCTCCTGCCTTGGCTCGACGGACACACGGTTCTCGGAATCGTCCTCACCCACTGCCACAGCGACCACATCGGAGCCGTCAACGAAATCGTTGAGGCCACCGGCGCCTGGGTTGCCTGCGGACGCAACGACATCCCCGGAACCCGCGATCTCCACCTGTCAGGTTTTGACGCGGAAGGCATCGACTACCGGGTGAACCACGTGGATCGCGCACTGGAGGACGGCGATCTCATCGAATGGGGCGACAACACCCTGCGCGTCATCGACACCCCGGGACACACTCGTGGACACATCTGCCTCCTGGACGAGGCGAACGATCGGGTATTCAGCGGAGACATGCTCTTTGCGGGAACCATCGGTCGCACCGACTACCCCGGTGGGGACGTGGACGCCATGGCGCGCTCATGCCGTCGCATGGCACAGCTCTCCCCGAAACTGGACGTCCTGCCCGGTCATGGGCCGGCAACCGTCATGGCACGTGAGCAGATGACTCTGGCTCACTGGGAAGCCGTGCTGTCTCAGGAAACCGCCAGAAGGGGAGGGGTGTTCTCGTGAAGCTGATCGGACACCAGATCCTCGACGTACTTGGGAACCTTCTGCAGGAAGCACTCAATGTAGTCATCGGGCAGGCAGAACGTCCTCATGAGCACGGAGCCTTCAATGGCATCCAGGAGGCGCGTCACGGACAGGGATGCGGGGATCTCTCCGCTGTTCTTGAAATCCCACAGGCGATCACGAATCGCCACCAGGGACGTCACGAACACGTCGTTGTGGATCTGGGCAACCGTCGGGTTGCCCGTATGGCTGGCCTCAACGAACAGGCGACGAACTGCGCGACGGTTCGAGCCCAGGTACTCGCGAAGGCGGAAGTCCGCCTCGTTCATCAGCACCTCACGGGCGCTGTCCCCACGCGGACCGGGGCACACCACCAGGGCGGAAAAAGCTGCCTGCAGGAGCGCCTCGCGGTTTTCCCAACGCGAGTAAATCGTCGATTTTCCGACACCCGCCTGCGTCGCAACCTTCGTGAAATTGAAGGCCGCCCAACCGATTTCTCCGTAGAGATTGAGGGCGGTGCGGAGCACCTTCGCCTCGGCCATTTCGTCACGGGGGCGTCCCGGGCGTCCAGTGCGAGGAGCGTCAGGCATGAGGAAAATCCTTTCCAGCTGCAAACAGATGGATTAAATTCTAGGTCAGTTTTGCTCTCCTGAGGGCAATGACCAGCACAGATGTTGTGAACAGCGGCGTCACATGCCACATGAGACGCCCACCGGGGAACCTCCCTACTGCTAGACCCAAGAAAAACAAGAGAGAAGAGAGAAGGACACGATGAGCATCGTTGTTGCGTACAAGTACGCTGCAAATCCGCAGGACACGTCCGTAGGCGCCGACGGCGTCGTCGACTGGTCGCGCGCCAAGGCCGCCGTCAGTGAATACGACCCCGTCGCCATCCAGGTCGGCCGCGCAGTTGCCGACGCTAAGGGCGAAGAACTCGTGGGTGTTTCCGTGGGCAACGCCCAGGTCGCCTCCTCGATGGCCAAGAAGGGGGCCCTGTCTCGCGGCATGGATCGCGCCCTCGTGGTCGCCGATGACGCCGTCGCCGAATGGAACTCCACCTCCGTGGCTTCCGCACTGGCCGGCCTCGTTCGCAAGGTCGACGGCGCCAACCTGCTGCTGACCGGCGATTCCTCCATCGACGAATCCGCCAAGATTGTTTCCACCCTCGTTGCAGGCTTCCTCGGATGGCCCTGCTTCCAGGAAGTGTCCTCCATCGAAGCCAATGGCGATGGCTGGACCCTGACCCAGACCGTTGCCGCAGGCGTGCGCACCATCCAGGTTGACGGCCCCGTTGTGGTCGCCGTTGCCACCGACGCCGCCGAGGTCAAGGTTCCCGGTATGAAGGACGTTCTCGCCGCAGGCAAGAAGCCCATGGACACCGTGGAACTGGGCGAACTCGACACCGTTGCCGCTGCCCTCGAGGTCACCGGCCGCGCCCGCCCCGTTGCGAAGGCTCGCAAGAACGAGATCTTCACTGGTGAGGACGCCCCCGCCAAGCTTGTTGAAGCACTGCGTAACGCCGGTGTGCTCTGAGAAAGGACTGACTGACATGACGAACGCATGGATCGTAACGACCACCAATCAGATCTCCGCACTGGTCGAGGCCGCACGCGGCGTGGGAGGCACCGTGACCGTCGTGGCCGTGGGCGCAGAAGCCACCGGTTTTGCCGGCGTTGACCGCGTGCTCTCCGTGGCCACCGACGCCAATGTCGCTGCTGAAGCCTACGCTCCCGCCGTTGTCGCCGCACTGGCCGACGCCAAGGGCGACGTGGTGTTCGCGGGTAACCGACCCGCCGACCGCGCTCTCGCGGGCGCAGTGGCCGCCGCTCACGGCGTGCCGATGATCGTGGGAGCCTCCTCGATCACCGCCACCACCGCTGAGGTTTCCCGCTTCGGTGGCATCACCCTGGAAACCGTCTCCTTCCCGGCCGGCGCGGTCTTCGTGCTGGAAGGTGGAGCCGCTGCCGAAGGTGACGCCGTCGCCGCTGAAGAAATCGCCGGCGAGCACTACGGCGCCGTCGTGGCTTCCGTTGAAGCTGCGGGTTCAGGTCCGGCCAACCTGGCCGCCGCACGTCGCATCGTCTCCGCAGGCCGCGGCTTCAAGGCTCAGGAAGACCTGGCTCTGGCCGAGGCTCTGGCCTCCGCTCTGGGTGCAGAAATCGCCTGCTCGCGTCCGCTGGCTGAAGGCACCGCCTGGCTGCCCAAGGATCGCTACGTCGGCGTGTCCGGCATGCGCGTTGCCCCCGACGTCTACGTCGCCGTGGGTATCTCCGGCCAGGTGCAGCACACCTCCGGTATGAACGACACCAAGGTTGTTGTGGCAGTGAACAACGACGACAAGGCCCCCATCTTCCAGGTGGCGGACTACGGCATTGTCGGTGACCTGTACGAAGTTCTGCCCGCGCTGACCGCAGCGCTGGCCTGAGGAAAGAAAAGATGGCTGAAGAAACAAACGTCGATTTTGACGTCATCGTCATTGGTGGCGGCGTCGCGGGTTCCGTGTGCGCCTACAAGCTCGCCGAGGACGGCCACGAAGTTCTGCTGATTGAACGCGGCATGGAGCCGGGATCGAAGAACCTCTCGGGCGGCGTCTTTTACTGCCGAGTCATGGAGCAGGTTTTCCCCGGTTTCGCCGAGGAAGCCCCCGTTGAGCGTCGCATTACGCGCAACTGCGTGAGCCTCATCAACGAGGAATCCTTCGTCAACATTGACTACTGGGATCGTCGCCTGGAAGAGCCCGCCAACGCGGTGACTGTTCTGCGCGCGAAGCTCGACCCCTGGCTGTCAGAAAAGTGCGAAGAAGCTGGCGTGACCGTCATGCCCGGCGTTAAGGTCGACTCCCTCATCATTGAGGACGGACAGATCGTTGGCGTGCGTGCGGGAGAAGATGAACTCCGCTCGCACGTGGTGGTGGCCGCTGACGGCGTGAACTCGTTCATCGCCCAGGAAGCCGGCATCCGCACGAAGGAACCCATGAAGCACCTCGCCGTCGGCGTGAAGTCCGTGATCGGACTGCCGCGGAAGGTTCTGGAAGACCGCTTCAATGTGCGCGGTCGCAACGGCGTCGCCTACGCGATGGTCGGTGACTGCACGCAGGGTGTCGCCGGTGGTGCCTTCATGTACACCAACGAAGAATCCGTGTCGATCGGTGTTGTGATGCGCCTGGATGACCTGGAAGCCTCCGGTCTGTCCTCCAGCGACGTTCACGATCACCTCCTCAGCCATCCGGCCATCGCTCCTCTTCTGGAAGACGGCGAACTGCTGGAATACGGATGCCACCTCACCATTGAGGACGGCCCCCAGATGGTGTCGCACGACCTGACCCGTCCCGGTCTGGTCATCATCGGCGACGCCGCGGGCTTCACCCTGAACACGGGTCTGACCATCCGTGGAATGGATCTGGCCGCCGGCTCTGCGCTCGCAGCAGCCGCAGCAGTTCACGAAGCTCTGGAAGCCGGCGACTTCTCCCAGCAGGCAATGGATCGCTACCGCACCCACCTGGATGAGTCCTTCGTGGGCAAGGATATGGCGACCTACGCGAAGGCTCCCGCCTTCCTGGAACGCCCCCGTATGTACAAGGATTACGGTCGCCTCGGCGCCGAAATCTTCTACGGAATCTTTGACCACGACCTGACCCCGCGCCGTCACATCGTGAAGGTGGCGCTTGATGCATTCAAGCGTTCGGGGTTGCGTCTGTGGGATGTGATCAGCGACGGCCTTGCCGGCGTGAAGGCACTGTGAAACGAAGGAGCGAGAAATGAGCGCACTGACTATCGACAGCGTTCCTGCACGTCTGGCGGGGAACACCTACAACCTGGATGAGGAAGAATCCCACATCGAGGTGAACCAGGAACTGGCGCGCGCCACGGGCGCGGGCAAGCTCCTGGAGCGCGTGTGCCCGGCTCACGTCTACTCCGTGGAGGAAGACGGCAGTGTGGGCGTGGAATATGCGGCCTGCCTGGAATGCGGAACGTGCCTGGCGATGGCACCTGCGGGTGTCCTCAAGTGGCACTACCCGCGTAGTGGTTTTGGCATCATGTTCCGCGAAGGCTGAACGAAAAGCCAGAAAGTGAGGGGGAGATCGGATCGCCGATCTCCCCCCTCACCGTATGAGCAGCTTCTTTTCTCACTTCTGTTCCCAGTGAACGCTCAGCATCCAAAATCATATTCACTGGTAAAATCTGACGTAGAGCGTCGCTGTCGAGCGACGTTCTTCTTTTATGTCGAAGTGACGAAGGGTGACAATGATACAGAGTACGCGCCGGATCGTCGGTGCTGCATGTGCAGTTTTTCTTGCTATGTGTGCACTTCCTGTCGCCGCTCACGCGGATCAGGGAACTGAAGAAACAGGGGGACTCTCCCTGAATCCCGCGGCGCTGGTGGAACGTGGAAGCGCTCCCAATCTGCAGCCCTACACCACCCAGGACGGTTCCCGTACCCTGACAATTGACCAACATTTTGAAATTATTGGTCAGGATGGGCGCGTAGAAGAGAGTAATCACGCGGGGGAGGGGAGCGACTACACCATCGCCAACCTCGACCAGATGACTCCCGACGCCGAGGGGAACTATCACCTGAAAGCCGTGGTTTCCCTGACTTCCACCCAGGACATCGCAGACATCAGCTACGACGTCATCATGCCCTGGTACGGCGGCGGTTCGCCGGAAGTGCCGGAAGTCCAAGCAGCCGGTTTCCCGACCTTTGAAGGTGTGGACGCGCCCGCAGTGGAAGCGGCAACCCGCTATTCGCCTCGCGCCAAAGCGGGCACATACCTGAGCGCCCACGACTACGAAGCGCAGGGCTACCAGGTGAAAGGCATGATGTACGCCTACCTGCACGGAAAACTGAGTGCCGGCCAGAAGTTGACCGTCACATTCCCGCTGGTTCTGACCAATGCGCAGATTCTTGATGTCTCGAAGGTCTCCTCGGCTGCTCTGCTCTCGGCCTACCCCTTTGGGCTCCCGAACTCTGAGCAGCGTCCCGCGGCATTGGCCTTCGCACGTTTGAGCCAGAACCCGGCTCCCGCTGCCGACGTGTCGCGTGTGGAGCGCACGCAGCGCGGTCAGGACTTCTACCTCTTTGCGGGCAATAATCAGACCGACGCCGGAGTTCCCCTGGATTTCACCGTAATTAACCCGCAGTTGAATACCGGTCTGAACGTTGGCGACATTGAAATTGCGACGGTGAGTCGCGGCGGAGGAGGATACCCGAGCCCCGTGTGGACTCGTGCCGCCGACGTGCAATCCTTGTTCAAATACCCGTGGTTTTATCGCATCCAACTGGATAAGGTCAAGGCCGCCTACCGGACGCGGGGCTGGAACGTGAACCCCCAGTACGGAATGTCCGGAGGCTACTACACCTACAGTGGCCCTTCTTCCATTGACCTGCGCATTAAAACCGCCAACAGTGACGACTATGTCCTCTCTGCTGATCGAGCCAATTACTACGTGGAACTGTGGCGCTACCTCTCGGCAAAAGATGACGTCTGTGTCCCCGTGGGTTCCTCTGCTGATCAGGCGGTGAAAGCCGGTCTGAACTGGGTGCATCCCTACCCCTCTGGAGGCGTGGACGCGGGGAATCTTGCCGATCCGCTGAGTGACAGTCGCGTGGTCGTGGATCGAGGCGCCCTGGATACAGCCGTTGAGGGTGACTATCCGGTGACCTACACCTACTGGCAGCGCGCCGCGGATCAGGCCGCTGGTCGCGTAGAAAACAGCGCGAGTGTGACCACGATGGTGCATGTGCGTCAGACAACGGGATGTGTGTCGGGCGTGACCTACCTGGATCGCGACGCGAACGGCACCCGCGGCGGCAGTGAAAGCCCGCTGGGTGGCGTGACCGTCGAGGTGCGAGATTCTTCTGGCGCCCTGGTCTCCTCGCAGGTGACGGGGGATGATGGTCGTTTTGTTCTGGGGAACCTGATTCCCGGTCGCTCGTACACGGTGCGTTTCATTGATCCTTCGGGCTATGTGTCCTCGACGATGGAACTGGGGGACGAAGTGACGGTCGCGCGCACGCAGGGGGCGTTGGAGGCGTCCCTGACCGCTCAAGAAATTGCGCCCGTGGTGCTGAGCGTGGGATATGTTCCCTCCGCGACCCCCACGCCTCAGGTGAGCGAGGCGACGCCCGCTTCGACTGACGAGGCGACCTTCCGTCCTTCCGCCCCTGCGCGAAAGAGCGTTCTTGCACGTACCGGCGTGAGTACGTGGGGATGGGTGTGCGCCGGCATCCTCCTCGCGGCAGGCGGGACAGTGGTGTTGAGTCGTCGCGCGAGGTGAGAGGCGTTTTTCACGCTGAGCGTGCGTGAATGCGCTGAGGGGGAGGGCGAGTGAATCGTCCTCCCCCTCAGCGCATTCTTCTGGGGATGAGGCGTATGCGGGACGGGATGTCTCGGGAGAGTTCTGTGCTTGTGTAGAGAATTCTCTCGCGCTCCGTGAGTCGCCTCGTTGAGCGCGGGCTCATCGAGAAAAGCAGCGATGAAACAGACCGCAGGCAACGGGGTGATTCGCCTGACCCCCAAGGGGAGGGAGGCGCTGAAAGAAGCGGGAGAACATCATCGTGAACTGGTCACCGACCTCTTTTTCAACGCCTTAAGCCTCCACGACCTCAAAGGCATGAGCACCGCACTCGCTCACCTCGCAGACCACCTGAAATAACAACGGAGAACACCATGTAGATCGGCGTCTTCAGCGTCTCGGACATCACGATCAAGCCCGTCACTGGGCGCACCCCCACGGAGCATGAATGCATTCAGTCGGCCGTCACCATCGCCCGAGCGGCAGAAGAAGCAGGGCTCGACGTCTTCGGGCTTGGAGAACATCACAACCCTCCGTTCTACAGTTCCTCGCCCACGACCACTCTGGCCTGCATCGGTGCCCAGACGTCACGTATCACCCTGACCACGGCCTCCATGATCGACCTGTACCGGAGGCACTACGAACACTACGGGCACGGTCGAGCTGATCAGGCCATTGTCGGTATCGGCGGACACGCATTCATGGCTCCCAAGTCTCAGGACGCCATCGCCCAGTTCCGTCCCTACTTCACCAACGCCCCCGTCTATGGACACGGGTCGTCCATGGAAGATTTCATGCGCTCCACGCCGCTGACCGTCGGCTCCCCGCAGGAAGTCATCGACCGCTACGCGCAGATGCGAGACTCCTACGGCAACATCCAGCGTCGGATGTTTCTCATTGACCACGCGGGTCTGCCCACGGAAATCGTCCTCGAACAGATCGACATGCTGGGACGCATCGTGGCACCCGCCCTGCGCGAGGTCTATGACACTGCTCGTCCTGCAGACGTTCCCGATGCGCCCACGCACGCCGCCCGCCTCGCCGAACGCAACGCCTCGTCAATGAACGCGGGTGAGGATCCGCACTCGGATGCCTACCGTTTCGAAACCGGCGACAACTGGACGGGGCTGCGCGCAGAAGACAACCGACGAGCGGGGGGAGTAGAACGTGAATATCGTGCGACTTGTTGCCCTTTCGTCGAGGCTGTCCACTCCCTCCACCACGCGCCTTCTGGTGGATCTGCTAACAGAGCAGGTGCGCGTCCGAGGCGCTGCCCGAGGTATCACCGTCGAGGTGGAGGACGCGGGTCACAGTGATCTCGGGAGCACACACCTGTCCGGGTGACCCGTTAAGCTGATGGGGACCAGTGACAAGCGAAAGGACACCACTGTCATGTTGCGCCGTTGGACAGATTCGATCATTTTTCTCGCGCTCCTAGGTATCGATCTGGCTTCCTGGGCGCTGGTGAGCCTCATCGGCGGCTTGGATACCAGTGCTCCCGGGCGCTTCGCCTCTATTTCGCTCAGCTCCTTCATCGTGGTGTCCGCCCCGGTGCTGGCCACGCTCGTGGTCCTGGGTATCGCACGCTCCCTCACCTGGGCGTCTCCGCGTCTCTTCTACACCTGGAGTGCGGCTGCGTTCCTCGTGGGAGCCGTCTGCTCGGAACTTTTCGGTGCCCTGGGGCGTTCGCAGGGAATGGATGTAGGTCTGCGCTGGATGGCCTGCTTCTGCATCGTCGGAGCCGTGGCTTCCGCGCTTGCGCTGGTCGTTGCCCTGGTGGGTGCAATTCCCGCCTCTCGCGAAGAATCGCAGCGCGTCCGTGAAGCCGCGCGCAGCGCGCGCGCCGAGAAGGATGCCGCCCTGCCCGCAGAGGTGATCACCCCCGACGC
This sequence comes from uncultured Actinomyces sp., assembly GCA_963525415.1. Classification (GTDB taxonomy): domain Bacteria; phylum Actinomycetota; class Actinomycetes; order Actinomycetales; family Actinomycetaceae; genus Pauljensenia. Next base: position 12,550 of record CAURIY010000001.1, read on the forward strand.
TCCTCTTTCCACGGACGAGGCGTCGCCCGCCTCCGCCTCATCGTCCTCACTTTCGCCTATGATCGACGAGGTAGCCGACGCAGAACCGTTGATGAGCGAGCCGAATTCCGTGGGAACCGAGGGTGACGACCGGGCTGAAACACCGTTGCCCCAGGCCTAAACCTCGCCCGCTCGGCCGCATTCCTCACCCGCTGAAAGAAGAACCGTGACCACCCTCCCCATTGAACTCCCGATCGTGCCGTCCTCAGACGCATCCGCGCACATGGCTTTTGAGGAGGGGGACACCCGCATCGAGCGCACCATTTTGCCCTGCGGAACACGTGTTCTCACCCAGCATGTCCCCGCGACGCGTTCCGTGGGAGTGAGCCTGTGGGTTTCGGCTGGTTCACGTGATGAAATCCCCGCGCATGCGGGATCAACACACTTCCTGGAACACCTGCTGTTCAAGGGAACGTCACGTCGCAGCGCCCTCGACATTGCCGTCGCCTTCGATGAGGTCGGTGGCGAATCGAATGCGGAAACCGGGAAAGAACACACGAACTACTGGGCGCGAGTCCTCAGCGATGACCTCCCCATGGCCACTGACGTCCTCACTGACATGGTGACCGGTTCCCTGCTTGATCCCGTGGAATTTGAAACCGAACGCGGCGTCATCCTCGACGAACTGGCCATGTCGGAGGACAGCCCCGTCGAAAACGTTCACGAAGCCTTCCAGCTGGCGGTCTATGGGGATACTCCGCTGGGACGTCCCGTCGGCGGCACCTCGGACACCATCCGAGCCGTTGGTCGCGATGACGTGTGGGAACACTACCGGGAGGCCTATGCCCCGGATGCACTGATCGTTGCCGCCGCGGGGCACGTGAACCATGACGCCTTCGTCGAGATGGTCGCCGAACGCCTTGAGCGCTCACGATGGGGAGAAGACGGACTGACCGCGGCTCCGCCTCGTCCCCGTCGCTCTGCGCGCCCCCTGAGCCGACCGGAGGACGCGCTCGACGCCATCGTTCGCGAACGCGATGTGGAACAGGCGCACATCATCGTGGGGATGCCTTCCATGAAAAACGGCGATGAACGCCGTCCCATCATGTCGGTGCTCCTGAGCATCCTCGGCGGCTCCATGTCCTCGCGTCTCTTCCAAGAAATCCGCGAAAAACGAGGCCTGGCCTACAGCACCTACGCGTTTGACTCGGCCTACAGCGACGCCGGAGCTTTTGGGATGTACGCGGGAACCTCTCCCGCACGAGTCGACGAAGTCGAAGCACTCATGCTGGAACAACTCCACCTCCTCGCCGAGCACGGCCCCACTCAGGCGGAACTGGAACGCGTCCGCGGACAGGTGCGCGGCGGAATGGCTCTCGGACTCGAAGACAACTGGTCGCGCATGGTGCGCTTGGGACGCTCGGAACTCAGCGGCCGCTACCTGACCGTTGACACGGCTCTCGCCCGAATCAACGCCGTGACCGCGCAGCACGTTCAAGAACTCGCAGCAGAACTCGCCTCCGCCCCCATGCGTCGCGCGCGCGTCATGCCGAAATCTTCCCACAGCTGACCGCGCACACCGACGACGGAGGATAAGCCGCGTCTTCTCGGCGTGAAAGTTAAGACACAGTGAAAGGACAGCAATGATTCCCGTGGCCGTTCTTGGTGCCCAGGGACGAATGGGCTCCACTCTCGTACAGGCAATCGAGCAAGCATCCGACATGACGCTGGTGGCAGCGCTCGATGCCCAGGACGCCCTCACGGCCGACACGCTCAACGGTGCCTGTGTTGCTGTCGACTTCACGGTTCCCGATACAACGGAGAGCAACGTGCACGCCCTCCTGGATCTCGGTGTGCACGTGGTCGTGGGAACCACGGGCTGGACTCCGGAAGCCTATGAACGCGTGCGCGCTCACGCCGAAGAAACAGGTTGCTCCGCTCTCATCGCTCCGAACTTTGCGCTGGGAGCCGTCCTCGCCATGAAATTCGCCGAAATGGCCGCCCCCTACTTCGAGAGTGCAGAAATCATCGAAATGCATCACCCGGCAAAAATCGATGCTCCCTCGGGAACGGCCGTTGCCACAGCCACCCGAATGGCGGCGGCTCGCGCAGCAGCCGGATGTGCGCCCATCCCCGATGCCACCCAGCAGGACGAATACGGCAGCCGCGGTGGAAAAATCGAGGGTGTCCCCGTCCACGCCGTGCGCCTGCGGGGGCTGACCGCCTCTGAGGAAATTCTTTTGGGAAACCCCGGCGAACAACTGGTGATTCGTACGGACAGTTTCGACCGTGTCTCCTTCATGCCCGGAGTGCTCCTGGCAGTCCGAAACGCCGGGAAAACCCCGGGGCTGACCGTCGGACTGGAAGGCGTGATGGGGCTGTGACAGATGCGCCGTCCCCTCTGACCGTCACCCGCGCGACCTCGGCGCATGCGGAAGCCATTGCGCGCCTGCACGCGCAGTCCTTCACGCAGATGCTGGACTCTCACCACGTGCCCTCTCGCTCTCCCGTGCGCCTCTCGCTCGAACAGGCCATGCGCGACCAGTGGGAACACACCCTGCAGGACACCGCCCCCGCGGGAAGCACCTTCGCTGCCCTCCACGGAACTGAAACCGTGGGCTTCATGGCCTGCATCCAGGCGCCGGCTCCCCTGCCCATCCCCGGGGAACGAGAAATCCCCGCGGGAGTGGAAATACAGACCCTGACGGTGCACGGTGATTTTCGTCGGAGCGGACACGCATCACGTCTGCTCGCCGCCCTCATGGACACGCTCCACCCCGCGAGCGTGCGCGTGTGGATCGGAAGTGACGACGAAGACCTCGTTCGCTTCTACCGAGGAGCGGGTTTTGCCCCCTCGGGGCTGCGACGTTCCTTCCACATGGGAGAAGAACCAGACGCGCCCGTGCGCACCGAACACCTGTGGTGGACCCGCGTCGAGGACGCGGAAGACGCTGCCTCACAGCAGCGCGAAGAATAAGGATTCAGCTTCGCTGACACTGCGGAACTGTAGAACTGCGGAACGGGGGATCCTTCTGTGCCCGTCGTGCCGTCGCCTCGCCCCCTCCCGTCGCCGAGGTGAGACCGATGCCGACAGCACCGGGGACACACAACGGGTGAGAGCTTTCCTGGTGCACAGCTCAGATCTCGTGCATTCCAGGTGTGGGACAGCCATGCATCCGACGCCTCACTCCACTACCCTCCAACTATGACTACTTCGCTGGCACGCTCCTTCCAATCCCTTGTTCCCGCGATGATCACCCCCTTCCATGCGGACGGATCGCTGGACGCCGAATCTGCGCGCGTCCTCGCCCAACGCCTCGTCAATGACGGAGCCGATGCCCTGCTGCTGTCGGGAACCACAGGAGAATCACCCACCACCCACCAACCCGAAAAAGACGAACTCACGCGAGCTGTCGTCGACGCGGTGGGGGAGCATGCCATGATCATGTGCGGAGCCGGCTCCAACGACACCGCGCACGCCGTACGCATTGCAGAAGGAGCACAGGCCAGCGGCGCCCACGCCCTCCTGGTGGTCGCCCCCTACTACAACCGCCCCTCCCAGGCCGGACTCATCGCCCACGTCAACGCCATCGCAGCGAACACCGACCTGCCTATCATGCTCTACGACATTCCCGGACGCACGGGACTGCCCTTCAGCGACGACACCCTGGATCAGCTGGCGGAAAACCCGCGAATCCTCGCGGTGAAAGACGCCACGGGGAACGTGGAACAGGGACTGGATCGCATGCGACGAACCGGCCTCGAATACTACTCGGGAGACGACGGCCTGAACTTCGCATGGCTCACCGGCGGCGCCTCCGGATGTGTGTCGGTTGTGGCACACGTCGCATCCGCACACTACCGACGCCTCATCACGCTCATCGACGAGGGCAAACTCTGGGAAGCGCGCGAACTCACCGAAGAACTCCGTCCCCTCGTCCACGCGATCATGGGCGGCGGACAGGGGGCAGTCATGGCGAAATGGGCGGTCTATATGCAGGGGCTCATCGAAACCCCCACCGTCAGACTGCCCCTGGTTGCCCCCGCACAGGAGGAGATCGACCACCTGGAAAAGGTCATGACCCGGATGAACCTGCTGTGATCCCCGGACGGCGTCTGGGAGCGGGGGAATGATCGTGGCACACTTAGACCTATGAAGCCCCTGTACGAAAATCTCTCCGAACCCGCGCCCCTCGCTGAAGGAGCACTCCGTATCGTTCCCCTGGGAGGGCTCGGAGAAGTCGGACGCAATATGAACGTCCTCGAATATGCGGGCAAACTCCTGGTCGTGGACTGCGGCGTGCTCTTCCCCGAAGAATCACAGCCCGGCGTTGACCTGATCCTCCCGGACTTCTCCTGGATCGAAGACCGTCTGGCCGACGTCGTCGGCATCGTGCTCACCCACGGACACGAGGATCACATCGGTGCCGTCCCCTACCTGCTCAAGCTGCGCGAGGACATCCCGATCTACGGCTCCGACCTGACGCTGGCCTTCGTGGAACCGAAACTGCGCGAACACCGTGTATCGGCCGAACACCTGCGAGTGGTCGCCGAAGGAGATCGCCTGCAGGTCGGCTCCTTCGACCTCGAATTCGTGGCGGTCACCCACTCCATTCCCGACGCCCTGGCCGTTTTCGTCCGCACGGAGGCGGGCAAAGTCCTCATCACCGGGGACTTCAAAATGGATCAGCTCCCCCTGGATCGTCGCCTGACCGACCTGCGTGCCTTCGCGCGATTCGGTGAAGAAGGCGTTGACCTGTTCATGGTGGACTCGACAAACGCGGAAGTCCCCGGATTCGTCACCCCGGAGCGCGAAATCGGACCGGTGCTCGACCGTGTCTTTGCCGAGGCCACGGGGCAAATTGTCGTCGCCTCCTTCGCCTCCCACGTGCACCGCGTGCAGCAGGTCATCAATGCCGCCGCGCAGCATGGGCGTCGTGTCGCCCTGGTGGGGCGCTCGATGGAACGCAATATGCGCATCGCGGAAGAAAAGGGCTACCTGACGATCCCCGAGGGAATCCTCGTGGATTCCGCCGCGGCACGTGACCTTCCCCCGGAAGAGCGCGTTTACATGGCGACCGGCTCGCAGGGAGAACCCATGGCCGCCCTGGCGCGCATGAGCGTCGGCTCCCACCGCTTCGTCACCATCGAACCCGACGACACCGTGATCTTTGCGTCCTCCCTCATCCCGGGGAACGAAAACTCCGTGTACCGGGTCATCAACGATCTCACGCGCCTGGGAGCGCGTGTCGTTCACCAGTCGAACGCCAAGGTGCACGTCTCGGGACACGCGTCCGCCGGGGAACTCATCTACTGCTACAACATCATCCAGCCCGCCAACGTCATGCCGATTCACGGCGAAATTCGCCACCTGGTGGCCAACGGCCAGCTGGCTGTCAAGACCGGTGTGAAGCCTGAAAATGTCGTGCTCGCGGAAGATGGCGTCGTCGTGGATCTTCACAACGGGCAGGCCAGGATTGCCGGAGCAGTTCCCTGCGAATACGTCTACGTGGATGGCCGATCCGTCGGAGAAATCTCAGAAGATGAGCTCTCCGCACGCCGCACTCTCGGCTCCGAAGGCTTCGTGAGCGTTTACGCCGTGGTGGAGCACGACTCGGGAATGGTTTTGGCCGAACCGACGATTCGCGCTATCGGCATGGCGGAGGACGACTCGGTCTTCGATGAAATCCTGCCGGATGTCACGGCAGCCCTTAAGGAAGCCGCCGCGCCGGGTGGAGTGGATCCCTACATCTTGCAGCAGGCCATGCGTCGGGTCATCGGACGCTGGGTGGCGAGGCGCCTGCGTCGTCGCCCGATGATCGTTCCCGTCGTCGTGGAGCAGTGAGCGCGTGCGACCGTAAGGGGAGGGGCATGAGAGACGCTCCGCTCCCCGCGCTCACCTCGTGCGTGTGCGCCGTGTACTGAAAGACATCTGCGAAGGAAGTGATGACATGACGGGTCGTTTTATTTCGACACATTCCGTTGTCCTCTCGTTGCCGATGAGGATTTTCCGCCTCCCCGAACGCGGGGGATCCGTGCACGCATCCGCAGCGACCTCGCGCCCCGCGGGCGGCTTCACGGCTCTGTGCGCCGTCGCCCGCCTGGGAGTTCCCGCGGCAACCGCATCCCCGCTGGGAACGGGGCCGAACTCCTTCATGGTGCGTCAGCTGTTAGTTGAAGCCGGTGTCGACGTCCTGACCCCCGAACTCGTGGGTGATATCGGCGTGGCCATCCAGCTGGTTGAAGCAGACGGTTCCATGACCTCGATTGTTACCGCGGGAGTGGAGTCCGAGCCGTCGCGAGCCGCCCTCGACCAGATTGAACTGCTGCCGGGCGACCTCGTCCACATTGCCGGATCGGATCTGACGGATGCTTCCTCCGCGGAAATTCTCGCCGGATGGGGAGAATCCCTGCCCGATTTTGTCACCCTGGTGGTGTCGATTTCCCCCGCGGTGGAACAGGTGCCCGTGACCTCGTGGTACCAGCTGCTGCGCCGCGCAGATGTCGTCACCATGAATATCCGTGAGGCCGCAGCCCTGTCGAATATTTTGGCTGCCTACGAGCCGGGAACTGGGATTCGCCACGTCATGCGTCCCGATGCCGCCCTGGTGCGTCGCCTGGGCGTGATGGGCTGCGAAGTGCACATGAGCCGCGACGAAGCCCGTATTCACGTCCCCGCTTTTGAGTCGAAGACCGTCGACACCGCGGGAGTGGGGGACACCCACATCGCCACGATGTGCGCCTCCCTTCTGTCGGGCGAAGACCTGGTGAGCGCGTGCCGCAGTGCGAATGCCGCGGCAGCGATCGCGATTTCTCACGAGTCCGCTCTGCCCGTGCCGACGCGTGACGATATCGATCGGGTTCTCGCTCAGGGGAGTGCCTACCCCGCCTGAGGAGCTTCCCCCCTACGTCGGAGCGCGACCCGATGGGTGTGCCCCGTGTGAGGTGTAGCGACGAGGCGTAGCGACGTGGGCAGTTCCGGGACGTTGGCCGCGTAACATCAGGGAAAAGGGCGGCGTGCCGCCATGCGTTCGCCCCTCCCTACGGGTAGCGTCAAGGGCATCATGGCTCCCAAGTCCTCATCTTCGAACTCCTCGTCTGCGCGCGCGGCACGCAACGCCCCGACACCGAGCGCAGCCCCCGGTTTTCTCGCACGCTTTTTCTCGGGCATTGGACGCATGTGCGCGGCCACTGTGCGCGCCTGGCGTGCGACCGACCCCCAGGTGAAACGTGACGCGCTCGCGGTTGTCTGCGTGGCGGCAGCCATCCTGGTCGCCCTGCGCGAATGGTTTGACATCTCGGGTCAGGCCGGCGATTTCATCCATCACGCCGCAGCCGGACTGGTGGGGATTTTCGCCGTCGTCGTGCCCCTGGCGCTGGTGGCTTTTGCCGTGGAACTGGTGCGTGCGCGTTCGGGAAACCACGCTCTTCCGCACCACGTGGCCGGAGCCACGGGAATTGTGTTCGCACTGACGGGACTTGTGCATCTGAGCAAGGGAAACCCCGCACTGGACGGCGTGAGCGCGGTGGAATCCGCCGGCGGCCTCGTCGGATGGTTCGTCGCACGCCCCCTGGCCTCGCTGCTGTCGTCGTGGGGCGCCGCCGCAGTCCTGCTGCTGCTGCTGGCCTATTCGATTCTCGTGGGAACGCGGACACGCATCGCGGAAGTTCCCGAGCGTATTCGTGAGCTGATCGACATGATTACCCGCCGCTCGCGCGACGACGAGGACATGGACGACGAGGAAGACCCCGCGCGTCGACTGCGTCGACAGGCACGCGAACAGCTGGCCGCGGGCGACGATCCCTTCTTGGACGAGTACGAGGCGGACGACCCCTACGTTCAGTCGACCGACGTTACGCGCGTGCACGATGTGCAGCCGGTTGCTCCCGCTGCTCCCCTGAGCGAATCCGCGCCCTCCGTGGCGAGCATGGATGCCCCCACGGAGGCGCTGTCCCAGGTTCCCGCACTGACGATTCCGGAACAGGTGGAGGACGCCTCGTCCCACGAGGATGTCGAACCCCCGGCGCACACAGAAGAACCCGCGGGAGGATTCCAGCCAGAACTGGACGAGAGCATCGCCTACACGCTGCCCTCCGAAGAACTGCTGGTGCGCGGTGCGCCGCATAAGACGCGTTCCGCGGTCAACGACCAGGTGGTGCAGGCACTGCGACAGGTCTTCGCTGAATTCAACGTCGATGCCCAGGTCACCGGATTTTCTCGCGGCCCGACAGTCACCCGCTACGAGGTCACCCTGGGACCGGGCGTGAAGGTCGACCGCCTGACCAATCTCTCAAAGAACATCGCCTACGCGGTGGCCAGCGCCGACGTGCGTATTTTGGCGCCGATCCCCGGGAAGTCCGCGATCGGTATCGAAATTCCGAACGCCGACCGTGAAACCGTCGCCCTGGGTGACGTCCTGCGTTCGGGAGCCGCGAAACGCAACCAGCACCCCCTGGTGGTGGGTGTCGGTAAGGACGTTGAAGGTGGCTACGTTGTCACCAACCTCGCCAAGACTCCGCACCTTTTGGTCGCCGGCCAGACGGGGTCGGGTAAGTCGAGCTTCGTGAACTCGATGATCACCTCGATCATGATGCGAGCCACCCCCCAGCAGGTGCGCATGATTCTGGTCGACCCCAAGCGCGTGGAACTGACGATTTACGAGGGAATCCCGCACCTCATTTCCCCGATCATCACGGATCCGAAGAAGGCCGCGGAGGCTCTCGAGTGGGTCGTGAAGGAAATGGATGCCCGCTACGACGACCTGGCCACCTACGGCTTCAAGCACGTTGATGACTTCAATAAGGCCGTTGTCTCCGGACAGGTGCAGGCTCTACCCGGCCTGCAGCGCGAACTGCGCCCCTACCCCTACCTGCTGGTGGTGGTCGACGAACTCGCCGACCTCATGATGGTGGCGCCTCGCGATGTGGAAGCCTCGGTGCAGCGCATCACGCAGCTGGCACGCGCCGCGGGTATTCACCTGGTTCTGGCAACGCAGCGTCCCTCCGTGGACGTGGTGACGGGCATTATCAAGGCGAATGTTCCCTCGCGTCTCGCGTTCGCAACTTCGTCCCTTGCGGATTCCCGCGTGATTTTGGATCAGCCGGGTGCTGAAAAGCTCATCGGTCAGGGCGACGCCCTCTACCTTCCCGCGGGAGCGGGCAAACCGATGCGCGTGCAGGGCGCGTGGGTCACCGAATCGGAAATCCACGAGATCGTTCAGCACGTGAAGGCGCAGATGCAGGCGCAGTATCGTCCGGACGTGACGGCTCCGGCGAAGACCGCGAAGGTTGCCGAGGACATCGGGGATGATCTCGATGACCTGCTGCAGGCGGCCGAGCTGGTCGTTTCTACGCAGCTGGGGTCAACGTCGATGCTGCAGCGTAAGCTCCGCGTGGGCTTCGCCCGTGCCGGTCGCCTCATGGATCTTCTGGAGTCGCGCGAAATTGTGGGGCCCTCGGAGGGATCGAAGGCGCGTCAGGTGCTGGTGCAGCCCGAACAGCTTCCCGAGGTGTTGGCGATGTTGCGCGGGGAAAGCGTGCCGGCCGACGGGGACGCCCTTCCCGGAGCTTCCGGCGCAGGCGCTCCCTCCGCTGCTCCCGGCGTCGTCTCTTCGCCTGCTCTCGGCGTGGCCGCGCCCGCCGGAGCGGTTCCGGCCTCTGCTATGCCTCAGGGGGAATCCGCGGGGACTGCTCCGACCTTCTCCTCGCCCGAGGGGTATTCCACGGATGGGGGAGCCTCTGTGTCCGCACAGGGTGCCGTCAGTGGATATGATGAGGGAGTTCCCACGGCAGATCCCTACGGTGGGCACGATTTCGGTGGTCGCGTCGACTGGGTCGATGATGAACCCGAAGAAAATGAGGATGCCTGGCAGCTCACCGGCCGGTGAGCTGGCGACGAAGAAAGGATCTGGTTGTGGACAACGTCTCCCGAGTGGAACGCGGCACGCGAGTGTCCCCCTGGAATCTCCCCAACGCATTGACCGTTCTTCGTTTGATTCTGGTTCCGGTCTTCATCTTCTTGAAGTTCCAGGATTCGTGGACTGCTCAGTGGTGGGCGGTCGCGGTCTTTTGTATCGCGGGAACCACGGATCACCTGGATGGCAAAATTGCCCGCGCACGCGGTCTCATCACAGATTTTGGCCGAATCGTCGACCCCATTGCCGATAAGGCGCTGACCCTGGGAGCCTTCATTATTTTGAGCTGGGAAGGTCTGCTTCCCTGGTGGTTCACCGTGCTGATCGCAGCGCGCGAACTGGGTGTGACGGCTCTGCGAGCGGTTCTTTTGCGCCGCGACATCGTGGTCTCTGCCAACTGGGGCGGGAAGATCAAGACCGTCGTGCAGATGCTCGCGATTTTCCTCCTGCTGATCCCGTGGGCGTATTTCGTGGAGCGCAATCCCGCGAACTACACCTGGGCGGTGTATGCAAACCTCGCTGCTCTCGTCGTGGCGGGCGCCGCTCTGGCGGCGACCCTCTGGACGGGGATTGACTACGCATTGGAAGGCATCCGCCTGATGCGCCAGTCCACCTCGCGCACGGATTCCGACGAGGCGTCGCTCCCTTCCGCTGAACGGGGGAGTGAAGGGACGGCGGCGAGCGTCGCGGCCGCCTCGAAAGATGAAACCTCGGGTGCTGAGGGTGCCGAGGGAGTCGAAAAGCCGGCTCCTGCGGAAAACGCCGAGGAGAGTGTGATGGGCGCTGCGCAGCTGCCGAGCCGACGTGACCTCCACGGTTCGCGATAGTCCCTCTTTCAGAGGGTGGTGTACTTCTTACGGGAAGTGCCTTCGGTGGGGGAATGGATGAGAGTCGGAAAGCGTTGAGGAAGACATGATGGAAGAAACAGCCAAGTATGTGACTCGTAACCAGCGTCCGCTGGGTGGAGTGAAGATGCGCCAGACGGCTCCGACCGGCTATCGTCAGCCTATGAACACTTCACCTGTGACTGTCCCTCTCCTGCGTACGGAGATTGGCGATGTGCTGCGCGGTATCCGCCGCGCCCAGGGTCGTACCCTCCGTGAGGTGTCTTCTGTTGCCCAGGTTTCCCTGGGGTATCTGTCTGAGGTTGAGCGCGGGCAGAAGGAAGCCTCGTCTGAACTTCTGGAAGCAATCACTGACGCCCTGGGGGTTCCCCTCTGGTACGTGCTTCGCGAGGTTTCCGACCGTATGGCGCTCGTTCACGGCTCGGTTATTCCGGATACCGTTCCGGATGATCTGGTGCCGGTGACCCTGATTTCTTGATGACTCTGTCGGAGTTTTGGGCAGCCGTCGACGCGGTGTACGGCCCCACGTTGGGTCGCTCGTTGACGGCCGATCTGTATATTCCCGCTCTGGGATCAACCAGTGTTGAAGCCCTGGAACGGGGGCGTGCGCCCATGGAGGTGTGGGCGGCTCTCGTGGAGGATACGGGGCGAGGCGAAGAGGCACGGTGGGTGCATCGCCGGGATACTCGTGCGCGGAGGCGTACCGCTTTGCGCTAAACTGCTGCGGGGCTTTCCGCGCGTCGCTTGTGATCGAACATCTGTTCCATCTATGCTGTGGGTGACGACTCCGGCGTCCCTCTTTTCCCAGAAGAAAGGGGAGAGCGTCGCAGATGTCCATGGTCAGGCATAGTGTCGTTGTATGCGCCTCGGAGAGGGGCAGCATTCATTCGTTGACCAGACGAACAGTGGCCGGAGAGGCTCCAAAGGAAGGCACCGATTATGGCTTCGCGTAAGACAGCTCCCGTGACCCCCGCAAAGGCCGGGGGAGACCGTCATCAAGCGCTCGAATTGGCGTTGGCGCAAATCGATAAGCAATTCGGTAAGGGCTCAGTGATGCGCCTGGGCGACGACTCTCGTCCGCCGGTCAAGGTGATTCCGACGGGAGCTCTGGCACTGGATGTTGCACTGGGTATTGGTGGCCTTCCGCGTGGACGCATCATCGAAATCTACGGTCCGGAATCCTCCGGTAAGACCACGGTGGCTCTGCATGCGGTTGCCAGCGCTCAAAAAGCCGGCGGCAACGCGGCATTCATCGATGCCGAACACGCCCTGGATCCCGTGTATGCGCGTGCGCTGGGCGTGGATACCGACAACCTGCTCGTTGCCCAGCCGGACACGGGTGAACAGGCTCTGGAAATCGCCGACATGCTGATTCGCTCCGGCGGCGTGGACATCATCGTGATCGACTCCGTGGCCGCACTCGTTCCTAAGGCAGAAATCGAAGGCGAAATGGGAGACTCGCACGTCGGTCTCCAGGCGCGTCTGATGAGCCAGGCTCTGCGTAAGATCACCGGCGCCCTGTCCTCGACCGGAACCACCGCCATTTTCATTAACCAGCTGCGTGAAAAGATCGGCGTCTTCTTCGGAAGTCCGGAGACCACGACGGGTGGTAAAGCCCTGAAGTTCTACGCGTCGGTGCGCATCGACGTCCGTAAGATCGAAACCCTGAAAGAAGCCGGTGCCCCCATGGGCAACCGCACCCGCGCCAAGATCGTCAAGAACAAGATGGCTCCGCCCTTCAAGCAGGCTGAATTCGACATCCTCTACGGACGTGGAATTTCGCGCGAAGGCTCCATCATCGATATGGGTGTGGAAACCGGAATCATTAAAAAGTCCGGTTCCTGGTTCACCTATTCGGGAGACCAGCTGGGACAGGGTAAGGAAAACGTCCGCCAATTCCTGGCGGACAACCCGGAACTGGCAACTGAAATCGAAAATCAGATTCTTGCAGAACTGGGAATCGGGGATCAGCCCCTTCCCGCGGCAGAACCGGAAGAGGTCGACATTGACGATGCCGGCCTGGAGGATGCAGGTTTCTGAGCCGTGGTCTACTACCGGGATCCGGAAGACCATCCGGATCGCGCACCGTCACAGGTGACGCGTGTTTCTCCCGCTGAACGCATGAAGCGCCTGCGGGAGAAACACGCTGCCCTGGGCGAAGAAGAAGCCTATGAAGTCGCGAAAGAGCACGCCCTGCGACAACTGGACGCCCGGCCGCGTTCGCGCGCCGAACTTACTTCAGCGCTGAAAGCCAGGGGCTTTACTCTAGAAACCATCCAATGCGTCCTCGACTGCCTCGATGACGTCGGACTGGTGAATGATCGCCTCTTCGCGCAGATGCTGGTGCGCGAACGCTTTACCCTCCAGGGCAAAACCGGACGAGCCATACGCGAAGAACTCACGCGCAAAGGCATCTGCCGCGAGGACGCTGAAGCAGCCCTATCTCAGATCGATCGCGACGATGAATACGCGCGAGCCCGCGAACTCGCCGTGCGTAAAGCCCGCTCCCTGGGGGGAGATCCGCGCACCCTGTCGCGCCGCCTCGTCGCTGCTCTTGCGCGCAAGGGCTACAGTCCGTCCATCTGCATGAACGTCGCACGCGAAGTCCTCGATGATTGGGAGCATGACGATGACGACTACTGATACCTGCGCCAGCGAGATCATCGAATTGCTGGTCGCGGAAGGCGCCACTGTCGCAACTGCCGAATCCCTCACCGGGGGTGCCCTCTGCTCCGCACTGGTAGATATCCCCGGTGCCTCCCAGGTGGTACGCGGGGGAGTGTGCACCTATGCGACACCCACCAAAGCCTCGATCCTGGGCGTCGACTCGCAGCTGCTGGATTCCCACGGCCCCGTCGATCCGGAAGTCGCCCGACAGATGGCCGACGGAGCGCGCCGCCTCTACGGATCAGACTATGCCTGCTCGACCACCGGGGTTGCAGGCCCCGGCCCCGCCGACGGCCACGACGCGGGAACCGTCTACATTGCCTGCTCGTCCCCTCGGGGATCGCAGGTGCGTCGAGAAAATTTTTCGGGGGAACGCGACGAGGTGCGTCAGCAAAGTGTGAGATCTGCACTCCTCCTGCTCCGCGAGATCCTCAAGGCAGAAAAAGACTCCTCTACCGGCTAAAATCAACGCACGATGAGTGTTGAAATGATTGAGATGCCGCGTACCTACGCGGTGCGCACCCTCGGGTGCCAGATGAACGAACATGACTCCGAACGCATCTCCGGCCTTCTGGAGAGCACGGGTCTGATTCCCGTCGAACGCGTTCCCGCGGCACTGGAACGCGCCACCGATGCCGGAGACATGGGCGCGGACGTCATCGTCATCAACACCTGCTCCGTTCGTGAAAACGCGGCCACCCGCCTCTTCGGTAACCTCGGACAGCTGGCCGCGGTGAAACGCGAACGCCCCGGAATGCAGATCGCGGTGGGCGGCTGCCTCGCCCAGCAGATGCGCGACGGCATCATCGAAAAAGCCCCGTGGGTGGACGCCGTGTTCGGCACCCACAACATTGACGTCCTTCCCGCACTCCTGCGCCGCGCAGAGCACAACCGCGAAGCCGCGGTCGAGATCGAAGAATCCCTCAAGACCTTCCCCTCGACACTGCCGACACACCGCGAAAGCGCCTATGCCGCATGGGTGTCGATCTCCGTGGGATGCAACAACACCTGCACCTTCTGCATCGTGCCCCACCTGCGCGGGAAAGAACGCGACCGCCGCCCCGGCGACATCCTCCAGGAAGTGCAGGCCGTCGTCGACCAGGGAGCCATTGAAGTCACCCTGCTGGGACAAAACGTCAACTCCTACGGAGTGAGCTTCGGAGAACGCGGGGCTTTCGCCCAGCTTCTGCGCGCGGTCGGCGGAATTGACGGCCTGGAACGCGTGCGCTTCACCAGCCCGCACCCGGCAGCATTCACCGACGACGTCATCGCAGCGATGGCGGAAACCCCCACGGTCATGCCGAGCCTCCACATGCCCCTCCAATCGGGGTCGGACGCGATCCTGCGCCAAATGCGCCGCTCCTATCGACGCGAACGCTTCATGGGGATCCTGTCGCGTGTCCGCGACGCCATCCCCGAAGCGGCAATCACCACCGACATCATCGTGGGATTCCCCGGTGAAACGGAAGAAGACTTCCAGCAGACCCTGGAAGTCGTGGAAGAAGCACGCTTCTCCAGCGCCTTCACCTTCCTCTACTCCCCGCGCCCCGGAACCCCTGCGGCGGATCGCGAGGATCAGATCCCCGAAGACGTCGCACTGGAACGCTACAAGCGCCTGATCGCTCTGCAGGAACGCATCTGCGCAGAGGACAACGCGCGCCTGGCCGGAACCGACGTCGAGGTTCTCGTCTCCGCCGGTGAAGGACGAAAAGACGGCGCCACCCAGCGCATCTCCGGACGCGCGCGCGACAACCGCCTCGTCCACGTCGCCCTGCCCACGGATCTGCCTGAATCGCAGAAGCCGCGCCCCGGCGACATGCTCACGGCAACGGTGACCTACGGAGCGCCGCACCACCTCATCGCAGATTCCGCGCTTGAGGGTGGCCTGTTCCAGATGCGACGCACCCGCGCCGGAGATGCCTGGCAGGAACGCCAAGCACACGAAGAAGACTCCAAGATACAGCTGGGAATCCCCACGCTCCGCGTACGTTCCTAACGGATGCGCGCGAAAACCCGGGAGGACACCTCGTCTTCTCGGAGCACGCGTACTGCGGGCTTTCACGCTGACGAACCCACATAGCAGAGGAAGGACGCAGCCGATGGTCGAACACCTCGACGAGGCCTCGTCTTGTGCCGTGTCCTCCTCGTGGGACGAACGCACCCTCATCGTCGCCGTGGTCGGCCCCACGGCCTCGGGGAAGTCGCAACTCGCCATCGACCTCGCGCAGGTTCTTCCCGCAGACCTCGGGGGACGAGGCGCACAGATCGTCTCAGCCGATGCCCTGCAGCTCTACCGGGGTATGGATATCGGAACCGCCAAAACCCCCGTGCACGAACGAGCGGGGATCACGCACCACCAGATCGACGTCCTCAACGTGTGGGACGAGGCTTCGGTCGCGCGATACCAGAAGGACGCGCGCGCGGACGTCGAGAGCATCCAGCGCGAGGGCGATATCGCGATCGTGGCCGGAGGGTCGGGGCTCTACCAGAGGGCGCTCCTCGATCGCATCGACTTTCCCGGAACCGACCCGCAGATCCGCGCCCGCCTCGAAGAGGAAGCGCACGGGCCTCTCGGTGGCCGAGGACTGCATGAGCGCCTCAGCCGCCTCGACCCCCTGTCAGCGGAGCGCATCGATCCCCACAACGTGCGCCGTATCGTGCGTGCCCTGGAAGTGATCGAACTGACCGGTCGCCCCTACTCGGCAACCATGCCCGATCACTCTTTTATCCGTCCCGCGCTCATGATCGCCCCGAAGTGGGATCAGGATGCCCTCGATCAGCGCATCAATCAGCGCACGCGCCTGATGTTTGACCAGGGACTGGTGGAGGAAACGCGCGGCCTCATCGACCTGGGACTGCGCGAGGCACGCACCGCCTCGCGAGCAACCGGATACGCGCAGGCGCTCGCAGTGATTGACGGCGAGATGACGCGCGAAGAAGCCATCGAATCCGTGGCTCTGGCAACCCGACAGCTGGCTCGCCGCCAGATCAAATGGCTGCGCCCCGACCCCCGCGTCATCTACCTCGACTGCACGGGCGAGGAGGGCGAGGCGCAGCGCCTCGTTGAGCGCGCCCGCCAGCACATCGCAGAAGCAGCCGAACGCTACCGCACACACGCGAAAGACAATCTGAAAGGCGAGGAACCATGGGACAGGTGACAGAACTTCCGCCGGGGACTCGCCTGTGGAAGGCGCACGGCTGCGGAAACACCTTCGTCCTCTTCGACGACCGCGAGGGGACGCTGGATCCGACGCCGGAGCTCGTGGCACGCCTGTGCTCGCCCCTTGTCGGGATCGGAGCAGACGGCCTGATCCGCGTTACCGTCCGTGACGGCCTTTTCTTCATGGACTATCGCAACGGGGACGGAAGCCTCGCGGAAATGTGCGGGAACGGAGTGCGCGTTTTCGTGGACCACCTGCGACGTCAGGGATGGGTGTCCTGCGAGGTGGGGGAGAGCATCGAGATTCTGACGCGCGCAGGAACGCGCAGGGTCACGGTGTGCGAGGCGCGCCCGAAGGCGGCGCTCACCCCCGTGTGGGAACGCGGACGAGGTGACGCGGGTGCGCGTCCTCGTGTCGACGAGGCGCAGGGCGGGAACGCCGATGACGCGCAGTATGAGCAGTGGTACGACGTCGACATGGGCGAACCCAGCGTGGATTCGACGCCGCTGAGCCTCACAGTTCCCGGCATCGGACGTCATGAGGCTCTGCGCGTGGCGATGCCGAACCCCCACGCGGTGGTAGTGCTGGACACTCGCGAGGCTCTGGCGGCAGCACTGCTGCCGACGGTGGATAACGACGCGGCTCCCGCAGGTGCGCGCGTGACAATGGAACCCGCACTTCCCGAAGGAACCAACATCGAACTCATCGTGGATGCCACCGATGAGGAACACGACGGCGAATGGGGGCACCTGCTGATGCGCGTGCTCGAACGCGGCGTCGGCGAAACAGCGGCCTGTGGGACGGGATGCTGTGCGGCAGCCGTCGCAGCCTCCCGGCAGACGGGGCGCTCGCAGTGGCGTATCGACATTCCCGGCGGATGCGTTGAAGTCCTCGTGTCGCAGACGGTTCACCTGCAAGGCCCGGCAGCTCGTATCGCGGAGATTGTCCTCGCGGACTGATAGGCGCGCACGCTCAGCGAGAGAGAACCCGAGGAAAGATGGTGAAGGCGGGAGGTTCCGCCTCGTGACTCCTAGGCGGACGTGAGCGCAGACGAGGACGCCGCACTCACCTCAATGATGCGGAACCCCTTCTTGGATGCGATCTTCACCGCATCCCATCCCTGGTCGCGCAGCCACACCGTCAGGGAATCGGCGCCCAAATTCTTCTGAACCACCAGGTAGGCCACCCCCTGTACGCTGAGCAGAGAAAGCCAATCGGACAGAAGAGTGTGCAGCGCCTGCTTGCCGATACGCACCGGGGGATTCGACCAGATGACGTCAAAACGCTGCCCCTGCGTGTGCGCGCGCTCCAGGGCAGTCGCGGCATCCAGTACCTCCACGTTGGAGGCCTCATTGAGAGCGGCATTGCGGCGGGCGAGATCGAGTGCCCGAGAGTTCACATCAACAGCCCACACCTGGGCATTGGGAGATTCCAAGCCCATGGTGACCGCGATCGGCCCCCACCCGCAGCCCACGTCAACGAAAGTTCCTTCGGTGGGAAGAAGCGGCGCAAGTGCCAGGAGCTGCGCGGTTCCCAGATCCAGACGCGACCCGGAAAAAACGCGGTCAGACACGCGCATATCGAGGTCGTGGCCGCGGCTGGTGAAGCGCAGAGTGCGCAGATCGTCTTCCGAAGCGGGGGCAGAATCGCTGAAGTACTGTTCATCCACCCCTCCAGGGTACTGGATGAGTGCGTCCACGCCGACGCGCGCGAGAAGAAAACATGGGAAAATGAGAGCTTGTGGGCAGTCGAGTCCACTGTGAGAGTAACAGCGGGAGAACACAGATGAGCGATGAGCAGATCACGCACGACGACACCGACACCACGCGTCGCGCCGAAGATCTCGTTGCTCGTATCCTCGCGCGCCACGGAACGGCTCTGGCCTCAACTGCGGGACAGGATCACCGATTCGACGCCGGCGACCTCGAACGTGAAGCACGTGCAGGCACCCGACGCATCCAGGGGCTGTCGACCGAACTGGAAGATATTTCCGAAGTCGAATACCGACAGATCCGATTGGAACGCGTCGTGCTGGTGGGACTGCGCACAGCGGGAAGCGAAGAAGAGGCCGAAGTGTCCCTGCGTGAACTCGCAGCTTTGGCGGAAACCGCGGGATCTCAGGTGCTCGACGGCCTCATCCAGAAACGCCAGAACCCCGACCCGGCGACCTACTTGGGATCAGGAAAAGCCAAAGAACTCGCCGACATCGTGAAAGCCAGCGGAGCGGACACGGTGATCGTCGACGGCGAACTGGCTCCTTCACAACGCCGCGGTCTCGAAGACGTCGTCAAAGTGAAAGTCGTGGATCGGACGGCACTGATTCTCGACATTTTTGCCCAACACGCGAAGTCCCGTGAGGGCAAAGCCCAGGTGGAACTGGCGCAGCTGGAATACCTGCTGCCGCGTCTACGCGGCTGGGGCGACTCCATGTCGCGTCAGGCCGGTGGTCGAGTCGCCAGCGGCGAAGGTATCGGCTCCCGCGGCCCGGGTGAAACCAAAATCGAACTGGATCGTCGCCGCATCCGCACACGCATGGCGAAACTCCGCCAGCAGATCCGCGACATGGAACCCGCGCGTCACACTCAGCGAGCCTCGCGTCGAAGGGGCGCGATCCCCTCGGTCGCAATCGCCGGCTACACGAACGCCGGAAAATCCACCCTCCTCAACCAGTTGACGGGGGCGGGAGTCCTCGTACAAGACGCCTTGTTTGCCACCCTGGATCCCACGGTGCGCCGCGTGAACGCTCAGGACGGTCGCGTGTACACGCTCACGGACACCGTGGGCTTTGTGCGCAACCTCCCCACGCAGCTCGTGGAAGCCTTCCGCTCCACGCTGGAAGAAGTGGGCGAAGCCGATGTGATCCTTCACGTGGTGGACGCGGCTCACCCCGATCCCATGGGGCAGATCGCTGCCGTGCACGCGGTACTGGACACGATTGACGGCGCCCGAGATATTCCGGAACTCATCGCGCTCAATAAAGCGGATTTGGCGACCCCGGAGCAGCTGGCTCTGGTGCGGTCGGCCTGCCCCGAGGGCGTGATTGTCAGCTCGAAAACGGGGGAGGGGTGCTCCCAGCTGCGCGACCGCCTCGAAAGTATGCTGCCGCGCCCCCGCGTGCACATTGACGTTGTCATTCCCTACGCACACGGCGCCCTGGTGCATCGCGCCCACGAAGAAGGCGATGTAGAACGAGAAGAATACGTGGAGGCCGGCACGCGCCTGGTGGGGCGCGTCGACGATGCTCTCGCCGCGCAGCTGATGAGCGTGAGCGTGTCGTGAAGGAGAGTGAATCCTCTCACGCACCCTCCGCCTCGTTACCCTCACCCGATCTCCCCGCCCCGGAGAAGAGGAAGGGCACGGGGAAAAGGGGGGAGGCTGCCCAACTCGCGCCCGAGAAGAGCGTGAAGCCCGGATCTGAGAACATCGCTCACCCCGCGTCCGACAACACCGCCCGGCGGGTGCTGGCGCGCGTCGTGGAGACCATGGGCGGAACCCAGCGCCCCGGCCAGCAGCAGATGGTCGACGAAATCGTCGCGACCCTGAAAGCCCGCGATCACCTCATGGTGCAGGCGGGAACGGGAACCGGTAAATCCCTGGGATACCTGGTGCCGCTGCTTACGCGCTGCGTGGAAGGGGAAATGCGCGCGTTGGTGTCGACGGCAACCCTCGCCCTTCAACGGCAAATTCTGACAAAGGACGCGCCGGTAGCCCTGCGTGCACTGCGTGAGGAAATGGGACGCAGCGCGCGCATCGCCCTGATGAAAGGCTGGAATAACTACCTGTGCCTGCACCGCCTGCAGGGTGGCTACCCCTCGGAAGGCACTCTTTTTGATATGCCCGGAGAGGAGAAACCGGGGGAGGCCAGCGGTCTGGGACGTGAGATTCAGCGCGTGCGCGAGTGGGCGCAGACCACCTCCAGTGGAGATCGTGACGATCTGGTTCCCGGTGTCTCCGATCGTGCGTGGCGCCAGGTTTCGGTGTCCAAACGTGAATGTTTGGGACGCCACTGCCCGCATATCGACGACTGTTTCCCTCAGGAAGCGCGCAAACAGGCTGCCAGCGCCGACCTGGTGGTCACCAATCACTCGCTGCTGGGGATCGACGCGCTGGGGGCGAATGAGCTTTTCCCCGATATTGACGCGGTGGTCATTGACGAAGCGCACGAGTTGGCTGAACGTGTGCGAGAACAGGCCTCCTTGGCGCTGTCCGCCACCGGAGTGCTGCGCGTTGCGCGTCGCGTGCGCACGCACGTGGGCTGTGACGTCGATGCGCTGGAGGAGGCCGCGGAGGGGCTGCGTGCGGCTCTTGCCCAGTGCGAGGACGGCCTGATGCCGACTCGCCCCGATTTCCTGTGCGCTGCGATGAGCTCTGTTGATACGGCTGCGCGAGACGTCTACACCCAGGTTGAAGAGCTCCCCAAAGATACAGATGCCGCGTCGAAAACCCTGGTGAAAGCGGCTCTGGATGAGCTGTTCGATGCCCTTGCCGCCTGGGGGCGGCCGGTGGAAGAAATGATCACCTGGGTGTCGCGGAACCTTGACGACGGGCGTGAGGAGCTGCTGATGGCTCCGCTGCATGTGGCTCCGGCGTTGGGGCTGCGTGCGCTGGGGGAACGACCGGCCGTACTGACTTCGGCGACCCTGTCGCTGGGCGGATCCTTCGATGCGGTGGCCTACGAGAACGGCCTGATGATCAGCGAGGTTCCGTGGCGGGGCGTGGATGTGGGTTCGCCTTTCGACGCGGCGAGTCAGGGAATTGTGTACGTGGCGGAGCACCTTCCCGATCCGATCGCGTCCGGGCCCACCCCGCAGGCACTGCAGGAGCTGTGTGAGCTGGTGGAAGCTAGCGGGGGCGGCGCGCTGGTGCTGTTTAGTTCGTGGAAGGGCGCTCAGGCGGGCGCCGAGGCGCTGCGGGAGCGCACTTCCTGCGAGGTGTTGCTCCAGGGGGAGGACAGCGTGTCGACCCTGGTGCAGACCTTCCGCGAGAGCCGAGATTCCGTGCTTGTAGGGACGATG
Source organism: uncultured Actinomyces sp. (assembly GCA_963525415.1). Classification (GTDB taxonomy): domain Bacteria; phylum Actinomycetota; class Actinomycetes; order Actinomycetales; family Actinomycetaceae; genus Pauljensenia. The sequence goes on from CAURIY010000001.1 coordinate 34,131, forward strand.
TCTCTGTGGCAGGGCGTGGATGTTGTGGGGGATTCGTGCCGTTTGGTGGTGATTGATCGCATTCCCTTCCCACATCCGAATAACCCTGTGGTGCAGGCGCGGACGCGCGACGCTCACCGGCGCGGAGTCAACGGTTTTTGGGCGGTGTCGGTGACGCACGCGGCGCTGATGATGGCGCAGGGAGCGGGGCGTTTGCTGCGTTCCCATACGGATCGCGGGGTGGTGGCGATTCTGGATCGTCGCGTGGTCACGAAGTCCTACGGTTCGTTCATCATGAATTCTCTGCCACCGCTGTGGCCGACCCGAGACCCGCAGGTGGTGCGCGGGGCGTTGCGTCGTTTGAACGACTCCGCGCGCTGAAAACGCGGGGGAAAGTGCGGGCAGCGGAGGCGTGGGGTGAGTGTGCGCAGACGTGCGCGTGTACGCGGCGTTGCTGCACCATTGACGAGGCGGAGCGTCGTTTGGCGTAAAAGTGACCGCCCGTGGGAACCAGGCGGAGGTGAGGGGCGCCTCGGCGGCGTAGATCACGTGTGTGAGGGGAGGAAGAGGCCTGCCGATATGCCTGTTTTTCTGAGAGAATATAGGCAAACAGACGTATTTCAAGGAGATGCTATGTCATCATCGACCGCTCAGAGTTTGTACCCTTCGTCGGCTGGCCGTCCCTCCAAGATCGCCATCGTGGGCGCAGGCGCGGTGGGAACCGCGGTGGCCTACGCGTGTGCGATGCGTGGCGACGCCCGCGATATCGCGCTGTATGACATTAACAAGGCCAAGGTGGAAGCCGAGGCTTTGGACATGGCTCACGGTATTCAGTTCACCCCCTCCGGCTCGATTGAAGGCTCGGATGACATTGAAATCGTGCGCGGAGCCGACCTGGTGATCGTCACCGCCGGCGCCAAGCAGAAGCCCGGCCAGTCACGTCTGGACTTGGCGGGATCCACCGTTGACCTCATGCGCAAGATTGTGCCGAACCTGCAGGATGCGGCTCCCGAAGCCGTGTTCATGTTCATCACGAACCCCGTGGACGTCGTGACCTACGTGGCGCTGAAGCTGACGGGTCTTCCCCGTAACCAGGTCTTTGGTTCGGGAACCGTTCTGGACACCTCGCGTCTGCGCTACCTGGTCTCTCAGGAAACCGGTGTTGCGACCCAGAACATCCACGCCTACGTGGCCGGTGAACACGGCGACTCCGAAGTTGCCCTGTGGTCGTCTGCGGAAATCGGAAACGTTCCGCTGCGTCACTGGGGACCGACACTGTCGGGTGGCCTCTTCGACGCGGAACTGCGAGAGCGCATTGCAAAGGACGTGGTGAACTCTGCTTACAAGATCATCGAAGGCAAGGGTGCAACGAACTACGCGATCGGCCTGGCGGCCTCGAATATTGCCGGTGCAGTTCTGCGTGATGAGAACCGTGTGCTGACGGTCTCCACCCTTCTGGAGGACTGGGAAGGCATCTCGGATGTCTGCATGGCAGCCCCCACGATCGTGGGTCGCTCGGGCGCAGGACGCGTCCTGAACCCGCCGCTGACCCTGGCGGAACGTGACGGGCTGACGGAGTCTGCGACGCGCCTGCGTCAGGTCGCACGCGATCTGGGCTTCTGATCTGATCTGATCTGTGAATAAACGTGTGGGGTGGGTGCCGGTTGGGCACCCACCCCACGCGCATGTAAAGACACGTGGTGCTGTTGTTGATCCTCTCAGAGAGAACGGATCACGGTGACGACTCGTCCCATGATGATGGCGTCGTCAGCGGGGATGGGGGAGTAGTTCTCATTGCAGGGCAGGAGCCAGGTGTGTCCCTCCTTGCGTGAGAGGACTTTGACGGTGGCTTCTCCCTCAATCATTGCTGCCACGATTTCGCCCCCGAGTGCCGTGGGTTGGGCGCGTACGACAACGAAGTCGCCGTCGAGGATTCCGGCGTCGATCATGGAGTCTCCGTGGACTTCCAGCATGAACATTTCTCCGTGCCCGGTCAGGCGGGTGGGGAGCTGAAAAATATCTTCGACGTACTGTTCGGCGGTAATGGGCGCTCCGGCGGCAATGCGTCCCACCAGGGGGATGGCGACCCCGTCTTCGTCCACGTGTCCCGTGGGGATTTCGACGGTAACGACGCGCGTGGAGGGTTCTGTGTCGTGGAAGCCGAGGAGGGTGCGTGCACTTTCGGAGACCTCCACTGCGCGGGGGAGGCCGGGAATGCGCTGAAGGAACCCGAGCTTTTCCAAGGTGTCCAAGTGATGCTTGACCGTTGAGGGCGACGCGAGGCCGACGACCTGGGCGATTTCGCGCACCGAGGGCGGGTATCCATGATCGCGTACTTCGGTATCAATGAGGCGAAGAATTTCGATCTGCCGTTCGGTGAGTTCGGTGGTGCTCCTCACTTTTTCTCCCATCAATGCCTGAAAGTGGTTCAGCTGTCCATGGCCTTGCGTCCACTGGATATGGCACAAGCCTACGGGAGAAAAAGGCGAATGTGAAACATCTGTTCGATTCTCTCTCGACAAGTGCCACTCAAGTTGTTATCGTACATGTGTTCGTCGAACATGTGTACGATAAACTGGATGGAGGAAAACCCATGAGCACACTGATGGTTGCGGCTGAGACTCGCTATTCGCGTTCGCATGTCCGTCCGCTGGAGCTCGTCCAGGACGCTCCCGGCGCGCAGGTCTATGACATTCGTCAGGCGCCTTCTGAGCGCCGCCGTCGTGAGCTGCTGGCCGCGGAATCTCCATCCATGCGTCGTCGTCCGAAGGTGGTACGACAGGAACAGGCTGCGACGCGTCCAGCATTCGCTCGCGCACTGCTGTCTGCTGCGGGTGTCTTGAGCCTTACCGTGGCCGCCTGGGGTCTGGGACTGGCACTGCAGCCGGCGGGCTATGAAGGTCCGACGCGCACGGTGTCGGTGAGTGCAGGTGAATCGGTGTGGAGCCTCGCGGCCACCGTTGCAACGGATCGTCCCCTGGACGAGGTCGTCACCGACATTGAGCACCTCAACCAGATCAGTGGGGGACTGCAGCCTGGACAGCAGATTCTCCTGCCCGTGCGCTGAGAAGTTTGCTCTCGCGGCGGCTCCTGTCCGTTGGGATTCTGTACTGAATCTGCCCCTGCGTGAAGATCGTGAAGTGCTGTGGGGGAAAGCGGAAAGGGCGTCCTATTTGCGCTGTGTCATGTGATGCCACTCCCAATGTTGCGTGTTTGGCACTCGGCTCGTAGCGTTAGAACGTGCATTGCCCGTTCTGTCACAACCCTGACTCACGAGTCGTCGACACGCGAATCGCGGATGACGGCGCGTCTATTCGTCGACGCCGTGAATGCACCTCCTGCAAAAAACGCTTCACCACCCTGGAAACCTCATCCTTCCAGGTTGTGAAACGCTCCAGCGTGGTCGAACCCTTCTCCCGGAACAAAGTGGTGTCCGGCGTGAAAAAAGCCTGCCAGGGACGCCCCGTATCCGACGATGATTTGGCTCTGCTCGCTCAGCAAGTTGAAGAACAGCTCCGCTCCTCGGGTGTGTCCAGCGTGTCCTCCGACGAAGTCGGCAAAGCGATCCTGCCCTATCTGCGCGACCTTGACGAGATCGCCTACCTTCGCTTTGCGTCTGTCTACCGGGCATTCAACACCCTTGAAGACTTCGAAGCCGCTATCACCAGCCTGCGCGATCGCGCAGAACAAGCCCAAGCTCTCACCCAGGGCACACCCACCCAGGGAGCCCTCCTTCCCGACTGAGCTTATCCGGCCGTGCGTGCAGAACGCTTAACGTCCGCCGTCACTTACATGAACCTGGATGACCAGAGGAATGTGTGAGCGTGCTGCTATCGGCGGAGGGGAGACACGCACGGGCAAACCTCAGCCCTACGTGCACACGCGTGTGTGGGAATCCGCGGTGCACTCACTCGTTGAAATGGCACGCCTTGCATGTGCGCGTGCGAGAGGGACAACCCCGCGGAGAATTATGCCCATTCCTCCATGCCGCGCGGAAGATCACCTCGCGTCACCACGGTCAGATCGCGCGTTGCACGCGTGAGCGCCACGAAAAGATCCCCGGGGCCGTCTGCCAAAATCTCGCTCGGCTCCACAACGATCACCGAATCGAACTCCAGTCCCTTAGAACCCGCAGCCGTGAGCACACTGACGCGTTGATCCAGCGAGGACGCACCATCATCATCGGCGTTCCACACCCGGCCGCGCTCCTCAGACACAATGATCGCAATGCGGCCGCTGCCCTGACCCGAAACCTCATCCAAGTGTTCCTGGGCATCCAGCACTACTTCGCGGGTCAGACGCCAATGTGCGTCCGTATCACGTGAGAACACGGGGGGGATGCTCACGTCGTCGGCATTCTCCTCCGCCTCGGTGAAAGCGCCAGCGAGGGAGAGCGCGCCCTCCTGTTCGGAGGCATCGCTCAGGAAACGTACCCGGTAGCAATTCTCAACATCTCGCACGGCCTGCATGGGGTGAACAACGGGAGAACCCGCCAAAGCCATGACAGACTCGGCCAGAGTCGTCAGAGTGCGGGGGGTGCGGTAGGACACTGACAGCACATGTTCACTGCTGAGAGCACGTGCCGCCGGCCCCAGAGCCTGCGCCCAGGAGGTCGGGCGGTTGTGTCCTCGGCGCTGATCCAGGTCGCCCACAACGGTCATGGATCGCGCGGGACAGCGCCGCAGGAGTGCCCGCCACGCCATGGGGGAAAGATCCTGTGCCTCGTCCACCACAATATGCCCGTAGGTCCAGCTGCGATCAGCTCGCGCGCGCTCCGCCAGCGGCGCGACCTCACGTTCTGCGCGCGTGTACTCCGCCAGCATTTCCGCCGTCACGATCCCACCCCCCAGGTTCTGTGCCTGAAGGGCTTCGCGCGCGCGCTCCAATTCGCCCTCTTCGCTGCGCGCTCGCGCGAGGGCGTCGCGCTGTGCGAGAGCCGCGGACATCCCCAGTAGTTCTTCCAGCTCATCGACGAGGGGAATGTCCTCCACGGTGAGACAGGCGTGACGTGAGCGCATGAGTAGAGAGCAGTCCTTGGGGGACAGGGGAGAGCCCACAGCCCTGTTTGCTGCGGCCAAGCGCTCGGGATCCGACAGGAGCTTCCCCAGGAAAGTGGGTGCGCTCGTCGGCATCCACGCGAGGTTAATGGCGCGACGGCAATCCACGGAATCACGAATCTCTGCGATCCACATGGACATGTCGTCGGGATCTACACTCCCGTCACTGCGCGCATCCCCCGCTTCAACGACCAGGCGCTTCGCGAGAATCTCCATCAGATGCATCGCAAAAGAATCCCGCGCCATATTGTGAGGGCGACCGCTGCGACGCATACGGTCCACGGCATCGATGACCTCATCGCGCCGCAAGACCACCTGTCGATTCCACACCTGGAGCTTCTGATCACCGGAAGGAATGCGCACAATCTGACGCACCGCCTCGCGAAGGAGACGACTCCACAGGGAACGCCCCTTAATCTCCGCGACCGTTTCCGTGTCGTGCTGCGTCGTATGGATCCCGGGCAGGAGATCTCCCAGGGTCGTGTTCACCACTCCTGATTCGCCCAGCGAGGGGAGCACCTGCTCGATGTAGCGCAAGAAGGTGCGCGACGGCCCCACGAGGAGCACGCCGGAACGCTCCAGACGCTCACGCTGCGCATAGAGCAAATAGGCGGCGCGGTGCAGGGCAACAGCGGTTTTTCCCGTCCCGGGGCCGCCCTGAACAACCAGGAGGCCGTCGTCGCTTGCCCGAATGACCCGATCCTGCTCGGCCTGAATGGTGGCGACAATATCGCCCATACGTCCGTCGCGCGCATGTTCCAGGGCGGACATGAGCGCCCCCTCGCCCTGGAGGCTCAGCCCCTGTTCGTGTGCCTGCTCCGCATCGAGAAGCTCATCTTCCACGGACAGAACGGTGCGCGCGCGGGTGGCGATGTGACGCCTGCGCACCATCCCCTGAGGATCGCGGGGAGTGGCCTGGTAGAACGGGCGCGAAACGGGAGCGCGCCAGTCCACGACGAGAGGCTGCCCCGCCTCGTCAGAAAGGGACGTGCGCCCCACGTAGTGCGTTTGCGCGTCCTGCGTATCGAGGCGTCCAAACACCAAACGTTCTTCCACCTGCTGCAGGCGCGCCGCCATTTCCCCAAAGTGTGCGGCCAGGGCGTCGCGTTCCGTCCACCCCTGTGCGTTTCCCACCCCGTGACGCGCGTGAGTCTTCTTCTGCTGCTCCGTGTACTGGTCACGCAGGGCATCAAGGCGCTCATAGGCGCGAGTCACGAAAGACTGTTCCTGCTCAATGTCGGTGCGAGGCGACTGCGGGGCGTCGTGCATGCGGTGATCCTCCGAATAAAAGTGGGGTGTTCTATTGTGCCGTATTTTTCCTACCGACACGCGGCCTACGCCCAGGGCACAATTCTGTGCGTTCACCGCGCCCCGCTCGCCTCTGGACGCTAGCGTGTAGGAGACGACACGGAACGACAGGTGAACATCCCTGGAAGGATGAGGCACCCCCGTGTCACCATGGACACCGGTGAGAGAAGGAGGAGACGTGACTGACATCAGCAGACTGTACGAACCCGGCCCCGCCGACGATGCTCACGCACGTGTCCTCGTGACCTTCTTCGATGGCGCAATGGACGCCGGAGGAGCCGGACGAATGGCCGTCAGCCAGCTGCTGCGCTCCTTGCCCACCGTGCGAGTGGCGACCTTCGATACGGAAGAATTCATCGACTACCGCGCCCACCGCCCCGTCATTACCGTCGAACACTGGGTGACCCGCAGCGTGGAAACCCCCGAACTTGCTCTCGACCTGGTGCGCGATGACCGGGGTCAGAACTTCCTGGTGCTACACGGCCCCGAACCCGATATGCGGTGGAAGACTTTCTCCACTCTCGTCGAGGAGCTCGCTCACAAAGCGGGAGTCGAAATTTCCTTTGCCCTTCAAGGTATTCCCTCCGGAGTGCCCCACACTCGTCCCACGACCATTCACGTCCACGGCACCTCCGCGTCCCTGCTGCCCCCTCAGCCGCAGATGGCAGCAGTCATGCAGTTCCCGGCGTCGATGAATTCCTTTGTCCAAGACCGCCTGGCCTCGCGCAGGATCGACGGCGTGAGCCTCCTGGCTGCGGTGCCCTACTACATGGCGGATTCCGGCTACCCCGCCGCAGCTTCCGCACTCTTGGGAGCACTGTCGGAGTACGCGGATCTCTCCCTCCCCGTGGGGGATCTCGAACGAGGCGCAGCGGAAGATTTCGGAGCGATCACCTCCCTGGTGGAGGGAAATCCCGAAGTTTTGCGAACCGTGGAAGCCCTCGAGCAACACTACGACACCCTGACCGCTCAGGGGCTGGGCATCCCGCTGAATGCTACGGGGATCGAGAATCTTCCTCCCGCAGAAGAGGAAGAAGAAAGCGACATTAGCGAGGCAATCGAAGCCTATCTGGCGACCGTGACCCAGGGGGAGGAATCCTCTTCCGCGTCCGAACCCGCCGACACCGCCTCGTACAACGAGGCGGTGGAAGAGTCCGCTTTGGAAGCGGCGCTGCGACGCGTCAAGGAACGCGAGGGGATACCCGAGGAGGAGCGCCGTCTGCGTTTCGTTCCCCGTCATCGCGCCCCCGAAGAAGCTCCCTCCTTCCCCATGGACGAGGCGTTGCTCCCTTTGGTGTTTGGCGCGGGGATTGTCCCCCTCATGGAAAGTGACGGAGAAGCGTCGGCTGGCACGGGTGAGGCCGAAAGCGGGGATCTGCGCGAGCACCTCGACGATACCCATGGCGATACTCGCGGGAATGAGGCCGACAGTGACGACGCAGACGGGCATTCCTCACCCGAAGCGTGACGCCGCATCGCGCGTATTCAGCGATAGCAGCGGCAGGCCTCGCCCGAACAGCGACGACCCGCGGCGCCTACTCAAAGACAGCAGTGTCACGCCTGTGAATACCCGCTCGCAGTAACACCCATGACCGGGAGAGCCCTCGCAGGCTAGGAAACGTCCGCGACTTGCCACCCGGCGTCCGCATCGCGCAGGGGACGAGTGCCGGCATGCCACGCCCGCACCTGCGCATCGGATAGTGGCCGAGCCGGAAGTGGGAGCTTGCGCAGGAGACGATCCAGTTCCCGCAGGTCGAGAACGCCCTCCTCAGAACTCTCCCCGCCAGCCTCACCCTCATCGAGGGGAGCCTGTGCGACCAGAACAATATTGCCGCGCCGACCCGAACGCCCCACCTTGGGATCGCACAGCGCCCACACCTGGGGAAACACCTCGAGAAGAGCCGCGGCATCCACCCGCGCGTCTTCCGTTCCCCCGTGCGCACAATTCAACATATACAGGCCACCGGGACGCAGCAGATGCAGCGCCCCCGCAGCGGACTCCACCGTACGCAGATGAGGGGGGACCACTCCTCCCATAAACGCATCACGCACCACCACGTCGTAGGAGCCGGCGCGCCCGCGATCAACGCTCACGCGCGCATCCCCCACGCGAATTTTCACAATGGGGGAGCGGGGAATGGAGAACCACTCGCGCACCAACGCAGCCAACGCCTCGTCAATCTCACACACCACGTGGCGCGACGACGGATGCGTCACCGACCAGGCCCAGGGCAACGCGCAGGCGGCGCCGCCCAAATGCAGAACCTGAAGCGGGCGCTCGCAGGGGAAAGTGGCGTCGAGAGCGCACGACATATGCTGCATGTACTCGAATTCCAGGTAGGACGGATCCGCGGTGTCAATACACGATGATTCCACCCCGTCCAGGAGGAGAGTCGCACGCGACCCCTCCCAACGTAGCTCGGCATTCCCCTGACTCACGGAGGAAATATCGCGTGCTCGACGCGTGTGTCGCTCGCTCATAGGGGACACTGTAATAGGAGGAAGGAAAGGAGGAAGAATGTCGAACGCGCCCCGAGACCCTCGTGCCCAGCGCTCCTGGGGAGACGACGACTCGCAAACCCACATCCTGCACGTCGACATGGATTCTTTCTTCGCGCAGGTCGAACTGCGCGAGAACCCCCAGCTGCGCGGCCGCCCCGTGATCGTCGGCGGCCTGAGCGCTCGCGGAGTCGTGACCTCCGCGACCTACGAGGCGCGCGACCTTGGGGTGCGCGCCGGTATGCCGATTGCACGTGCTCGAGCGCTGTGCCCCACCGGAGTGTTCGTTCAGGGACGTCACGGGGTGTACAGCGAATATTCGCGCACGGTGATGGGGATTCTGTCTTCGTATACGCCGCAGATGGAGCAGCTCAGTATTGACGAGGCGTTTTTAGACGTTCGGGGTGCACGGCGGCGTTTGGGCAGTGCCACGCATATTGCCCGCATGATCCGTGAGCAGATTCGCGAGGAGGTGGGGCTTCCCGCCTCTGTGGGGATTGCCGCGGTGAAATCGGTGGCGAAAATTGCCTCCTCGCACGCGAAACCCGATGGGATGCTGCTGATCCCCGCGGAGGCAACGGTGGATTTTCTGCACGCCCTGCCGGTGGGTGCCCTGTGGGGAATCGGCGGGAAGAGCGCTCAGCTCCTGGAACGCGAAGGGGTGCTGACGATCGGGCAGCTGGCGCGCCACCCAATGTCGCGCCTGCTGAAAGTTTTGGGAGCGGCGCAGGCGCATCACGTGCGGGATTTGGCCTGGGGAATTGATCCCCGGCCCGTCAGCGGGGAGCGCCCGGAAAAGTCGATCGGTATGGAGCGAACTTTCGAGGAAAACATTTCGGATCGCGCCCAGTTGGAGAGTTTTGTGGTGCGCGCGGGGTATGCGTGTGCGGAGCGTTTGCGTGAAGCCCAGATGGTGTGTCGCACGGTGAGTATCAAGATGCGCGATGCTCAGTTCCAGACGATCACTCGTTCGATGTCCCTTCCGGTTCCCACGGATTTGGGGCGTGAGATTGCGCGTGGGGCGCGCACTCTCCTGGATCGCGAGGTGATTCCGTCGGGCGGAGTGCGTCTGCTGGGCGTGCGGGCGGAGAACCTGCAGAGCCGCTCCGGTGGTGTGGAGGTTGCGCTCGATGACGATGGGCGTCCTCAGGCTGTGGAGCGAGTGATGGATCGCGTGCGCGAGAAATTTGGGACTCACCTGCTGACTCCCGCCTCTTTGGTGGAGCGGGGGACGTCCGCACATGGTACGGAATCGCGCGGGAATGGGGAATCGCACTAGACTGCGAAGAGACGTATGAAAGGGGGCCGCGATGGCTCTGTCGGACTACGAGAAGCAAGTCCTTGAAGAAATGGAAGCTGAGCTGCGTCGCCAGTCGCCTTCCCTGGATGACCAGTTGCGTCGCCCGGTTGCCGCGCAGCCTTCTGTAGCTCGTATGTCTCCTCGTCGCATTGCTGCGGGGATTGGAGCGTTCGTCGTCGGTTTGCTCATGCTGGTGGGAGCAGTGTCCCTGGGCTATTCCGTGTGGTCGATTCTTCTGGGAGCCGGCGGCTTCGGTGTGATGGTCTTCGGGATCTGGTGGGCGCTGCGCACGGAACGTGCCGTTTCCTCCGGTGCGTCGCGCGACTCGGGTGGAACGTGGTCGCGTTTCATGAATGATCAGCAGGAACGCTGGGAGAAACGAGAAAACGATCGCTGATCGTTTCGAGTGACGAGGCGGTGCTACGCGGGTGCGTAGTACCGCCTTTGTGCATGGTGATGTGTTTGTGGTGGGGGAGTGCCCCCACAGTGCTCCACACGTGTAGCGGGTGTGCGCTCAGGGGGTGTGCTCGTTGAGCGGTGGCTGCTTACCTCCACAGTGCTCCACATGATCGGTGTGTGGTTCTTGTGGGTTTTTCTATTCCCCACTGCGTGCCATGCGTGCATCTCACGGGCTATGAGCGTGCGCGTGCGCGTGCGGTGTGAGCGCTGCTTTCGCTTTTTGAGGGGTGTCTGCTGATCTGTTGACACAGAAATCTGTAATTTTTCCCCCACTTTCCTCCACCTCAAGTTTTCTCAGTATTTTCAAGGCCTTACGAGATGTTTTTGTGTGAGAAAAGCGTAAATATGCTCCATAGATGGAAGAAGGTGGGGTAAAGTGGGGGAAGGTGTCACGCAGGGGAAGGCGGTGAAACATGTTCCTGGGAACCTACGAGCCCAAGCTCGACGAGAAGGGACGTGTGATTCTGCCTGCCCGCTTCCGTGACGACATGGAAGGCGGAATCGTCCTTACTCGCGGACAGGAACGCTGTGTCTATGCCTTCCCCGCCCAGGAATTCGAACGTATGACCGAGGATTTGCGTCGCGCCCCCCTGTCCTCCAAACAGGCTCGTGACTGGATCCGCGTCATGCTCTCCGGGGCATATAAGGAGGTGCCGGACAAGCAGGGACGCATCACTGTTCCCGCCGACCTGCGCGCCTACGCCAACCTCGGCCGTGAACTCACCGTGATCGGTGCCGGTTCGCGAGCTGAAATCTGGAATAGCGAAGCCTGGAACGAATACCTCACTGTCCAAGAAGAGGTGTTCTCCCAGACAGAAGAAGAAATCATCCCGGGAATGTTCTGAGCTCACACACCCAGGTCCTCTCCCGATGTTCTGACGTCACTTCCCCGATGGCAGAGCGCGGTGGAGGACCTGGATGGGTGAGACAGACAGTGCCGCAACAGAGACGAAAGGAGACGAGATCATGGCAGATGCACGCGATGCCGCAACCCTGCACATTCCCGTACTCCTGGACGAATGTCTCGACATGCTGGCTCCCGCTTTCGACGTAGACGCCCCCGTCATGATCGACGCCACTCTCGGCATGGGGGGACACACCGAAGCCGCCCTCACCCGATTCCCGCACCTGCGCGTCGTCGGCATCGATCGAGACCCCCAGGCCATTGCACTGGCATCGGCGCGACTGGAAAAATTTGGCACGCGATTCACCGCAGTACACACCACCTACGACCACATCGACGACGTTGCCCGCGAATGGGGAAACGATGGACAGGTCGACGGAATCCTCATGGATCTCGGGGTCTCCTCGCTGCAACTGGACGAAAACGAACGCGGATTCTCCTACGCACACGACGCCCCCCTCGATATGCGCATGAACCCCAGTGAAGGGATGAGCGCCGCTGAACTCCTGGCCACCGCTGACGAACGCGAGATCACGCGAATCCTACGCGTCTACGGGGAAGAGAAGTTCGCCTCGCGCATCGCCTCGCGCATTGTCCAGAGGCGAATGACGCACCCCCTGGAACGCACCGGAGAACTGGCGCAGATCGTCCGCGACTCTATTCCCGCAGCAGCCCGACGTACCGGAGGAAACCCCGCCAAGCGCACCTTCCAAGCCCTGCGCGTGGCCGTCAACGACGAACTGCGAATCCTGGAACGCGCCCTGCCCCGCGCCCTCGCCTCGCTGCGCATCGGCGGACGCCTGGTTGTGGAGTCCTACCAGTCCCTCGAAGACCGGATTGTCAAAGACATTCTGCGAACCGGATCCCACGACCAAGCTCCACCGGGACTGCCCATCATCCCCGATGACATGCGCGCCCCACTCGCCCTCCTGACGCGAGGCGCACAGCGAGCAGACGACAACGAAATAGCCCACAACCCACGATCTGCATCCGTGCGACTGCGCGGAGCCGAAGTCATTCGACCCTGGAAGGAGCTCTCATGAGCGGCGCAACCGCGCGGACACGCCCCACGTCCCGTCCTGCGTACATTCGCGAGGACGTTCGCCCGCTCCTTCAGGTCGTTGAAGGACACCGACCGCGACGCTCCGTGGTACCAGCTGCGATCATCACCCTCCTGGTGCTCATCGCAGCTGTTGTCGCCCCCATGCTCATCAACACGCGTATGGCGCAGACCTCCTACGCGATTCGTGAACAGCAAATCCAGCTCAACCAGCTGGAAGCAGAATCCTGGACACTGCAGACCCAGCTCCAGGAAGCCACATCCCCGATCCGACTGGAAAAAGCCGCGCGAGACCAGGGCATGGTTCCCGCGGGCAAACTGGGAACCATTCGCCTGGAAAACGGTCACGTTGAAGGCGGCGTAGTCGCACGATGAGCCGTCAGAATCGTTTGGATCGCCGCGATTCTCCCGCACGACGTTCACGCCTGCTTGCCGGAGGAATCGGAGGGCTGCTCGCGTTGTGCTCGGCGCAGCTCTTCGCGATTCAAGTGATCAACGGTGCCGCTCTCGCCCAAGAAGGGGAGAGCGTGCGCACCGCTGTCAGCTCCCTCGGTGCCAAACGCGGCACCATCACCGACGCAACCGGCACCATCCTCGCCGACTCCGTGCAGGCCTACCACATCGCCGTCAACCAGGTGAATATCACCTCCTACGTCCACGAAGACGAGGACGGTAACGTCGTGGGACGCGGACCTGCAGAAGCCGCGCGACAACTAGCTCCTCTCCTCCAGATGAACGAGGCCGAACTCGGTGGCCTCATGCTGGGGGAGAGTACATACTCCTACCTCAAGAAGAACGTCGATGCGCTGACCTACAGGAAAATTCGTCAGCTCGACATCACCGGAATCGAATGGGAATCCGTTTTCGAACGCATCTATCCCAACGACAACACCGCAGCCCCCATCATCGGGGCGGTGAACGCCGAAGGGCAGGGCGTCTCCGGACTTGAATCCGTCTACGATTCCCTGCTTCAGGGCACCCCGGGAGAAGAAGCCTACGAAATTTCTCCCACGGGAGCGGTCATGCCCGGAGGGAAACGCACGACAAAAGAACCCCGAGACGGGGGTTCCGTGCGCACCACCATCCACGCTGACCTTCAGCACCTCGTGCAGGAAAAGCTCGACGCGCGCGTCAGTCGCCACCGCGCCGACTGGGGCGTCGCCGTCATCACGGACATCGCCACCGGACGTTTGATCGCCCTGGCCGACTCGAACTCCGTGAAGCCCGCAAGTGGAAAACCCCAGCTGGTACACGCCGTTCAATCCCCGTACGAACCGGGATCTGTGGGCAAGCTCCTGACCGTTGCCGCGGCACTGGAAAAGGGCTCCGTGAACCCGACCACGCCCTTCACCGTGCCCTACAGCATCAACCCGCCCAACGCTGGTGGAGAGATCAAGGACTACCACGAGCACGGAACCCAGGCTATGACCACCACGGGAATCCTGGCTGAATCCTCCAATACGGGAACCGTCGCGATCGCCGATACCCTCAGCGATCAGGAACGCTACGACTTCATGCGCACCATGGGATTTGGATCCCTGACCGGAATTGAACTGGCCGGCGAATCTGAAGGCATCCTGCGCGACGTCTCCGAATGGAAGGGACGTGACCGATACGTCATCTCCTTCGGACAGGCCTACGCGATCACCGCACTGCAACAGAACACGATGATCGCAGCCATTGGCAACGGGGGAGTGCGCCTCAACCCACGAATCGTTGACTCGTGGACATCGCCCGATGGAACGCAGCACACCACAGACCCGGTGCAGCCCGTCCAAGTCATGTCCGCGGGACGCGCACAGGAACTCCTGCGCATGATGGAATCGGTCGTCGTTGAAAAAGCAGGTACCGGTCAGGCCGCCCGCGTCGACGGATACCGAGTCGCAGTGAAAACGGGAACCGCCGACATCTACGTCGATGGCCATCCCGCAGTCGTGTCGAACACCGCGGGGGTCATTCCCGCCGATGCTCCGCGTCTGGCGATCTCCGTTGTGCTCTACAATCCGAAGGCGGGGATGCTGTCCTCGGATACCACGGCACCGCTCTTCAGTGAGGTCGCCACGGAAGCCGTCCGTAACCTCGGAATACCGGCGTCCTCGCAGGAAGCCCAGCTGTACCCAATCGCCCCTCAGGCTGGAAACTGAGGACGCCCACTCGGGGAAATCCTGGAGGAATAAACTCATGCGCTTAAGCAGTGAATGGATCGCGCAGGCCGTCGGAGGTACGCTCCACGGCTCGCCCGCCGACGTGACGGGACAGGTCGTCACCGACTCCCGCCTCGCAACTCCCGGATCCCTCTACGTTGCCCGACGCGGAGAAAACAGCGACGGACACGACTACATCGCAGCAGCGGCAAACAACGGCGCCGTCCTCACCCTCGTGGAATACCCGGTTGATGTCCCGATCGCGCAGATCGTCGTCAAGGACTCCACCTACGCCCTGGGTGAGCTCGCACGCACCCACCTGGCACAGCTGCGCGCGCAGGGAACCCTCGACGTCATTGCCGTGACCGGATCCGCGGGAAAGACCACCACCAAAGACCTCCTCGCGCAGATCATGGCAGCAGATGCGCCCACGGTCGCCCCCCGACTGTCCTTTAACAACGAAGTCGGCCTCCCGCTCACCGTCATGGAAGCTGACGAGAACACCCGGCACCTTGTCCTCGAAATGGGAGCCTCCGGCCCGGGGCACATCGACTACCTCACGCGCATCGCCCCGCCCGACGCCGCCATCGAACTCATGGTCGGACACGCCCACCTGGGCGGATTCGGCTCTGTCGAAGGAATCGCCCGCGCCAAAGCGGAACTCATCCACGGCCTCGTCCCCGGAGGAATCACCCTCCTCAACGCCGACGACGACCTCGTCATGGGGATGCGCGCAGACGCACCGGGCGAGGTACGCACCTTCTCCGCCCAGGGGAAAGACGAGGCGACCTACCGCGCGGAGAACATCCGCCTCGACGAGGCGGGGCGCCCCTCCTTCACCCTCGTAGCAGGAGGAGAAGGCGGCGAGATCCGCCTCAACCTCGTGGGAATCCACCACGTCTCCAACGCCCTCGCAGCCATTGCTGGGGCACACACCCTGGGACTTCCCCTCACACACATCATCGAATCTCTCAACGCCGCCACCGCCCTGTCCCCGCACCGCATGGACGTGCGTGAGCTGCGCGTAGACGGCCACGACATCACCCTGATCGACGATTCCTACAACGCGAATATCGACTCCTTCAGAGCCGGAGTCGCCGCCGCACGCGCCCTGGCACATGAACGCCCGCTCATCGTCGTTGCCGGTGAAATGCTGGAACTGGGAGAGGCCACGCGCGCCACCCACCGGGAAGTCGCCTCGTTTTTCACCGACGCACACGCCCAAGCAGTCATTACCCTGGGGGAGCACGCCGTGCACTACGCAGAGGGACTTGCCGACGGCATCACACATACACATGTGCGGAATGTTGACGAGGCCTACGCCGAGCTACGGCGCATACTTGAAGACCGGAGCGTCGTCTTCATCAAGGGCTCGCTCTACTCAAATGCCTGTAAGGTCGCCGATCAGCTAATGGAGGAGGGGCGTCGATGATTGGACTCATCATCGCCTTCGCGGTGAGTATGTTTCTGTCAATCACACTCACCCCGTTCTTCATTCGCTTCCTCGTGGCACACCAATACGGGCAGTTCATTCGCCAAGACGGCCCCACGCAGCACATGACGAAACGAGGCACGCCCACCATGGGCGGCGTCGTCATCATCTTCGCGACCGTCGTGGCTTGGCTTGTGGGAACGCTCATCAACGGAAGCACCCCCTCCTGGTCGGGAATCCTCCTGGTATTCCTCTTTGTCGGCGTCGGCTTCATGGGTCTCCTCGACGACGCCATGAAAATCGTCCGGCAGCGCTCCCTGGGGTTGAACGCCTGGGCGAAGATCATCGGTCAGGTGGCTATCGCCTCCCTGTTCACCTGGGGCGCCCTCGTCATGCCGAACGAACACGGGCGCACCCCGGGCGTGCTCGATATTTCCATCGCACGCCCCCTGGGACTTCCCCTGGCTGCCTGGGGCACGATGCTGGCCGTCGTCCTCATTGTTCTGTGGGTGAACTTCATCGTGGCCGCGTGGTCGAACGCCGTGAACCTCACGGATGGGCTTGACGGACTGGCCGCGGGCGCAGGTATCTTCGTCTTCAGCGCCTACACCTTTATCGCATTCTTCCAGCGACTCCAGTCCTGCTGGGGGACGACCATGAACGTTCAGGCCTGCTACGGGACGCGCGACCCGCTGTCGCTGGCTATTTTCTGCACCGCTCTGGTGGGTGCCCTGGCGGGCTTCCTCTGGTGGAACGCTTCTCCTGCCCAGATCTTCATGGGGGACACGGGCTCGCAGGCCATCGGTGCCGCCGTGGCGGGCGTGTCCATCCTGACGGACACGGAGTTCATTGCCGTGATCATCGGTGGCCTCTACGTCATCATCACCCTGTCGGATGTCATCCAGATTGGTGTCTTTAAGATGACGCGCAAACGTGTGTTCCGCATGGCGCCCCTCCACCATCACTTTGAACTCAAGGGATGGAAAGAAATTACGATCGTCATTCGCTTCTGGCTGATTGCCGCACTGTTCGCAGTGCTCGGCGCAGGCCTCTTCTACACGGAATGGGCATCGAAGCTGTGAGCGAACCTGCCGTCACGTGCGAGGCGGATGGTGAGGACGCGCGTATGCGTGACCTTCGCCCCGCCTCTCACCGTCTGTCCTTGATGGGGACACGGAAAGACGCGTGAGTATGAGCGCATATCAGGAACACGAAGAAGGCACTGTCGCCGGGGCATACGAGGGGAAGACACCGATGGACGCACACGCACACGCACACGACGAGACGCAGCGCGCCGGTCTCACGACATCGGATGGGCGATCCGTCACCACGGTCGCGGTCATCGGCTGGGGAGTGTCTGGTCGCGCTGCCGCCCACGCCCTCCAGCGACGCGGAATCCACGTGCGCGCCTACGATTCACGCGCACAGGCGGCGGACGCCTCGTCGCAGACTCCCTTGGAAAACGGGAGTGCGGAAAATGCGGGCGCTCCGCACGTCGAGGTTCACGTCCAGGAAGATTCCCGTCTCCTGGCCGAACGCGTCTGCGCAGACGCTCCCGACCTGGTGGTTGTCTCGCCGGGAATCCCCGCACACGCACCGATCTTCGACCACGTCGCACGCGCCGGAATCGACCTCGTCGGTGAAGTCGAGCTGGCCTGGCGGCTCCAAGAACTCGGGGAACATGCCGGACGTCCGTGGCTGTGCGTCACGGGAACAAACGGGAAAACCACAACCGTTGGCCTCCTGGGATCGATGCTGCGCGCCTCGGGTGCACGCACCGCAGAAGTGGGCAATATCGGCCAACCGATCTGCGAAACCATCGATGGCGACGCCGAGGTGTTCGCAGTGGAACTGTCGAGCTTCCAGCTGCACACTATGACGACCGTGTCCCCCCTGGCTTCCGTGTGTCTCAACGTTGACAGTGACCACGTGGATTGGCACGGAAGCACTGAAGCCTACGCGGCGGATAAAGCGCGCATCTATCACGCCACCCAAAAAGCCTGCATCTACCCGGCGCACGACCGTCGGGTAGAAAAAATGGTGGAGGACGCCGATGTCGTTGAGGGGGCTCGCGCCATTGGGATCACCCTGGGGATTCCGTCGGTCTCCCAGTATGGACTCGTGGAAGACGCCCTCGTGGAACGAGCCTTCGTGGACAAGCGACACGCTCAGGCGCGTTTCCTCGCGGAACTGGACGACCTGCGCGTTCCCTTCGGGCCGCACCTGACCCCCGCGGTCGTCCTCGATGTTCTCGCGGCCGCCGCTCTGGCGGGCACCTACGGGGTGGATGCGCAGGCGATCGCCGAGGGAATCCGCACCTACCGTCCGGCCGGACACCGACGCGCGGTGATCGCCGAGGCCGCTGATATGACGTGGATTGACGACTCAAAAGCAACCAATGCCCATGCTGCGGCGGCCTCCCTGGCCGGGGCGCCCGCGGGAAGCGTGGTGTGGATTGCCGGGGGAGATCCCAAGGGACAGACCTTTGATGACCTCGTCCAGCGCGTTGCCCCGCAGTTGCGAGGTGTCGTGCTGATCGGTGAAGATCGCGCGCCCCTGCGCGAGGCTCTGGCTGCTCACGCTCCCCGAGTTCCCGTTCAGGAAGTGGCCGCACACGAGGACTGGATGTTCTCCGTGGTGAACGAGGCGGTTGCTCTGTCGCGCCCCGGGGACACGGTGATTTTGGCTCCGGCCTGCGCCTCCTGGGATCAGTTTGAGAACTACGGACAGCGCGGTGACGTGTTCCGCGAGGCCGTCGAACGCCTAGCCGCCCAGTGGGGGCAGCAATGACGACTCTTCGGGAAAAATGGCGGATTCCGCGCCTGGAGTTTTCCTGGCGTTCCTCCGCATCCGACGGGCGGGCTGATTCGCCGGTGGGTACTTACTACCTCATTGCGATCCCCGCGATCGTGCTGACAGTTTTTGGCCTCATCATGGGCTTTTCTGCTTCTGCTGTGACGACTATTGCTGCGGGCGGTAGCCCCTACAGCGGTTTTATCCGGCAGCTGGCGATTATTGTTGCGGGCTTCCTCCTGGCGGTGCTGGTTCAGAAAATCCAGCCGCCCCTCTGGTATCGGGGAGCGGCCTACGTGTTTGTGGCGGCACTGTTCTTGCAGCTGCTGGTGCTCACTCCGCTTGCGACGGAGGGTGGCGGAAATACCAACTGGGTGAAACTTCCCGGTTTTGGTACGTTCCAGCCCTCGGAGTTTTTGAAATTTGCGCTCATTGTCTTTTTGGGGCGAGCACTGTCTCGTCCCGGTGCCCGTCTGAGCGATTGGCGTCAGATGGCGGTGACCGTGGGATTGCCGATTCTGGGTGCCCTGGCCGACGTCATGCTGGGGCGTGACATGGGAACCGCAATGGTTGTTGCTGCTGCAGCAATGGGTGTGCTGTGGGTCGGTGGCCTCCCCAAAAAGTGGTTCATTATCTTGGTGTCCGCCATGCTCCCCGCCATGGCCTTTTTGGTCGCCCTCAACCCGACGCGCCTCAAGCGCATCATGGCCGTGCTCCCGTGGAACCGCCCGGTTCGCGACCTGTCGGCACCCGAACAGATCGACCACGCAATGTGGGCGCTGGGAGCCGGGGGGCTGACGGGACTGGGACCGGGTGCCTCGCGCGAAAAATGGAACTACCTGCAGGCCGCTCACACGGACTTCATTCTGGCGATCATCGGCGAAGAATTTGGCCTCCTGGGAACGCTGACCATCATCGTTGCCCTGGGCGTCATGCTGTGGGGAATGGTGCGCCTCTGCCAGAACACGTCCTCCCTGTTCCACGCGACCCTCACCGGAGGCGTCATGGCGTGGATCGGCATCCAAGCAGTTATTAACATCATGTCCGTCACCGGTTTGGGCCCCGTTATCGGTGTGCCGCTGCCTCTGGTGTCCTATGGTGGATCCTCGTACTGGTTTACCGCAATGGGAATCGCGCTTGTCTTGGCCTGCGCGCGAATAGAAGCGGGCATGTCCATGTGGGGCGCTCCCGTTGAGGGGGCGACCGGTGGCCGTGATCCGCGCCTGACGCGCCGCAGGCGTTCGGCGGGAAAGAAAGAAGAACACAGGTGAGCATGACGCAGACCCGAATCGTGGTGGCCGGCGGAGGAACTGCCGGTCACGTCAACCCCCTGCTGGCAACTGCCGATGAGCTCCGCCGCCGCGGATGCACCGTGGAAGCCCTGGGGACACAGGAAGGATTGGAATCCACCCTCGTTCCCGAGGCGGGCTTCCCCCTGCACACCATTGCTCGCGTTCCCCTCCCGCGTAAGCCTTCCGCCGACCTCTTCACGCTCCCGGTGCGGATGAGCCGTGCGATTTCCGAGTGCGCCCGCGTCCTGCAGGGCGCCGATGTGCTGGTGGGCTTTGGCGGCTACGTGTCGACTCCCGCCTATTTCGCCGCTCGCAAGCTGGGCGTTCCCGTCGTCATCCACGAGCAGAACGCCCGCCCGGGCTTGGCCAACCGCGTGGGTGCCTCGCAGGCGGCTGTCGTTGCGCTGACCTTCCCCTCCACCCCCCTTCAGGCGAAGAAGGGGCAGACGGTGGTGACTGGTTTGCCACTGCGTGCAGCAATTGGTGACCTGGTTGCGGCGCGTCGCAGTGCGGAAGGCGCGCGCGAGGCACGCGTTGCCGCAGCCGCGCGCCTGGGGGTGTCGCCCGACGTTCCGACGCTGCTGGTGACCGGCGGTTCCCTCGGCGCACTGCACATTAACGAGGCGGTGGCCGCCGCCGCTGCCGACCTCCCCGCGGGAACGCAGGTCATACACCTGACGGGGCGAGGTAAAGACGGTGCGGTGCGCGAGGCCGTGGAGGCCGCGGGCATGGCCGATCGCTGGACGATCATCGAGTATCTGACGACGATGGAAGATGCCCTGGCTGTGGCCGACCTGGTGCTGTGCCGCTCCGGTGCGGGAACGGTTGCGGAAATGACGGCTCTGGGGCTGCCCTGCTGCTACGTGCCCCTTCCCATCGGCAACGGTGAACAGAAGCTCAATGCCGCCGACCACGTAGCCAGCGGAGGAGCGCTCCTGGTAAACGACAGTGACCTGACCGCCCGCGTCGTCAGTGACGATATTTTCCCGCTCCTGACCTCGCCCGAATTGCAACGCATGGCCGAGGCGACTCGCCAGCTGGGGCGTTCGGATGCGGTGACGCTTCTGGCCGACCTGGTGTGCGACCAGGCTGAACTGTCCCGACAGTCGAAGGGTGGGGATCATGACTGAACGCGCCTTCCATCTCATCGGTATCGGCGGCGCCGGCATGTCCGTGGTCGCTGAGCTTTTAGCTGCTCGCGGGATGCGGGTCAGCGGCTCTGACCAGGCGGATTCCGCGGTTCTGGATCACCTGCGTTCCCTGGGGATCGACGCCCGTGTGGGGCATGATGCCGCGCATGTTCCCGCCGACGCAATTGTGGTGGTGTCGACCGCTGTCCGCGAGAGCAATCCGGAACTGGCGTGTGCTCGCGCCCGGTCGCAGGCGGTGATTCACCGCAGCCAGGCTCTGGCTCTGGCGGCTTCCGGGATGCGTTTTGTTGCGGTGGCCGGTGCTCACGGAAAGACGACGACTTCGGGGATGATCGCGTCTGCTCTGCGTGCCGCGGGGGCGGATCCGTCGATTGCGGTGGGTTCGATCCTCCCGGAATTGGGGTCGGGCGCCCACCTGGGAACCGACGATATTTTCGTCGCGGAGGCGGACGAGTCGGATGCCTCGTTCCTGAACTATCGTCCGACGATTGAGGTCATCACGAATGTGGAGCCCGATCACCTGGATCGCTATGAGAGCCGCGAGGCTTTTGAGCAGGTGTTCGCAGATTTTGTGGACTGCCTGGAAGACGGCGGTGTGGTTGTGTGCTGCGCGGAGGACGAGGGCGCTGCCCGTCTGGCCGCCTATGCGCGTGAATCCGGCCGTCGCGTCGTCACCTACGGCCGGGCGGAGCACTCCTATGCGGGCATGCCCGACGTCGTCATCGAGGACGCGCATTCGTCTGCTCGCGGCGCACGCGCGCGCGTGCGCCGCGGAGAGGTCTCCTGCGATCTCGTCCTGAGCGTCCCCGGAATGCACAATGTGTTCAACGGCGTGGCCGCGTGGATCGCGGGGTGCGAGCTGGGGATTGCCCCCGAGCCGATGGCGCAGGCCTTGAGGCATTTCGCGGGAACCGCTCGCCGTTTTGATTTCCGAGGCGAAACGCGGGGTCGTCGCGTATTCGACGACTATGCGCACCACCCGACCGAGGTGGAGGCTGCCCTGGCGCAGGCGCGTGACGTTGCGGACGGGGGAGAGGTGACGGTGGTTTTCCAACCGCACCTGTACTCGCGCACCCTGGCTTTTGCTGAACGTTTTGCTCGCGCTCTATCGCACGCAGACCACGTGGTGGTGTGCGACATTTACGGTGCGCGTGAAGATCCCGTGGAAGGCGTGGATTCGACAGTGGTGACACGACACCTGCGCTCTGCTCACTACGTTCCCGATATGCACGAGGCGACGCGTCTGGCTGCTGAATTGACGCCGGAAGGCGGTGTGCTGATCACGATGGGTGCCGGTTCGGTGACGCAGTGTGCCGAGGACGCCTTGACGACCTGGGCGGAGATGGCGTGAAAACTCCGCCTCGTCCGCGGCGTCGTCCCGCTTCTTCCGATACTTCTTCCGGCTCACAGCAGGATGCGCGAACGGGAGGACAGTCTCCCGTCGCATCTGCCCCTGTTTCGCGTCCCGTTGCAGCGAAGACGGATTCCCTCGTCGTTGCTACCGGAGGGGATGCCTCGCTAGGGGAAAGTGTGAAAGATCCGCGTGCGTTGCGCGTGGAAGAACGCCGCGCCCGAGAAGAAGCGCGTGCGAAGCGCGCTCGTGAACGCGACTCTCGCGCCCCCCGCACTGAGGGCGAGGCGGAGGTGCGCGGGAAGGAAGCCCCCGCGCGTGGACGGTGGACTGCGTGGGCGGGGACGCCTCGTCGCGAGCGGAAAGATCGTGTTGAGGGGGAGGAAGCTACGCCTCGTCCCTCGCGAGAGCGCGTGCGCGCAGGACAGCTGCTGCGCCGTCCCGTGGGGCAGGCCGAAGCCGCAGTGCTCCTGGGATCGCACGAGGATGCGCCGGCGGCCGATCTCAAGGAACGCCGCGAGGAACGAGCACAGGCTCGACGACGCTTGTTCTGGACTCGTCTTCTACGCGTTCTGGGAGCCGGTGCGCTCACCCTGGGCGTGGTGTGGGTCGTGTTCTTTTCGTCGATCTTTTCCCTGGAAGCCTCGCGCGTGCAGGTCGGGGGCGTGGATGGAACGGATCTGTCTGCGCAGGAAGTGAGCGCCGCGGTGACTCCCTACGTGGGGATCCCCCTGACACGCCTGAGTATGTCTGCGCTGCAAAACGGTGTGGAGCAGGTGCACCTGGTGCGTTCCGCAACGGTGACCCGCTCCTGGCCGACGGGCGTGAATATTCAGGTGCGGGTGCGCCAGGCGATTATGGGGCACAAGACCTCCGGCCACTGGGATTTGCTCGATGAACAGGGAGTGGTTGTGGGGCAGGCGGATAGCCTTCCCGAGGGCTTTGCTCCGGTGACTATTCCGGAGGGTGAAGGCGCGCAGGGGGCGGCTGAGGCCGTTTCTGCCGTGTGGAATGCCCTTGCTCCCGAGGTGCGCAATGCGGTGATGGATATTGCGCACGACGGGCAGACGATCACGCTGTCACTGACCGGAAGTCGCGTGGTGAAGTGGGGAATCGCGGGTGAAACGGAGCTGAAGGCTAAGGTGGTTGCCGTTTTGCTGCGTGAGCGCGGTGCTCGCGTGTACGACGTGTCCTCGCCCGTGCATCCGGTGACGTCCTGAGGACTGTGCGACACAAGCTTCGACACGCCCGCGAGTGTTCTTGAACAGAGGGCGGTGTTTCTCTACTGTCCATCCGATCGTTAGCAGGAAAAACGCCAACCTTCAACCTGAACCTTAAGGTTGGTGCGCAGAGAGGGCACACACATGACGGCACCGCAGAATCATCTGGCAGTCATCAAAGTCGTCGGCGTCGGCGGCGGCGGCGTGAACGCTGTCAACCGAATGATTGAAGTCGGCCTCAAAGGGGTCGAATTCATCGCCGTCAACACGGATGCGCAAGCACTCATCCTGTCCGAAGCCGACGTCAAGCTCGACATCGGACGCGACCTGACCCACGGACTCGGCGCGGGCGCCGACCCGGCAGTGGGCTGCAAGGCCGCAGAAGACCACATCGATGAAATCTCCGAAGCCCTGCGCGGAGCCGACATGGTGTTCGTGACCGCAGGCGAAGGTGGTGGCACCGGAACCGGCGCCGCCCCCGTCGTTGCCAAGCTCGCACGCGAAGCCGGAGCCCTCACCGTCGGTGTCGTGACGCGCCCCTTCTCCTTCGAAGGCAACCGCCGCGCCTCGCAAGCGGACTCCGGTGTGGAAAAGCTGCGCCAGGAAGTCGACACCCTGATCGTCATCCCCAACGATCGCCTGCTGGAAATCTCCGACGCCAACATCTCCATCCTGGACGCCTTCAAGGCTGCCGACCAGGTGCTCCTCTCCGGCGTTCAGGGCATCACGGAACTGATCACCACCCCGGGTCTGATCAACGTCGACTTCAACGACGTCAAGTCCGTGATGAAGGACGCGGGATCCGCCCTCATGGGTATCGGCTCGGCAACCGGTGAAGACCGCGCCCTGCGCGCCGTTGAATCGGCCATCGCCTCGCCCCTCCTGGAAGCCTCCATCGACGGCGCCCACGGCGTCCTCATGTTCTTCCAGGGTGGAACCGACCTGGGACTGCAGGAAATCTACAAGTCCTCGCTCCTCGTGCGCGAAGCCGTTCACCCGGAAGCCAACATCATTTTCGGTTCGGTCATCGACCAGACCATGGGCGACGAAATCCGCGTGACCGTGATCGCCGCGGGATTCGACACCTCCGACACCCACGCCGCGCCGGTCGCGCAGGAACCGATGCGTGCACTGCCCGTGGCACAGCCTCGTGCCGAAGCGCCCGCGCCCGCAGCGTCCCGTCGCTCGCTGGGTGACGTTCCCGTTGCGCGCCCCGCTCACCGCGCCGAACCCGAGGTGCCCACCCGCACGAACGCAATTCCGCTGGCACAGCCCCGGACGGAAGCTCCGGCACCCGCCGAAGAGCGTTCCCTGGAAGTGCCGCGCATCTTTGACGAGGAAGACAATTCGGAAAACCTCGACATTCCGGACTTCCTGCGCTGATGCCGCCCAAGCAACTGATCGGTGCCCTCACCCGCTTCACCGACGCGGGTGAGGGCACCGACCCATTGCGTCGTAACTACGGTCTGCACGTGAACGACGATGCTCAACTCGTGCAGGAACGGCGGCGCGCACTCGCAGGCGAGATGGGCACCGATCTGATCTGGATGAACCAAACGCACTCCGCAACCGTCGCCTGCGTTCAGAGACATGGCGATCGTGTGAGTGTGCACACGGGGGATTCCCTCAATGACATGAGTCCCCGGATCGCCGAATGGGATGCGCTGGATGCGGACGCGGTTGTGGTGGACACCCGCGGATGGAATGACGGCCGGGCTCCCGGCGCCTGCGTCATGGTGGCCGACTGTATGCCCATCCTCTTCTCCTGTCCGCAGGGCGTCATCGCGGCGGTACACGCCGGTCGCGTGGGACTGGCCGGAGGCATCCTGACAGCGACACTGAACTGCTATTGCGACCTGGGAATTCCCGCGGAAGACATCCGCGGTGTTGTCGGTCCGTGCGTGTGCGGCTCCTGCTACGAAGTTCCCGATTCTCTGCGTGAAACGGTTGTTGCGAGTCGCCCGCAGGCCTATGCGCAGACCTCGTGGGGGACGCCCGCTCTGGATCTGCCAGCCGCCGCTGTCGCAGAATGTGCTTCGCGAGGAGTGATCCTGGACGTGGCGGGAATCTGCACGGTGGAAAACACCCTGTACCACTCCTATCGCCGCGATGCGCGTGCGGGGCGCCAGGTCGGAGTGATCGTCCGCGCTTCCTAGGGCTTTTCTGGCAACCGTGGGGGAGTGCGCGGGGTGAACAGTGATAACTCGCAGCGCAAGAATCCGACATGCCGAAGGAGCTTGAGCCTCTTGTGCCCTCGGGGGCACTACCTTGTCCTCAGGTTCGCTTTTGAGGAGAGGGAAACATGAGCGATTTCGGTGCAAAAGCTCGTAAATTCATGGGCTGGTACTCGGCTGATGACGTGGAAGACGTCAACGACGAATTCATGTTCGAAGATGAGAGTGCGGATGTCGCTCCGCTGGCTCCCGTGGAACCCCTGGCTCGTCCCGTGCACCGTGAGGTGGAGCGTCGTGAAGAGCAGGCTGACCTCTCACGCATCGTGACGGTGCGTCCCATGAACTACAACGATGCCCCCTCCATTGCAGAGCCCTACCGCGATGGCATTCCGGTCATCATGAACCTGAGCGATGTCAGCGACAAGGATGCTCAGCGCTTCGTCGACTTCGCAGTCGGGTTGACCTACGGTCTGCAGGGCGTCTTTGAACGCGTCACCGACCGCGTGTTTCTGCTGTCCCCGCGTACCGTTGAGGTCACCGGAGATGTGACGGGCAACCATCGTTCCGCATCGATCTTCGGTCGCTGATACATGATCGTTTTCCTGTGGGTAGGGCGAGTGATTTCGCTCTGCGCTGGCCTGTACATGCTGGTGATGCTCACCCGTATGGTTCTGGACTGGATTCGTTTCTTCTCTCCGCTCTGGCGGCCAACCGGTCTGGTGCTTCCGCTGGCAAACGCGGTGTATGCGCTGACGGATCCGCCCCTGAAGATGCTGCGCCGTATCGTCCCTCCCCTGCGACTGGGGGAGGGGATGGCGCTGGATCTGGCCTTTATGATCCTTTTCCTCGTGATGGTTGTCCTTCAGCGCGTGGGGATTTTCGTCCAGGGATTCGCGTTCTGACGCCTGCCTCGCGGGGCGAAAGTGAGACATGGGTCTGAAGTGTCATCTGAGGCACATGTGAAAAAACACCTTTTTCGCTGTTACGAGGGAAAACTTTCGGCTATTATGCCGATGTGAAGTACGGGTCATCTCCTGATCGGTGATCCGGCGGCTACGACAATGCGCAGCGCGTCGTATGTCGTACAACGAAACCGAGAGGCAAGAATATGGCTCTGCTGACTACTGAGGACGTCCTCAACAAGAAATTCCAATACGTCAAGTTCCGTGAGGGCTACGACCAGGTCGAGGTTGACGAATTCCTCGATGAGGTCGTCTCCACCATCTACACCCTGCAGGTTGAAAACCAGAACCTGAAGGAACAGCTTGAAGCAGCTGAGCGCCGTATTGCTGAGCTCTCCGGTGGAGAGGTTCCGGCCGCTCCCGCCGCTCCCGCAGTCGTCGAGACCGAACCCGAAGCAGTGGTGGAGCCCGAGGTCGTCGCCCCCGTTGCACCCGTCGAGGTTGTTCCCGCCGCCCCCGTGGTCACCGAATCCGCAGAGTCCGCCACCTCCATGCTGGCTCTGGCACAGCGCGTCCACGACGAATATGTGCGTGACGGCCGCGAAGAGTCCGAGCGCATCATCGCCGAGGCTCGCGCCAAGGGTGATGAGATCGTTGCCGATGCCCAGCACCAGCACGAGACCATCCTCGCCCAGCTTGACCAGGAGCGTGCTCTGCTCGAAGGCAAGATCAACGAGCTGCGTTCCTTCGAATCCGAGTATCGCACCAACCTGCGCGGTCACCTCGAAGGCCTCCTCAACGAGGTCAACGTCGGCTTCCAGGCCTGACACTCAACATCGTCATAACGGCGGTGGCATCCGTGTGATGCCACCGCCGTTATGATGTTCAGAGACGACCTGAGGAGACACGCTATGCCGAAGCGCCCCGAGCACCACGCCTCGCCCGCCCGCATCATCGCCGCCCTTGCCGTGGCGGTGTGCGCGGTAGTCACCGACCAAGCGAGCAAATACTGGGCACTCAGCGCGCTGTCAGACGGACACTCTCAGCCCCTGATCGGCTCCTTCTTCTTTCTCAAGCTCACCCGTAACCCCGGGGCGGCTTTCTCACTGGGCGTCAACACCACCTGGATATTCACCCTCATCTCCGCTGTCGTCATCATCGGTCTTATCATCTATCTTCCGCGTCTACGCAATAGTGCGGCAGCCTGCGCGGTTGGCCTCCTCCTGGGCGGAGCCATCGGGAATTTCATCGACCGCATGATCCAAGAACCCGGAATCGGAAGAGGACACGTCGTCGATTTCATCGGCTACGGCAACTGGTTTATCGGCAATGTTGCCGACATTTGGATTTTCCTGGCCGTGTGCGCCCTCCTGGTCATGAGTTTCGCGGATCGGGAAGCCGTCCCGCAGGTGCGGAAATAGCAGGGGGACACATGGCTGATACACGCATCATGCCCGTCCCCGACGCTCTGGTTTCCGAGCGCGTGGACGCCGCACTTTCCCGCATCCTCGGTCTGTCGCGCTCCCAGTGCGCCGATCTCGTTGCCCAGGGACACGTTCTCATCAACGGGAAGGCCGCCTCGAAATCGGATCGCCTCGCCCTGACGGATCTTCTTGAAGTGACGATTCCGGAACCCGATCGCACGCCTCCTCCGGTTACGGGAATGGACATCCTCTACGACGATGACGACATCGTCGTGGTGAACAAGCCTGTGGGTGTTGCCGCGCACACGGGACCGGGCTGGACGGGGCCGACGGTGCTCGGCAACCTGGAGGCTGCCGGATATCGGATCACCACTCACGGTCCCACGGAACGCCAGGGGATCGTCCACCGCCTGGACGTGGGAACCAGCGGTGCCATGATGGTTGCCAAATCAGATCTTGCCTACTCGGTGATGAAGCGCGCGTTTAAAGAACGCACTGTCCGCAAGATCTACCACGCCCTCGTGGCAGGACACCCCGACCCCGCTTCGGGAACGATTGACGCTCCCATCGGACGCCACCCCTCACGCGAGTGGAGGATGGCGGTGATCGAGGGCGGAAAACACGCGGTGACCCACTACGACATTCTCGAAATGATGCCGGGAGCTGCACTTCTGGAAATCCACCTGGAGACGGGACGTACGCATCAGATTCGCGTGCACATGTCCGCGGTGGGGCACCCCTGCGTGGGGGACGTGTTCTATGGAGCAAACCCGCAGCAGGCAGCGCAGCTGGGGTTGGAGCGCCAGTGGCTGCACGCCGTCGAATTGGGGTTTGCGCACCCCCGCACCGGCCTGCCGACGACGGTGCGTTCGCCCTACGCTCCGGATCTCGACCGCGCCCTTACCCTTTTGCGAGGCGAATGACCGCGGGGTGCTGACCATCCCACACGCTCTGGGGGCGCCAGCTGTCCGGGGAGCAGACTAGGATGGGAACATGGCTTCTTCCGATTCTTTCGTGCACCTGCATAACCACTCCGAGTATTCGATGCTCGACGGTGCTGCCCGCATTAAACCCATGGTGGAAGAAGCCGCGCGCCTGGGTCAGCCCGCTATCGGCCTGACCGATCACGGCTATCTCTTCGGAGCCTACGAATTCTACGATGCCGCCACGAAAGCCGGGATTAAACCGATCATCGGTCTGGAAGCCTATGTCACTCCCGGAACCTCGCGCTTCGACCGCCAGAAAGTCACCTGGGGTGAGCCGTGGCAGCGCGCGGACGACGTGTCCGCCTCGGGTTCATACAACCACCTGACTCTTCTGGCCTACTCAACCGAGGGAATGCACAACCTCTTCCGCCTGGGCTCCTACGCCTCTGTGGAAGGACAGTTCGGTAAATGGCCGCGCGCAGATAAGGAACTGCTGGCGCGCTACCACAAGGGGCTCATTGTCTTCACGGGCTGCCCCTCCGGTGCCGTGCAGACGCGTATGCGCCTGGGACAGTGGGATGAGGCCGTCGCTGAGGCCGCGGAACTCCGCGATATTTTCGGCCCGGAGAACTTCTACGTCGAAATCATGGATCACGGCATCGAATTTGAACGCCGTACCCAAAAGCAGCTGCTGGAACTGGCCAAGCTTATGGACGCGCCGCTGGTGGCCACCAACGACGCACACTACGTGAAAAAAGAAGATCGCGGAATCCAGGATGCCCTGCTGTGCATTAACTCCGGATCGCGTATTTCCGACCCCGACCGCTTCAAATTCGACGGGGACGGCTACTATATTCGCTCCTCTGAAGAAATGCGTTCCATCTGGAGTGAACTGCCTCAGGCATGCAATTCCACGCTGGAAATCGCCGAACGCTGCGACGTGCACTTCCACACCACGGCTGAGGGTGCCAGCTACATGCCGGACTTCCCCGTTCCCGAAGGGGAAGATAAGACCTCATGGTTCGTTAAAGAGGTTGAACGCGGCCTCAACCTGCGCTTCCCCGGAGGTATCCCCGACGACGTGCGTCGCCAGGCGGAATATGAGGAAGACGTCATCATCAAGATGGGCTTCCCCGGCTACTTCTTGACCGTTGCCGACTACATCAACTGGGCGAAACAGCAGGGGATCCGCGTGGGACCGGGTCGAGGCTCCGGCGCGGGATCCATGGTGGCCTACGCTCTGCGCATTACGGAACTCAACCCCCTGGAACACGGCCTGATCTTCGAACGCTTCCTCAACCCGGAACGTATCTCCATGCCGGACTTCGACGTCGACTTCGACGAACGCAGGCGCGATGAAGTCATCGAATACGTCAAGCAAAAGTACGGGGAAGACCGCATCAGCCAGGTCGTGACCTACGGACGAATTAAGACGAAGCAGGCGCTCAAGGACTCTGCACGCATCCTCGGTAAAGACTTCAAGGTGGGGGAGCAGCTCACCAAGGCGCTCCCGCCCTCGGTCATGGGTAAAGACATTTCCGTGTCCGGCATCTTCAATAAGGACGATAAACGCTACGCGGAAGCCGCGGAGTTCCGAAAGTTCTATGAGGAAAACCCGGACACCCACGAGGTCGTGGACTACGCCCTCGGCTTGGAGGGACTGACCCGCCAGTGGGGCGTGCACGCCTGTGCGGTCATCATGTCCAGCCACACGCTGACCGACATTATTCCCATCATGAAACGCCCCCAGGACGGGGCAATTATCACCCAGTTTGACTACCCGACCTGCGAGGGCTTGGGGCTGCTCAAAATGGACTTCCTGGGTCTGCGCAACCTGACGGTGATTTCTGATGCTCTGGAGAACATCCGCCTGAACGGGAAAGAAGAACCCGACCTTGACGACCTGAGATTGGATGACAAGGCCACCTATGAGCTGCTGGGGCGCGGCGACACTCTGGGCGTGTTCCAGCTGGATGGTGGCGGTATGCGCGACCTCCTTAAGCTCATGCGCCCGGACAACTTCGAAGACATTTCCGCCGTGGGCGCCCTCTATCGTCCCGGCCCCATGGGTGCGAACTCTCACACGAACTATGCGCTCCGTAAGAACGGGCGTCAGGAAATTACTCCCATCCACCCGGAACTGGCAGAACCGCTGTCAGAAATCCTGGGGACGACCTTCGGTTTGATCGTCTACCAGGAACAGGTCATGCAGATCGCCCAGAAGCTGGCGGGCTACACCCTGGGACAGGCAGACATCCTGCGTAAAGCCATGGGTAAGAAGAAGAAGGAAGTCCTGGATCAGCAGTTCAAGGGTTTCCGTGAGGGCATGATCGCCAACGGCTACTCCGAAGAGTCCATCCAGGCTCTCTGGGACGTCGTCGTGCCCTTCTCTGCCTACGCCTTCAACAAAGCGCACTCGGCGGCATACGGCCTGGTGTCTTACTGGACGGCCTACCTGAAGGCCAACTACCCGACGGAATACATGGCCGCCCTGCTGACCTCCACGAAGGACAATAAAGACCGACGTGCCCTCTACCTCGCGGAATGCCGCCACATGGGCATCACGGTTCTGCCCCCGGACGTCAACGCCTCGATGGGAACTTTCGCGCCTGACGGATCCAATATTCGTTTCGGCCTCTCCGCCATTCAAAACGTCGGAGCAAACGTCGTGGACGCCATCGTGGAAGCCCGCCAGGAAAAGGGAACCTTTGCGTCCTTCCAAGACTTCTTGGACAAGGTGCCGCAGGTGGTGTGCAACAAACGCACCATCCAGTCGCTCATCCGCGCGGGCGCTTTCGACTCCCTGGGCTACACGCGTCGCGCCCTCCTGGCGCGCAGCGACGAGGCCGTGGATGCGGTCATCGACCTCAAACGAAATGAAGCGATCGGACAGTTCGATCTCTTCACGGGGATCGGTTTAGAAACGGAGGGCAGCAGCTCTCTGGCAATCGAAATCCCCGACCTGCCCGAGTACGACCGCCGCCAGAAACTCGCAGAAGAACGCGAGATGCTGGGGTTGTACGTCTCGGATCACCCCCTGCGAGGTGTCGAAGCGGCCCTGGAACGCTACCAGGACGTGGAAATCGCCCAGGTGGTGGGTGGTGAAGAGTCTATGGCGGATCGCACCGTGAAGATTGCCGGCCTCGTGTCCGGGGTGACGACCAAGGTCACGAAGCAGGGGAACCCCTGGGCGATCGCCACCATTGAAGATCTGTCCGGCTCGGTGGAAGTGCTCTTCTTCCCGCGTTCCTACGAAACGGTGCAGACCTTCCTGGCTCCGGACATCATTGTCCAGATCGAGGGGCGCGTGAATATGCGCGACGAACAGCTTTCGATCTACGGCCAGTCCATGACTCTGCTGGAACTACGCGAAGACGGTGACGTGCCCCTGGACTTGGAGCTTCCCGTGGGGCGCTGCACGCCGGATCTGCTGCGTGAACTGAAGGATGTCCTGGAAATGTTCCCCGGTCAGTCACCGGTGCGCCTGCACCTGCGCGAACCGGGACGCCGCACTGTGGTGGAGTTGGATCCCTCCCTGAGGGTGTCGCAGTCGGGTGCGTTCTTCAGTCAGGTGAAGGCCGTGGTGGGAGCAGACGGGGTTCTGACCTCTCATTGAGAGACGGCCTGCTGAACGCACGGATCGCATCTGGGAGATTCTTCAAGACCTCTGTAATGCTTCGGCGGTGTGCTGAATGTGTGCTGAATGCCAGAGCCTGGCTATCGCGCGTCCCCCACGACGCTCACGCGTGCAGAAAACGTTCCTTGAGGCGTGTGCACCTCGACCAGCTCACCGTCTTCCAACATGTGGCCGCGACGAGTCTCCACCTCGCCGGCGACCACTACGTCGCCGCCCTGAATGAGTTCGCGCGCCTCAGCGCCGTCCTCGACCAGCCCCGCCAGTTTGAGGAACTGACCCAGACGAATTTGACCGCGCACAGAAATAATGGGGGAGTCCGACATCATGTCCTCTCACAGGGGTAGCGGGTGTATTTCGAAAGTACGCGTGGGTGACAGTCCTCGCACAGCGAGGTGAGGATCTGTCCCCAGGGACACTTTCGCTCAATTATGGCACTCGCTTCACGGTAGGATGACCCCAGACTTCACGACCTCAAGGAGCGGGAACAGGTGAGCAGGAATCACGACGACGATATCGACGCCGAATTTCGCACCCTCATTGCAGAACTCGGCGACATCGATGCGAGCGGATCTCACTCGCTCGCGGAACATACCCCCGTCGATCACCGCGACCCCCTCGCCGGTAGCGCCCCCGCCTCCCCGACTAGCGACGATGCTGCGCCCCGCGCGGGCGACGCCTCGTACGAGGCAGACCACCCCGAAAGCGCACCCGCGGCGGATGCGTCGGATCGGGTGCGTGATGCGCTTGATGTTCCCGTAGACGAGGCGCTGCACCTGGAAGGCGGGCGTCTGTCCGTTGCCCTGGTTCTTGCACCCCTTCCCTCCCCGGAAGCCCTCCATTCGCTGCTTGCCCTGTCGGGAATCCGCGAATCCGTGGTGCGCCTCAAGCCCTGGACGGGCGTGTGGCTCCGCGTGGAAACACAGCCGACGGGTGAAGAAGAACTGGAAGAACTGCTCACCGGTAAACGCGCCATGCCCGATGAAGTGGATCGCGTGGCGCGTGTGGTCTCCCGCCTGTCGAAATACGGGTCGGTTGCCCTCATGTCATGGCTGGTGGAAGGCGAGGGCGTTGAGCCGGGAGTTTCGGGGCGGATCAGTGCCCAGCGATACGTGAACGGACAGCCGGAAGATGACATTCCGGCAGGTCTGCTCCTGGGGGCAATGCCGCAGGCCACCGAGGATCTCCTCCTGGGGCGCACCGTGCCGCAGGACTACCCGGATTCGGTGTCGGCTGACGGCCGCGGCGGCCGCTCCGGCCCGTTCTCCTGGCTGAAGAGGCGCTGACCGTGGGACTGGAACACGTAACGGATGAGCAGCGCGCGCGGATTGCTCAGCGCCTGTCACGAGCCTCGGTGAACCGTGAGGACACGGGGCAGCTGCTGCCGATGATGGCCGCTGCACTCGAGGTCGGCGACACGCAGTTGGACCGCGGGGCGCGCCTGGAAAAAGTCGTGGAAGCCCTGGCCTCGGAGCGAGTGATCGTCCCGATCAGTGTGGAGGCCGATCCCCGTCAAACCGGTGTGCATCCGGGTGGTGAACACCGCGAAGATTTTGTTCGAGCAACCACCCCCGTAGGGGAGGCGCTGGTCGTGTATTCGTCTGCCCAGCAGCTGTGGGCGGATCGTCCGGGTGCTCGTCCGATGCCCCTGGCCTTCCGGAAAGTGGCGTTGACGGCGCTCGTGGAAACCGCGGGGCGTGTCCTTCTGGATCCCGCGGGCGTGTGCCTCGTGGTGCCGCGTGCTGCGACGGCCGCGTGCGCGCAGGGGGACACGTGGCTCCCCGCCTGGCGTGATCGTGAGTTGGTCGAGGCGTTGCGTGAGCATGTGGATCTTTCCGGTGTGAGCATCGGGGTGCGGATGGGGGAGTACGGCTCCCTGCAGGTGCTCGTGGGGATTGACGAGGCGTCCGCCCCGTCGCGCGACGACCTCAGTGCACTGATCGCGAGGTGTTCGCGTCTGCCGCGTCTGCTGGCGTCGAGTGATCGCGTGGAGTTTGTGCCCGTGAAAAGGGCTGTGAGTGACGACACCGGTCGCTGAGCCTGCTGCTGCTAGAAGCTCTTCTGTGGCTTTGCTATGATGGATCCGAACCAATCCGGGCACCTGCCCGGAGTGCAAGCGGAGTTTCTCCCACCTAGGTACCCGCCGCATCATCGGATGCGGAATACTCACAGCGATGAGTCAGGGGATCGGGTTGAACGGTACATCCTTGCGGATGCTCACCGGAGTAAGCCTTCGTGCGCACAGTGGCACGGAGGCTTTTTCGTGCCACGGATACGACTGTGGAAGGAGCCACTCATTAGCGAGCCTCGCATCAATGAGCGGATTCGAGTCCCCGAGGTTCGCCTCGTGGGACCCGGAGGAGAACAGGTCGGCGTCGTCCGCGTGGAAGACGCTCTGCGACTTGCTGAAGAAGCAGGTCTCGACCTGGTTGAGGTTGCACCCGACGCGAAGCCGCCGGTTGCCAAACTCATGGACTACGGCAAGTACAAGTACGAAGCAGCCCAGAAGGCGCGCGACGCCCGACGCAATCAGGCCAACACGCAGCTGAAGGAAATTCGCTTCCGCTTGAAGATCGACGACCATGACTTCTCTGTGAAGAAGGGACACGTGGAACGTTTCCTCTCGCAGGGCGACAAGGTCAAGGTCATGATCATGTTCCGTGGTCGTGAACAGTCCCGCCCCGAAGCGGGTGTTCGTCTCCTGCAACGCCTCGCTGAAGAAGTGGGCGAACTCGCCACTGTCGAATCTATGCCTCGACAAGACGGACGCAATATGACGATGGTGCTGGCTCCCACCAAGCGGAAGGCCGACGCCGTCAACGAGCAGCGCAAGCGCCGCGAAGCCGAGCGTGAAGAACGCCGCGGCAAGCGCGCGGAACGCGCCAGCAAGGATCAGGCTCGTCAAGCAGCTTCTGTCGAGGCTGATGCGGAGAAGAAGTGAAGGCAGGAACCTGAGGGTTCCCGTCCGGATACAGAAGGAAAACAACAATGCCGAAGAACAAGACGCATTCCGGTGCTAAGAAGCGCTTCCGCGTGACCGGATCGGGCAAGATCATGCGCGAGCAGGCTGGTGCACGCCACCTCCTCGAGCACAAGTCCTCCCGCAAGACTCGTCGTCTCGCAACCGACCAGGTTCTGGAGACGGCTGACGTCAAGCGCGTCCGCTCCCTGCTGGGCAAGTGACCGGCACGTTCGACAAGGAGATCTGAAAAATGGCACGAGTCAAGCGTTCTGTCAACGCCAAGAAGAAGCGTCGCACCGTTCTCGATCAGGCATCGGGCTACCGCGGTCAGCGTTCCCGTATGTACCGTAAGGCGAAGGAACAGGTCACCCACTCCTTCGTGTACTCCTACCGTGACCGCAAGGCGCGCAAGGGCGATTTCCGTCGCCTGTGGATCCAGCGCATCAACGCTGCTTCCCGCGCCCAGGGTCTGACCTACAACCGCCTGATCCAGGGTCTGGGTCTGGCCGGTGTTGAGGTCGACCGTCGTATGCTGGCCGAACTGGCCGTTAACGACATCAACGCTTTCAACGCCCTCGTTGAGGTCGCCAAGAAGGCTCTTCCCGCCGACGTGAACGCCCCCAAGGCCTGAACTCGGTGACACCTTTCGCTGGACGCCCGGCTGTGCTGGACAACCCTCGCGCGGATCGCGTGAAGAAGGTTGCGGCACTGGCCGGGCGTTCTGCGCGCTCACGCGCCGCTCTGATCTTGGTTGAAGGGCCGCAGGCGGTGCGCGAGCTGGTTCGCCATCGCGCAGGTAGCGTGCGCGATGTGTACGTGACCGAGGCGGCTGCGCTCCTGCATACGGATGTTGTCACCGATGCTCGGAAAGCAACGCGCTGGGTGCATACGGTGACGCCGGAGGTCGCCTCCGCAATGAGCGGAGATGCTCAGGGGATCCTCGCAGTTGCCGACGCCGAGGCGATCTACACCTCGTGGGAGCCGCAGGCGGGGCAGTGGCCTGCGACCACGGTCATCCTCGCCCAGGGGCGTGACCCCGGGAACGTGGGGACGATCATCCGCACGGCCGATGCGATGGGTGCTCAGGCGGTTGTGGCCGTCGCGGGAACCGTTGACGTGACAAGTCCCAAAGTCATTCGTTCCTCCGCCGGCTCCCTTTTCCACATCCCTGTCCTCTCCGCCCCGTCGGTGCACGAGGCGATTGCCACCCTGCGCTGTGAGGGGCACGTTGCGCTGGGAACATCCGGCGGGCATGGTTCTGTGGATTTGAATGACCTCATGACACCTCGATCTGCC
Organism: uncultured Actinomyces sp.; assembly: GCA_963525415.1. Taxonomy (GTDB): domain Bacteria; phylum Actinomycetota; class Actinomycetes; order Actinomycetales; family Actinomycetaceae; genus Pauljensenia. The sequence goes on from CAURIY010000001.1 coordinate 71,398, forward strand.
GCTCATACTGCGCTGCGGGGATCGCACTCCTGGGTTCTGGGCAATGAAGCTCAGGGACTGTCGCAGGAGGAGCTTGCTGCCTGCGACCTCCTGGTTCGTATACCGATGAGTGGTCACGCCGAATCCCTCAATGTCGCGTCGGCTGCATCGATCTGTCTTTTTGCCTCTCAGTGGAGTCGCGACCAGCTGCTGTAGGCGTCGTGATTGCTGTGTTCAGTGCAGCTCGCGCCCCCTGTGCTGTATATGTGGGGTCTTCTGGTGGGTCTTGTCTAAAGACATCCATATTTGCCTGTCTTCTGTTCTCGCTGCTCAGAGTGAAGAAAGCTTCCCTCATTCTGGACGGTGATCATTTTCTGTGGGGTTGGCTCAGATAGGCTGGGGGTGTGCGAGTTGCAGACACCAATGAAAACCAGCTCATTGCCCGCTTCCGTGAGCTCCTTCCGTCAGGGGAACGCACCCTCATCGGATCGGGAGATGACTGCGCGCAGATTGCGACACCGGAGGGGCACTTCATTGTGACCACGGACGTTCTCGTCGAGGGACGCCACTTCCGAGTCGACTGGTCGAGCGCCTATGAGATCGGTGCACGCGCCGCCACCCAAAATCTCGCGGATATTGCGGCCATGGGGGGACGTACCTCCGCTCTGGTCGTCTCCCTGGTGTTGCCCGCAGATACCGAGGTGGACTGGCTGAACGATCTGGTGGAAGGCTGTGGCGATCGCGCACGAGAAGCCGGTGCCGGCGTCGTCGGCGGTGACCTATCTTCGGGAGATCAGCTGGTGATTGCCGTGACGGCAATGGGCTGGTGCCCCCACGGCGTCGTGGTACGCAGCGGTGCGCAACCCGGTGACGTACTGGCCGTTGCGGGAACCCTGGGACGTTCAGCGGCCGGTTTAGCCGCCCTCTCCTCGGGGAAGGTTCCCCCCTGCACCCCGAGCGCTGAGCTTCCCTCATCGATTCGCGAGGCGGTTTCCGTTTTTCGTGCCCCTGTCCCTCCGCTGGAGGCGGGGGTGCGCGCAGCCTTGGCGGGGGCGCACGCCATGATGGACGTTTCCGATGGGCTGGCGGTGGATGCTCGACGAATGGCCAAAGCCTCGGGAGCTGTCATTGAGGTGGATCCCGCACTTCTCAAGGAGGACGTGGACGCTCTACTTCCCGTAGTGCGCCTCGTGAATCCGGAGGACAGTGGCGCAGAGGAACGCTATGCGCGTTCCTGGGTGGTCAGTGGGGGAGAAGACCACTCTCTGCTGGCTGCTTTCCCGCACGAGGTGCCTCTTCCGGAAGGTTTCCGTCCCATTGGGCGTGTCCGCGCCTGTCGGGGTGGGGAAAGCCCCGCCGCACTGATGAACGGCCGGGAATTGACCGGGGGCTGGGATCACTTCGCCTGAGGGGCTGGTGGAGAGTAAAAGAAAAGTGCCCAGCGGCAAGCCGCAAGGCACTCATCTCAGACTGTGAAGCGATCAGATTGCGCGAACAACCTTGTCGGACTTCAGGCACTTGGTGCACACATTCAGGCGCTTCGGCGTTCCCTCAACCAGAGCGCGCACACGCTGAATGTTCGGGTTCCACCGGCGGTTGGTGCGCACGTGCGAGTGCGACACGCTCTTGCCGAAGCCGGGTCCCTTACCGCACACGTCACAAACGGCAGCCACGATGTTCTCCTCGGTTTTTAATGACATTCACTCACCCACGCAAGCGTGGGATCCAGCCTGAAAGTGACAGGTCACCGCAGGCAACTATGAAACTCTAACGGATAAACCGCCATATCACAAAGTCTCAGAGCCTCAACAGCGTGTCAGGTGGCACACACCTAGCTCCCAACAGACAATACAGTCAACGCCTGCCCCGAAGGAGACCCCGTGCCGCTCACCGCCTCGACTCTGGCAACCACCCTGGATATCGCCACAGAAGAAATGACGCGCCTCGCCCCCTTCCTCGACGACCTGGACGGTTGGAACGGCGGCGACTGCGACAGCGGCACCAACGCCCACATCACCCTGAACGCCATGAGAGACGCCGTCCACCTCGTGGCACCCGACGCCCCCCTTGCCCTCGCCTGCGACAGCGCGCTCAACGCGGGAATTAGCAACGGCAGCGGACACCTCGGAATACTCCTCACCGGAATCCTCTCCTCCTGGGTACACCACCTGGAAGAAGCCCCAGACCTCACACCCGTCCTCGCCCGACGTATGCTGAGCGCCGACCCTCGCGAAGCGGGACTGAGTATGGCCTTCTCGCCGGCGATTACCGCAGTCCTCACCGAAGCAGCTCATGAACTTGACCTCATGGGCGAAACCCTCCCCGAACTGCCCGAAGTGATCTCCACCTTCTCTGCACAAGCCCAGTTTGGCCTCGTCAATGCGACGAACGAGGCCACCGGGCGCGTCGATGCCGGAGCCGCCGTCCTCGCGCTCTTCTACGCTTCTTTTGACGCCGCCGTCCGCGGCGACCACGGGATGCTCCAGTCCTTTACCTCCATGCTCGCCGAACTCGCAGAAAACGCCGAGGGACGAGTCGCCCGACACAACCCGCCCGCCCCCGACCGAGCCTTCACCGTGGACATCATCCTCCACGGCACCCAGGACGACGCGCAGCGAGCCATCCAACAGCTCACCTCGCTGGGCGTGCGCTTCTCCTGCATCGGCCACGCCGATGTGTTCGGACTGGGGGAGTGGCGCCTCCACGTCGACACCTCCGCTCCGCTGTCGGTTCGCCCCCGAACGGGACGCGTCCTGCGCTTCCACGTGTGCGACGCGCGACCCGACGAAGAAATCGGTGTCGACACCCTCGCAGACGGCGTTACCCACCGAGGAATCCGACTCCTCGAACGTAAACCCCTGCGCCGCGTCGAACGCGCTGCCGTCACCGCCTGTACCCGCAGCCCCGGACTCGTCGAAGACCTCGCCCTCGCCGGAGCGCACGTCCTCCTCGACCCCACCCCGGAAGACGCCTCGGCACTGACCGCCCCCGCCCTCGCAGCCTCCACGGGAATCTGCATGATCGTCCCCTGCGACGCGGACTCCGCAGCCCTCGCACACCGCAGCGCCGACGCCCACGCGCAGAAACACCCCGGAAGCAGCATCCTCGTGGGAGACACCCGCAGCGAAGCCGACGCCCTCCTCGTCGCACGAGCCTGCGCCCCCCTCTTCGTCCCCCAACCTGGAGGACAGAGCGTCCAAACAGCCCTCATCCGGATGCTCGAAGAAAACTCCACGGCCGCACTCGCCCCCGCGCGCAGCATGGAAATCCCCCGAAACTGGGACGACACCGACATTGCGCGCATGATCACCGACCTGGCCAGTGACACCCCCAGCCGATGGATCCTCCTGACAGGACGCGACGACGGCGCACTCCTGATATCCGTTGTCCGCCAAATCCTGGCCAGCCCCCACCTGCCCGACGGAGTCGGAAACGACCTCGAAGTGATCGACGCCCGCCCCGCCGAGACCAGCCTCATCCAGGCCATCCGCTGAAAGCACCACGTGAATACGCTGACCACACCCCTGAGCCTGAGACTGCCCGCAACCCTCACCCGCAAACTCGCGCAGGCGGGCATCACCACGGTGGGGGAACTCCTCCACGTCGCCCCGCGCCGCTACTACCACTGGGGGGCACTCACCCCCATGCACCTGCTGCGCGAAGGCGACGACGTCACCCTCCTCGCAGAAGTCGTCTCCACCCATCTGCGAGCCAATCGCACCCGCGGAGGAGTGCGCCTCGAAGTGACGATCACCGACGGACGCATGACCATGTCCGCCACATTCTTCGCCTCAAACCCCCATAAACTTGCCCCCCACGAGCGCCTACTCACACCGGGAAGCTCCTTCCTCTTCGCGGGAAAAGTTGGGAGCTACAGGGGAAAACTCCAACTGACCCACCCCGAATTTGAGGGGGTCGACGACGAGGCACTGACAGATCCCGCGACCTCCGACACCCCGGAGAGCGTGCGTGCACGCAGCGAACGCCCCATCCCCATCTATCCCGCCCACAAGGGCGTCACCTCGTGGGTTATGTCCCGCGCCATCGGCGTTGTCCTCACCTCCCTCGACGACGCGGACATCCCCGACCCGCTTCCCGAGCAGCTACGCGAACGCCACCACCTGCTCACCTACGCGCGCGCCCTGCGCCTCCTTCACCAGCCCGCAAGCGATGACGAGGTTCGCCTCGCACGACACACCCTACGCTGGGCGGAAGCCCTCACCCTGCAGACCGTCCTGGCCACACGACGCATCGGAAACCGCGCGCTTACCGCGCTGGCCAGCCCCGCCTCGTCACCGTTGAATGACGTCCTCATCGCCTCCCTGCCCTTCACCCTCACCCCGTCGCAAGACGAGGCGATCGCTGAGATCAGCGCAGACCTCGCCTCCGATCAGCCGATGCAGCGCCTCCTCGAAGGCGACGTGGGATCGGGGAAAACCCTCGTGGCGCTCGCGGCCATGTGCCAGGTGATCGCCGCCGGACACCAGGCGGCGTTCCTGGCTCCCACGGAAGTCCTCGCCGAACAGCACGCCGCGTCTCTTCGCGAGCTGTGTGCCCCGCTGGATTCCCGGGGATATCCCGTCGATATTCGCCTGCTGACCTCCTCCAGCGCGGCGGCGACGCGCCGCGAGATCGAACGCCTGACGACCGGAGGGCACCCGGTGATCGTGGTGGGAACCCACGCCCTCCTGCACGCGCAGAACCTCTTCTCGGATCTTGCCCTGGTGGTCATCGACGAGCAGCATCGTTTCGGTGTGGAGCAGCGGGATCTGCTCCGTACGGCGCGCCGCGATGGCCTGATGGTGCACCAGCTGGTCATGACGGCCACACCCATCCCCAGAACGGTTGCAATGACGGTTTTCGGCGACCTGGACGAAACGCGGATGAAGGGGCTTCCGTCGGGGCGTACCCCCGTGAGCACCTACCTGGTGTCAATCCAGCGCCAGTCGTGGGTGCAGCGCATGTGGGAGCGCGCTCGCGCCGAAATTGAGGGTGGGGGGCGTGTGTACGTGGTGTGTCCTCGCATTGACGAGGCGGACTCCGCTCAGGCGGATGAGGTTCCTCTGGCGTCGGTTGCGCTTGTCGTCCAGCAGCTTCGCTCGAACGGGCCGTTGGCAGATGTGGGGATTGAAGAACTGACCGGGCAGACGCCCACCGCTGAAAAGGTCGAGGTCATGAGACGTTTCGCGTCGGGGGAAAGCCCGGTGCTGGTGGCGACGACCGTGATTGAAGTGGGTGTGAACGTTCCGGAAGCCACGATGATGGTCATTATGGATGCCCAGCAGTTTGGGTTGTCGCAGCTGCACCAGCTGCGTGGGCGCGTGGGGCGCTCGAATCGGGAATCGGTGTGTATGGCTGTGCATCGAGCGGATATTTCCGATGTGTCTCGTCAGCGTTTGGAGGCTTTTGCTGCGACGGCGGACGGTTTTGCCCTGGCGGAAGCAGACCTGGCGCTGCGGCGCGAGGGCGACGTGTTGGGGGCGCAGCAATCCGGTCGTGCCAGCAGTTTGCGTTTTGTGTCGGTGCTGCGCGACGGTGATCTGATTGCCCGCGCCCGACAGGAAGCCGAGCACCTGATCGAGAAAGACCCGGATTTGAACGGGGAAGAGGGACTGAGAGCCAGCGTGCGCGAGTACGTGGGTGACGAGATTGTGTGGATGGAACGAAGCTAAAACCGTGTCCGCCGATGTTGTATGCATCTGTTGTCGGGGCGGGTCGGACTGTTGCTGGGGTTCTCGCACTCTGCCGGGGAGGGGCGGGATGCCGGATGGATCGCGAAACTGTCCGGAGGAGTCGCTAGGCTAGATCCATGACACGGATTATTGCGGGAAGCGCCAAAGGGCTGGTGCTGCGTGTGCCTGCCTCGGGGACACGCCCCACCTCCGAACGCGTCCGGGAAGCTCTCTTCTCGCGCCTGGAACATATCGACATGGTGCGCGATATGCGCGTCCTTGACCTGTATGCCGGAAGCGGAGCGCTGGGCTTGGAAGCCCTCTCTCGCGGTGCGCGGCAGGCTGTTCTGGTCGAAAAATCGCGTCCCGCGGTCGCAGTTGTGCGAGAAAACGCGAAAACATTTGGTTCTCGTGTGAGCGTCCAGCAGGCAGATGCCACGGCCTTCGTCACCGGGCGAACCCCGCAGGAAACCGACCTCATCCTCATTGACCCGCCCTACGACCTGTCCGAAGAAGAACTGGCGAAAGTTCTCGACGGCCTCGTTCCCTGGCTGGAAAAAGACGGCCTGATCGTGGTCGAACGCTCAGTGCGTTCCCCCGAACCGACCTGGCCGCAGGGAATCACACGCGAAGATCGTCGTGTCTGGGGAGAAACCGTCGCCTGGTTTGCATCCTTCCCTGCTTCTGTCGACGAGGCGTTGGTGGATGACGAAACGGAAGAGGGCGCGCTTCCCTCTGCTCCCACTCCCGCAGGTGAGGTGGACGATCCCGCGGGGCAGACGCCTCGCCACTCACACAGGAAAGAACACGCATGATTGCACTCATCCCGGGATCTTTTGACCCGCTGACCTACGGGCATCTGGATGTCATCACCCGCACTGCGGCTTTTGCGCAGAGGGTGATCGTGGCCGTCGGTGTGAATTTTTCGAAAAGTACCGTGAGCGCGACGCAGATCCGCCTGGACAGCGTGAAAGCGGGGGTCGCGCACCTTCCCAATGTGGAGGTCGTGGGAATGGTGGGGCTCCTCGCAGACCTGTATTGCGAGGTCGGAGCCGACATCGTCGTCAAGGGCGTGCGCGACATGGCGGACATGGACTCGGAAATGACCCAGGCCGGTGCCAATCGCGATATCGGTGACGTTGAAACCGTGTGGCTCCCCACGCGCCCCGAACTGCGACACGTCTCTTCCAGCCTCGTGCGTGAACTTTACGGATGGGGAATGGATGTTTCTCGGTATGTTCCGCAGGAAGTTCTGGCGATTTGGGGAGAAAATAGAACCAGCTAGCCCACTTTCAGGGAAGAGGAGCCCACCATGGAAAACGACGTGCAGCGCGACGAAGAAACCCCGGAATGGGAAGACCGCACCGTGTACGGTCCTTCCACGGTTATTGCTGCCCTGGAACGGATTGAAGATCTCGTGGAAGAGGCGCGCGCTGTGCCCCTGTCCGCGATGATCATGGTGAACCGCGCGGAAATCCTCGATCTTCTCGATCAGGCGCGCGAGTCTCTTCCGGAAGACCTCAAAGCGGCCGATGCCGTGGTGGCCGACGCAGATGCCGTCCTGGTGCGTGCGGACTCCGCCGCAGAAACCACCATTGCTGAAGCGAATTCTCGTGCGCGCTCCACCATCGATGAGGCGCGTGAGAAGGCCGATCAGATGGTGGCAGAAGCCACCGAACAGGCGCAGCGCCTGGTGACCCGCGCCCACGAAGAAGCCGATGCCGTGCTGGCTCAGGCCAAGCGGGATGCAGAGGACACTCTGACCGACGCCAACGCGCAGGCCGAACGCCTGGTCTCCACTGAAAACATCACGCAGATGGCGGAAGATCGTGCGCGCGAAATCGTGGCCGAAGCTCGCGCCCAGGAAAAGCAGATGCGCAACGGCGCCGACGAGTACGCCTCGAAGTCTCTGTCGGAGCTTTCCGCCCTGCTGCACGACCTGCAGCGCCGTACCGATGCCGGACGTCGTGCCATTGCTGAACGCAACGGCCACGACCTGACGAACGTGACTCTGGACAATGACTGAGACCCCGCTTGAGATCAGCCTGGTGGATCTGCCCCGACAGCTGGGGCACATGCGCCACCACGACCTGACGTGGATCGCGCCCGCAGACCTGGGAACGCCCTCGATGAGTGTCCCGGAAGGGGAACCCCTCGACATTTCCGTCGACCTGACGTCGGTAGATGACGGCGTGCTGGTGCGCGCCCACACCCGTGTTCAGCTGCACGGAGAGTGCGTGCGCTGCCTGGATCCCGTGGTTTGTGACCACGACATTCAAGCCGACGATGTCTTCTTCGAGGCGGATCGTGTTGCCGCGATGAGTGCAGAGGATGACGAAGACAGCGAAGACCTGCGCGTCATTGGCGCCCGCGACACCATCGACCTCGAGTCGCTGATGCGCGATGCCATCGTGACCCTGGTGGATGATCGTCCGCTGTGCCGCCCCGACTGTGCGGGACTGTGCCCGGGCTGCGGAGAAAAGTGGGACGATCTGCCCGAAGATCATGAACACGTGGTTGTTGACCCCCGTATGGCGGGCTTGGCAGCACTGCTCGACACAATGACTGCGGACGAGACCTCTGAGGAGCACACCTCCTGATGGCACGTCGGCAACTTCCCGTTCCTCCCCAGCCCGATTCCTCTCGTCTGATGGAATCCTGGGGAGCCGGCGTGCGCCCGGAACTCCTGGAGCTTGCGCTCATCCACCGTTCCTACGCGAACGAAGCCGGAGGAATCGCGCATAATGAACGCCTTGAATTCCTGGGAGATTCTGTTCTGTCGATCGTGATTGCCGACAGGATGTACCGTGATCACCCGGATGTTCCCGAATCTGATCTCTCGCGGATGCGTGCGGCCACCGTGTCGCAAGAACCCCTGGCGGAAGCTGCTCGCCACCTGAACCTGGGGGACTACATCTACCTGGGACGCGGCGAAAGCATGCACGGGGGACGCGACAAAGATTCAATCCTGTCGGACACCTTCGAAGCCTTGGTAGGAGCAACCTACCTGACGTGCGGACTGGAAAAAACCCGAGAAATCGTCCTGCACCACCTGAACTTCCTGATTATGCGCGCCGTTGAACGTGCCGCGCAGCAGGACTGGAAGACGACACTGACGGAATACGCCCTGAGCCATCAACTGGGAGCGGTGTCCTATAGTGTCGAAGGAACTGGCCCAGACCACCAGCGTGTTTTTACGGCCTACGCCCACGTGTCAACGAGGGACGACGCCGTGGGAACCGGGCGGGGAACCTCAAAGAAACACGCGGAAAACGCGGCGGCAGCCGATGCCGTCGCCTCGTTGAAAAATCCCACATAGCCCAGAGGACAGACGTGAGCGAAGAACAGCACAAGCCCGCGGTCAATATCCGTGTCATGATCGTTGACGACCATGAAATTGTCCGCCGAGGAATCGCTGAAATCATTGACCGCGCCGACGGCCTGGAAGTCGTTGCAGAAGCCGGAACCGTGCAAGACGCCCTTCGACGTGCTACGCTCGTCAACCCGGATGTCATCCTTGTCGACCTGCAACTGCCCGACGGCACAGGAATCGACATCATGGAATCCCTGGGGCAAACCCACCCCTCCATTCTGCCGATCGTCCTCACCTCCTTCGATGATGACGAAGCCCTGGCAGAGTCCCTGGCAAAGGGTGCACGTGCCTACGTACTTAAAACTGTGCGAGGCGCCGAAATCACCGACGTCGTCAAAGCCGTAGCCGAAGGCCGCGTGCTCCTGGACGAACGCACACTGACCCGTCGTCGTGCCGACCACGACGACCCGACCGCTGATCTGACTCCCTCAGAGCGTAAGGTTCTTGAATTGATTGGCGACGGTCTCTCCAACCGCGAGATCGGAAACAAACTGGGAGTTGCAGAGAAAACGGTGAAGAACCACATCACCTCGCTTCTGTCGAAGATGGGCTTGCAGAGGCGAACACAGGTAGCCGCCTGGGTCGCAGGCCAAAGGGCCGCGGCTTGGCGCAACTGACTGACACTGTGTGGGGCTGGTTCACCAGCCCCACACCTGTATGCAGACGAGGGCAAGAGGATAGGGGAGGAGACGCTATATGACAGACGACATGACACAGACCCCCACCGATGCGCGCAACGAGGACACGGATCGAACCGTGTCCCAGGCAGAGCAGACAGAACAGAGGGAACAGGCTGAAACGACCCTCTTGGCAACGGGGGAGGACGGCGCCTGGAAGAAACGCGTGGCACTCTTCCTGACCTCGCAGTTCCTGTCCCTTCTCGGCTCCAACATCGCCTACTTTGTCATTACGTGGTACCTGACCCTCACCCAAAAATCGGGAGCAGTCCTGACCCTCATGCTCCTGTTCGGCATGGGACCGCAGGCACTGGTCTCCCTGTTTGGAGGAGCTCTCGCCGATCGCCTGAGCCGCAAGGCCATCATCATTGTCTCCGACACAACGATCGCCGTGGCCACGGTGGCTCTCGCCTTCTGGATGATGGCCGGTCACACGGATCTGTGGGTCTTCTATCTGATCGCCGCCATCCGCTCCGTCGGTCAAGGATTCCAAAACCCCGCGGTCGGCGCAGTTCTTCCGCAGCTGACTCCCAGTGAGCACCTGGCGCGTGTCAACGGCATCAACGGAACGATGCAGGCCACTATGCAGCTGGTTTCCCCGGCTCTGGGCGGCTTGGTCTATGGCGTGTGGGGCGTCATCCCCGCATTCTGGATCGATGCCGCGACGGCTCTCATGGGTGTGTCGATTCTGGCCTTCATCGCCATCCCGAAGCTGGAGACCCCTGCCTCGTCGGGGCACGTTATTCAGGATCTGACCGACGGAGTGCGCTACATTTTCACCCACCCCGTGCTGCGCTGGGTGATGATTGTCCACTCGTTCATCTTCCTGTTGGCAGCAGCGCCTTCCGTTCTCCTGCCCCTGCAGATTGCGCGCAGTTTCGGTGGGGAGGTCTGGAAGCTCACCGCAAGCGAAACGCTGTTTGCAGTGGGGCTGATGCTGGGTGGACTTCTCATGTCCTCCGTGCTTACGACCGCGCATAAGGCGCGAGTCCTCCTGGCGGCCTGCATCTGTTTTGGGGTGTTTACCATCGGGACGGGTATCGCACCGCTGATTGGCGCAGGACAGGTTCTGTGGGGAGAAACTCCGGGACTGTGGGTGTTGTATGCATTCCTGATGCTTATCGGCCTGAGCATCCCGCCCTATGACGTGACTTCGCTGACCTACCTGCAGCGGGGGAGCGAGGCGGAGTACATGGGGCGCGTCTCCTCTTTCGTTTCGCTCATCGCGACGGTGAGCATTCCCCTGGGCATGCTCATCATGGGGCCCCTCGCGGACGTGACCAGCGTGGAAACGGTCTTTATAGGCTGTGGCATTCTGTGCCTGACGGTCACTCTGGTGAGCTTCCTGCTGCCGACGGGACGCCGTCTCCTCCGCGAACCCGACCTTAGAGCGAGTGAGGAGAAGTAGCGTTTTCGTGCGCAGAACCTAGGCCAGGGGAACTGTCCACAAAATATTGGTTCCGCGCCCGTTAAGCCCCACACCCAGGGTGAAGGTTCCCCCGTTGCGTCGCGCGCGTTCCTGCATATTCGCTAAACCGGAATTGCGCGTGCGCTCGGGGTCAATGCCTCGTCCATCGTCCGCCACGCTGACGGTGATGCGCCCCCCCTCCCCGTGCCCGGAAATATCCACGGTCACCGCGCCCGCTGTGGCACGCGCGTGACGGGCAATATTGGACAGCCCTTCGCGCACGACCGCAACCACGTCATCGCTGCGAGAATCGTCCACACGGGAATTGGCTTCCTCGACTTTCGTCATCTCGGATTCCTCTTCCTCGTTGACGGCACGTCCGTCGAGAGAGATCAGGAGCGAGGGAGCGAAACCCAGGAAAGATCGCGACAGGGAGGACTCGCGGCGCAGACGTTCCACCAAGCCCACCTCGCGGTCGGGCTCCTTCAGGTCGTGGACGATTGCGCGAATCTGACGCACCGCCTCGTCGACGGATGCGAGGGACGCGTCCAGGGCGTCTGCGACCCCCTGTTCGTCGAGCTTTTCCGCCAGAACCTTCTGCTTGGTGGCGTCTAGCTGCATGCCCGCGGCGAAAAGCTGCTGGATGGCGAAGTCGTGCAGGTCACGGCCGATGCGGTCGCGTTCGTCCAGGAGGGAGGCGACGTCCTCTGCGTGGCGCGCAGACGCCAATTCGAGGGCGAGGGTGGCCTGTGTTGCCAGGGATTCCGCCAGGGAAAGTTCGGAGGAATCAAACTCGGGCTGCTGGGGGAGGCGCAGCAAGATCAGCACTCCGGAGGACTGGCCTCGCGCGTGGAGAGGTGCGTAGAGCGCGGGGCCGAATTCGGCGAGTTCGGGGATGCGCATGGTTTGTGCGCGTGCCATGGAGTTGACGAGCATGCCGGTTCCCTCGTGGAGCACCGACATGGCGCGTCCCTCTCGGGGGAAGGTGATGCCGAGGAGACGATCGGCGTGGTGACCGTCGGTGATTTCTGCCGCCCACGTGTCGCCAACGGAGGGCAGGACGATGATCGCGGTGTCTGCGCGCGATACTTCACGCACAGTGCGGGCGATGAGTTCCAGGGCTTCTTCTTCGTCGGCGCCCTCCAACATGGTGGTGGTCAGCTGCTGTGAAGCGGTAATCCACTGCTCGCGGCGCCGCGCGTCCGTGTACAGGTGGGCGTTTTCGACGGCAATCCCGGCTGCCGTTGCCAGAGATTGAACAACCCGCAGGTCGTTGTCGTCAAAGCCGCCCAGTCGGTTGGCGAGGTAGAGGCGCGCGTAGATCTGCTCGTGGAAGGGGACGGGGACTCCGAGAAAATTCTCAAGCCCCGTCGGGGGCGGGGACGATGGCAGATCGGTGTCGGGGGCGGCTTCAGTCCCCAGGTCATTGGCAATGACATAGCCGTCATGGCTGATCTGCTCAATGAGCTCCTGGGGGATCACAGGAGTAGAGGAGGTCGGGGACTCGCCTTCTTCGACAAACATCGAGGTATTGCCCCAGGTGTCCAGGACTGAGAGCGCTCCGTAGTGGGCGCCGGTCAGGCGGCAGGCCTGTTTGACGAAACTGTGCAGAACTCGCTCCAGATCGAGGCTGGAGGTCAGGTCAAGAGCCGCTTTGAGGAGCTGGATATCGCTGCGTTCGGTGTTCACTGGATCTCCTGTTCGGCTGCCCACCGGTAGGTGTGGGAGCGGGCGAGAACGTCACTGTGGGTGCCTCGTTCGAGGATGCGTGCCGGAGCGTCGCCCGCGGGGGTGCCCATGACGAGGACTTCGTCTGCCGCGTCAAGGGCAGAGAGTCGGTGGGTGACCAGAATGCTGCCGCGCGTCGGATCCGCGGTAAAGAGGTCGGTGATGAGCGTGTCCGCGGTTCGCGGGTCGAGGTGCTCGCCGGCCTCGTCGAGCAGCATGAGGGGCGCGGGGGACGCCAGGGCGCGCGCGACGAGGAGACGGCGGCGTTCTCCGCCGGACACACCCGTCCCGTCGGTGCCGATGGGGGTGTCGACTCCCTGCGGCAGCGAAGCGAGCCAGGAGGATAGACCCGCGCGTTCCAGGAGGGTGTGCGCTTCTTCGGGGGTCACGTCCGTGCGTGCAACTTTAAGATTTTCCAGGACACTGGTGGCAAAAATGTGGGCGTCCTCAGCGGTCATGCTGATGTGCGAGGTGATCTCTTCTCGGGTGAGATCGTGGAGGGGAACACCGTTCAGAGTGATGCTGCCCGCGTGTGGGGGAATGAGGCCGCACAGGGTCATGAGGAGCGTGGTTTTCCCGATTCCCGACGGGCCGACGATGGCGACGTGACGACCGGGGCAAACCTCAAGGGTGATGCCCTCGGCCAGGGTCTTCCCCCCCGGCCAGCCGATCGCGAGATTGTCCGCTCGCAGAACCGCCTGAGCATCGGAGTGACGAGGCGGTGCGGAGGAGAGCGGATCGTCGCCGGTACGCTGGGCGGAGGGGGCCTCGTGACGGGAGGAGAAGCCCTGATCGGGGGAAACACCCTGAGCGGAACGGAACGTGTGCGTGGAAGGGGCTTCCTGTGCGGAGGAGGCCTTCTGTTCGAGGGAGGCATCCCCGATGAGGTCGAGGATGCGTTCTGCGGCCTGAGCGGAACGAATGAGCTGCACGGCAGCTCCCGGCATCTGCGAGGTCGCCTCAAAGGAGGGCAGCGGCGTGAGAACGATGACCGCCAGCGCCACGGCCGCCAGGAGACCATCAGTGGTTTCGGGGATGCCCACGAGGAGGGCGCCCACGACAGCAGCCCCCATGGCGAGGCGGTCGATGAGACCGGCGATCCCCGCGGTGCGTGCGGCGCGCGCAGTGGCTCGTGTCAGCTGGTCTTCGGCTTCTTCCACGTGCGCGTGGAGTGTGGCGATCCGTCCGCTGACGCGCAGTTCGTCGGCGCCGTCGATGATGGTCATGACGGATTCTGCCAGTTGTGTTCGTGCCTGGAGTCCTTCCTCTTGAGCCAGCCTGCGCGAACGCGCGGTCAACAGGGGAGCGAGGAGACCCGAGATGAGGAGGCACAGCGCGAGAATTGCTGCGGCCGCCGGAGAGAGCAGCGCGAGGGTGGCGACGGTGAGAACACCGACGATGACGCTGACTGCGGTGGGGAGAACAGCCTTCACAATGAAATCGCCGACTTCATCCACGTCCGCTCCCGTGCGTGCCAGGAGGTCGCCTCGTTTGAGGGAAGCGGAACGGCTGATGTCTCCCGCGGCCAGGTGGTCGTAGAGTCCCAGGCGGAGGTTATCCATTCCTTCGAGGGCGACGCGGTGGCTGGCCAGGCGCTGGATGTAGCGCATGAGCGCCCGGAGGACGCCGAACATGCGAACAGAGGTTGCCGCCACGCTCAAGGTGAGGACGGGGGGATGCTGGGAGGCTCGGGCAATGAGCCAGGCGGATGTTGCCCCCAGGGCAATGGAGGATGCCAGGCCGATGGAGGCCAAGAGGACGGAGAGCCAAAAGCTCCGTCGGTTGACCCGCAGCATGGGAAAGATGACGCGCAGGGCATGCCATTGGCGCGGGGTGAGGAGAAGATTCATCGGTTGTCCTCCGTCTGTGCGTGTGCGCCCAGAGTGCGCTCCGAGAGGAGACGCTCGTCGAGGAAACCGGGGAGGGTGACCTCGGGAAGAGACATGTCATCAATGCGCGCAAGCTCGGGCCAGCGCCCACACTCGTCGGGGGTTGCGCGGCGCGATTCGACGGTCACCACCTGGTCGGCGGCTTCGACAACGGCACTGCGGTGAGCGATGACGATGACCGTCTGTCCGCGTGAGCGCAGCGTGGTGAGAGCACGCACGACGATCTCTTCGCTCACGGCGTCCAGGTGGGCGGTGGGTTCGTCCAAAATCACCAGGGGAGCGGTGTCGAGAAGGGTGCGTGTCAGGGCGAAACGCTGGCGTTGTCCCACGGAAAGCCCCAGGCCTCCCTGGCCGATTTCCGTTTCCCAGCCGAGGGGAAGAGTGTCGAGAACGAGGTCAAACCCGGTTGCTTCCGCTGCCTCGCGCAGTGCATTCTCGTCGTCGATCTGCGGGAGATTGTCGCGCAGGGTTCCGGGAAGGAGCGTGGGGGATTGCGGAACCCATGCGATATTGCGCCAGTAGGAGTCGCGCTCGATCGAGCTGATGGGGATTCCCGCGGGTGAGGTGGGCGCGTCCTTGGATAAGCCGCCCTCGGGTGCGTGCGTACCGGGCGTGGACGAGGCGGAGGGGGAGTAGTGCGGGAAGAGTGCGATTTCTCCTCGCGTGGGAGTGTGCAGCCCCAGAAGGGTTTGCACCGTCGTCGTTTTCCCAGCTCCAGAATGCCCGACGAGCGCCGTGATTGTCCCCGGCGTGATGTCGAAGGAGAGGGTATCGGGCGCCCAGGTGCCGCGCGCGGTGCAGGACAGGTCAGAGCAGCGGATGAGGGTGGTTGACAGGTCGGGAGAAGGCTGTGCGGGAGCGGGAGTCGCGGGGGAGAGCTGTACTGTCGTCCTGCGTCCCCGCGCGAAGGGGCCACGAGAGGCAGGACGTGCATCTGCCGGCGAGATCGGGGTTTCAAGAATTTCGAAGGCCGCCTGGGCTGCCGCCACACCGTTTGCGGAGGCGTGGAACTGAGCGCCCACCTGACGCAGGGGATCAAAGACTTCCGGCGCCAACATGATGACGGCAAGGCCGGTGAACAGCGAGACGTTACCGGTGACCAGGCGCATACCGATTTCCACGGCAACCAGAGCCACGGACAGCGTGGCAAGAAATTCCAGGACACCACCGGAAAGGAATGCGACGCGCAGGGTTGCCATGGTGGCGCGTGTGTTGTCTGCTCCGAGGCGACGCATGTGCTCGCGCGGCCCCTTTTCACGCCCCAGACCGCGCAGAGTCGGCAGACCCACGAGGAGATCCAGCATCTGAGAGCCGAGGCGCTCCATGGATGCAAGCTTGGCCTGGGAAGCATCCTGAGTGAAGCGACCCACCAGGATCATGAAGAGAGGAATGAGAGGAATGACGAGAGCTGCGATGAGAGCCGACCAGAAGTCAAGGAGAAGAATGGTGGCCAGCGCCAGCGGGGTCACCGTGGAGACCAGAATGAGCTGGGGCAGGAAGTCCACGAAATAGGGGGCGAGATCGCTGAGACCACGCGTGAGGAGAGTCGATGCATCACTGCCGTGCTGTGAACGCCACCGCGGCCCGAGATCTTCAATGCGGGTAATAACAGCTCCACGCAGTTCGCGAATTGCCTGTTCTGCTGCGCGATGCCCCATGGCATCGCGCAGGGCGGTCGTGGCAGCCCTGGCCGCAATCACCAGGCAGAGGATCCCGATAGTCGGCAGAACATCCTTCAGGTGTGCGCCCTCGGCAACGACGGGGGAGAGCGCCCCGGAGATCAGCAGCGTCTGAGCGATGACGAGCGCCGCCGTGAGCAGGCCGAGCCCCGAAATGATGGCAATATGCCGTCGGGCGGAACGGGCGTATCTCATTAAACGCGGGTCAAGTGGGCGCATGGAACCTATTGTCTCTCAGAAAAGACTCTCAGGCTGAGGGAGTGAAGCCATGGAGAACGGGGTGAAAAGGTCGGTGGCTCCAGCAGGGTGCTGGAGCCACCGACATGTCATACGCGGCCGAGATCAGCCGGCCAGGAAGTTCTGGCCGAGGCGAATCTTTCCGGGCAGAAGGCCAGCGTTGGTTTCCACATCAGAGGTGGACACGCGGCTGCGGAACTGCCAGTAGGACCAGACCGTGTAGACCAGAACAACGGGCACCAGGCACACAGCGACAACCGTCATGACGACGAGAGTCGACTGGGTGGAGGATGCCTGCGCAATGGTCAGCGAGTAGGCCGGGTCGATGCTGGACTTCATGACGGCCGGAGCCATCGCGGAGAAGATCCATGCGACGGCAGCTGCGATCCCCAGGGAGGAGAAGAGGAAGGACTTGCCTTCTGAACGCAGCGCCTTCTGGGAGAAGGCTGCCGAGGCGATCAGGCACAGAGCTGCAACCACCAGCGGGATCCATGCCAGGACGTTGGTGGTGTACGCGAACTGACCCCACACAACCCACACGGCTGCCAGGAGAGTGGACACCAGCGAGGTGGGGGCGGACAGAGCGTTTGCGCGCTCGCGGACGTTGCCCTCGGTCTTGAGAGCCAGGAACTGGGCGCCGTGAGCGAAGCAGATCGCGGTCACCACCAGGCCACCGAGGATGGTGTAGGGGGTGAGCAGGGAGAAGAAGCCACCGGTCAGCTGGTGAACAGCGTGTGCCAGGGAAGCTTCAACCTGAGCCGGAGCAATGACGTTCTTGGAGACGAGGTCAATGACCTCGATCTTCATGCCCTGAACCAGGTTGGCGAAGGCCACACCCAGCAGGAGCGGAACGAGCAGCGCGCTCACAGCGTGGACGTTGTCCCACACGTGACGCCACTTGGCGGTGGCGATCTTGGAACGCCACTCAACTGCGGAGATACGCAGGATGAGCATGACGAGCACCAGGAAGAGAGCCAGGTACATGCCGGAGAACATGGTGGCGTACCACTCGGGGAAGGCCGCGAAGGTCGCGCCGCCGGCGGTCAGGAGCCACACCTCGTTACCATCCCAGTGGGGGCCGATGGTGCGCACTGTTTGAGTGCGTTCTTCGTCGGTCTTTCCCACGATGGGCAGAAGCATGCCGACACCGTAGTCAAAGCCTTCGAGAACCAGGTAGACGGTCCAGAGAACCGCGATGAGGATGAACCACAGGATACTCAGAGTCATCGGTCAGTTCCTTTCCTCAGTATCCGAAGGACAGGGAGCCGTTGGAGGAAGAATCCGCGGCTTCGCCCTTGGGGGTCGGGTGGATCCCTTCCACTGCGTAGCGCTTCATCAGGAGGTACCAGATGACGCCGAGGACGCCGTAGAGGAGGGTGAATGCGACCATGGTGATGAGCACCTGAACGGCCGGGACAGCGCCGGAAATACCCATGTCGGTCATCATCATGACGGAGCCGACGGGATCGCCGTTTTGAATTGCAGCAAGGTTCGGGTGCACAACCCAGGGCTGGCGTCCCATTTCGGTGAAGATCCAGCCAAAGGACGCACCGAGGAAGGGAGTCGGCAGGCTCCACAGGGCGAAGGTGCCCAGAGCCTTGGAACCGGAAATGGCGCCCTTGCGGGTTGCCCACAGACCCCACAGAGCCAGGAGAGCGGAGATCGCTCCGGTGGCCAGCATCAGACGGAAGGACCAGAAGGTCACCATCTGCGGGGGACGGAAGTCGTACTGTGCTGCGTCGCCGTAGGAGGCCACGAAGTCGGGGTTGGAGTTGAGCAGGGCAACCATGCGTGCCTGTTCGTCAGCAACACCCTTGACTTCTGCACCGAAATCGTTGTGGGACATGAAAGCGGTGACACCGGGAACCTCGAGGAACTTGGTGGGCTGAGCGCCTTCATTCAGCGGGCAGTCGCCGAACTGTGCCACGGTGAAAGCGGCTCCCTTGGTGTCCACACAGACGCCTTCGGCAGCAGCCATTTTCATGGGCTGATATTCGACGAGTTCCTGACCCTGGAAGTGGCCGGTGATCGCGGTTCCCAGACCGCCGATGACGACGACCAGCAGGCCGAAGCGAGCGATGGGGCGCCACACGTTGCGTGCTTCTTCAGCTCCCGCTTCGCCGCCCTTGCGCACGGCGCGGGTCATCCACCATAGGGACAGGCCGGCAACGAAGGTACCGGCAACCAGCCATGCGGAGGTGATGACGTGGGTGTACTCCCACAGGAGGAGGGGGTTGAGAACCACCTGGAGGAAGCCCGCGACACCGTCGAGTTCGGCGCGGCCGGTTTCCGGATTGAAGCGTGCTCCCGTGGGGTGCTGCATCCAGGAGTTTGCGCCGAGGATCCACAGTGCCGAAATGGACGTGCCGATGGCGGTGAACCAGATGCATGCCAGGTGCCAGCCCTTGGAGAGGCGTCCCCAACCGAAGATCCACAGTCCGAGGAAGGTGGATTCCATGAAGAACGCCAGGAGGGCTTCAACAGCCAGGGGGGCGCCGAAGATGTCGCCCACGTAGCGGGAGTATTCGGACCAGTTCATACCGAACTGGAATTCCTGGACGATACCGGTGGAAACACCCAGGGCGAAGTTAATCAGGAGGAGCTTGCCGAAGAAACGCGTAGCTTGGAGCCACTCCTCTTTGCCGGTCTTGTGCCAGACGGTCTGCATGATTGCGACCAGAAGGGACAGACCGATCGTCAACGGCACCAGAACGAAGTGGTAGACGGTGGTGATACCGAACTGCCATCGTCCCAGTGTGAGCGCATCAAGCGCTGCCGGAGCGAAGGTCATAGTGCACACCTTCCTCAAAAGGATCTGTGATGATGAAAATGACGCCTGTGTCGATGTGATTACAGAGAACCTCATCGCTTCACGACGCTCTGTCAATTCAATATAGCGATTAGGACGTTCGTCCGGAGGTTTTCTGAAAAATTTCCCTTTTGTGTCGTTTTGTGGACGGGAAGAGTCCTGAAGGTCTTGTCAGCCGTCCTGGGCAAGGAGTATCGGGGTGTGTGACATGTTGCTGTCCGCGGGAGCACTTTGCCCCCTCATATGCGACAATGGGGGAACGAAATGTTGCGGTCGCACCACCGTGACACGGGAAGATGCCGTGAGCTTTCCGGCATGTTGATCCCGCCGCACCTGATGCGGTGACGAGCAAGCTTCCGCTCCTCAACGGAGCGATTCCCCTGGGAGAACCCGGTGCGGGGCGACTCCCGCAAACCAAAATTGGAGAACTGTGGCAATGCCCGAAACGCCCGCAGCATCCCTGCTGTTCCAAGCTCCGACCTTCCAGGAGCCCACGTTTACCCAGCCCACTTTCTCGCTCTCAGACGACACGCGAGAAACGCGCGAAGGACGCGAGCGCCCCGCAAAACGACGCTCCTCCCGACGCACAGAAAATGACGTCACAGAAACACCCGCTGACGAACAGACAGAAGAAAGCGCACCGACCAAGAAGCGCTCCTCTCGTCGCAAAGCGGCCGAAACCCTCGAAACGCCCGCGGAAGAAGAAACTCCCCAGCGTCGCCGTCGCTCACGCAAGAACGCGACCGCGGAAACCTCAACGGCTGAGGGGGACTCCGCCTCGTCAACGGAAGAAAAGCCGGCCGACGCACCCGCAGGAGATGCCTCGGACTCGTCCGAAGACGAAGGGGTGGGACGCCGTCGTCGCCGCCGCCGCGTGCGCTCCACGGAAAACGACGATCCCGTGGACGAAGTGCAGGCTCTCAAGGGCTCGACCCGTCTCGAAGCAAAGAAACAGCGCCGTAAAGAAGGGCGCAAAGAAGGACGTCGTCACCACCGCATCACGGAATCAGAATTCCTCGCACGCCGTGAATCCGTGAACCGGCGCATGGTGATCCGCGGTCAGGACGGCCTCGATCAGATCGCCATCGTGGAAGACGACCTCCTGGTCGAACACTACGTGGCTCGCCGCACCCAAAAGACCATGGTTGGCAACATCTACCTGGGGCGCGTCCAGAACGTCCTGCCCTCCATGGAAGCCGCGTTCGTCGATATCGGCCGTGGTCGTAACGCCGTCCTCTACGCCGGTGAAGTCAACTGGGACGCGGTGGGACTCGAAGGCAAGCCTCGTCGCATTGAATCGGCCCTCAAATCCGGTGACCCGGTTCTTGTCCAGGTGACCAAGGATCCCATCGGACACAAGGGCGCGCGTCTGACCAGCCAGATCACCCTCGCGGGACGCTACCTGGTGCTCATCCCCGGTGGCTCCATGATGGGAATTTCGCGCAAGCTCCCCGACCGGGAACGTACGCGCCTGAAGAAGATCCTCAAGCAGGTCGTTCCCGAAGGCTCGGGCGTCATCGTGCGAACCGCGGCAGAAGGCGCCAGTGAACAGCAGATCCGAGACGACGTAGAACGCCTGACCCAGCAGTGGGCAGAGATTGATGTTCAGAAGGACAAGGTCAAGCAGGCTCCCGTCTTGTTGCGCGGCGAACCGGAACTGGCCGTTCGCGTGGTTCGCGACATCTTCAACGAAGATTTCGCGGAACTCGTGATCCAGGGAAGCGACACCTACGAGACCGTGAAGAAATACGTGGATGAGCTCTCGCCCGAGCTCTCCGACCGCGTGACGAAGTGGGTGGGCACCGACGACCTCTTCCACGCGAACCGCATTGACGAGCAGCTGGCCAAGGGCATGGATCGCAAGGTCTGGCTGCCCAGCGGCGGCACCCTGATCATTGACCGCACCGAAGCAATGACGGTCATTGACGTGAATACGGGTAAGTTCATCGGCGCGGGCGGCACCCTTGAAGAAACGGTGACCCGTAACAACCTGGAGGCCGCCGAAGAAATCGTCCGCCAGCTGCGCCTGCGCGACATCGGTGGCATCGTCATCATCGACTTCGTCGATATGGTGCTCGAATCGAACCGTGATCTGGTGCTTCGTCGCCTGGTCGAGTGCTTGGGTCGGGATCGGACGCGCCACCAGGTCACCGAGATCACCTCGCTGGGACTCGTGCAGATGACCCGTAAGCGCGTGGGGGAGGGGCTGGTCGAAGCCTTCTCCACCTCGTGCGAGGCCTGCGAAGGGCGCGGCTTCATCGTCCACCACCATCCCGTGGAAACCCCGGGAGCCGCCGACGTGGATCCCCAGCCCAAGGGGCGTAAGAAGAAGACTGCCGCGCAGGAACCTCGTCGTATTGAGGACGGTCCTGAGCGTGACCGTGCGCGCGAAGCCCTCTCCGCTATCGCCGCGGCAACTGTGCATGCGGAGGATGCAGCCTCTGAGAACGAGGGGACTGCTGCGGAAAAACCGGCTGGTGATTCCTCGGAGAATTCGCGGAATGAAGCCTCCTCTGGGAGTGAGGACGGCCAGAAGCGTCGTTCCCGCCGCACGCGCCGCGTCGCTCAGCGTTCCGACGACGCTGCATCCACTGTTGACGAGGCACCCGCCTCAGACAGTGCATCATCGACCGATCGCGTTGCGAAGGTGAGCGGGGGCGACGAGGCGCAGAACAGCGCTGAGGCGACCGCGTCACCTTCCGCTTCAGCGGAGGAAGCCGCCCGCGAGGGTGGCGCCGATACCGCCCGCGATGCGCGTACGAATGCCCGCGGCGGACGCCCCTCGCGCCGTCGTCGCGCACAGGATGACAGCGATGCGAGCGAGGCTCCGTCCACGAAGCATGACGCAGGAGAGAAGCCTGCGGAATCCCCTGAAGGTACTCCCGCTGCTGGCGAACATCAGGAACAGCCGGCGCGCACCTCTGCCCGAGGGAAGCGGACGCGCCGAGTGGCAACAACCGCCTCGCAAACCCCTCCGGTCATTGACTTGCCGGCGCCGGTCAGTGCGCCCGTAGGCGAGGCCGGGGCTGCCAATGCTCCGGTGCGCACGGTTGACATTGAACTTCCGCAGCGCGCGGAGGGGGAGAAGGCTCCTCGTCAGCGTCGCACGCGTCGCGTGGCCTCGGCTCCTACCGTGACCCCCGCCGATGCTCCGCTGAGCGCGGCGTCGGTGCTCTTGGGTGCGCCGGGAGCTTCCGCAACGTCTGCTTCCGCAGACGCGCCCGCAGAAAAGAAGACGCGCTCCTCGCGTGCACGCACTCGCACTGTGTCCGCGGTCGAGCAGGTGCAGGACGAGGCGCAGGGGGCTGCTGTGGAGCAGCCGCAGTCTGACGATGCGAAGCCCGCGGGGACGAAGAAGGCGGAGAGGAAGCCCGCTCAGCGCGCGACTCGCCGCCGCCGTGCCTCGGAGGAAGAGGTGACGCGTCCCCCGGTTTCCGTCGAATTGCCGCAGCGAGTGTCGGCACCCGAGGTGCCCGCGGAAACTCCGCGTGAGATCGTCTTGGAGATGCCTTCAGCTGAGGAACGTCCTGCGGCGACGAAGCGTCCGCGTCGTCGCCGGGTTGCCACCTCAGAGTCGCTGACCCCTCCCGCAGAATCCTGACGTGTGGAATCGCACACCGGGCAAACCGTAGAAATAGCTTCTGTGGTTTGCCCGGTGAGCGTTTTTCGACTACATTAAATCGTCGGCGCAACGAGCGTCGCCGGGTTTGCTGTTTCCAGTTCCCCTCGGGTTGAACGGAAGAGTGAGCTCGTACCGAGTGAACAAGAAGAGATGAGTTTTAACGTGGTCTACGCGATCGTCAAGGCCGGCGGCCGTCAGGAAAAGGTGTCCGTCGGTGACGTCGTCGTCGTCGACAAGCTGGCAGAAGAAATTGGTGCCAGCATCGAACTCCAGCCGCTGATGCTGGTCGATGGCGATGCAATCACCGTCGATGCCGGCTCCCTGGAGAAGGTCACGGTCAAGGCTGAGGTTGTCGACTCCGCCAAGGGGCCGAAGATCTCCATCATCAAGTACAAGAACAAGACCGGTTACCGCAAGCGTCAGGGCCACCGTCAGAAGCTGTCGGTCGTCAAGATCACTGAGATCGCCTGAAGACCGTTCGAGTAGAAAGAAGGCTTTGAGAGATGGCACATAAGAAGGGTCTTGGTTCCTCCCGTAACGGTCGTGACTCGAACGCACAGCGCCTGGGCGTCAAGCGTTTCGGTGGCCAGGTCGTGAAGGCTGGCGAAATCCTCGTCCGTCAGCGCGGCACCCACTTCCACCCCGGTGAAGGCGTGGGACGCGGCAAGGATGACACTCTGTTCGCGCTGCGCGCCGGTGCTGTGGAATTCTCCACCCGCCGCGACCGCAACGTGGTCAACATCGTTGAACCGGTCTCTGCCTGAGACCGATCGCTGAAGGGGCGTCCGGCAATGCCGGACGCCCCTTTCGCATCACTTCAATGCGGAAAGAATAAAACTCCGCGCGAGGTGAACGTACACCAGAAGAACAGACACGTTGCTCCTTCTTCTTTCTGCGATGCCGACGCGGTAGCGTAGGGAAGGACTGAGTGTCGTTGGAACACAATTGATCGGGAGAAAACCGTGGCAAGCTTTGTTGATCGCGTGACCATCCATGCCGCAGGTGGCAACGGAGGCCACGGCGTTGCTTCCGTCAAACGAGAAAAGTTCAAGCCCCTGGGCGGCCCCGACGGAGGAGACGGCGGGAACGGCGGCAGCGTCATCCTGGAAGTCGACCCCAATGTCACCACGCTGCTGACCTACCACCGCAGCCCCCATCAGCGCGCAGAAAACGGCACCCCCGGCATGGGCGATTTCCGTCAGGGCAAGAACGGAAGCGATATCGTCCTTCCCGTTCCCGACGGCACCGTGGTCAAAGACCGCTCCGGTGAGCTCCTGGCCGATATGACGGGCGCAGGAACCCGCTTCATCGTCGCCGAAGGCGGACGCGGAGGCCTGGGGAACGCGGCACTGGCCTCGAAGAAACGCAAGGCTCCGGGCTTTGCTCTCCTGGGCGAACCCGGCGAAGAGCGTGACGTCGTTCTGGAACTCAAATCCGTTGCCGACGTGGCTCTGGTCGGATACCCCTCGGCCGGGAAATCCTCCCTGATCGCTGCCATGTCCGCTGCGCGTCCCAAGATCGCGGACTACCCCTTCACGACCCTGGTGCCCAACCTGGGTGTCGTTCAGGCAGGAGAATTCCGCTACACCATCGCAGATGTGCCCGGCCTGATCCCCGGAGCTTCCTCCGGTAAGGGACTGGGACTGGACTTCCTGCGCCACATCGAACGCTGCGCGGTGATCGTGCACGTCCTGGACACTGCGACCTTTGAACTGGATCGTGAGCCGGTGGCTGACCTGCGCACCATCGAGGCCGAACTTGCGGCATACGAAGGCGATCTGGGACAGGTTGAAGGCTACATCCCCCTCATGGAGCGCCCGCGCGTCATCATCCTCAACAAGATTGACATCCCCGACGGACGCGATCTGGCGGAGATCGTGCGCCCCGAACTGGAAAGCTTCGGCTGGCCGATCTTTGAAGTTTCTGCCGTGAGCCACGAGGGGCTGAAAGAACTCTCCTACGGGCTGGGTGCCCTGGTGGAGGATCACCGTGCGGCACTGCCGAATATCGCCCAGACCCGTCAGATCATTCGCCCGAAAGCCGTGGGAGAACGCGACAAGATCACGGTCGCCCCCGTGGAACACGCGGGAGAAACCGTCTTTCAGGTGCGCGGAACGCGTCCCGAACGCTGGGTGCGTCAAACCGACTTTACGAACGACGAGGCAATCGGCTACCTGGCGGATCGCCTGGCAGCTGCGGGCGTGGAGGACGCCCTGATGAAAGCAGGCGCCGTCGCAGGCGACCCCGTCGTCATCGGGCCTTTGGATAGCGGTGTGGTCTTTGACTGGGAGCCGACTCTCACCACAGGACCGGAGCTTCTGGGACAGCGCGGCACCGACCTGCGTATCGACCAGAGTGCTCGTCCCACCCGCAAGGACAAGCGCGAACGCTACCACGACGTCATGGATGCGAAGGCCGCTGCCCGTGAGGAACTGTGGACGGAACGTTCGCAGGGCGTGTGGACGGATCCGGAGGACTGACGGTGAGCGATGTGAGCGCGCATACCTCCGCGCATGCTGTGCAGGAATCTGCCGGTGCGAACTCTGCCGCCTCTGAGGTCTCGACCTCCGCGCAGGCGAACACCGGTACAGACGGCGCCCATACTCGCATGGGAGTGCGTGACAGCGTGCTGAACGCCCACCGTATCGTGGTCAAAATCGGCTCTTCCTCGCTCACGCGTGAGGATGGTGGCCTGGATTTGAACCGTATCGATGTGGTGGCGCGCCTGGCGTCCGCCTGGTGCCGCCAGGGCAAAGAAATCATCATTGTGTCCTCCGGTGCGGTCGCAGCAGGCCTCGAACCCCTGGGCATGTCGTCGCGTCCCCGGGATCTGGCCACGGTTCAAGCCGCAGCCGCCATGGGGCAGGGGCTTTTGGTGGCACGCTGGTCGGACGCCTTCCAAGCCCACCACCGCCACGTCGCCCAGGTGCTGTTGACGACCGCTGACGTGCTGCAGCGTGAGCACTACACGAATGCGCGATCCGCGCTTGAAAAGCTCCTGAGCTACGGCGTCGTTCCCATCATTAATGAGAACGATGCGGTGACGACGCGCGCCGTGCGTTTTGGGGACAACGATCGTTTGGCCTCCTATGTTGCACAGCTGGTGGCTGCGGATGTGCTTGTGTTGCTCACCGATGTTGACGGCCTGTACACGGCGCCCCCCAGCCACCCGGATGCTCGCCTCATCGAGGTGGTGGAAGCCAGCGAAGAACTGGACGGAATCGACGTGCGCGGCACCGCCTCGAAAGTGGGGACGGGCGGCATGGCAACGAAACTTCAGGCTGCGACAATGGCTCAGCACTCCGGTGTGGGTGTGGTGATGACGAGCGCTGAACGCCTGGGCGAGGTGCTGGCGGGGGAGCGCGCGGGAACCTGGTTCGAGCCGAGCCCGACGCGTCCGGCTTCTCGGACTCTGTGGATCGCGCACGTCGCACCCTCCGGTGGGGAAATTGTGATCGACGACGGTGCGGTTCGCGCTCTCACCGTCGGAAAGAAGTCCCTGCTGGCCGTTGGCGTCGCCCAAGTTTTGGGTGATTTCCAGTCGGGTGAGGTCGTGGATATTTCCGGATCTGACGGACTGGTTGCGCGCGGCGTGGTCGGCTACGATTCGGATTCTTTGGCCGCGATTGCGGGTCTGTCGGGTGAGGCATTGAGCGAGGCGTTGCGTGCGCAGGGAGAGAATGCTGAGCATCCGCGTCCCGCCGTTCACCGCGACGACCTGGCGGTTCTCGTCTGAGAGATTCTCTCATACTCGGTGAATCAGCCGTTTGGATTGCTGTCCTTGCTGGAGGATCTGCGCATGACACACTCCACGTATTTTCCGGGAGGCGCACGCCAGCGAGTAGCGCAATTGCTGCGGGGAGCAGTTTAGGCTTAACAAAGGACGAAAGCTCGCATCCCGTTGGCTACGGTGTGTCCCGACCTGTGGGAAAATACCCCCATGACTGAGACGTCTTTCGACATTACTCCTATGACGCAGCGCGCCCGCGCCGCCCAGCGTGCGCTTGCCACCTCCACCACGCGTGTACGTAACCGCGCCCTGGAGGCCATTGCCACAGCCCTGATCGCACGCACGCAGGAAATCACCGAAGCCAACGCGCAGGACTGCGAGCGCGCCAGGGCTGAGGGAATGAACGCAGGACTGCTCGACCGCCTCACCCTCACCGATGAGCGGGTGGCGGCCATCGCCTCGTCAGTGAAAGACGTGATCGCCCTGCCCGATCCCGTGGGAACCGTCGTGCGAGGAATGCGCACAGAGGACGGTCTGCGCGTCACCCAGGTGCGCGTCCCCATGGGGGTCGTCGGAATGATTTACGAGGCGCGTCCCAACGTCACGGTGGACGCAGCGACCCTCGCGCTCAAGGCGGGGAACGCCGTCATTTTGCGAGGCGGACGTGCCGCGGAGAACAGCAACCGCCTCCTCGTGCAGGTGATGCGCGACGCCCTGGAAAGCCAGGGGCTTCCCGTTGACCTCGTGCAGACCGTGGATCCGTGGGGGCGGGAAGGTGCCAATGCGATGATGGGCGCCCGTGGGGGAATTGACGTCCTCATTCCGCGAGGCGGCGCCGGCCTGATTCAGGCGGTGGTGGAGCGCTCCACGGTGCCGGTCATCGAAACGGGAACTGGGAACTGCCACGTGTACGTGGATTCTGAGGCCGACCTGGAAGCCGCCGAACGCATCATCATGAACGCGAAAACGCAGCGCGTGGGCGTGTGCAATGCTGCGGAAACCCTGCTCGTGCACGAGGCGGTGGCAGAGGAATTCCTCCCGGCTGCGCTCACGCGTTTGACGACCGCGGGGGTGACCCTGCACGTCGATGAGGCGACGCGTGCGATCATCGAACGCATTCCGTCGATTGATGCGGACATGGTTGTTGCGGCCACGGAAGAGGACTGGGCAACCGAATACCTCTCCCTGGACTTGGCCGTGCGCGTCGTGCCGTCGCTGGATGACGCGATTGACCACATTCGCACCTACTCCAGCGGACACACCGAAGCGATTGTCACGCGCAATATCGTGACGGCCCGGCGTTTCCAAGGTGAAGTGGACAGCGCGGCGGTAGCGATCAACGCCTCGACGCGTTTCACCGATGGCGGCCAGCTGGGACTGGGAGCAGAAATCGGTATTTCCACCCAGAAACTCCATGCGCGAGGCCCCATGGGTTTGGAAGAACTGACCACGACGACATGGATCATCGAAGGAGACGGAGCGATCCGTCCCTGAGAAACCGGCGTTGCTGCGCTGCAACGCGGCGAGGCAGCCGGTGCACAGGCGGCGCGTCGCGTGAGGACGCGCATGTGGGAAAACCACATACGTCCGTGCCCGCGTCGGATATCCCGACGCACTCGGGTGACAGAGAGGAGGAGGCGATGCCTCGACAGGAAACGCGTACGGAGGGGGCGCCTGAGCGCGCCGTATCCGCGCAGGGGAGCGGCGCCTCGCCCCTGAAAGAGCCGTCGAAAGGGCGCCTGTCCATCGGGATTATGGGTGGTACTTTTGACCCGATCCATCACGGGCACCTCGTGGCCGCCTCCGAAGTCATGGACGTCTTCCAGCTGGATCGCGTGATCTTTGTTCCCACGGCCATGCAGCCCTTCAAGTCGGGGCGACGCGTGACTCCCGCAGAGCATCGCTACCTGATGACGGTGGTGGCCACGGCCTCGAACCCGCGCTTTTCTGTGTCTCGCGTCGATATCGACCGCGGGGGGACGACCTACACCATCGATACCTTGACGGATCTGCAGAAGGAATATCCGAACGCAGATTTCTACTTCATTACGGGTGCGGACGCCCTGGCGCAGATTGTCGAGTGGAAAGAGCCGGACAAGCTTTTTGAGCTGGCGCACTTCATTGGGGTGACTCGGCCGGGGCATGTTTTGGAAGCAACGAATTTGCCGGCCTCGTCGGTCTCTCTCATGGAGGTGCCGGCCATGGCGATCTCGTCGACGGATTGCCGCAGGCGCGTCGAACAGGGCAAGCCGGTGTGGTATCTGGTGCCCGATGGCGTGGTGCAGTACATCAACAAGTACGGGCTGTATCAGGCGTGAAACTGCTCTCCCTGACTGTGGGGGAGAGGTGGGGGCATGCGACACTGGGGGAAGAGAACAGAATGAGGATGACATGACGACCCCTGAAACCCAACAACTGATTGATTGCGCGCTGAACGCCGCCGCCGACAAGCTGGCCGGTAACCCCGTGCTCATTGACGTGTCCCAGCGTCTGGCCATTGCCGAGTGCTTCCTGGTGCTGTCGGCTCCCTCGCAGCGTCAGGTGCGCGCGATTGCGGAAGAGGTTATGGATGAGATCGGCCGCGAGCTGAAGATTATTCCGACGCGTATTGAAGGCCGCGCCGAAGGCCAGTGGGTGCTGGTGGACTACGAAGACCTGGTGGTTCACGTCATGTCGGATGAAGACCGCGAGTTCTACGCGTTGGAGAAGCTATGGGGCGAGGGTGAGGTGCGCCAGCTGGAGCTGCCGCAGCGCCACGTGATTCCCGCACTTGCGCAGCAGCATCAGCCGGTGTCCGCCGCGGACGTTGCAAGCGGCGCTTTCTGAGAGAATGACTGGCGAGGCGGGGGGCGGCGCGCGTGAATGCGCCTCGTATTCGCCGGACGTCGTTTCGGATTCTTCGTAAGATCTGAGTTTCGCTGGTTGCCGTGAGAATTTCTTGCCCTGAGGACGTGAGGATACCTGTGAGCACAACTGAGGAAAAGACTGCCCCGGCGTTTTCGGGATTGAACGACGCCGACTACCCGCGCGGTGCGCGCCGTATTGTGCTGGTGCGTCACGGGCAAACGGACTACAACCTCGCTCATCGTTTCCAGGGAGCCATCGACATTCCCTTGAACGAGACGGGAATCCAGCAGGCGCGCGAGGCAGCTGCCGTTTTGGCGGCTCGCCTGACCAGCGCGAATGCGAAGGGGAGCGTGAACTCTGTTTTCGTGTCCGGGAAGGCCGTGCGCGTGGTGACCTCGCCCCTGGAGCGTGCGCGCGTGACCGCGGAGATCATTGTCGAGGCGCTGCGTGCAGTGGGCGCCGAGGTGGAGGGGCCGTTCGTGGATGAGCGTCTCATCGAACGCAACTACGGGGTGTTCGAAGGCCGAACGGTCACGGAAATTGAAGAGAATCCGCAGCATGCGGAGTGGTTGGCGCTGTGGCGCGAGACCGGTGAAGCGGTGGATGCGGGGATTGAGATGTCGGGGGCGACGGGGGCGCGTGTACGCGGTGCCGTGATGGAGGCTGCTGCGCAGACTCCCGCCGGTGGCACCGTGATTGCGGTGGCGCACAGTGGGGCAATCATTCGTGGAGCCTGTTCGTCGATTGGGCTGGATCCAGCGATTTTTGACGGGCTGCGCGGCTTGGATAACTGCCACTGGACGGAACTGGTGTTGGCCGGCGGTGGGGGATCGGGAGCTTCCGGTGCCGCTCGCTGGCGCTTGGCTTCCCACAATGTGGGGGCACATTCCGAGGTGTATGGCTGAGTTCTGTAGGTGGGTGCGCTGTGTGGGTGCATTGTATGGGTACGCCGCCCCGTTGGGGTGTGGCGCTCTGCACACCCTGCGATTTGCTGTTCGTGGGCAACATTCGCTATTCTTAACGGGTCGCTGAGCGATACAACAAAATATGGGGCTATGGCGCAGTTGGTAGCGCGCTTCCATGGCATGGAAGAGGTCAGGGGTTCGAATCCCCTTAGCTCCACAATCTCCGCCACAATCCTGAGGATCTCAGTGATTGTGGCGCTTTTCTTTTATCGCTGCAATGTGCGTGTTGAATACGTGCGTGAATACGCGCGTCCCGAATGAATCCAAAGTTCTTCGGAAAAGGGGCATCAGAAAATCTGCTTCCCGTGTGAAAACGTATGCAGATTACGATTTGGTGAAGCTTTAGGGGATAAATCCCTATTTGTTGACGAGATTGCCGCAAATGCTCTACTCTCTCCGGTGTGGAAACGTATCCACAACTCCGAACTGTGCATAGACAACATATTGCAACGGAAGGCTCAATGATGCGCGCACGCTACGCTGCTCTCCCCGCCGCACTCCTGGCACTCTCTCTCGCCGCCTGCTCTGCCCCCGAAGGCCAGAGCCAGAGCACCCAGGGAGGCTCCGCCTCGGCAGATACCCTGAACATTGCCTGCTCCCAGCAGGAAGATTTCTGCCAGGCGATCGTCGCCGCCTACACCAAGGAAACCGGTCAGAAGGCCACCTACGTTCGCCTGGGTGCCGGCGAAGTCCTCGCCCGCCTCGAAACCAACCCCGGTGAATTCGACGTCTGGTCCGGCGGCCAGGCCGAAAACCACCTCGTCGCCAACGACAAGGGCAAGGTCGAAAAGTACGTCTCGAAGAACGCCTCCGCACTGCCCTCGCAGTACAACAACGCCGAAGGCATCTGGTCCGGCTTCTACACCGACTCCATTGCGTTCTGCTCCAACAAGAAGGAACTCGAACGCATCGGCGCACAGGCTCCCACCTCCTGGCAGGACCTGCTCAAGCCCGAATTCAAGGGGCGCATCGCCATGCCGCACCCCGCCACCGCAGGCGTTGGCTACATGGCCATGTACACCGTCGCCACCATGAACAACGGCGACCAGGAGAAGACCATTTCCTACTTCAAGGAACTGGTTCCCAACATCATGCAGTTCTCCAAGTCCGCAGCAACCGGTACCGAACAGGCCGGACGCGGTGAGGTGGCCGTTGCCATCGCCCTCGACTCCGACTGCGAAAAGGCCAACAAGGCCGGATACTCCGACCTGGTCACCACCTACCCCTCGGAAGGCACCGGCTACGAAGTGGGCGCAGTCTCCGTCCTCGCGGGTGCACGCAACCCCGAAGGCGCCAAGGCCTACATGGACTGGTTGCTGACCACCAAGGCTCAGGATCTCTACGCGGACGTCCCCTCCTTCGCAGCACCCACCCTGCCCGACGCCAAGGTCGGTCCGAACGTCCCCAAGCAGGACGTCGTGAAGCACGTGGACTGGGATGTGCGCAAGGCAGCTGACTCTCGCGCCAACTACATCGGCATCTTCGAAAGCCAGATCGCCGGAGCAAGCTCCGCCAAGTGAGACCACAGGGTGCGCGAGAACCCACTGAGGAACTCGCGCACCCCGTGTGCGTCTCTCCTGCCGTTTTCATCGGAGACAAGCTATGAGCATTCCACAGCTGCGTAAAGGTCGGCAGCTCGACATCCCCGTCGCCCTCATCACCACGGTGACCGTTATCGGGCTGATTCTCCTCCTGGGAATCCCCGTTGCCAAGCTCATCGGTATCGGCGTGTCCGAACGCGGGCTGGCAGCCATCACCCGATCCTTCGGCGCCAACGTCGACACCCTGGTGAACACCCTGGTGCTGGGACTGTGTGTCGGAATCGTCGGAACCTTCATCGGATTCGTCACCGCATTCGCCCAAGTGTTCCTCACCTTCCCCGGGAAGAAGCTCCTGCACTGGGTGACCCTCCTGCCCACGATTTCCCCGCCCTTTGCGACGGCCACCGCCATCATCACCCTGTTCGGTAAGCGCGGCATCATCACCTATGGAATCTTCGGCATCGAGAACAACATCTACGGCCTGGTGGGTCTGGTCATGGTGCTCTCCCTGACCTTCGCGCCCGTGGCCTACCTTAATATCCGCGGCATGATGGAAAACTTCGACAACTCCCTGTTCGAAGCATCCGCCACCCTCGGAGCGCAGCCGCTGAGTACCCTGGTGAAAGTCACCATCCCCATGGTGGTTCCCGCAATGCTGGCCTCCTTCCTTGTGCTTTTCGTTGAAGGCATCGCTGACCTGGCAAACCCCCTGGTACTGGGCGGTGACTTCCGAGTCTTGGCCAGTCAGATTTACTTTGCCGTCGCAGGAAGCGGTGACATCGCAAGTGCCGCAGGAATTGCCCTGGTGCTGCTCCTGCCCGCACTCACGGTGTTCGCCGTTCAGAAATACTGGTCGAACCGTAAGTCTGTGATCACCGTGACCGGTAAGCCCGTGGGCTCCCTCAAAGAGGTCACTGCGTCCAGCGTCAAGATCCCCATGCTCATCCCCGTCTACGGGTGGATCGTCTTCGTCATCGTCGTCTACATGACGCTCTTCGTGGGAAGCTTCGTCAAGATCCTCGGCGTTGACAACACCTTCACGATGGAACACTTCTGGTACGTCCAGCGCCTGGGATCCTCCGCAATTGTCACAACGCTGTCGATGACCCTGGTCGCCGCTCCGATCGCAGCCGTCATGGCGCTGATTATTGCGTGGTTGGTCGTCCGCAAGTTCCCGAAGATCGGTAAAATCTTGGATTTCTGGGGCATGCTCGGTATCGCAATCCCCGGCACCGTCCTCGGTCTGGGATTCGCCCTGGCCTACTCCAACCCCACGTGGCTGTTCGGCAAACAGATTCTGCCCACTCTGGCAGGTGGCTTGGCCGTCGGAAGCGGCGCCATCGCCATCATCCTGGTCTACATTGCGCGCGCCATCCCTACCGGCCAGCAGGCCTGTATTTCCGCGCTCAAACAGATCAACCCGCAGGTGGAAGAAGCCGCGCGATCCCTGGGAGCCAGCCAGGTGTCCACCCTGGTGAAAGTGACACTTCCGCTGGTGCGTTCCGGCATCGTCACCGCCGTCACCTACGGCATCACCAAGTCCATGACCATGATCACCGCGATCATCTTCATTACGACGCCTCAAACCAAGGTGATGACCTCCCAGATCTTGGACGAGGTTGATGCCGGGCGTTTCGGCCACGCCTTCGCCTACTGCACCCTCCTCATCGGCCTCGTGCTCATCATCTTGATGATCGCCAACCTTCTTGTTAACCGACTGAATCGCTCCACCAGGACGGTAGTGAAATGACGACTGAACACCACACGCAGGCAGGCGCACTCCAGCTGCGCTCTGTCACCAAAATCTACGATGCCAAGCAGGGGCAGCACCGAGCTGTTGACAGCATCAACCTCGACATTGAGGCCGGAAAATTCGTGACCTTCCTGGGACCGTCCGGCTGTGGGAAGACCACGACCCTGCGTATGATCGCCGGATTTGAGGACGTTACGGAAGGCGAAATCACCCTGGACGGCCAGTCCCTGGTGTCTGTCCCGCCCGAAAAGCGCCCCATGTCGATGGTGTTCCAGTCCTACGCGCTCTTCCCCCACCTGACGGTGAAAGACAACGTGGGATTCGGTCTGAACTACCAGAAGCTCCCCGCCGCAGAACGTGAGCAGCGGATCGCTGAAGGTCTGGCGCTCATGGGGATCGAACAGTACGCTCACCGCTACCCGCATCAGCTGTCCGGCGGCCAGCAGCAGCGCGTTGCCCTGGCGCGAGCACTCGTCATGGAACCGAAGATCATCCTCTTCGACGAACCCCTCTCGAACCTGGATGCGCGCCTGCGTCTGCGCATGCGCAGCGAAATCCGTGCACTCCAACAGCGTCTGGGACTTACCGCGATCTTCGTGACCCACGACCAGTCCGAGGCTCTCACCATGTCCGACATGATCGTGGTGATGAGCGCGGGCACCATCGAGCAGGTCGGGGAGCCGCGTGAAATCTACCATCGCCCGGTGAACCGCTTCGTGGCCTCCTTCATGGGAACTGCATCCTTCGTGGCCGGCACGGTCAGTGAGGTACGAGGCGACCGCTACCTGGTGGCCACCCCGCTGGGTGATTTGGACACCGCGGGAGTCCCCGGACTTGGTGTTGGCGATCACGTGGAGTTGGTCGTCCGAGCAGAAAACACCGCGGTCGGCCTGGATGCACCCGGGAACGAGCAGGCAGGGGAGGGCAGCGACGTGGTTCTGGAAGCCACAGTGCGCTCCGCAGCCTTCGACGGCTCGATTAACACCTACGTCCTGGACACCGCGGCGGGCACCCTCGAAGGCCGTTCTCACGGCATGAATGAACTTCATGCTGCCGGAGAGAAGGTCACCTGTGTGATTTCGCGCGAGTCCCTGTGGGTGATTCCCGCGGATTCCTCGGAGAAATAAAGGTCGGAACCATGCGACGCTTTTTTGATCGTGAGGATACGCGGTGGCGCCGAGGAAATGGTGCGCTCCACTTCTACCTCGCGCCCCCCGAGGATTCCCCCCTGTGGGACTTGGTGCGCGAGGCGGAAAAAACCCTGTCAGCGCTCCCACAGATCGGTATCCAACCGCCGGAGTGCATCCACGTGACGGTGCAACGCCTCGATCTGTATCGAGACGAGATCAGTGACGCCCAATGGGAGAAACTGCGCTCGCAGATGGATCGTCGCATGGCGCAGATCGACCCCTTCACGTTGACCTTCGCTCCGCCGGCCGTCCAGGAATGGGCAGTGGAAGTGATTTCCCCAGAGAACCCCTCATTTACGAGACTGATCGACGCTGTGCGTGACAGCATCGTTGACGCGGGGCTGGGGGAGGCGCTCACGGATCCGCCGTTTGGCCCCCATTTCAGCCTGGCCTATGCGGTTGCGGGGACGAGTAGCGAAGAGGATCGGGCGCTTGCTGATGCTCTTCACGCTCTGAAAACCGACAATTCGATGGAGTGCTCACAGATCGCTCTTGTCGAAGTCGATCAAGACCAAGAGGCCGGTATTTTTTCCTTCCGTCCTCTATATACTTGGACGGTCGGAACCCCGCGCTGACGTCGGGGAATACCCCACCACTCACTGAAAGACGGATGTTCGAGGATGCCCAGAAAGAAACGAGCCAGCATCATTGATGTGGCTCAAGCAGCGGGAGTGTCGCAGGCGACTGCCAGCCGTGCACTTTCTGGGCATCCCGCCGTCAGTTCCCAAGCGCGCGTCGCTGTGCGCCAAGCTGCCGCCCGCCTCGGATATGTGCGAAACCTCGGTGCTGCTGGGATCGCCAGTTCCAGCACCACCACTGTCGGCCTTTTGGTGCGCAACGTTGGACACAGCTTCTATGGGAAAGTTGCAGAAGAACTCCAAGCGCACACCGACGAACTCGGGTTAGAACTGCTGATTACCGCCGGAGGTGACAGCGAAGAAGGCCAGATGCAGGCCATTAACAACCTCGTGGGACACGGGGTGGGCGTGGTTATCGTTGCTTCTGGTCGAGTATCGAACGAGGCCATGCAGTATGCGGCTTCCTTCGTCCCGCTCATTACTATCGGCTGTGGGGAAACCCGCCCTGAATTTGATTCCGTGCGCATCGATCCCGCGTATGAAGCGATGCTGGCGCAAAAAGTTGTGGCCTATGGACACCGGAAAGTTGCTGTCACCGCCACCAGCCACCCCCTCGCGGCCACCCTGCATGCCCGTACCGCAACCTTCATTACCCAGCTGGTTGTCGACGGCGTCCAGCCACATATCGTGACGTCTCACAGCGACTACGGTGAGGATCTTTTCGACGGCATTGACCGGGCGATTGATGCCGGGTGTACTGCGGTCATTACGGGAAGTGATCTGATTGCGGTGAAAATTTTGGAACACTTGGCGTCGCGAGGGATTGCCTGCCCGGAGCAGGTGTCGGTGACGGGCTTTGACGCGACCGGTCCGTATTCTTCACCGCTTTTGAACCTGACGACGGTTGCGCAACCGGTGCGTGAATTGGCGAGGCAGACCGTGCTGCTCGCGCAGGAACGCCTAGCCGGTTCCGAGGCGCGCAACGCCTCGATCCTGGTGCCCGGAGAGTTCATCGAAGGAGGAACTCTGGGGCGCCTTCCTGAGATCAAATAGGGGTCTTTTCTCGTGAAAACGGACTGTGGGTGGAGGGGATCTATAGCTTTCTCCTCCACCCACAGACATCGCTAGCGAACAATCACTCGATCAATATCAGGAGCCCATGGGGTGTTCCCTGAGATGGTCACAGTATTTGTACCGGAGTGGAGTTCGACTGGGATATCAACGGTTCGGACGATTTCCCATCCGCTGGGCTGCCCGTCATTTCCTTTTCCGGAACGTGGAGGTGCCACCACAATATTGCGGTCGTTGACGCGTAGCAGGAAAGAGCGAGGATCTTCAGAGAGGTATCCGACTGACAGTGTGTAAATTCCTGCCCGGTCTACCGAGATATTCGGAAAAGTGATTGCGCCGTTACTTCCCAGATTTCCTACTTTGCGACCGCCTGAACATCCGGGGCACGGGGAGATCGATGCCTGCCCGGACGTATGAGACAACTCGGCTTCAAATAACGTTCCCGTGTGATCTTCGAAGGGGAGAGGAGCGCGGGAAATATGAATGCTGATACCGCCATGACGAAGCATGCGCAGATCAAGTGAGTCCCGTGAGGTTACTCGCTGGGTGCTGATAGTGAGAGCTCGACCATCGTTTATATCGCTGAAGATCGTTGCTGTGTATGTGGTGTTTTGATTGAGGAATGAGAGGGGAATCGAGAGGGAGCGAGCCTCGTCTGTGATTCCTCCGATGAACCACTCGTCAGCATTTCTTCGAGCGAAAACTGCGTAATCATCTGGGAAGCCAGCAAGAAGACGGCTTTCATCCCACACCGTTGGAAGTGCTCGTAGAAGGTGATGCCCAGGCCATGTTTCATAGGCTGCGGCTGAATCCGCTAAATGGAGCATGGCAGAGGAATAGACAATGCTCAAGGCGAGCTGGTGTGCAACCGTTGTTTTGAGTGTGGAATTCGAGAAAATAACAGGTGTTGCATCCATTCCGCCGACAATGTTGCGAGTGAATGGAAGGGTTGCATCATGAGTGGCTGTGGGTGGGCGACCGTACTTGTATTGTTCGCTTCCGAGCACCGCTTCGCTGGTCACGATGTTCGGATATGTTCGGTTTTCTCCCCCAGGTTTGGTGCTCCCGTGGAAATTCACCATGAGTCGATGCTTGAGAGCGCTTCGAGCAATCCGGTCGTATAGCGTAAGAGTCTCGAGGCGATCAGATTGCATAAAATCAATCTTGAGTCCCGCTATTCCCCGTGAAGCCAGCGAGGACATTAGCTGATCAACTTCTTCCTGTGAGAAGTACGTTCCATCGGGGCGAGTGAAGTCTCCCTTATGTTTCCAGATGAATAAACCAATCCCTCGTTCCATCGCGTATTTTGCGAGTTCTTCGACACTTCCATCGGTGTCGCTGTAGCAGCAATCCATGGTGACAAACTGAGCATTCAGTGCGGCGGCTGAATTGATGTACTGCTTTTGGGAATGCCGCATGTCATCACCCTGTAGAGCATTTTCTTCATTTGACCACCAGGACCACAGTGCTTTACCTGTGCGAATCCACGAAAGATCTTCTGTGGGAGAAACTGCAGGATTGAGGTCAGTGAATAGAGAGGTTTGTGTGAGAGTGTTAAGAGAAGGTGACGTGACAATGACACGCCAAGGTGTATTAAAAGCATCGTGGACTGGAACCGCAGTGTCTTCACGGGAATTAGACAAGGGAGCTCGGTCTGATCCTGGAAGAGCGACTCTCAAAGTTCTCGTATCGTCGGCTCCGTCGAGACGAGTTGCGGGATATGTGGGATTAACGTAGGTCGATGCTTCGCTGATGAGGAACCATGAATCGTTGTTCCGTAAACTCCCCAATACTGGCATGGAGAAATGTTTTCCATGGAGATTCTCGGCGGAAACATAGGGATATGTGTCTTCGTAGTCACGAGCTTCACGGTAGGGACTTGCCCAGAGTCCAGTGTCTTTGGGGAAGAAAAATGTTGTTTTTTCACTGGTGACTCGAGTATTGCCGATCCCGTGTGCGGAGTATCGAAATGCAACCCCGTCGTGTGAGGCGCGGATGGTGAGAGTCAGGTGCGCTTGGTCGCGATGGTAGCGAAGAGTCATTTCTTGGCTCTGGGAGTGAATCTCTCCGTTAAAGTGCTCGATCAGTGTGTAGTTCTGTTTGACTTTTCTCTGTGTTTCGCCGTCGAAATACAGATGTTCAGACAGGTCATATGCTTCTGTTTTTACTCCAAGAGTTCCGTGTTGAATGACGGTTTTTCCGTTCTGCTGAATGTTGTATGTCAGGGTTCCGTCATTCTCATTTCGCACGGTCATGCGAGTACTGCCATCTGGCGAAACGACAGTGTGGAGCGTGAGAGCTTCCGCAGGATGAACGAGGACTATTGAGGAGAGGAATGCAAGTACGATCCCTATCCCCGCTTTTTGGGCTTTCATGAGAGATCCTTGTCGTGTGAGGAACTAGTTGTGGGAACAGCGTCGATGCTGATGAGTAATTCCTGGCCCGGATTCAGCTGGGGAAGCGGAATTCCCTCAGTGATGAGGATGCGGCCGCTGATGGTGAAGTCGTGTGGGGAATGAACCCAACGAGGATCGCAGATTTCGTGGCGCGGTATGGATCCGAAATCCTCGTGTATCTGGATGCGGTAACGCTTCAGCGGATCTACACCCGGCAGGGGAGTGCGCGCAGTATGAGCCTGGGGTGACGTGGAGATACGACTGAAACTCACAAGAGCGCGATCCTGCGTTGGAGAGACAACCCCCTGTACAAGACAGCCGGAGTCCACGTCATCACTGCGGACACAACGTCCCGAATGGAGAAAATGGCGTTCCTTTCGATACAGGGCTGCCCAACGTGTGAGGAGAGCAAGATCTTCTTCAGATTCCGCTAAAAGATCCCACTCAATCCCCGCATGGTAGAAAAGTGCTGTGGTGAGTCGGAAAGGAAGCGAGGTCATTCGATGCGTCGTATGTGCTTCTAGCGAGCCGACGTGTGCGCCGATAAGCTCCGGCGGAACAAGCATCTGTGTCCACATGTGAATACGGTGGCGTTCAAGAGGGTCGATAGTGTCCGATGCCCAAATCCTGTGAGTATGCTCCAAAATCCCCAAATCCACTCGAGCCCCACCACTGGAACAGCTTTCAATTTCCAATGTGGGAAAACGCCGATGAATATTGTCAAATAGGCGATAAAGAGCACGTGTTTGCTCATGAACACCATGTCGTCCTGAGATCTGCGAAAGAGACGCATGAAGATCGCGGTTATGATCCCACTTCAAATAATCGATCTGATATTCCTGAACGAGAGAACAGAGCCGTTCTAACACATACGCATAAGCATCTGGGTGGGCAATATTCAAGGCAAACTGGTGGCGCCACGACAGGGAAGGATCTTCACTCAAAATCCACTCGGGATGTGATCTGGCGAGAACAGAATCCATATTGATCATCTCTGGTTCAAACCACAGACCGAACTCCATGCCGAGTGAATGCACGGTACGTGAAAGTTCCCCTAAGCCCTGTGGCCATCTGTCCGTATCGACGTACCAGTCTCCCAGGCCGGCAGTGTCATTTCTCCGTCCTTGAAACCAGCCATCGTCAAGGACAAAACGTTCAACTCCCACGCGCGAAGCAGCGTGTGCAAGCGCCTGAAGTTTGGCAGGATCATGGTCGAAATACACGGCTTCCCACGTATTGAGAGTCAGGGGGCGAGGCGAGCGTGGGTATGAGGGGAGAGAACGGACGTACTCATGAAACTGTGCGCTGATACCGTCCAGGCCGCAGTCGCTCCAGGCAAAAAGAACGCGGGGGCTGGCGTAGGTTTCCCCAGGACGGAGGAGCATTTCTCCAGAAAGAAGTAGCTCCCCGCCCCCCATGAGAGAGGCATGAACTCCAGCTCCCTCTGGAAGCTGTTCGACAAGGTTTTCCTGATTGCCGCTCCATGCCACATGGCAGGCCCATATTTCGCCCGCGTGAAAAGAAAACCCTGGAGTTCCAACGAGAGAAATGAACGGTGAATCGTGTCCGGGTTTTCCTCGTCGAGATTGACGAGCCCACGTCCCATGACTCAGAGAGTGGCGTTGGGGCACCCGTTCGTTGCTCCAACGTCCGGTGAAATCAAGAACTTCTGAAGCGCGTCGAGGAAGTGGAATGAAAAAACGAAGACTCTGGAGGAAAAACTCCTGATCGCCGCCATTTTCTACTGTTCCGTTTACGCAGAGAATCCCATGTTGATCCAGCTCAAACTGAATGCGGAGACGGCAGATGGCAGAACCTTCAGAATCGCGTGAGGGCGTTGTGGCTTCGTAGGAGAAAAGTGCTGACGTGGGAGTGCATTCAGTGTCTGTGAGGACGAATGGTGCGCTGCTGCCAGAAAGAGTGTGCCATTCGATGCTGGGGGTGCCCGAAGTTCCTTCGAAAAGGGTGGATACGAGGGGGGAGGAACGCGGGTGATCAAAAGAGCTATTGAGGACGGCAGGAGAAGCTGTCGCAATGAGGTCGCGTGCCTCGTCTTCATCCACTGAGCGCCCCCAGTGCACAATGTGTGGATGCCCCAGGGGGTCGGAGGAAATGAGAAAACTTCGTTCAGCCTGAGAGAGGTGAATGTACAGGTCAGCGCTTCCTTGCGAACTCATGATGTCTTCTTCCTCGAAAACTATTCTTGACAACGTAAAGTAATGCGGTTAGTGTTCCACGTCAAGACCGCAACGTTGCGGGAATACAGGACGACATGGGAGTCGGAAATGGAAGAGACACTCGACCGCACCCACAGCGTGGCACACGGGGATGTGTGGCAGGTGCACGCGGGAGAAAAACTTGAGCTTACCCTGACGCGTCCACAGTCAGATCCTGTAACCCTTGAACTGGGAAGCGTTCTTCGGTGTACTGCTGAAGAAGACGGGGCTGTTGCCACCACAGAGATTTGCCTGGGAAACGGATCAGCTATTGAGGGGGTTCACGAAAAAGAGGTACGCGAAAAGTACTGGGCGACCAGTGGTAAAAAGCGCGGATGGCGATCTGTTTTTCACACGGAAACAACACTGCACCTCAGGGAAGACAACGGATACACCTGGAAACTGTTGATCCGAAGCGCCGATGACGGAATCGCATTCCGTTATGTTCTGCCAGAAACTGAAGGGAAGAGCTTCCTCCTTAAAGAATGCACGCGGGTGCTTCCTGATCTCAATGCTCATATCTGCACCCTGCCCTACACCACGTGGTATGAAACACCGCGAATCTGGTCGTTGCTCTCCTTACTTGATCAGGGCGAATACGGATTTCCCACCCTGATTGAGCTGAGAAAGCATACGAATCTTCAATCCTCGGATCCCTTCCGTTACCTGTTGCTCACGGAGTCCGATATTGACGAAACGAACTGTGGAGCGCACATCACCTGGGATGGAAAGACAATCCAACTGACACTGGCGGATGCGGAAACTCCGATTTGCGGGGAATACACATCACCATGGCGCGTCATCTACATGGGAACACTGAAAGAAATCGTCGAATCAACATTTGTCGATGACCTTGCTCGCGCCTGGAAACAAGTAGACGGTAACCCGCTGCCGGAAGAATATGTGCGCCCTGGAATCGCCGCCTGGTCGTGGTGGTCCAGTCAATATTCTGGAGCCTACCTTGACACACAGAAACACTTTGTTGATTTTGCCTGGGAACAGGGATGGCAACACGTCCTTGTCGACTGCGGATGGGAAGGAGCGTGGATTCCTGAACTCGTGGAATATGCCAGCGCTCGCGGAATCAACGTGCACCTGTGGAGTGCCTGGGATGACCTAGATGGGGAAGAGAATCTTCGCAAACTCGCCCTATGGAAATCTTGGGGAGTTGCCGGTATCAAAGTCGATTTCATGGAGTCTGAATCTCGTGAACGCTACCTCTGGTACAAAGCAATCCTCGATGAAAGCGCTCGCGTAGGACTCATGGTGAATTTCCATGGATCGGTGATTCCTCGCGGATGGGCGCGAACCTACCCACAGGTCATTGGATACGAAGGGATCCGAGGAGCCGAATACTACGTTTTCTACGGAGAACCCCTCAGTAGCGCACACAATGTCATGCAGCTGTTCACGCGAAATGTCGTGGGAGCAATGGACTATACGCCCGTTACTTTCTCAGCTCCCCAACGAGAGACAAGCGATGCACACGAACTTGCACTCGCAGTTGCTTTCGAATGCGGAATCACGCATCTTGCCGATAGCCCGGATTCCTACAAGCAACGCCCCGAAGCCGTTCGATACCTAGCGACCCTGCCGGAGTACTGGGAGGAGATCTGTTTTCTGGGCGGAACCCCGGACAGCTATGCACTCCAGGCGCGCAGACACGGAGAAAACTGGTGGATCTCCTGCCTGAATACGGGACATAGCAAAGAGATCACCCTCAACCTAGACGAACTCCTCTCCGAGAGTGCGGGCGCTCTGTCTCAGCACGGAGAGTACTTCGTGTGGCTGGTGCGAGACTGCGACAAGAAACTGTGTGCCGATATGTATCGAGCCTCTGAGCTTCCACAGAGCATACGTGTGGAAGAAAACGGAGGATTTGCAGCCATCCTCGCTCCGGAAAATATCCTCAATAACCTGTTGGAACAACGGGATAAGAGGCGAACAATCGATAGACTTCCCATTGCTTCCCCCGCTCTCGGAGTGATGCGTGACGGAGTCCTTCGGGTCACATGTGATGAAGACGCAGAACTTCTTCTCCCCGAAGGATGGACATCGCGCTACCTGGGCGATGCCTCGTACGAAATAAGCTGCGGCGAGGACGAGGTGAATGGGAACCTCACAGTAATTTCTGTTGCGCGTCAGGGAACTCACGGACAACATGTGCTCTCCCATATCAAGGTTGTGCACCCCTACGTCGCGGACACCTACCTGAACACGTGTTTCTTTGAAAACTGTCGGAATGCTCTTGGGCCGGTTGAACGCACATGTGCGAATGGGGGAGAAGATCCCAGAGACGGTGCTCCGATGACAATTCAGGGGTACACGTACGACAACGGTCTTGGCGTCAGCCAAGAATCCTCAATCCGTATTGCCCTTGACGGACAAAAAATGCTCCTACGCGGATGCGTGGGTATCGACGACGAAACACCTGAAAGCAATGCGAACGCCAGCATTTGGATCGACGGAAAAGAAATCTGGCGAACGCATCTCCAGGGAAGTGAAGACCCACGTGAATTCCTTCTGCCCATTGGGGAAGGACGAATTCTGGAACTGAGAACTGAAAGCTGTGGCGAAGAAGCACACGTTGACTGGATTTCCCCTCAACTCGTGCTCGCAAGATGAAGAGAACAAACGGAATCCCTCTTTTTGGCCGATGAAGACCAAAAGACCAACCCTCAAGGAGAACATCATGAGAAAAACACTGAGCGTAGGCGCTCTGGTTGCTGTCGGAGCTCTCTGCCTGAGCGCATGCTCTCAAGGATCAGCCCCGAAAGCGGAAACCTCTGCTTCCGGAGCAGAAAAGGTGACACTGACCTACGGAATTTGGAGCCAGAAAGACACCATGCAAAAGCTGGTGGATGCTTTCGAAAAGGAGAACCCGAATATCCACGTTCAACTTCAGGAAGACCCCTGGACGGAATACTGGACAAAGCTCCAGGTTGGAGCGCAGGGCGGAACCGCTCCCGATGCTTTCTGGATGCTGGGAGATCGCTTCCAGGTCTACGCATCACACGGACAACTCATGCCATTGGATGATGCAATTTCTCAAGCAAAAATTGATCTGGGCGTCTACCCCAAGCCCCTGGTGGATCTCTTCACTCTGGATGGAAAACACTACGGACTCCCGAAAGACTTCGACACCATCGGTCTGTGGTACAACAAGGAACTCTTCGATCAAGCAGGAGTTGCCTACCCGACCGCAGAATGGACGTGGGATGACGTCAAAAACGCTGCCGAAAAACTGACAAACAAAGACAAGGGGATCTTCGGTATCGCAGCGCCCCTCA
The DNA here is from genome assembly GCA_963525415.1 of uncultured Actinomyces sp. GTDB lineage: Bacteria > Actinomycetota > Actinomycetes > Actinomycetales > Actinomycetaceae > Pauljensenia. The sequence continues at coordinate 116,048 of CAURIY010000001.1, forward strand.
ACCGGCAAGAAGGCTACTACAACACCGTTGCGCAGGCCGGAGGATATGTGATTTCCCCGGATGGTAAGAAGTCCGGTTACTCGGAGGCTGCAACCCAGAAGGGCTTGGAATACTGGGTAGATTTCGTCAAGAAGGGGCAGTCGCCCACCTTGGAACAATTTGCGGATACGGAAGCTGTTGCGCAGTTTGAAAACGGAAAGGTCGCCATGTACTACGGCGGATCTTTCTATGCCACTCGTTTCTACGAAGATCAGAAGCTGAGGAGCAAGGTGGACGTGACGGTTCTTCCCAAGGGAGAAAAGCGCGCCACGGTTATTAACGGTATCCAAAACGTTGGTTACGCAAAATCTCAGCACCCGCAAGAACTCGCGAAATTCCTTCTGTTCCTGGGCAGCAAGCAGGCCGCTGAAATTCAGGCCTCGACTGGAGCGGTGATTCCCGCATACGAAAACACTCAGGAAGGGTGGGTGAAGTCCATGCCGGAGTTCAACCTGAAGTCCTTCCTCGATCAGATTCCCGACTCCGTGGTGTACCCGGTCTCTGCGAATACCTCGGTGTGGAACAAGTTTGAAGAAACCGATCTCGCTCCTGCATGGAATGGGACGGAAAGCGTAGCAAGTGCAGCAGACAAGCTCGCTTCTCACATGAACGAAGCGCTCTCCAAGGAATGAGAACAACGATGACTGCGCGGAACCCATCTGATGCCTCCCACGGTGGGTTCCGCGCGGCATTCGTGCGACACGGGCGGGAGTGGGGGACAGGACTGCTTTTTATTCTCCCGGCGTGTGTAGGGCTCCTTGCTCTCTACATCATCCCGCTCATCACGACGGTCATTGTCAGCTTGTCGAAGACCGGCCCTTTTGGCGATCGAGAGCTTATTGGAATCGCGAATTACCAGCAGCTCATTGAGGATCCAGAATTTTGGCAGGCACTGACTAATAGCTGTATTTATGCGGTGATCGTCCTTATCAGCATTCCTCTTGCGATCCTCCTTGCCACACTCATTAACAACGTCAAACGAGGGGCAAGCATCTATCGTGTATTCTTTTTCCTCCCGGTCGTTACACTGCCTGTCGCTATTGGAATGGTGTGGCGCTACCTCTACAACGGAGAATTTGGGCTGATCAATCAAGGGCTGGGACTTCTGGGGATCACGGGAGCAAACTGGGTAGCGAATCCGCAGACAGCAATTTACGCGGTATCCATCGTGGGAATCTGGATGAGTCTGGGAGTGAATATCATCATTCTGGGAGCTGGACTTAAAAGCATCCCGCAGGATCTATACGAGGCATCTGCTCTTGATGGAGCAGGAGCACTACGTCAATTCCGGTCGATCACTCTCCCGTTACTGAGCCCCTCCATTTTCCTTGTCTCTGTTCTTTCGGTGATTTCCTCCCTGCAGATGTTTGACCTGATTTACGTGATGATTGGTAAGGGAAGCCCTGCAGAACACGCATCACAAACGGTGGTCTATCTCTTCTTCCGCAAAGCATTCGTTGAAGCAGATCAGGGCTATGGTGCTGCGATCGCGATTGCGTTGCTTGCCATCATCATGGGGATTACGGCTCTTCAATTCCGAGCCCAGAAAAAGTGGGTGTTCTATGGATAAGAAAACACGTATCGATGTTCGCCAAGTGGCGCTCCACCTCGTTCTGGCGGGAGCTGCCTGCGTCATGGTGGTGCCGTTTATCTGGCAAATCCTCACGGCATTCAAAAGCATCCCAGAATCGCGAGCGGTTCCCCCTGTGGTGTTTCCCTCCGAATTTTTAACGGATGGATTCGTGCATTTCTTTACTGCTCTCCCCGTGGGGCGCTTACTGACAATTTCGGGAGCGGCACTGGTTCTACGCGTCCTGGGACAACTCATTGTCTGTTCACTTGCCGCCTACGGTTTCGCCCGCTTTCGCTTTCCGGGAAGGGGAGTGCTCTTCGGTCTTTTCCTCGTGATGCTGATGGCGCCCAGTCAGCTCTTTTTGATCGCACAGTTTGAACTGGTGCGTGACTTGGGGCTTTTGGACACCATTCCCGCTATTTGCTTGCCCGGTATTTTTTCCGCTTTCGGAACCTTCCTCTTACGTCAGGCTTTCCTGTCTGTTCCCAAGGAATTTGAAGAAGCGGCGAGACTGGATGGAGCAGGATCTTTCCAGATCTTTTGGCGGATTATGCTGCCCATGGTGGCTCCCACGCTTGCGGCGCTGACTGTTCTCACAGCCCTGTATTCGTGGAACGACCTGCTGTGGCCTTTGATTGTGACTTCTTCGCCGGAGAACATGACTCTCCCGGTAGGGTTGGCAACCTTGCAGGGACAGCACGGGACGGATTATCCGACTCTGATGGCGGGATCACTGATGGCGTCACTTCCGTTGATTATTATTTTCTTGATTTTGCAGAAACAGTTCTTTGAGGGCATTGCGAGCTCTGGATTGAAGGGGTGAACTAATGCGGGAACTTGAAAAAATCCCGGTGACTTCACCGGCCTCTATTGAGGTGTTTCATGAACTTCTGAGCCACGGGCCGCTGGCTCGGGTGGAAATAGCCCGCCGCCTGGGTCTTTCACAAGCTGCCGTCACAAAAGCAATAGCCCCTTTGAGCGAGGCTGGCTACGTGCAAGAAGCTGACGAAACGGATGCAAAGACTTCCGTTGGGACAGAGAAAGCAGAGGGTGATCACTCTCCCGTTAAGGGACGACCCGTCAGTCCCCTCGAAGTTGTGGGGGAGCGGGCGTATGTCATCGGTATCAAAATTACCGCTTCACGTCTCTTTGAAGTGCTGACGGATATATCAGGGCAAATTCTGTGGACGTATGAGTGTGATTTTTCCTCGCATTCCGTCGAGGACGCATTGGATCGTATAGAGGCGTGTACCAGCCAGGCACGTCGCTGGGCGAAGAAGCATGGGATCTCGGAAATTACCGGTGTGGGTCTTGCTATTTCCGGTGATATTTCGCGAACAGATGGAGAAGTGCGCAATTCCCCTCTTCTGGGATGGACGCATATTGATATCTGCCAACTCCTCTCACAGCGGATTGATCTGCCCGTGTGCGTGGAAAATGACGTGCGAGCATTGACCTGTGCTGAGCGTCTGTTCGGAGAAGGAAAAGAAAGTAATTCCTGGGCAATCGTGACCCTGGGTGAGGGCATCGGATGCGGACTTTTCCTCAACGGCGCAGTACTGGCTGGAGCTTACGGCGTTGCGGGAGAAATCGGGCACCTGCCGCTGGCATCCATGGAATCCATTTGTTCTTGTGGGCGCCGAGGGTGCGTGGAAAGCATCGCATCAGCTCCTGCGATCTGCGCACGTATGGAGCACCTAACCGGAAAGAAATGGGAGCTCTGCGAGGTGGCTGATGCCTACGAGCAGGGGGAATCCCACGCCCAGCATGTGATAGGGGAAGCAGATAGAGCCGTAGCGTCGGCACTTGCAACCCTGACGAATCTGCTGGGACCAGAGAAGATTATCCTGTCCGGTGAATCTGTTTCGTATGTTGCCGATTCTTCGACACGTTTGAACAACCTGCAGAAGATGTTCCGATCGCAAATTTTCGGTGCGGCGGCTGAATGCGAACTTGTACTGCTCACGCATACTTTTGTTGATTGGGCGCGAGGCGCCGCTGCCTGTGTCATTAGCGAGATTGCCCGCCGCCCCCTCTAAGAGATGCGCAGAACCCGAGTCGTGCCTCGTACGTATTCTCCTGCTCTCGACGTTGCCCCGAGCCCCGCTCCCGCCCTCTGCAAAAAGCGGGGGAGAAAACCCGGACTATGCTCATGTGCCCCTCATGGAGAACAATGGGGGATAGCGGTCAACAAGATGGGCATCATGAGTACACAGACACCAGATTCTCGCGACACCCTGCGAGCTCTCGTTCGCTCCACAGAACCCTCCGGTTCTAAACGCTCCCTGTGGGTCGTCGCCGCCGTCGCGAGCCTCGGCTCCCTGCTATTCGGCTATGACACGGGCGTCATCTCTGGCGCCCTCCCGTACATGTATATGCCGGCAGGCGCGGGAGGACTGCACCTGACTGCACTCCAAGAGGGACTGGTGGGTGGCCTCCTCAGCATCGGAGCAGCCCTCGGTGCGCCCCTCGGCGGCCACCTCTCAGATCGCTTCGGTCGCCGCCACAACATTCTCCTCCTGGCACTGATCTTTGCCCTCGGAGCAGCGGGATGCGCCCTCGCCCCTAACATCTGGGTGCTCTACGGGTTCCGCATGATCCTCGGCTTTGCCGTCGGTGGAGCCAGCGCTACCGTCCCCGTTTTCCTGTCCGAAAGCGCCCCCACGCGCCTGAGAGGCACCCTGGTCGCCGTCGACCAGTTCATGATCGTTGCCGGTCAATTCCTCGCATTCTCGATGAACGCCGCCCTCGCTCACGGCTTTGGTGGCCCCACCCTGACCGTCGCTTCCGACCCCAGTGGCACCTACGTCCCGGGAAGCGTCATCCCCTGGGAACAGGCGCAGCACCTCGTGGGACTGACCGCTTCCTCCGGGAACGGGGTTGCGTGGCGCTACATGCTGATCCTCGCAACCATCCCTGCGGTCGCCCTGTGGATCGGTATGCGTCTGATGCCCGAGTCCTCGCGCTGGTATGCCGCCAACTTGCGCATTCCAGAAGCCATCGCCTCCCTCAAACGTCTCCGGGACAGCGAGGACGAGGTGGTTGAGGAAATCTCTGGGATGCTTGCCCTCCACCTCGACGAGGAGGTTGAGCGCGCACTCAGTGCCGCCGCGAGCACCACAAACACAGGAAGAACGCACCCCGGTACCCCCGGCTTTCCTTCCCCCACGGACGAGGCGGAGTCCCCCTTCGCTTCCACCCGCGGTTCCGCTTCGCACACGCTGAGCGGCGCCTCGCCCGAGACGCACCTGGAAACCATCGCCGCGATCTGGCGTGAACCGTGGACGCGACGCATCCTGCTCATCGGCATCACCCTGGGGCTGGCTGACCAGCTGACCGGTATCAACACGGCCATGTACTACCTGCCGAAAGTGCTGACGGCAGCCGGATTCTCCATCACCGACGCCATCACCCTGGCCGTTATCTCCGGCGGAGTATCCTTCCTCGGCTCCGCGCTCAACCTGTGGATTGTCGCCCGATTCATGCGGCGACACGTCGGTATCTACCAGGAAACCTGCATCGTCCTGTCTCTGGCGGCGCTCGCGGCCGTATTCCATTGGGGAATCGAGCCCTACCAGGGGGCGGACGGAACCATCGTGGGGGCGCCGACGTTCGCGCCCCTCCTGGTGCTCACCATCATCTCCCTGTTCGTCTTCTCAAAGCAGTCGGGAACGGTGTCTTGGGTGCTGCTCTCCGAAATCTTCCCCGCGCGCATACGAGGCGAAGCGCTGGGTTTGGCGATCGGCGCACACTGGCTGGGCAACGCTGCCGTGTCCATCCTCTTCCCGCTGATGATGGAAGGAATGGGCGCTTCTGCGACCTACCTGATTTTTGCTCTGCTGAACGTTGGAACTTTGGTGTTCTACGCGAAGGTTGTTCCCGAAACGAAGGGACGCTCCCTGGAAGCCGTGGAACAGGGGTTTCACAGCGGCCACTGACCGCCCGGTGCATGGGGGAGAAGCGGGGAGGAGTATTCTCGTACCTGGTTTGACGCCCGCAACATGATGAGGACACGCCGTGCAGGAACAGCAGGATCACTCTGCCCACACGCTGAATATCGACGAGAACCGCGAGGAGACGCTCACGCTCGCTGAAGAAAGCGCGAGGACGCCCTCGGGGAGTGCGCGTGTGATCTCCGCGGGACTCGCCATGAGCGCGGTCGTGATTGCGTCTCTGGTGATGCGAGCCGGAGCGACCGCTCCCGGCCCCCTGCTCTCGCAGATCGGTGGTGCCTACGGGGTGGGAGCTGGCGCTCTCGGCCTGCTCAACGCCCTCCCGTGTATCGTCTTTGCGCTGGTCGGTCTGTGTGCTGTGCCCCTGGCCAAACGGATCGGTATGAGCGGGGCAATCCTTGCCGGTCTTGCCCTGAGCGTCGCCGGTTTGGCGGTACGCCCGTTCATGCCGACTTTCGGGCTTTTCCTGGCTTTGAGCGCTCTGGCGCTCATCGGTCCGGGAATCGCAAATGTTCTTGTGCCCGCGTGGATTAAACGCCACGAAAACGGGCATATGGTCGCCCTCATTACCGCCTACGGAACCATCATTCCGCTCAGTGGTGCCGCCGGCTCGATGTTCGCTGTTCCGCTGGCGGGATCGTCTGCGGACGGGTGGAAGCTGTCCGTGGGATTGTGGGCAGCTGTGACCGCGGTGGCTGTGCTCGTGTGGATCCTCGTGTGGCGCCGCGCCGGTGTGGATCGCCCCGGGCGATCGGGATCTCAGGGACAGGAGGGACGTAACGGGCATGCGGAAGACCTTCCCGCAGACCACCCCTATCGTTCGACGCCCATGTGGAAATCTCCGACGGCACTCGCACTGACGGGGGTCTTCGGTCTGCAGTCGCTCAACGCCTATGTGCAGTTTGGATTCCTCACGGAAATTCTCACCCGCGGGGGAGTATCCCAGGCTTTTGGCGGTGTTATGTCGGCGGCCGTGAACCTGTGGGCTGTGGCCGGTGGCCTCATCATGCCGTGGGTGATTGCGCGCTATGCCAAGCAGCTGCCTCTGATTGCGCTGAGCTTCGGCGTGCTGATGGCTTCCGGCTGGGTGGGACTGATCTATGCGCCCAGCAGCATGCCGTTCCTGTGGGTGTCGCTGCTGTCGATCGGCGGTTTTGCTTTCCCGATGGCCTTGGCTCTGATTCCTGCGCGTTCGCGCGACCACCTGGTGACGGCTCGCCTGTCGGCCATGGTTCAGCCATGCGGCTATGTCATTGCCGCATGCGGACCGGTGCTCTTTGGTTTCCTTCTGGAGTCCAGTGGCTCAATGTCCCTGGTGCTCAGTGTCATGGCCTGCAGCGGCCTGCTGATGGGCATGGTCGGCTGGCGAGCCGCCCAGCCGAAGATCATCGACGACGAGCTGTGACCTGCGGGGTGATGCGGCTCGGATTTCAACGATCAGCAGCACGTTGATCAGATGAGAGAAAGGCTTGAGGTCTCGTTAAACCCTGGAAGGCGGGAACGCGCACGCGCACCGAAAAAGATTCAGCACGCGAGCGCATTCCACAAGGAGACTCGAATCAGCAGATTCTGACTCCCTACACCACCAGCCACAGAGCTGCCGTCAGAGCAAAGCCCGCGAGACCCGCAAGAGTAGACAACACTGTCCACGTCTTGAGGCCATCCTTGACAGACAATCCCATGTACTTGGTGACAATCCAGAAACCCGAATCCGAAATGTGCGACAAGCCCAGGGAACCAAAACCAATCGCCATCTGAATGAGCACAATCTGCATCGTGGAATAGCCGCCGGACGCAATCGCATCCGCCAAAAGCCCAGCCGTCGTCAAAATCGCGACCGTCGCCGACCCCTGCGAGGCACGCAACGCCAACGAGATGACAAAAGCCGTCAACAGAATCGGCATATGCACACCGGCAAGCGAACCCGCCAGTGCCTTCCCAATTCCACTGGCCACCAGAACCGACGCAAACACGCCGCCCGCGCCGGTAACAAACACGATCGTCGCCACATCCGGAAGAGCCGAATCCAGAATCTTCCCACGCTGCTCCAGGTTCCACTTCTGCTGGTATCCCACAATGAGGTACGCCAGCAGAGTCGCCGTCAACAGAGCCGTCATCGACGAACCCAAGAAACTCAACACCGAGTGAGCCATCGAGCCCTTCACCGTGAAGAACTGCCCCACGGTTCCCAACATGATCTGAGCAATCGGCTCCACAATCAGGAAGATCACCGTTCCCGGACCCGTTGCATTCGGACGTGCCACAACCCCAGCGGGAGCATACGTGGACTCCGCGCTCTCCTGCGCAGACCCCAGCGGGCTTCCCTCCAGAACAATACGATCCACCTTAAACAGGCGAGCCGCGTAGTAGACGACCACGGCCACCACCGCACAGCAGCTGGTTGACGGTCTTCATGGCCTGTCCATCACCGGGTGCGGAACCGACGCGCACGAGCGTGCCCGACATGGCCTCAAGCATGGGAAGAGTCTTCTCCCACGCCGCATCGTCAGCCCCCACGACGACCAGCAGAGTTTCGAGCTGTGCCTGGTCACGTACCGCCACCAGCACGACGTCGGCGCTTGCAGCGGCCTCACTCGCGTTCTCGGCAGAAGCCACGGCGGCATCTGCGGCAAGACGTAGGCGCTCGGCACTGATATCGAAACCAACGACACTGAATTCTTCTGATCGTCCGGCCAGGTTGGTGGCCATGGGAAGCCCCATCGCTCCCAGGCCGAGAACGGCAACCGTTGTTGTCATGATGATCTCCTATGATCGGTGGGCCTGAGCCCATGAACGTGCACTGTGTGCTGGGTGACTCCCCGTGCTCGCCGTCGAGCACGGGGAGAAATCTGGTGTGGTGTGGTGAGAAGGAAAGAGCTACGCGATCAGCAGCAGCCCGTCTCCTGAGGATTCAGACCGTTAAGAGTGGCCACCACCTGCGCCAAAGAATCGTCGTCACCGACATTCCCGGCAAACACAATGTAGGGAACTCCAGCGGCCGCCCCGTCCTGAGGCTCCCACAGGGACACAATCCCCGGGAGCATGGGACCTCGAACATATGCCCGATGAATTCCCAAGCCCCTGCTGGCCACATCCGAGGACGTAATCCCACCCTTGGCGATGACAAAACGCGGACAGCGCGTGGCAACAATGCGCTGCACGACCTCGACAACAGCCGCCGAAACGCGCCGCGCAAAATCCAAGGACTCGTCTGCATCCCGGCCGGGAACGAAAGCTCCGCCTCGGCGAACTACGACGTTGCCGGTGGCCAGAGCGCTCGCGGCGGCATCCGCGACCTCGCGCACGTGGGTGTCACGCTGAGCGGGGTCGAGAACCGTGGGAACGTCCAGGACGATTTCCGGTGTCGACGTGGCCACGCGCAGGGCATCGACCTGCCTACCCGTCAGACCCACGTGGGATCCGACCACGACAAGCCCGCCCACAGCGTCGGAGGAGGGGGCGAAGGAGGCGGGCTGTGCCTCGTCAATCGCAAGGGGGGAACGCGGGGACTGGCCGATGCGCGCGCGAACGAAGGGCGGTCCCACGCGGTAGACGAACGTGGAACCGGCGTCCTCGGCGCGCTGCAGGGCGAGCGCGAGGAGGCGGAGGTCATTTTCTTCGAGGCAATCCACGGCGACGGGCGTGCGATCCGTGAGAGAACGCAGGGTGGTGACCACGGCGTCGAGGTCGGTGCGCAGAGTCGTAATGTCGATGACGCAGACGCGCGAGGCGGGGGTGGTGCCTCCGGTTTTTTCTTCGACCCACTCGGGAAGGAAGGACGAGGCATAGCCGAACGTTTTGTCGCGAGCGAACTCGGTTTCGCCCACGGGAACGTAGCCGCTGGTGGGGTTGCCAGCGTAGTGGGTGCCGTGGACGGTGATGCGTCCGGCGTCTCCGAAAGCGGGGGAGAGGACGATACCGTTGACGGGCGTACTACCTGCTTCGAGGAGGTCAGCAATGCTGTTTGGCTCCAATGGGTAGTGGCCGCGCAGCGTCGAATCGGAGCGGGAAACGAAAGCAACCTGTTTCTGGGTGCGTGCTGCCGCTTCGAGAGCGTGGGTGACGACTTCGGTGTTGACGCGGGCAGCATCGTCCGGGTCGAGGCTGCGCGAGTTCGTCATCACGTATACGGCGGGTGCGCCGGTTTCGAGCGCCCATGTGAGGTCGTCGACGCTCCAGCCGGTGATGACGGGGAGCCCCGCAACGGACTGGGTGCCCGTCGGATCATCGTCGAGAACAATGAGGGTACGGGTGAGTTGGCTGCTGATCTGCTCGGGGTCAGCGGCCGGGCTGGGCGGGAGACCGGCGGTCAGGTCAGCCAAGGTTGTGGTTGTTGGTGCGGCGGCGTCGGCGCAAACGGTTTTTCAGGGGAATTTTTTGATGTGGGAGAGACGTATGGGAGGAGTCTAGGACTTTGTGCCCGCTAAAACCTCAGAGGGGTTGTGGGTTTATGTTGCTCCGTGCTTGGTGTGAGGTGGCGATGGTTGTCTTTTGTGAAGACATGCAGAGTGGATGAGTTGAAATAAAAATGTGTATGCGGAATGAATCTGTTTTCTTGGTTTCGAGATCCAGTAGATCGGAATGAAGACCTCGTGTGTTAGCATGGAGGACGTGCGGCAGGAACGTATGTGTCCTGCTCTGACCTGGAAAGAGTCTGTAGGACATGCGCCTGCAGGCTCTTTCATTTTTTATTTTGGACGGCGCTTGAGAACCGTTGGAACAGGATTTTTACCTGCAATCCACTGGGCACTCGAGGTATCGATAGCATGAATGAGTGCGAAGGCTTCTTTGAGTCGATACCTCATGTCAATGTTCAGTAGCGCATCCATGTGCGCGACTCGGTTTCTGAGGTCACGTAGGTGACTGACGCGCCAATAGGTCTTTTCTCCAAGTGGATCATCAATATTGGGGAAGGCACCGTGAAGGGTTTCATGCCATAGCGTAAGGCGCGACTGGTTACGTTTGGAATTATTGGACGTTGTGGGTGAATGGTTGGGGAGGAAAGCTTTCCAGGTTCCAAACATGATCTTTGAGAGAACATCTGCATGCGTAATTTCTTCACCGCACCGTGGATGTTGCGCTGTTCGTGTTTCAGCGTCAATTTTGGCGAGATCGCAGGCAGCTTTACGCTTGTCATCTTTGAAAATGGCTCGAATATGCGTAGCTGGAGGTTCGAGAAGCCAACTGTCATTGCCCGTATGAGCCCGGTTCCATTCTTGTAGACGTTGATCAATGGCGTTCCTGAGGATAACTTCGGTGTATCCAAGGACGACATGCGTTGCAGCAACTAGCTCACTGTGCCAGTAGTACAGTTCCAAGGCCTTCTTGCGATTGCCGTCTGTTTCCCTCAAGAAGGGAGCCATGCGTTCGGCAGAAAGATGATCAATGACGTCTTGTCTGCTCATCACGCTCTCCTTGTTCTATGCGGATGCGAGCCAGTTTACGAGACTTTTCTCCTTGCTTCCCAAGGTTTTGGTGAAGGAAAACTTTGTATAAGTATGCTCATTCATGCGTGATTTTTGAGCAGTCAGTACATGAAGCTCTGCTGCTGGCTGCCGCCGAGGGGAGATCGCATGATGCAAAAACCGTCTGAGGTGATGTAACGGGGCGGAGCCCAGCACTTGGCTGAGCTCCGCCCCGATATTCAGCGTTTACTCAGGCATCTGTCGCCTGGGCACCGAGCATGCGTTCGACCACGGCAACTCGCTCACGCAGCAGACGCACCAGAGCGCCCGAAGCCTCCGGGTGCTCCGCGATCCACGCATTGCCACGTGCCGCCAGATCCACACTCGGCACATAGCCGGCCAGAGCAGACGGGAACATCAGCGTCACAATGTCCTCAGCGATGTGGAACGTGTGATCCGACCACACGCGATCAATCGACGCAAAGTAGTCATCCACAAACGCAACATACGCCTCGGGAGTGACACGAGCCTGAGCCCAGAAGCCCGACACCATCGCCCAACGCGTGTCATTCGGAATCGACAGGTCGCGCAGCACAGCCTCCCACGTCGACTGCTTCACCTCTGCGGACTCCACAGCCGCACGAGCCGCAGCAGCATTCTGGTGGCCCGTCATCGTGTCGTCCTCGGTCTCCAGAGCAGCAATCTCCGCCTCGCCAGCGAAACCGCCACGCACCAGAGCAAAGAGCAGCGACCAGCGCAGATCCACGTCCATATCCAGCCCCAGGAAGGTCTGCGACCCATCAAACAGAGCCTTCACAGCCTCAAAGTGCTCAGCGGTTGCAGCATTCGACGCTGCCGCGCGTACCAGGAGCTGCTGCTGATCCGAGCCTGCAGCCGCAGTACGAGCCAGCAGGAGCAGCGTCGTGCCCACCTGAACCTGAGCTGCCGCGCGGTGAGCGGGAGCAACAAAGGCACGCACCGCCTCGTCAATGTGACGCAGGTGCAGACGCAACATCGTGGAATTGCGCTCCACCGGGAGAGCCGCCAACACCAACGACAGGTAATCGCGCGCAGACATCTCGCCATCGCGCGTCATGTCCCACGCGGAGGCCAGAATCACGCCGCGCGTCAAAGAATCCTCGAACTTCGCGATATTGCGGATCGCGAACGCCAAAGACTCCTCATCCAAGCGCACCTTCGCATACGCCAAATCCTCATCGTTGATGAGCACCAGATCCGGGCGAGCCAAGCCAGCGGCCGACAACACCACGGTACGCTCGCCATCGACGTCCAGCTCCTCGCTGAACACGCGCTCCACAGAACCCGCCTCATTCAGCGAATAGCCGGCCACCACCAGGCGGTGCGGACGCAGAGAAGACCCCTGCGAGAAAGACTCCTGCAGGACAGGCAGCTCCGTGATCGCCCCGGACTCATCCACCGAGACCTCCGGGCGCAGCAGGGTAATCCCCGCCTCCTCCAGCCAGACGCGCGACCATGCGGTCAGGTCGCGACCCGACGCCTTCTCCAGCTCACCCAGCAGGTCAGCCAGCGTCGCATTCGCGTAGGAGTGCTTCGTCAGATACTCGTGCAGCCCCTTAAAGAAGGCCTCGCGACCCACGTAGGTCACCAGCTGACGCAGAACAGACGCGCCCTTCGCGTAGGTGATGCCGTCGAAGTTCACCTCAACATCGGCCAGGTCGCGGATCTCAGCGGTGATGGGGTGAGTGGTTGGCATCTGATCCTGGTTCATGCCCCAGTCCTTGCGCAGCATGAAGCCCGTCCAGCCGTCCGTGTACTCCGTGGCCTCGGCCAGAGCCAGGTGGCTCATGAACTCGGCAAAGGACTCGTTCAACCACAGGTCGTTCCACCACTGCATGGTGACCAGGTCGCCGAACCACATGTGCGCCAGCTCGTGAAGGATCGTGTTCGCACGAGCCTCCAAGTCGGCGGTGGTCGGGCGCGTGCGGAAAATGTACTGGTCGCGGAAAGTCACGCAGCCCGCGTTCTCCATTGCGCCCGCGTTGTATTCGGGAACGAAAATCTGATCGTAGGTCGAGAACGGGTAGGCGATTCCGTACTCGCGCTCAAAGAACGTAAAGCCCGCGCGAGTAATGTCCAGGATACGTTCGTGATCCAGGTGTTCCAGCAGGGAAGAGCGGCACCACACGCCCAGCGGAATCTTGCGGCCGTCAGCGGACACCAGCGAATCGGTGACACCCTCGTAGGGGCCGGCGACAATCGCCGTAATGTAGGTGGACATACGTTCGGTCTCGGCAAAACGGTACGTCCAGGTCTCGCCGTTCTCCTCCGGAGAGGGAGTCAGGGAGTTGGAGAACACCTTCCAGCCCGCGGGAACGGTCACGGTGAACGTGAAAGTTGCCTTCAGGTCGGGCTGTTCGAAAGTCGTGTAAACGCGGCGGGCGTCCGGCACCTCGAACTGGGAGTAGCAGTAGGCCTTGCCGTCGGCCGGATCCACGAAGCGGTGCAGACCTTCACCGGTGTGCATGTACTGGCAATCGGCATCCACGACCAGTGTGTTGTGTGCGGCCAGAGCGGGCAGCTCGATGCGGTGGTCGCGGTGGATGCTGGGGTCGAGTTCCTGGCCGTTCAGGGTGATGGAACGAATGTTGTTCGACACGAGGTCGGCGAAAGTGGTCGCGCCCTCCGTGGCGGTGAAGGTCACCGTGGTGTGCGAACGGAAATTGGTGTCGCCCTGCGTCAGGTCGAGGGTCACGTCGTAGTGTTCGACGCTGATAACAGCGGCGCGCGCGGTCGCTTCCTCGCGCGTGAGGTTCAGGCCAGGCATGGAAACCCTTTCTGTGTTGACAGTGGGATATGGACGAACATCCATACAATCCCGCTCATTTTCCCACGTTCTGTCGAAAAAAGGCGACTTGAGCGCGGAAAGTTACACCTCATGGGCACTTTCGTTATTGACGAGGCGGTGCAGGGTGGAAGAAGGTGCGGCCCGGGGTCTGCCCGACAGCTTTCGCTTCGGACAGACCCCGGACAATCGCAGGTCGTAAGGAGGTAATAGTGCTCAGCCTCCGCCTCTTTTACCAGATACGCACGCGCTCCTCGGGAGCGATCCAGAGAGCATCTCCCGGTTGAACATCGAAGGTCTCCGCGAAAGCATCCATATTTGCCACGATCTGGTTGCACCGGAACTCCGCGGGGGAGTGCGGGTCAATGGTCAACAGCTGGAGCGCAAACTCCGGGCGAATGGCCGTACGCCACCCGCGTGCCCACGCGCGGAAGAAACGTTCAGCGCCGCCTCGCCCATCGATGATGGGGGAGGAGTCAACGGTCAGTCCCTGCGCGGCCAAAACCTGTTCCCAGGCCTTCCATGCGATCGACAGCCCCGCGAGGTCACCGATGTTTTCTCCCAGGGTGAGGGCACCGTTGACGTGGGGGAGAGGAGCCTCCTCCTCCGCTGCGGATGAGCTTTCCGTACCATCCGCCGCAGAGGCACTGTCATCTTTCGGGAGAAGATCACGAGGTGTCAGAACGTCGTATTGAGCGACGAGCGCAGCCGTGCGTTCCTCAAAACGGGCACGATCCTCATCATCCCACCAGTTTTCCAAGTTGCCGTCGGCGTCATAGCGCGACCCCTGATCATCAAAACCATGTCCGATTTCGTGGCCAATGACCGCGCCGATCGCCCCGAAGTTCTCCGCCTCATCAGCATTCGGATCAAAGAAGGGGGGCTGCAAAATGGCCGCGGGGAAGACGATCTCATTCATTGGCGGGTTGTAGTAGGCGTTGACCGTTTGCGGGGTCATGAACCACTCGCTGCGATCCACGGGCTTCCCGAGCTTTGCCCACTCGTATTCCGTGTGGAAAGCGGTTGCCGCTGCCACATCCTCCAGCAGGGTTGCCCCACCCAGGGTGAGAGCGGAGTAGTCGCGCCACCTGTCGGGGTAGCCGATCTTCGGCACGAAGGTGTCGAGCTTGGCCAGTGCCCGCTCACGCGTGGCCTCACCCATCCACTCCGAAGTAGACAGAGCATCGCGATAGGCATCGAGGAGGGCCGCAACGAGGGCATCCATTTTTTCTTTGTGCGTGGGCGGGAAATGGCGTTCCACCCAGATGCGTCCCACGGCCTCACCCAGGAAGCCGTTCACCAGGGAAAGCGCGCGCTTCCAGCGGGGACGCAGTTCTTCTGTTCCCGCCAGTGCACGCCCGTGGAACGTAAAGCTTGCGTCAACAAAATCCGCTGACATGAGGGAGGCGCGAGCATCCAGTGCCGAGTTGATGAGCCACAGCTTGAGGTCATCCAGAGAAGTCTCCGCCCAGATGCGCGTAGCGCCCTCCACATATTCCGGCTGGGACACATTGAGCGTCTCCACCCGTTCCAGGGGAAGGTGCAGCCCCGCTGCCCATTCATCCCACGCGAAATCCGGGTAGGTGGAACGCAGCTGCTCCCACGTCATGGGGTTGTCCTGCGCCAGGGGGTCGCGGTTGGCCACAGAGTCGCGATGGTGGGATGCGAGCGCCGTTTCCAGCGCGTTGATTCGCGAGGCGAAGGATGCTTCGGCGGACGGGTTTCCTTCCGCTGAGGGAGCTTCTCCCGAGGGGGTGGCGTTCAAGAGAGTGAGAAGGGCTTCCTCCAGGTGCGGGGTCGCGACCGTCAGGGAGAAGAGGGTGCGCATGTAGGTGTCCCATGCCTGACGGATGGGAGCGTGTGCTTCTTCCTGATAGTAGGCCTCATTCGGTAGGGAGAGTCCCGACTGGTAGATGTCGAGCATGGTGCGGGAAGAATCGTGGGCATCTGTCCCCACGTAGGCGCCCAGAAGCCCGCCGATACCGGCGTATTGCAGGGAGCCCATGGTGTGTGCGAGTTCCGCGTGGGTCGATGCGTTCGCAATGGCGGTGAGCGTGGGCAGGAGGGGAGTGAGCCCCTGGGTGTTGAGGGTGTCCTCATCCATAAAGCGGGCGTAGAGGGCGGCGATGAGGGAGGCGTTGTGTCCCTCAATGTGTCCGGCGCTCGCGTCCTCGACGATCTGGCGTTCCCACAGTTCGGACTGATCGTGAAGCTGATTGAAGGTGCCGTCGCTGGGGCGGTCGGAGGGAATGGTGTGGGTTGCCAGCCATGTGCCGTTGACGTGTCGGTAGAAATCGTCCTGCGGGCGCGGGGGCTGGATGCTGTGTTCGCTCATGTCTTCATGGTAGGGGGTGGCTTGGACATCTGCGGTGTGTGTTCGACGAGGCGAAGGGGGAGTTGGTGAAGAAAGCCGGGTATGCATGGCCAGGGATTGTGCCTGGGAATGGGGGGAAGGGAGGAGAAAAGGGGGGGGAATATTTCAGGGAAATGAGGGTGTTAAGAAAAGTGAAGTGGAAGAAAAAGTGATGATAAAGGAAGGCTTACCTAAGCTAAAAAAGAAAAAATGATTCACCGTAATTTTCTAAGGTTTTCCTTGCTATTCCGCGAATCTTCAACCCGCCTCGAAAGAAAAATGCACATCTGTGCACGAGGTGAAAATCAGCCGTTCAGACGTAAAAGAGAAGGCATTATTTCTACCAGGAAACAAAACAGCATTTTCGTTTTCACAGACGTTAAGAAAACGAAAGCCGGGAAAGGATGAAAGAGTGAGGACGCTGGAAACAGATGTCGTCGTCATCGGCGGAGGTTCCACCGGAGCCGGCGTCGTACGCGACGTTGCGATGCGCGGATTCCGCGCCATTCTCCTGGACCGAGCGGACATGGCTCAGGGAACATCCGGCCGCTACCACGGTCTGCTCCACTCCGGCGGACGCTACATCGCCTCCGACCCGGAATCAGCCACCGAATGCGCCGAAGAAAACGCCATCGTCAAACGCATCAACGCCAACGCCGTTGAAGAAACCGGTGGCCTCTTCGTCGTCACCGCACAGGACGACGAAGAATATGCAGACAAGTTCATCGAACGCGCACGCGCCACACACGTCCCCGCCGAAGAAATCTCCATCGCCGAGGCACTGCGACGCGAACCCCGACTGGATCCGCGCATCAAACGTGCATTCGTCGTCGAGGACGGCACGGTTGACGGCTGGCAAATGGTCTGGGGAGCCGCCCGCTCCGCCATGGCCTACGGCGCGAAAATCCTCACTTACCATCGCGTGACCTCCATCCTGCGCGAAGGCGACCGCATCAGCGCCGTCATTGCACGCGACGAACGCGCCGGCGAAGATGTCCGCATCGACTGCTCATTCGTCCTCAACTGTGGCGGCCCCTGGGCGGGACAGATCGCCGCAATGGCCGACTGCCACGGCGTGGAGGTCGTCCCCGGTGCGGGCATCATGATCGCCATGAACCATCGCCTCTCCCAGATGGTTATCAACCGCTGTATCTGGCCGGCCGATGGCGACATCCTCGTCCCCGTCCACCCGGTGTGCATCATCGGAACGACCGACCTCAAAGCCGAAGACCCGGACAAACTTCCTATCCTCTCCGACCAGGTGCAGCAGATGCTGGACTCGGGCGAAGCCCTCATCCCCGGCTTCCGCAAGTCCCGTGCCCTCCACGCCTGGGCGGGCGCACGCCCCCTGGTCAAGGACAGCCGAGTCTCCGACACCGACACCCGCCACATGGCGCGCGGCATGAGCGTCGTCGACCACCTCAACCGAGACGGAGTCGACGGCATTCTCACCATCGCCGGCGGTAAGCTCACAACCTACCGACTCATGGCAGAACGCATCGTCGACATCATGTGCGACCAAATGGGCGAAGACCGCCCCTGCCGCACAGCCGAGGAAGCCGTCCCCGCCGCCGAAGGACAGCACACCTACGCAATCGGCCACCGCCTCGACGAAGTCGAACATCACGGAAGCGCCCCCGGAAACCAGCAGATCATCTGCGAGTGCGAACTCATCACCCGCGAGATGCTGGAAAAGACCATGGACGCCCTGCCCGGTGGACAACTCGACGACGTGCGTCGTCAGGTGCGTCTGGGCATGGGACCGTGCCAGGGCGGCTTCTGCTCGCAGCGCGCCGCGGGAATCGCCCACGAACGAGGCGATATCGACGCACAGCGCACCAATGCACTCCTGCGCCTGTTCCTCAAGAACCGCTGGATTGGCCTGTGGCCAATTCTCTTCGGCAAGCAAGCCCGCCAGGCCGCCCTCGACAACTGGATCCACGAAGGCACCCTGGACGTTGAACACCTGCCCGTCCCCACCGAGGAGGTCATCTGATGAGAGACGCCGTCGTCATCGGCGCCGGTCTGGCCGGACTGGCAGCCACCCTTCGCCTGGCCGAAGCCGGCGCGAAAGTCACCCTGGTCACCAAAGGCATCGGTGGTCTCCAACTGGGGCAGGGAACCCTCGACATCCTCGGATATTCGCCCGAACGCGTGAGCGAACCGCTGGCCGAACTTCCCGAATACGTCGCATCCCACCCGGGACACCCCTACGCGCACTTCACGCCCGACGAGGTGGCCTCCTCCCTCACGTGGATGCGTGACCTCCTGGGAAGCGACCTCCTCGTGGGCGAGCCTTCGCGCAACGTCGTCCTGCCCACCGCCGTGGGAGCGCTGCGCCCCACCTCGATCTACCAGCCGTCCATGGCCGCGGGTATCCCCGGAAACCACACGAAGTACCTGCTCGTCGGATTCTCCTGCCTCAAGGACTTCTACCCGACCCTGGCAGCAGAAAACCTCTCCCTGCAGCAGGCACCCGACGGCACGCCCATTCAGGCGCGCGCCATCACCGTGGACTTCCCCATCCGCGGCGACGAAAGCGACACCAGCGGAGTCAACCACGCGCGTGCCCTGGACAGTGCGGAAACGCGCCACCGCCTCGTCAATCTGCTCAAAGAACACGTGCGCGACGGGGAAGTGGTGGGTCTGCCCGGCGTCCTCGGACTCAACGACCTCCACGCGTGGGAGGACATTCGCGCCCAGCTCGGCCACGAGATCTTCGAAATTCCCCTCCAGCCGCCGTCAGTTCCCGGAATGCGCCTGAACCAGGCCATGACGGAACTCGTCAAGCAGAACGCGCGTCTGATGACCGGCTCCGCCGTGATCTCTCACGACAGTGAGAACGGACGTCTGCTTTCCGTGACCGTCTCGACCGCGGGCGCTCCCAAGGTGATCCCCACGAAGAACGTCATCCTGGCCGCCGGAGGATTCGAATCCGGTGCGCTGGAAATCGACTCCTACGGGAACGTGAGCGACACCGTCCTCGGCCTGCCCCTGGTCGGAATCGAAGGCGAACTGCTCAACGGAGACTTCTGGGGAAGTGACCAGCCGCTGTTCCGCTCGGGAATCGCCGTCGATCACTCGATGCGCGCTCTGAACGCGGAAGGAACCCCGGTGTACACCAACGTGTACGCAGCCGGAGGAAACCTGGCGGGAGCAACCCGCTGGCGTGAAAAGTCCGGTGAAGGAATTGCTTTGGCCTCGGCGCTGCGTGCCGCCGATTCGATTGTGGAGGGACTACGATGACACTCGACATGAGCCCCGCTGTCATGGAACCCGACGTTCTCAACCTGGGACACGGCGACGACTACGGGCTGCGCGCCAGCCTGGACGCCTGCGTGAAGTGCACCATCTGTGAAACCCAGTGCCCGGTTGCGCGCGTCACCGACCTCTTCCCCGGCCCGAAATTCGTCGGCCCCCAGGCCGAGCGCTACCGCAAAGATGGACAGATCGTCGACCACTCCATCGACTACTGCTCCTCGTGCGGCACCTGCACCCTGGTGTGCCCGCAGGGCGTGAAGGTGGCAGAAATCAACCACCACGCGCGCACCGCCATGAAACAGGCGAAGGGCATTCCCCTGCGCGACAAGCTCATTTCGCGCACCACCTTCATGGGTATGGCCATGACCCCGGTGGCGCCGATCGCGAACTGGGCGCTCACGGTCAAACCCATCCGTCTGGCCGTGGAAAGCGTCATCGGAATCCACCGTGCTGCCCCCATGCCCAAGGCCGCGGGACGCACCTTCGAGAGCTGGTTCCGCAAGCACACGCCGCTGCCGAACTCCGGAACCCGCGGCCAGGTGATCTTCTTCCACGGATGCGCCGGGCAGTACTTTGAGGTGGAAACCTCCATCCACTCGGTGCTGGTCTTGGAACACCTCGGCTATGAGGTTCTGGTTCCCAAACACGGATGCTGCGGTCTGGCTCTTCAGTCCAACGGCCTGTACGACGATGCGCGTAAGTACGTGTCGCGTCTGACCCATGATCTGCGCACCGTGAACCGTAACGCTCCGATCGTCACCTCCTCGGGTTCCTGTGGCTCGATGCTCAAGCACGAAGCCGCTGAAATCCTGGAGATGGATACGCCGGAACTGCGCGACGTGTCGGTGCGTGTGCGCGACATCTGCGATTTCCTGCTCGACCTGCACGACGCGGGAGAACTCGATGAGAACTTCACACCCATCGACGTGACGATTCCCTACCACGCTCCCTGCCAGCTCAAGGGCGCGGGCATGGGCATGCCGGCTGTGGAACTCATGAGCCTGATCCCCGGCGTGACGGTGAAGGAATCCAACCAGCCCTGCTGCGGTATCGCCGGTACCTACGGTCTGAAGAAGGAAAAGTACGCGATCGCTCAGGCTGTGGGCGCCCCGGTCTTTGACTTCATCAAGCAGGTGAACGCGGAACTGGCAGCGTGCGACACCGAAACCTGCCGCTGGCAGTTGCGCACGGCCACGGGCGCAAATGTCGTCCATCCGATTTGGCTGATTCACAAGGCCTACGGTCTGCCCAACGGCTGACCTCAGCCTCTCTGAATGGTGTGAAGCCCCGCTGCGAATATGCAGCGGGGCTTCACTTGAGTTCGGTCTACAGCAGGGGAGCGGAGAACCACCCGGGTCGCGCCATTGATCCGCTCAGGACAGGAACGTTCCCGCAGCGCTCCCAGCGGCAACCAGAAGAAGAAGGATCCCGAACGCTCGCGACAACGTCCGATTCGACACCCGCTTCGTCAGCGGAGCACCCGCAAGACCCCCCAGCATCGATGCAGCCGTAAAAACCGCGATCATTGCGCCGGCACTCATATCTAGATTCAACCCGCCGCTCACCGCCCGCGAGGCAAGCCCAAAGAGCGCGGTAAGTACCATGATGAGCAGAGACGTCGCCGACGCCTCCTTCATCGGGAACTTCATCACCAGCGTCAACACCGGAACAATCGCAAAACCGCCGCCTACGCCGAAAAATCCCGTGAGGAATCCCGTGAGCGTCGCGCACACCAGCACTTTCAGGAGGAACGAGGCGGAGCTTCCCTCTGCGCCACCCTCCGCGCGCTGCACTTCCCCTCCGTCAGGTGCCTCGGAGGAAACGGACGCACCCACCGGGGGTACCGTCTCGCGACGCCGCAACATCGCGACGGCCACACACCCCAAAAGCGCGCTAAACAGCGCCATGAGGACTTTTCCGTCCACCGACCCATTGAGATGGGAGCCCGCCCACGTCCCCACAAGCCCCGCAAGGGCAAAAAGGGAACCCTCACGCCAATGGACACTTCCGCCTCGTGCGCGAGTTGCTAAAGAAACTAAAGCCGTGAGACCCACGATGATCAACGACTGGGTCGCCGCCGAATGCGGATCCTGCCCCAAGAAATACACCAGGGTCGGAACGGACAAAATGCCGCCCCCCGCACCCAGGGCGCCCACAACCACACCGATACACGCACCCACGACAGCAACATAAACCAACACGACACACAACCCTTTCACTCACACCCATGCGCCAACCGACGACAGCACATACCGCGCCGCCCCCTCAGGAAAGCCGGGGAGCACGCGACGACGAACAGCAGGAACGCGGAGGAGAATGCGAGGCACAACACCGCTCGCGTTCCGCGGACACATCCTGCAGCGCAAAACTTAACGGCAGGCGCCCAACATCGGGCGCAAGAGAAGACACCACACAATCCTCAGACGGGGGAGTGGGCGCCACCGGCTCCGGAGCACCCACCAGGGCACGCACCTCGGGACGCAAAATCTCCCGAGCCTCACGACCCCCGGCAATCAAACGCCCCATCGCCACCAGCGCCGGGCGAACATGCGAATAAAAACGCCGATACCCCGCGCACAGATAATTCTGCTCACTGCCGTCATCCAGAAGAACAAAACGATCCTTCGGACACCCGCCGTTGCACATCCGCAGGAAAGGACACGCGCGGCACTCGGCCGACAGATCCTTCTTCTTCCGCGAAAAACGCTCCATGACCTCGGATGACGCCAACTCACTGAAAGGAGAACGAGCAACATTTCCCACCAACCACTCGGGCTCCACCCAGTGATCGCAGGCATACACATCCCCGTTGAACTCCATCGCCATATTCGTCCCACACTCAGGAGCATGGACACACACCGAGTTCATCCCAAACAAAGACGCCACAGCAGAATCAATATCCTGAACAAACACGTCCCCCACATCGGTGCGATACCACTCATCAAACACCTCGGACAGGAAACGCCCATACGCCTCAGGACGCACACTCCGCGACGTCACACAGCGACCCGCCTGGCGATACAACAGGGGAACATCCCCCACGCGCCAGCCACTTTCCGCCTGAGACACATCCTTCTCTTCGACGCGCTCCACAATGGGAATGAACTGCATGTAGCGAGCGCCCAACTCATCGCGGAAATAGCGGTAGACCTCGCCCCCGTGCTCCTCATTCGCATGATGCACCGTACACAGCACATTGCAGCGCACACCCGCAGCCTGCAAATGCCGCCACCCGCGCAGCACCATCGCATGCGTCCCACGACCACCGCGATTCAAACGATACGCATCATGCATCCGCTCGGGACCGTCAATCGACACCCCCACCAGCACATCGTTCTCCGCCAAAAACTGCGCCCACCGCGCATCAATCAACGTCCCGTTGGTCTGCAACGCGTGAACAACCCGCTGCGTGGGACGCCGATACTGCTCACACAGCTCCACCAAACGCCGGTAAAACGGCAAACCCCGCAACGTCGGCTCCCCGCCCTGCCACAGCATCGTCACCTCGCCGTCGGGGCTAGCCGCAAGAAACTCCGCCACATACGTCTGCAGAGTCTCCTCACTCATCTGCTGACGCGGAATGTCGTACAACAGCTCCTTCGACAGGAAAAAACAGTACTGACAGTCCAAATTACACGCCGCACCCGTCGGCTTTGCCACCACAGAAAAATGCAGCTGCTCACGAGAAAGCGGAGCCGACGGAAAAACTGTGCTGGGTGAAGGCAGCGTGGTGGGGGATGACTGCGGGGTGATGGATGAATCCGTACTGAGCGAGGCTTCCCGCGCGGATGGAGACGCCAAAACCGGCGAGGAATCCGAGACAGAAGAAAGCCCCACTCCGCCCGCAAGAAGAGGGGGAAGCTGCGTATCAGACGGAGAACGGAATGTCATAGATGACCCACCGTCGACACCCGATGCCCCGACGCAGACGCCACAGCGGCAGCACGAGCAGCCTCCACACTCGACAAACGCGCAGGAATCACATCCACATCCCATGTCATCGACGGAATCAACTCATCGTGCACAGCCGCCGCAATACGCTCCACCAACTCCGGGAAAAACTGCGGCAACTCGCCGGCAATAATGACCGCCCGCGGATTAAACAACAGCACAGCAGTCGCACACACGCGACCCACCGCATCCGCAGCACGCAACAGAGCATCACGCGCCTCCTCGTGCGCGCTCGCGGTCTGCCACGAGGTGAGATCCTCGGCGTGTAAAAGATCGGAAAGTGCCGCAAGAGACGCGACCCCCGCCGCGCGGCAGATAGAGGGGATCGACGCCAGAGTCTCCAAACAGCCGCTCTTCCCGCAGGGACAGGGAGCATCGTGTCCGGGAAGACGAATATGACCCAGTTCCCCCGCGAAGCCCTTATCTCCGCCCAAAAGATGATCGCCGGTCACCAGGCAGCCGCCGATACCGCCCGACAGGCGAACATACAGCTGCGAAGAAAAACCCTGTCCGCTTCCCCAGAGAGATTCCCCCAAAGCGGCCATGCGCACCGTATTTTCCACAACGACGGGCACATCCCACGAGGTACGCACCGCCTCGTCAATCTCAGCGACGGTTGGGAAGTGGGCGGTACCCGAACGCGAAACGTTCAACCCCATAGGAACGGGAACGCCCACGCCCACGTGGGCAAGATGCGTCATCGTGATCCCCTCGGAACGCGCCTGAGAGTTCAGGGCATCACAGAGCTGGGTGAGGGGAGTACGCCACGACGAGCAGTGCGGGGTGTTGACGGCGACAGAGGTGAGGATCGTCCCCGAACGATCCGTAATAACGCCCGCGCTGGACGTACGGCCGATATTCAGACCCGCGCTGTGGGCGATGCCGTTGGATAGGCGCAGGTAGCTGACGGGGCGTCCAGCCCCGGTTCGAATGGGGGATTCGAAGGCGCTAATCGCATGATCGGCGTCCAGGGTGGCCAGCGCGCGGCCAAGAGCGGTGCGCGACACCCCCAAGACCTCGCAGAGCTGGGAACGGGTGGCGCTATCCACCGTTGCCAAATACTGCACAATCCGCTCTTCAAGCGTGAGCGGCGTTGCGCGGGTTGTATACTCCACGAACTCTCCTTAGTGATACGTCGACACACGGGATGGGAACCGGTGCTCCCCGCCGCCTCGGGGGAGCACCGGAACGGACTACTTGCCCATCACCTCGTCAAGGTCGCTGCGAGCGGTATTCACCAGCGGAATATCGAAGTCTGTCATTGCGGCCATCCACTTGGCAAAGGAGTGATCTCCGCGCTCACGCAGCTGTAGGTAAAGGTTCGTTGCCAGTTCACGACGAACGTCGTCGTAGACGGGCACGGTGTAGACGTTGTTCATTTCTGCCGGGTCAACGCGCAGATCGTAGAGTTCATTCAAGGACTCGGGAGACACGACCAGCTTGTAATCCCTGGTACGGATCATACGTTGCTGGAGCGGGAAGTGATGACCGTGGAACTCGCAGACGATGTCCTGACGCCATCCCTCGACCTCGCCACCGCGCGTCAAATCAACGATGGAACGCCCATCCTCCACGAGAGAGGTGTCCAATCCCGCAATATCCAGCACCGTGGCCGGAAGGTCGATAAGCGACATGAAGGCATCGGAACGACCCACCGTGGACACGCCCGGAATGTGGGCAATGAACGGGACGTTGTAGATGTCGTCGTACATGGCCGGCCCCTTGTCGTTCAGACGGTGGGAACCGGTGAACTCGCCGTGGTCGGCGCAGAAGAACACCGCGGTGTCGTCGAGGACGCCCAGCTCGCGTGCAACATCCATGATGCGGCCGATCTCAAAGTCGATCATTGCAACATAGCCCCAGTACACGGCGATGAGCTTCTTCCACTGATCGTTGCTGAAGGACGACGTCGACCAGTAGGTGGCGTAGTTCTGCTGAATGGCGGGCTTGCCGATCAGGGAATCACCGAAGTTCTCCGGCAGGGTCACCGTTTCCGGATCGATGAGGTCGAACCACTCATCGGGCAGGAAGTAGGGCAGGTGGGGGCCGAAGAAGTGAACGTCCAAGCTGAAGGGCTTTCCGCTGTCCTTCCAATCGGCGGCGTACTCACGCAGCTTCTCGATGGCGCGGTCGGCGAGGAAACGCTCGAAGGTTGCTTCTTCCGGCTGGTCGAGGCGGGCGGCAATGATGTGGCCATCGCGTCCGCCGGGGAGCTTTCCACGCCAGAAGTCGTGGGCGCGCACGGGGGGAAGACCGTTGGCTTCCAGCCATGCCACGTACTTTTCGTTGGCCACGGGGTTTTCGGCTCCCCAGTAGCTGTCGTCATCCATGCCGAATTTGTCGGGGAGGTTGGCGCCGCAGTGGTACTTGCCGACGATACCCACGTTGTAGCCGGCGTCGCGCAGAGCCTGCGTGTACGTCCAGGTTCCTTCGGGGATGGCCGTCTGGTAGGCGATGTTCCATTCGGGGTTGGCCAGCACCTGGTGCTTGCGGGGGAGCTTGCCCGTCAGGAGCGAGGCGCGTGCGGGCGTGCAGATGGCCGTGGGAGTGAAGCAGTGGGTGAACGCGAAACCCTGTTCGCCCATTGCGTCGATGACCGGCGTCTGCGCGTGGGGGTTGCCCAGGCAGCCGATGGTGTCGGTGCGGTGCTGGTCCGTCATGATGACGAGGACGTTGCGGACGTTGTCCGGAATAGTGCGCGAGGCCTGTTCTGTCGTCATAGTTGTGCTTCCTTGCTGAGGCGGGCGGGGAGCGTCAGTGCTCCCCGCCCGCGGGGGACGTGTTCTGCGTGAGCAGTTTTACTTCTGAGCCATCTTGTCGACGTCTTCGAGCTGGGTTCCGTTCGTTTCCTGCAGGAACTTCGCGGTGCAGATGACGGCCAGGACACCGAATGCGCAGTACATCCAGTAGGTTCCTGCCGGCGACCATGCGATGAGGTAGGGGAAGAAGAGCACCACGAGGAAGTTCACGAAGAAGTCTGCGCCCGAGGCCATGGACATGGCGCCACCGCGGATCTGGTTCGGGAACATCTCGCCCATAACGATCGAGAAGATCGGACCCCACGAGGAGGTGAAGCCGAGGAGGAAGGTGCACAGGGCGGCAACGGCCAGGAATGCCAGGGTCGGGTTGCCGGTGATGTCGGGCTTGCCGTTGACGACGGGGGCAACAGTGAAGACCGTGGCGACCACACCCAGGGAGATGAAGATCAGGGTGCCGCCGTAGACGAGCATGCGCTTACGTCCCACGCGGTCAACCAGGAGGAGGCCGCTGAGGACGCCGACGATCTTGAATCCGGTGATGAGCAGGGTCTGCAGGAGAGCCATGGACTCGGTGAAGCCAACGGCTGCGAACAGGGAGTTGGAGTAGAAGAACACGCCGTTGATGCCGGTGAGCTGCTGGAAGGCAGCGATCATCATGCCCACGAGAACGAGTCCGCGCCACTGGGAATTCCAGATGGCTCCGATGCTCATCTTTTCAGTTCCGGTTGCGCCCATGCTGGCGGCGATTGCGGCGACGCGAGCCTGCGGGTCGGGATCTGCGGTGACCTTGACGAGGATCTGTGCGGCTTCTTCACGACGTCCCACGGACACCAGGTAGCGGGGGGACTCGGGGATGAGCGCGGTGAGGACGATGTAGAAGATCGCGGGGATGATGAGGCAGGCGAACATCCACTGCCATGCCTGGAGTCCCAGGGCGAGTTCCTTGGAGGCGCTGCCCGCGACCTTGGTGACACCCAGGTTGATCATGCCGGCGAAGAAGAGGCCGAGGATGATGGAGAGCTGGCGGAAGCCGATCAGACGTCCACGAATGTCGGCGGGAGCAATTTCAGCGACGTATCCGGGGGCAACGGTCGTTGCCGCACCGAAGCCCATGCCACCGATGATGCGGCACAGCAGCAGGAACGGGTAGCCGAAGGCACCCAGCAGGGGGCTGAAGAGGCCGAAGATGGCTTCGAACATGAGGAAGGGGCCGACCCACATGAGGGTGGTCTTACGGCCGATCTTGTCGGAGATACGTCCGGCGAAGATGGCGCCGATCAGACCGCCGATGATGCCGGCGCTTCCCGCGATGCCCTGAGCCAGGGTTCCGAGGTGGAATTCGCTTCCGACGGCTTTGATGGCGCCGTTAAGCACCATGCCTTCGAACCCGTAGAAGAAGGGACCGAGGGTAGCGATGAGCGCCAGGGTGGTGGCGTAGCGGCGCGCTGTGCGCTGCGCGTCGGTCAAGGTCGACGCAGAGGTTGAACTGGTCATGAGATCCGTCCTGTGATGGAAAGAAGGAAAGGACTCATCGGGCGGAGGCCCCGTGAAGCCTCCTCGTTGAGGTGCTTTTAACGGTAGATTGAGTGCAATTTTGTCCGTTTGGAGGGACAAAACATAATCGGTGATCTGCGTCACTCCTTCTGGTTGAAGGGGTACTTTTCTTTGGAATGTCAAGGGTTTTTCGCTTCTGGAGGAAGAGGAAAAGCTGGTGAAAGCCCTCCACAGCTTCTTCACAGCTTGTCCCTGAAGGGGTCATAGAGTCCGTTCCTACCTTATGAGTCAAGAGCTCCGGACAAACCGGGGCAGACAGAAAGGTCAGTGACATGGCGAAGAACAACACCCCCCAGAACACTGAGACCGAAACCTTGGCTCAGGTTGAGGAAACCCGTGCTTTTGCTCCGGTTGACGAGGCAGTGGACGCCTCCGCTCAGCAGGTGGCCTCGGAAGAAAGTTCCTCCGCTCCCGCAGACGGCGCGACCTACGTGAATGTCGCCTACCAGAAGGAAGATGGCAGCTACGAAGGAGCCTGGGTTCGTTCGGACGAAGTTTTTGCCACTCCCGCCGCTTCGGCTGAAGAAGCTCCCAAAGCCTCCTGGAAGAAGCGTGCCCTGTATGCGGGTGCAGCAGCCGCACTCCTCGCTGGTGGTTTTGGCGCCGGATGGGCAACCAGTAGTGTTGCAGCACCCCACGGCGGCGAATTTGGCCACGGGCACCACCAGGCGCAGAACGCTCAGCAGGGAATGCTCGGCCAGGGTGGTCCGGGTCAGGGTATGCCTCCCCAGGGTGCACCCGGTGGCCAGATGGGGCAGGGCGGCCCGGGCGGAGCCGCTGACGGTCAGATGGGACAGGGAACGCCCGGTGGCGGCCCTGGTGGCCAGATGGGTCAGGGTGATTCCGGTGGAGCTCCGGGAGCTGCTGAAAACCGCGCGAGTTCCGACCAGTCCGCCGCCAAGCAGAAGAAGGCTCGGAAAGGCCAGAACGCTCAGCAGTCTGCACCCCAGACCTCAAACGGTCAGTGACCAGCAGCTGACACGCTTGCGCCAACATTCATCGCAGCGTGTGTCCCCGCATCCACATGGGTGCGGGGACACACACGCGTATGTGAATGTCTGGCACACCACGTGGACGCATCGTGCCTCACATGGCGACGTCCACTACTATGGAGGAACTGCAGTGATCCGGCCCCGCGTGGGGGTATCACCGGGGAGCATCCGGAAGAACGGGCATACGCCCCAGTAGAACCGGACGGGAGAGCCCGACACAGCTCTAATGAAGCGGCTGAGCGTTCGCCTCGTTGAGGGGATGCGCAGCAAGCGGGGTGGTACCGCGGGTGCCGGCGACGCCGGTTCTCGTCCCTGGAATTGGAACGAGACGAGGACACCATGACGAAGCACGGCTTCTACCCCCGCCACCGTGACACGGAAGCCCCCGCAAGCCCGTCCTTCCCGCAGATGGAAGGCGAAACCCTGGCTTTCTGGGCAGCACACGACACCTTCCGTCGCTCCATTGCTCAGCGTGACGCCGGCGATAACGGCAGTAATGAATTCGTTTTCTACGACGGTCCGCCCTTCGCTAACGGCCTGCCACACTACGGTCACCTGCTGACCGGCTACGTTAAAGACCTCGTTGGCCGCTACCAGACCATGCGTGGCCGCCGCGTCGAACGTCGCTTCGGATGGGACACCCACGGCCTGCCCGCCGAACTGGAAGCACAGCGCATCCTCGGTATCGATGACGTTTCAGAAATCACCCGCGAATGCGGACTGGGCATCGAAAAGTTCAACGACGCCTGCCGCTCCTCCGTTCTGCGCTACACCCATGAATGGCAGGACTATGTCACCCGCCAGGCGCGCTGGGTGGACTTCGACAACGACTACAAGACCCTGGATCTGCCCTACATGGAGTCCGTGATCTGGGCATTCAAGACCCTCTACGACAAGGGACTGGCCTACCAGGGACACCGCGTGCTGCCCTACTGCTGGCACGACCGCACCCCGCTGTCGAACCATGAACTCAAGATGGATGACGACGTCTACCAGGATCGTCAAGACAACACCGTCACCGTCGGTATGCGCCTGACCGAGCCGCTGCGCGAGGGCGCAGAAAAGCCGGAACTGGTGCTCATCTGGACGACCACCCCCTGGACGCTGCCCTCCAACCTGGCCGTGGCCGTGGGCCCGACCATCGAGTACGTCCTCGTGCATGTAGACGAGAACCTCGACTCCCCGCTGGCCGGTGAAGATGTGCTCCTAGGCAAGGAACGCCTCGCCGCATACGCGCGCGAACTGGGCGAAGAACCCCAGGTGCTCGCCACCTACACGGGCGCAGACCTCACGGGTAAGCGCTACCACCCGATCTTCGACTACTTCGATAACGCGGATCACCGAGCCGAAGGCGCGGCTCCCGGCTCCAACGGCTGGAGCATCATCCCCGCCGAATACGTCACCACCGAGGACGGCACCGGTCTTGTCCACATCGCCCCGGCTTTCGGTGAAGACGACATGCTGGTCTGTCAGGAAGCGGGCATCGCCCCCGTCGTCCCCATCGACGAAGGCGGATGCTTCACCAGTGAAGTTCCCGACTACGAGGGACTCCAGGTCTTCGAGGCGAATAAGCCGGTGATCGCTGACCTGCGTGACGGGACTGGCCCCCTGGCGCGCGTGCCCGAGGAAAACCGTGCGGTTCTCGTCCAGCAGAAGAGCTACGTGCACTCCTACCCGCACTGCTGGCGCTGCCGAAAGCCCCTGATCTACAAGGCGGTCTCCTCCTGGTTCGTGAAGGTCACGGCCATCCGCGACCGCATGGTGGAACTCAACCAGAACATCACCTGGGTGCCGGAACACACCAAGGACGGAATCTTCGGAAACTGGCTGGCCGGC
Source organism: uncultured Actinomyces sp. (assembly GCA_963525415.1). GTDB lineage: Bacteria > Actinomycetota > Actinomycetes > Actinomycetales > Actinomycetaceae > Pauljensenia. Next base: position 146,548 of record CAURIY010000001.1, read on the forward strand.
GCACGCGACTGGTCGATCTCGCGTAACCGCTTCTGGGGTGCGCCCATCCCCGTGTGGGTGAGCGATGACCCCACCTACCCGCGCGTCGACGTCTACGGTTCTATCGCGGAACTGGAAGGCGACTTCGGGGTCGAGGTCACCGACCTGCACCGTCCCTTCATCGACACCCTGGTGCGTCCCAACCCGGACGATCCCACGGGACAGTCCATGATGCGCCGCATCCCGGACGTTCTCGACTGCTGGTTCGAGTCCGGCTCGATGCCCTTTGCTCAGGTGCACTATCCCTTTGAAAACCGCGAGTGGTTCGAGAATCACTACCCGGGCGACTTCATCGTGGAGTACATCGGTCAGACCCGCGGCTGGTTCTACACGCTGCACGTTCTGGCGACGGCGCTCTTCGACTGCAATGCCTTCACGAACTGTGTTTCGCACGGCATCGTGTTGGGCGATGACGGCCGCAAGATGAGCAAGTCCCTGCGCAACTACCCGGATGTCTCCGGCGTGTTCGATACCTACGGGTCGGATGCGATGCGCTGGTTCCTCATGAGTTCGACCGTGGTGCGCGGCGGCAACCTCATTGTTGCTGAGGAAGGCATCCGCGATACTGTGCGCCAGGTGCTCCTGCCCATCTGGAATTCCTACTACTTCTTCGCCCTCTACGCGGGTGCGGCGAACGGGGGAGCGGGCTACGAGGCGCAGCGCCTGGACGTGAACGATCGTTCGGTGATGGATTCGCTCCCGCAGATGGATCGCTACCTGCTGGCTCGCACTCGCATGCTGGCATCTGCCCTCCAGGAGAACCTTGATCACTACGAGGTGTCGCGTGCGTGCGAGCTGGTGCGTGAGTACCTGGATGTCCTCACCAACTGGTATGTGCGTACTCAGCGTCAGCGTTTCTGGGATGAGGACGCCCAGGCGTTCGACACCCTCTACACGGCGCTCGTGACGCTCATGGAACTGTCGGCTCCGCTCCTGCCGCTGCTCAGTGAGGAAATCTGGCGCGGCCTGACGGGCGGGGAATCCGTGCACTTGACGGATTGGCCGCTTTTCGCCGACGACGAGGCGGATGACGCGTTGGTTGCAGCGATGGACGAAGTGCGTGCGGTGGTGGGTGTGGCTCACAGCCTGCGTAAGTCGAACTCTCTGCGCGTGCGTCAGCCCCTGGCTGAGATGCTGCTGGTGTCGGAAAATGCCGCGGCTTTGGAGGCCTTCTGCCCGAATATCGCCTCGGAAGTGAACGTGAAGACCGTGCGTCTGCTGACCCCGCACGAGTCGGGTCTGAGCGTGAGCCACGAGCTGTCGCTCAACCCCCGTGCGTTCTCGCCGGAGCTGCGTCGTCTGACCTCGCAGCTGTTTGCGGCGCAGAAGTCCGGAGCGTGGGAGCTGTCGGAGGATGCTTCTCACGTAACCTTCCCCGCTGTGGAACTGGAGGGCGCTCCCGTGGTGCTGTCCGCTGACCAGTTCTCCGTGTCGACCTCGGCCAATGTGGCCGAAGGCCAGGTCGCGGCGCTCACCCCGGCGAACACCGTGGTGGTGCTCGACACCGTGCTCACCGCGGAACTGGAAGCCGAGGGCTACGCACGCGATGTCATCCGCGCAATCCAGGATGAGCGTAAGAATGCCGGCCTGCATATTGCCGACCGCATCGTGCTGGAGCTGGGTGTTCCCGCCGATCATGTTGCGGATGTGGAAGCTTACCGCGAGATGATCGCACATGAAACTCTGGCGCTTCGCGTGGAGGTCGCTCCCGCAGATGCGTTGAGTGTCACGGTGACGCGCGCCTGAGCATAGATGGCTGCTGGGGGGCCGGGCACCTGCGGGTGCCCCGCCCCCCCGGGTGGGGCCCGCCCCCCCCGGGGTTGTGCGGTTGGGGCCGAGGGGGGGGACCCCGTGGCGGGGGAGGGGGGGTGGGGCGGCCCCCGGTTTGGGTTTGGGGGCCCGGGGCCGGCGCGCCGGCCCTTGGGGGGGTGGGGGGGGGGGGGCGCGGGGGGGCCCCCCCCCCCCCCAGTGTGTGCACCGCAGACCCTGGATTTGAGCTGTAGGGCAAGAGGTGGTGCACGAGATGCGTGGTATGGCGTGTAGCGGCTGCGCCCTGCCCTTCGTGTTCTCTGCGTTAAAGACCTTTTCGGGGGAGGGATTTAGGGGGGAGGTGCATGGCTGTTGAGTGTGGTTGCTTTGTGTGTGGTGTGGGTGATGCGTTGATGTCCGGGTGCCCGACTACACTGGAGGAGCTGTGCCAGATGAGGTGCAGTGACACGGCATGAGGAGAGACAGTGGAACGCGAACACGCGGCGTTTTTTGGAAACGAACCGGAAGAGAACGCTTCTCAGCTGGGAGAACCGGTTGGGATCCCCGCAGATCTCCTGCCCTACCTGGAAGCCGCTGACCTTCCCGATGACGAAGGGGAAGAAGGCGGCGAAACGGACGTACGCCTCGTCGATGAGGGGGAGGATCTGAGCGAGCGCGACGCTGCACTCCACGCCCTCGCAATGAACGCGATGCTCGTCGGCCCCGACCCGGAAATTCTGGCGGAAATCGACGGGGACTACACGAACTACGGCGAGGAATGGGAAGAGGATCTGCGCGCATCCCGCGACGAAGAATCCCATGAGGTACACCTCGATGAGGCCGAACGCACGGTGGCTTTGGACGCCGAAGTACAGCGTATCTATGACCTCATTGTGGCGCGCGTCCCCGAACACCAGATTCAGCCCTCACTCGAACGCGTGCGCGCGGTACTCGATATCCTCGGTGACCCGCAGAACTCCTACCCGAGTATTCACCTGACGGGAACGAACGGGAAAACTTCGACCACCCGAATCATCGACTCCCTGCTGCGCGCGTGCGGCGTGCGGACAGGGCGTTTCACCTCCCCGCACCTGGTGGATGTGCGTGAACGCATCTGCCTCGACGGGGAGAAGATCAGCCGCGAGGGCTTTATCGGCGCCTGGAATGACATCGCTCCCTACGTGCAGATGGTAGACGAGGCGCAGATCGCCTCCGGTGGGGTACGGATGTCCTTCTTCGAGCTGTTCACCGTGATGGCTTTTGCGGCCTTTGCCGACTATCCGGTGGACGCGGCCGTCGTGGAAGTCGGCATGGGGGGACGCTGGGATGCCACGAATCTTATGGATAGTGGCGTTGCCGTAATCACGCCCATCGACTTGGATCACACGAAGTGGCTGGGCTCCTCTATCCGTGAGATTGCCACCGAAAAAGCCGGGATTATCAAGCCGGGACAGATCGTGGTGATCTCGGAACAACCCGAGGAAGCCCTGGAGGTTCTCCTGGAACGCGCCCGTGAGGTCGATGCCATCGTCCGTTTGGAAGGACGTGACTTCGAGGTGCTCTCTCGCACGATGGGTGTGGGAGGACAGATGGTGACGGTGCGTACGCCGGCCGCTATTTACGAGGATATTTTCCTGCCGCTTTTCGGTGAATACCAGGCACATAACGCGGCTGCAGCGCTCGTTGCGGTTGAAGCATTCATGGGGGGACGCGAACTGGAAGGTGTTCTCGTCGAAAAGGGCATGATGGAGGTGAGTTCACCGGGACGCCTCCACGTGGTGCGCCACTCACCGACCATCATTGTCGATGCCGCCCACAACCCCGCGGGCGCGCGCACCCTGGGAGATGCCCTGAGTGAGAGTTTCGATTTCCGCCACGTGGTGGGCGTCTACTCGGCGATGGGGGACAAGGACATCGAAACTGTGCTGTCGGAGGTCGAACCTCACCTCGAACAGCTCATTGTGACCCAGATGCCGGGGAACCGTGCGATGCCGGTGGAAGATCTCGAAGAGATCGCTCTCGACGTCTTTGGAGAAGGGCGCGTGGAAGCACACGAGGATCTTCTCCAGGCCATTTCCCGAGCCGTGGAACTTGCCGAGGCCTCTGAGGATCCGTCGAACCGCGCGGGAATCGTGATTTTCGGATCGGTGCTGCTTGCGGGTGAAGTGCTGAAAAACCTGGGAATTCACGCCTAAACGTGACACGATAGGGGAATCTTGTTTTCCCCGAGAAGCGGCGGTAGGAGGAAAACCTATGCAGAAATTGGTCAACGACGTCCACGACGTTGCCGGGCAGATTCTCGAAGGTTTTGCGCGCGCACACGCGGGACTGGTGACCGTCCCCACCCCCGCGTATGTGATCCGTCGACGCCCCAAAGATACGGGAAAAGTTGCCCTTATTTCCGGCGGGGGCGCCGGCCATGAACCCCTGCACATCGGTTTTGTTGGGGAAGGACTGCTGGACGCAGCCATCCCCGGACGCATCTTTACTTCCCCGACACCCGATGCGATTGCGGACGCAGCAGCGAGCGTTGACACCGGAGCCGGAGTCGTGATGATCGTCAAAAATTACAGTGGCGATATCATGAATTTTGCCCTCGCCGAAGAACTCCTGCTCGCTGAGGGCGTGGACGTCCGCACCGTTGTCGTGGCAGACGATATCGCGATACCCCAGGATGCGCCTTCTGCGGGACGTCGCGGTGTGGCGGGAACCGTACTGGTGGAGAAAATCGCCGGTGCGGCTGCAGAACGAGGCGACAGCCTGGATGAGGTTGCGGCTCGTGCACGCCACACGGCAGAAAACGTCCGCTCCATGGGGGTAGCACTGCGCCCGGGAACCGTCCCCTACGTGGGACGCCCCTCCTACGACCTCGCGGAAGGGGACGTGGAATTCGGTATCGGAATCCACGGAGAACCCGGATACCGTCGCGAAAAGATGACGGACGCTGATGCTCTGGTCGATGAACTCTACAGTCGTCTGATTGACGATTTCGGAACCCTGGGGGAGCATCGCGTGATCGCGCTGGTGAATGGAATGGGTGCGACCCCCGATAGTGAGCTGTACATTTGCTACCGGCGTCTGGCTGAACTTCTTGACCGCGACGGACTGGAATGCGCACACGCCTTGGTCGGATCCTATGTGACCAGCATGGATACCGCGGGGGTGTCGATCAGTCTCCTCCGTGCAGATGACGAATGCGTGGAGCTTTTTGAAGCTCCCGCCTATGCCCCCTATTGGCGTTGAGAGTGTGGAGAGGTAGGAGTACACGATGAGTGTGGATGTCCGCTGGTTGGATATGTGGATGCAGCGCACCTGCCGGGTGATCGCTCACGAACGCGACACCCTCAATGAGCTTGACCGTGAGATCGGGGATGCCGACCACGGAGAAAACCTCGACCGTGGAATGCACTCCGTGGTTGAGGAAATGAATGCGCAGCGCCCCGCAACACTGCAGGAAGCTCTGCTGCTGATTGCGACCACGCTGATGTCAACGGTGGGAGGAGCCGCAGGCCCCCTGTACGGAACGGGATTCTTGCGTGCGGCGCGCACGGTCGACGAGGATGCCACACAGTTGGACGCCGCTGGAGTGGCCGCTGTTTTCGACGCTATCGTGCAGGGTATTACCGAACGAGGCAATGCGCAGGTGGGTGAGAAAACCATGGTGGACGCGTGGGTTCCCGCAGCAGAAGTCGCGAACCGCTCCCTCGCAGAAGGCGCGCAGACGCGCGAAGTTATTGCGCGTGCCGCCCAAGCTGCCCAGCGAGGGGCATCGCTGACGGAAACGATGCGTGCGACGAAGGGACGAGCCTCCTACCTGGGCGAACGATCCGTCGGACACCTCGATCCGGGAGCTGTCTCCTCCGCTCTCATCCTGATGCAGGCGTCCTTAGCGGCAGACGACTGTGCCTCAGAGGAGGCGCAGTGAACGCCCGCGTTGCCCTGGTCATCGTCTCTCACTCTGATCTCCTGGCGCGCGGAGTCGTCGAGGTCGCCCAGCAGATGGCGCCGCACGTCTGGTGCGAGCCTGCGGGAGGAACAGACGAGGGACGCTTGGGCACATCGATGGCGCGCATCGAACGCGCAGTAGCCGTGGCGAATACCGCGAGGAGGTCAGCTGAGGGTGGAGGAGTGCTCATCATGAGCGACCTCGGTTCGGCCACGATGAATGTCGATGCGTTCGTGGAACTCCACGATCATCCGGATGACCTGATCCACGTCGCGCACGCGCCGCTGGTTGAGGGCAGCGTGGCCGCAGCGGTCGCAGCTCAGCAGGGGCGCTCTCTCCATGAAGTTGCTCGCGCAGCTCAGGATGCCGCCCACTGCCCACAGCAGCAGGAGTCGCACCCGCAGTCACTTGCGCACGACGAAAGAGAAGCGGGGGAGGATCCCCCGGCGTCGTCGACCGACCGCGCACGTCTCTCCGAGGTAGAAGGCGCCTCGGAAGAAACGACCCACCCCGGAACTGCCGTGAAAGAGACCGCGGAGGACAGCGCAACTCTGGGGGAAAGCAATGCAGTGGAGGGCGCCTCGTATCTGCACGCGCGAGCGCAGGTGGCCGACCTCGCCGGACTGCACGCCCGCCCCGCGGCACTCCTTGTCCGCGCCCTCGCCCCCTACGAGGCACACGTGACGGTCAACGGAGCCGACGCCTCGTCAGTCCTCGAAGTCATGTCGCTGGGAATTTCGCACGGAGACACCGTGAGTATTACCGCCAGTGGCTCCCAGGCAGCCGACGCTCTGGCAGCTGCCGTCACCCTCCTTGAAGGACACTCTCCCGCGCGCTCCTGACGGACAGCGTCTTCACCGGAAAACCTCGCGTTTTCCGGAACGACGGGGAACGTTCTGTGATAGGTTCACCATAATTTCTCCCACGTGCAACGAAGGATGCGAGATGACACAGCAACTTCTGGATCCCACCTGCGACCACACGCTCATCCTGGTGAAACCTGACGGTTACCGACGCGGCTTGACCGGTGAAGTACTGCGCCGTATCGAGGCGAAAGGATACGTCCTCAAGGGATTGAAAGTCCTCGTGGCCGACCGTGAACTGCTGAGCCAGCACTACGCCGAACACGTCACCAAGCCCTTCTTTGAAGGACTCGTGGAATTCATGTCCTCCGGTCCGCTGGTTGCGGTCGTCGTTGAAGGACATCAGGTCATCGAGGGAATGCGTTCCCTGATGGGGGCAACCAAACCGACAACCGCAGCTCCCGGAACCATTCGCGGTGACTTCGGCCGAGACTGGGGGACAGGTGCCGTGGAAAACATCGTGCACGGCTCTGATTCGCTCGAATCGGCTGCGCGCGAGATCGCCCTGTGGTTCCCTGAGCTTTCCTAAGTCCCGTACTCTAGACCCGTGCACCTGAAAACCCTGTCTCTGCGAGGATTCAAATCCTTTGCGAGCGCGACAACTATGCGTTTAGAGCCGGGGATCACCTGTGTCGTCGGTCCCAATGGATCGGGCAAATCCAACGTCGTCGACGCCCTCGCATGGGTCATGGGGGAGCAGGGAGCGAAAAACCTCCGCGGCGGCAATATGGCCGACGTTATTTTTGCGGGAACTAGCGGCCGTCCCGCTCTGGGGCGCGCCCAGGTCGATCTCACAATCGACAACAGCGACGGCCTCCTGCCCATCGACTACTCCGAAGTCACCATCACCCGCACCCTCTTCCGCGGAGGCGGAAGTGAATACGCGATCAACGGCGCCCCTGCCCGACTCCTCGACGTACAAGAACTCCTGTCCGACACCGGCATGGGACGACAGATGCACGTCATCGTCGGACAGGGGCAGCTCGACGCGATCCTGTCGTCCACCCCGGAAGAACGACGCGGTTTTATTGAAGAAGCCGCGGGCGTACTCAAGCACCGCAGACGCAAAGAACGTGCGCTGCGCAAACTCGGCGACATGGATCAGAACCTGGTACGTGTCCTCGACCTGAGCTCAGAAATTGAACGACAGCTGCGGCCTCTGGCGCGCCAAGCGAAAATCGCGCGTAAAGCCTCGCTGATCCAGGCGCGCGTCCGAGACGCGCGCGCCCGACTCTTGGCAGACGATGTCGTCACAGTTCAGGGAAAACTCGAAACCCTGGGCGCAAGTGAACGCGATCAGGAACAACGCCGCCTCCGCCTCGACGAAGAACTGCGCGGCCTGCGTCGCACGGTCGCAGAACTCGAAGCTCGCGATGGCCAGGCGCACCCGCAGATGCAGGAAGCCCTCGACCAGTGGCAACAGCTGTCCTCCCTGAGTGAGCGCCTGCGCGCAACCCTCATGGTGGCACGCGAAAGAATTGCCACCCACTCTCAGCCGGAACTCGAACCTCCCGGGGAAACCCCGGAAGAACTCGAAGCCAAAGCGCAGGAAGCTTCCGCGCACGACGCCGACATGATGACGGAAGTGGAAGCCGCACACGCCCGGGTGGACGCCGCCCTTCGCGCCCGTGGAGACCTGGAGCGCGCAGAAGAAGAATCTGCGCGCGAACTTGCGCGGGTCAACCGCATCGTCGCCGATCACCGAGAAAAAATGGCTCGACTTACGGGTGACGTCTCCACGGCGGAGTCGCGTCTAGAGGCCGCGGAAGCCGAAGCGGGGCGCGCTCACCAGCAGGTGGAAGCCGCGCACCTGCGCCAGCGACAGGCAGAAGAACAGGCAGCGGTCTACGGAGAGGTCGAGACTGCGCAGGAAACCGAGGCGACGCGCGCGTTGGCCGCTGCCCAGAATCAGCGTGATCAGGCGCGCGCCCACGTCGATGAATTGCTGACCCAAGAACGTGACGCGCGAGCCGAACGCGCGCGCTGGGAAGCGCGTCGCGATGCGCTGTCTCAAAGCCTGACTCCGACGGATGCCACCTCCACGCTCAGCGATCGTGATGGCAGCTGGGGCGATGTGCCCTCGCACCTGCATATCGTGCCCGGATATGAAGATGCCGTTGCGGCTCTCCTCACTCCCTTTGCGGATGCCGCGGTGACACGCTCAGACGACACCACCTGGGAATTCCTCCTGGGCGCGCGTGACGACGGCGCAGGACAGGTGCGTATTGTCACCGCCCGCAACATAGAGGAAAACGCTGACACCCTGCCCTCGGACGTTCGCGCACCTGGACAGTGGGCGCTTGCAGCTGTGACCTCGGAACACCTGGGTGCATTCCTCGCGGCCACGCTGACCGGAGCCTGGCTGTGTGACAGCCTCGAAGACGCGCGCGAAGCTCTGCGAGATGAACGCGTGACGCGTGTTGCCACGCGAGCCGGGGACGTTCTTACACGCTACGCCGTGGTGAACGCGGGGGAGGGAACCTCCTCCCCGCTGGCGCTGCGCGCCCAGTACGAGGAAGCGGTGGAACGCGCCTCCCAGTGGAGGAACCGTGAAGCCGAAGTGCAGGGCGAACTGATGGATGCGAATACCGCACTGGACGCCGCAGTACGCGACGCTAATCAGGCGCTCAAAGCCCTGCGCGCTGAAGACGCGGAACGTGCGCGCTACGCGCAGGAAGCAGCTCGTGCCCACAGCGCCGCTCAGGCGTCTGCGGCGGAATCGGCGCGCGCACAGACGGTGGCGGAGCGCGCTCAGGAACAGGTGTTGTGGGCGCGTCAGCAGGCTGAACAGGCGCGCAACCGCCTCAACGGTGTGGATGCCTCGGCTCCCGATGTTGACGTGGAAGCCGCTCAACGCCAGGCGGAAGAAGCCTCGCGCGCCGCGAAAGCCGCGCGTGAAGAAGAAACGCAGGCGCGCCTCGCCCTGCGTGCCGCCGAAGAACAGTCGCGTCACATGCAGACGAAAGCACGTTCTCTACGTCAGGCAGCAGCTCGAGGCCGTGAAGAACGTGAGGCCTACCGGCGTCGCGAGGCTCGCCGCCGCGTGGAACTGGAAAATGCGCAGAACGTCGCACGTGAAGCACAGGAGGCATCACAGGCCGCCGAACGTGCCCTGGAACGCGCCCGGGCACGGCACGACGCCCTCGAAGAGGCGCGACACGAGGCATCTGCTGCCCTCTCGGAGGCGCGTCAGAATGCGGATGCCCTGGCCGCCCAGCTGAATGAACTGACGGGCGAAAGCCACCGCGGGGAAATTGTTCGCGCCGAATTGACCATGCGCCTCGAACAGCTGGCGACCCGTTCCCTGGAAGAACTCGCGTTGGAAGTCGACGAGCTTGTGGAACACTACGGGCCGCATAACCTGGTTCCAGTCGTGACAGAGGAAACCCTCGCGACTGCTCTGGAAGCCGAAGAAGCACGCGTCCATCGTGCCGATCAGGAGACGGATCCTGCAGATGAGGCTGCGAGCGACGATGCTGTCCCCGCTGCCGACGCCGACCTCCCCACCGTCCCCTATGTCCGAGAGGAACAGATCCGCGCCCTCGACGCCGCCCAGCGCGAGCTGGAAAAACTGGGACGCATCAACCCCCTGGCGCTGGAAGAACACGCGGCGCTGTCGAAGCGACACGAATTCCTGGTCTCCCAAGTGCAGGATCTCAAGAAGTCGAAAGCCGATCTGCTCAATATCATCGAGGATGTCGATCGCCTCGTGGAAGAAGCCTTCCGCAGCGCGTGGGAGGACACCGCACGCCAGTTCGCCCACACCTTCAGCGTCCTCTTCCCCGGAGGTGAAGGCCGCCTGATCCTCACCGATCCCGACTCCATGCTGACAACGGGCATTGAGATTGAGGCGCGCCCGGCGGGGAAGAAAGTCAAGCGCCTGTCTCTGCTGTCCGGTGGGGAGCGTTCCCTGGCGGCGCTGGCCTTCCTGGTGGCGATTTTCCAGGCGCGTCCCTCACCCTTCTACGTGATGGACGAGGTGGAAGCTGCTCTCGACGACATCAACCTGTCGCGTTTGTTGGAGATTTTCCGCGAGCTGCGTGAAAGCAGCCAGCTGATTGTTATTACGCACCAGAAACGCACGATGGAAATCGCCGACGCCCTCTACGGGGTCACGATGCGTGACGGGGTGACCAAGGTGGTATCACAACGACTGGATGCCTCCGCCTGACAGTTTTAAACTAGCTGAGGAATATTCGCACTGAGGGGAACGTCATGTTTGATGGGATGGCCGTGTACGTCGTCACGATGGTGGTGATGGTGGCAATTGCCAGCGCAATTCTGCTGGGGTTACTTCTGTATCGGCGTCCCTGGGATCAGTGGAAGGAACACTGGCGCGAGCAGATGACAACGCCGGCCGCTGATGCTCCCGCGCAGATTCAGCGACGCGAGGAACGCATGTCGGCTCTCCTCAACGATCCTTCTGCCCGAGGGAAGGGCTACATCACTCCGGAACATCTTCCCGGATACGGTTCGATTGAGGCCGCAACCGAACGTATCGAGGACATCACCGCCCGCCGTTCCCTGCCCCCGGAGGAAAGCCCCCGCTCCTGAGAAAGGTGCGTTGAGCTGAAGGGAATGGGATGATAGGGGCATGACTGCTGTCCTTGAATTCCTCTCATCCCCCCTGGGGATTGCCCTCATTGCCGCTGTCGCGGTGCTGGTTGTGGGAGCCGTCGTCTGGCGGGTGCGCTCCGCCTCGTCGAGCACCCCCCGCGTTTCCTCTCCTCTTTCCTCACCCGATTCGTCCTCTTCGGACGAGGCGCCCGCTCAGGAACGCGGAGAATCTGACCCCGCGCGCGCCGGACCGGACGGGCAGGGCGAGCGCGAAACCTCCGCCGCGGTGGGGGAGCAGGCCGCGCCCGCAGTGGAAACCCCCGAGTCCGTTCCTTCTCGCGTGGGACGTTTGCGTCAGCGTTTGGCGCGTTCGGGTGCTGTCGGTCAGGCACTGCTCGGCATTTTGTCGAAGGGTGACCTGTCGGCCACTGACTGGGAAGAAATTGAAGACTCTCTGCTGGTCGCAGACGTGGGACTGGAAGCGACAGAAGAACTCATGGAGGCGCTGCGCACGCGCGCCAAGGTTGAGAACACCTCAGAACCGCAGGTCGTGCGAGGCATTTTACGTGAAGAACTGGTACGTCTGGTGGATCCCCAGCTGGATCGCTCGATCAATCTCGACCGCCACGGGGAAGACGGGCAGCTGCCCGCCAGCATCCTCATGGTGGGCGTGAACGGCACGGGAAAGACCACGACAACCGGCAAGATGGCGCGCCTTTTGGTGGCCGAAGGACACAGCGTCCTCCTGGGCGCAGCCGATACCTTCCGCGCCGCTGCCGCCGACCAGTTGGCAACCTGGGGCGAACGTGTGGGCGTGGAGGTCGTACGAGCAGACCGTGAGGGTACTGACCCCGCGTCCGTCGCCTTCGAGGCGGTGCGCGTCGGTGCAGAACGAGGCGTGGACGTGGTGATGGTCGATACCGCCGGGCGCCTGCAGACGAAGTCCACGCTGATGGATGAGCTGGGCAAGGTCAAGCGCGTGATGGAAAAGCAGGCTCCGGTGAATGAAGTCCTGCTGGTATTGGATGCGACGACCGGCCAGAACGGCCTGCGACAGGCGGAAGTGTTCGCTGAAGTTGCCGGTGTGACGGGCATTGTCCTGACGAAGCTCGACGGGTCTGCCAAGGGCGGGATCGTGGTGTCGGTTCAGCGCGCTCTCGGTGTTCCGGTGAAATTTGTGGGTCTGGGTGAAGGTGTTGATGATCTGGCGCCCTTTGATCCTCAGGCCTTTGTGGACGCAATTATCGGTGAGTGACCCGCGCCTCCCGGGGTGTGTTCACCTGCTGTTTCTCGTATCGCACCCGGGCAGGACGTATGCGTGTCCTGCCCGGGTGCGATACCCTAAACCCCAGACCTGCGCTTTGGGCGCGCCCTCTTTCAATGTGTGTTGATGGGAGAAAGCCAACGTGGCGTTTGCAAACCTCTCCGATAGGCTGACGCAATCTTTTAAGCAGCTGCGTTCGCGCGGTGTCCTCACGGAATCCGACGTCGACCAGACAATTAGCGATATTCGTCGCGCCCTGTTGGATGCAGACGTCGCACTGCCCGTGGTGCGTGAGTTCACGACCAAGGTGCGTGAAAAAGCCTATGGAGCCGCCCGCTCCAAGGCTCTGAATCCCGGCCAGCAGGTCGTGCGTATCGTCCACGAAGAACTCGTTGAGGTTCTGGGTGGCGCCACGCGTGAACTGCATTTTGCTGACCGCGGGCCGACGATCTTCATGCTGGCGGGTTTGCAGGGTGCCGGTAAGACTACCTTGGCTGGAAAGCTGGGAAAGTGGCTGCGTGAAGAGGGCAAGTCTGTTCTCCTGGTGGCTTCGGATCTGCAGCGTCCCAATGCTGTTCAGCAGCTGCAGGTCGTGGGTGAGCGTGCTGGAGTTCAGGTGTGGGCGCCGGAGCCGGGCAATGGCGTGGGTGACCCCCTTGCCGTTGCGCGAAGCGGTGTGGACTATGCGATCACGCAGGGTATCGACGTGGTTGTCGTGGACACGGCGGGTCGCTTGGGCGTCGATGAGGAGATGATGGCTCAGGCCATCGCAATCCGCGACGCCATTTCCCCTCACGAAATCATGTTTGTCCTGGATGCGATGGTCGGCCAGGACGCGGTGAACACCGCCACGGCGTTCCGCGATGGCGTGGGATTCACCGGTGTTGTCCTCTCCAAGCTGGACGGTGACGCACGAGGTGGTGCCGCTCTGTCGGTGCGAGGCGTCACGGGTGCTCCCATCCTCTTTGCGTCCGTGGGCGAAAACCTCGATGATTTTGAGCGTTTCCACGCGGATCGTATGGCCGGTCGCATCCTCGATATGGGTGACGTGCTCACCCTGATTGAGCAGGCTCAGAAACGACTGGACGCCGAAGAATCCGAACGCATGGCTCGCAAAGCCATGTCGGGTGAGCTGACCCTGGACGACTTCCTGTCGCAGTTGCAGCAGATCCGTAAGCTGGGCTCGATGAAGAAGGTTCTGGGGATGATCCCCGGAATGGCTCAGATGCGCGACCAGCTGGAGAACTTCGACGAACGCGAAGTGAATCGAGTGGAAGCGATCGTCCGCTCAATGACTCCCGCGGAACGTCAGGATCTGTCGATCCTCAACGGGTCGCGTCGCGCCCGTATCGCCCGCGGTTCGGGCACGAGCGTGGCGGAAGTCAATAACTTGGTGAAGCGTTTTGAAGCCGCCAAGACCATGATGAGCCAGATGGGGCAGATGGGCGGAATGCCCGGCCTGGGTGCAATGCCCGGAAGCGGCGGTAAAGCTAAGCAGAAGGCCAATGCGCGTAAGGCGCAGGCACAGCGTGCTCGCGTGAAGAAGAAGGCGCGTTCGGGCAACCCCGCGAAGCGTCGCCAGCAGGAGCTGGAAGCTCTTCTTCCTCCGGAAGAGCGTCGCCGCGAAGCCCCCTCGGGTTCCGCGTTCGGCGTGAGTGATCCGCAGGTTGAGGCGCCCCGTCCGACGATGGATGACCTGCCGGAGGATATTAAGCGTCTCCTGGGCGGTATGTGATGCTTTTCTGCGGCCACCTCATGGGGGTCGATGGGAAGTGGCAGGACGGCTACTGGCAGCTCGCCCCCGTTTTTCGTCCTTTGGACGAGGCGGAGGGGCGGCGTCGCGCATCGCGTGAACAGACGCTGCGGGGCTGGGCTCTTCCCGGTTTCGTTGACGGGCACTGCCACATTGGGGTTGCTCCCGGTTCTGCTCCCGCGGATGAGGTGCAGCAGCGTCGCCACGCGCACGCGAATCTTCTGACCGGTGTGCTGACGGTTCGTGATGCCGGAAGTCCGGTGGACGCTTCGTGGATGCGGGGGGATTGGAGCGTCCCGCACCTCATTCGCTGCGGGCGCCACATTGCTCGCCCCATGCGCTACATCCGAGGTCTCGCCGTCGAATTGGAGGATCCGCGTACCCTGCCGGAGGAAGCACTGCGTCAGCTTGCGCTCTCTGACGGGTGGGTCAAACTGGTGGGGGACTGGATCGATCGCTCTGCGGGAGCGGACGCTGATCTGCGTCCGCTGTGGCCGCGCGGCATCCTGGTGGATGCGGTGGCTGCCGTCCACGAGGCGGGTGGGCGCGTGGCCGTCCACTGTTTTTCGCGCGGTGCGGTTGATGATCTCCTCGAGGCCGGTGTGGATGATATCGAGCACGGTTCGGGAATGGACGCGGATCAGCTGGATGAGGCGCGCAGGCGCGGCGTTCTGGTTTCACCCACGTTGATGCAGGTGGAGCTCTTCCGTGATTTTGCGGAGCAGGCGGGGACAAAATATCCCGTGTACGTGGCAACTATGCGGCGCATGTGGGAAGAGCGACGTGAACACGCGGGGCTGATCATGGACTCGGGTGTCCAACTGATTCCGGGAACGGACTCCGGGGGATACCAGGAGCACGGGTCGCTGCATCGCGAACTGCGGATGTGGGAGGACGCGGGATGTTCCTCGCAGCGCCTGGCCGAGACGGCTACCGTGGGAGCGCGACGCGCGCTGAACGTTCCCCTGTATGGTCTGCCCGGTCAGGGAGCAGATCTCCTGTTCTATTCCCAGGATCCGACCTTGTCGCGCGAGGTTTTGTCGCACCCTCGGGTGGTGCGCGCGGGTGTTCTGTATGAGGAAGAGCCGTTGCCCTCTGCGCTTTCGTGATGAATGGCACGCGCTGCGTTGCGGGGAACGGAGCGCGCGCACTTGGACGAACGCATGAAAAGTGGCACAATAGTGCGCTGTACCCGACGTGCGAAGAGCCCTCTCATCTGCGTTCGTCGTGTCCCGGAGTCCCCACTCACCGTGTTCCCACCGGATGGGTGTGTCCTCCACACCGATATGAAACAGGAGTGACCACAAAAGTGGCAGTTCGCATTCGTTTGAAGCGCATGGGCAAGATCCACGCGCCCGTCTACCGTGTCGTCGTCGTTGATTCCCGCAAGAAGCGTGATGGACGCGTCATCGAAGAGGTCGGTCTGTACGATCCGACCCCGAACCCCTCGACCATTCGAATCGAGTCCGATCGCGTGCAGTACTGGCTCGGTGTGGGCGCCCAGCCCTCCGACCAGGTGCGCAACCTGCTGGTGCTGACCGGCGACATCGCCAAGTTCAACGGCAAGAAGGATGCGGTCTCCCGCGTCAAGGTTGCCGAAGGCGATAAGGCCGCTGAAGCTGCAGCCGCCATCAAGGACGCCGAAGCCGCCGCTGAAAAGCGCAAGGCTGACGCCTCTGCGAAGAAGGCCGAAGAAGAAGCCGCACAGAAGGCCGCAGAAGAGGCAGCAGCTGCTGAAGCTGCCGCTGAAGAAGCAGCTCCGGCTGAAGAAGCTACTGAGGAAGCCTGATCATGCTCGTTGACGCCCTGGAACACTTGGTGAGCGGAATCGTCGATCACCCCGAAGACGTGCGAGTGACTTCTCGCTCGATGCGTCGCGGGCAGATGCTTGAGGTTCGCGTGAATCCCGAGGATCTTGGACGCGTCATTGGGCGAGGCGGTCGTACCGCCCGCGCGCTGCGCACTGTGATGAGTGCGCTGTCTACGCGCGGACCGGTTCGTGTCGATGTCGTCGACACCGATCGCGAGTGACCTCCACAGCGTGAAGGAGCGGGGATGCGGGCACAGCTCGCATCCCCGCTCTTCGCATATAGAATGAACTGCGCTTGTGCACACTACTTTCGAGGCACCCGCACCGTGGGTATTCTGTGGACACATCACCGTCGTGGCATGTGCGTGTGCGCAACATATAGGGATGTGCCGCCCTGCCTGTGATGGGAGAACTTTTCGATGGAACTAACAGCTGCCCTCATCGGACCTGCTCACGGTTTGCGTGGAGAAGCCGTCCTGGACGTCCGCAGCGATAACCCCGATGCTCTGCAGATCGGGGTCTCCTTGGCAACAACGAGCAGCACCTACCCGAACCTGACCTTGGCTTCGCTGCGCGTCCACAAAGAACGCGTCCTTGCCTCCTTTGAGGAGATCTCGAGCCGCGAAGAGATCGAATCCGTGCGAGGTGTTGCTCTCCTCGTGGAAGAAACGGAAGAAGAAGACGCCTGGTACCCACACCAGTTGCGCGGCCTGAAGGTATGCACTCCCGACGGGGAGTCTCTGGGAACAGTGGTGGGACTGCAGATGGGTGCCGCCCAGGATCTGCTTCTGGTCTCTTATGAAGGCCAGCGCATTATGGTGCCTTTTGTCCGTCAGCTGGTTCCCGAGGTGGATGTGGCGGGTGGCCGCGTCGTGATCGACCCGCCGCCGGGACTTTTCGACGCAGATGTGGTGGAAGCGCGTGACCCCGGTCAGCTTCCCGCAGATCAGCGCGCCTCCCGCGACGGAGAGTGACCATCGTGCGTATTGATCTGCTGAGTATTTTCCCCGCCTACTTTGCGCCCTTGGAGCTGTCGCTCATGGGTAAAGCCCAGGAGGCCGGACTTCTGGACGTCCACGTCCACGACCTGCGGACGTGGACGGAAGATCGTCACCGCACCGTTGATGACACTCCCTATGGCGGGGGAGCGGGCATGGTCATGCGCGCCGATATCTGGGGAAAAGCCCTGGACGCGGTGATCGAAGCGGGAGGATTCACGGGGGATGCTCCGAATCACGTGTTTGATGTTTTTGTCGACGAGGCACCCGCAAGCGCGAGTGTGTCCGTCGCCTGTGAAGAGAACGTCGCGGAGAGCCGCCGCGTCGTTCTGGCAATTCCGACCCCCTCGGGTCGTCCCCTCACTCAGGAACGCGCAGCGCAGTTGACCTCCGCGCAGCAGCTGATCATCGCCTGCGGACGCTACGAGGGAATCGACCAGCGGGTTGCCGACCACTACCGTTCGCGTGGGATCGCCGTCGAGGAATACTCCATCGGAGACTACGTCCTCAATGGGGGAGAAGTAGCCGCCCTGGTGCTGGTGGAAGCCGTCGCTCGTCTCCTCGAAGGTGTGATGGGCAACCCGCAATCCCTGGAAGAAGAGTCCTACAGCGGGGATGGCCTTCTCGAATACCCGACGTACACGAAACCGCGCAGCTGGCGTGACCTCGAGGTACCCGACGTCCTCCTGGGAGGCAACCACGCGGCGATCGCCCGCTGGCGCCGCGACCGGTCGCTGGAACGCACCGCACACCGCCGCCCGGATATTGTGCGCACCCTGTCTGCCGACGCCCTGGACTCTCGCGACCGCGAATGCCTGGCACTCAACGGATACCTCGTGGGGGAATGCGTCGCGTCCCTGGACATTCGTCAGGCGCTCCCCGGAGAAGACGAGGCGTTGAGCGCTTTCGCATCGCGCATGTTCCCCCTGGCCTGCCCCGAAGACATGGTTGAAGAAGATATTCGCCGTTTCATCGAGGAGAACCTCACGGTAGATGTCTGCGCCTCATGGATCGCCGACGAGGAAGCCCGCGTATTGATCGCGGAAAGCGAGGGGAAGATCGTGGGCTATTCCCTGGTGCTGATGGGAGCGCCTGAGAGTATGCCTCGTGGGAATGGAACTATTCCCGTGGATGATCATGCGGCGTACCTGTCGAAGTGCTACGTCGCTCCCGACTATCACGGAACCGGTGTTGCCGGTGCCCTTCTGGAACGTGCAGTGCGCGATGCCCAGGAGGCCGGTGCCTCCCAGATCGTTTTGGGAACGAATGCGCGCAATGCCCGGGCTCTGCGTTTTTATCGCAAACATGGGTTCCGTAAGTCCGGTCGCAGGCGTTTCCAGGTAGGTGCGGTTCGCGCAGTTGACGAGGTGCTGATCCGTCCTCTGTGAGCGGGGGAGAGCGGGCATTGACCCGGATGTGCTGCTGCGGAGGGTGCCTGCCACCTGCTCCGTGAGAGGGGAACCGCCCGAGGAAACCCCACCTGCGGGTGCGCGATCTCACGCATCCACGAAAGGAAAGCCGAAGGAAAAACTGGCTTCCGCCTCGTCCCCATGGATAAACTAATCCGGTCTGTGCGCGGCGAAACCTGCCGCAGGGGGACGCCGGAGCGCCCAGACACTCTCACCATCGCAGGCTATGACCTGCCGAAAAGACGTGACTGACCTGCGGCAGAAGCGTCAAGGAGTAAACATGCAGAAGCTGGACATCGTCGACGCGGCGTCCCTGCGCGAGGACCTTCCCGCATTCCGTGCGGGTGACACCGTCAAGGTGCACGTGAAGGTTATCGAAGGTAACCGTTCCCGTATCCAGGTCTTCCAGGGTGTCGTCATCGCACGTCGTGGCCATGGCGTCTCCGAAACCTTCACCGTTCGCAAGATCTCCTTCGGTGTGGGCGTTGAACGTACGTTCCCGCTCCACGCGCCGACCATCGACAAGATTGAGGTCGTCACCAAGGGTGATGTGCGTCGTGCGAAGCTCTACTACCTGCGCGAGCGTCACGGCAAGGCCGCCAAGATCAAGGAGCACCGCTCCGGATCGGCTGAGTGACCGACACGTAGAGCGAAAGCCCGGTATCCTGAAAGGACACCGGGCTTTCGTATTCCCCCGCGTCGCGCGCGGACAACGAAAGCTGAACAACGATCACCGGGAGGAAAACGCATCATGGCTCGAAGCGAGGACAAAGCGCCCGTTGCGCTTGGGCCGCTCCACGGTCCCTCGCGTCGCGATGTGCGTGAAGCTGAAATGAAAGCACGACGAAACCCCTGGACATGGATCTGGGAAGTACTTCTGGTTGTGGTTTTTGCCCTCATCATTTCCACAGTGCTTCGTGCATTCATCATCCAAGTCTTCTGGATTCCCTCATCCTCCATGCGCCCCACGCTCATGGAAAACGACCGCATCGTTGTCTCACGACTGTCGACCTATACCGACAGCATTCAGCGCGGGGACGTTGTCGTCTTCCACGACGATATGGGGTGGCTTCCCAAAACCACTACGACCCCCTCGCTGCTGCGTAGCGTCGGAGAATTCACCGGATTCATCCCCGCGGGCGGAGAACAGACCCTGGTGAAGCGCGTCATCGGCGTGGGCGGTGACCACGTCACCTGCTGCACGGCCGACGGCAAAGTGTCAGTGAACGGCGTTCCCCTGGAGGAAACCTACGTGGCTCCCGGAAGCGCTCCCTCCCAGGTGACCTTCGATATCACGGTTCCTGCTAACCACCTGTGGGTGATGGGGGATAACCGCTCGAATTCTTCGGACTCCCGTTACCACAGGGCAGAGGGACAGCAGCCCTTCGTGCCCGTGAGCGCAGTCGTTGGCCGCGCCAAATGGGTGATGTGGCCGTATACGCACTGGGCAACCCTGAGCGGACACGAGGTCTTTGCCCAGGTGCCGACGAACTGAGGAAGCCCATGTCCTCCACCGGCTCCAACGGGACTCACCTGCCCGCAGAGAACCCCTCTGAATCGGGAAAACGCCCCTCTTCTGCGCCTCGTCGAGGTGTGCGACAGGCGACGCGCACCGTGGAAAACGATCTTGCGAGGCGCTACGGCCTCCTCGTGGGAATAGACGAGGTGGGGCGCGGCTCCCTTGCGGGTCCTGTCGCCGTGGGGGTTGCGGTTGCCCCCGATGCCTCCCTTCCCGTTCCGGACGGACTGACCGATTCCAAAATGCTGACGGATGCGCGACGAACCGCTCTCCTAGAACCAATTGCCCAGTGGACGCCCGCCCACGCGATCGGATGGGCGAGCGCCGAAGAAATCGACCGCTGGGGAATCATCGTGGCTCTACGCCTGGCGGGACGACGCGCGTTGGCAGAACTCGCCGAAAAGGGATGGGTTCCGCAGGTTGTTCTCCTTGATGGCAGTCACGACTGGTTGACCACCCCGGATGACCTCTTCGCCGACTACGACACCGTGACCTATCCGGGAGAGGACACGTGGGCGCACCCTCCGGTGGTGACTCGCGTGAAAGCCGACCTGGAATGCGCTGTCGTCTCCGCGGCCTCCGTTGTCGCCAAAGTGGCGCGTGACCGCTACATGGAGCAGCTGGAGGATCCCGGGTATGGGTGGGCATCGAACAAGGGCTACTCGTCTCGAGTACACATTGAGGGGCTGCGGCGCCTGGGAGCGAGCGAATGGCATCGACGTTCCTGGTCGCTTCCCGGGTGCGAACGCGCCTAGGGGGACAAAACGTCCTAAACTACTGTTGATCTCCTGACGGGCACACCGCAGGACACACCATGACGGGGGACGCATGAGCGGCGATATTGAATCCTACGAAAACAACCTGGAACTCGAACTGTTCCGGGAATACCGGGACGTCATCGGCCTGTTCACCTACGTCGTGGAGACCGAACGACGCTTCTACCTCTGCAACCACGTGGATGTCCAAGCCCGACCGGTGGGCAACGATATTTTCTTCGAACTCACACTGACTGACGCCTGGGTGTGGGACATCTACCGCTCCTCACGATTCGTGCGCTCCGTGCGAGTCGTGACCTACAAGGACGTGAACGTCGAAGAACTCAACAAGCCGGAACTGGACATTCCCTCCGGCGGCTGACGCCCGACACGTTCCGCGCGCACCGACGCTCGCGCGGAAAACACCTGCGTATCCACAGGTCGAACAAACCCCCTCCTTTTCCACAGGTGCACGCCCACTCCTTGTTGCCCCTCACCGAGGGTGACAGTCTTCCCCTATGCGGGATACCACGACAACGCGCCGCAGAGTGCGCCTAGGGAGAGCGGGGGAGGACTACGCCTGCGACATCCTCGAACACGCGGGACTGTCCATCCTCGAACGCAACTGGCACGACGCGCGAAGGGGCGAAATCGACATCATTGCCCAAGACGGGGAACGCCTCGTCATCGTAGAGGTACGCACCCGGGTCGGAACCCTCCACGGAAGCGCCCTCGAATCTGTCACCGACCAGAAATACCGCCAACTGCGCTTCCTCGCGGGACGCTGGAAAGACACGCATCACCACAGCGGACGTCTGCGCATCGACGTCATCGCCCTCACCATTTCCCCGCACTACCGACATATCCTCAACACCCAACTCTTCGACGACGAGGCAACCGACCTGTCCTCATGCGACCCCCACGTCCAGTGGATTCGAGGGATCGCATGAACGCGCGCATCGCCACGGTTAAATCCGTCGTCCTCAATGGGCTAGACGGAACGATCATCGACGTGGAAACCCACGTGGGACGCGGCCTCGTCTCCTTCACCCTCGTGGGACTCCCAGACGCGGCACTGCGCGAAGCAAAAGACCGTATTCGCAGTGCTCTACAAGCCTGCGGACTCGAAGTCCTCGACCGACACGTCACAGTAGGACTTTCACCCGCAGGACTACCAAAATCCGGATCAAGCTTTGACCTGGCCATCGCAGCCTCCCTGCTACTGGCTAACGACAGGATCGCAGCCGCACCCTGCACCGGATGCGTCATCCTGGGTGAACTCGCCCTCGACGGAAGCATCCGTCCCATCAGAGGAATCCTCCCCGCACTTCTCGCCGCCCAACGCGCGGGAATCACACGCGCCTGCCTCCCCGAAGAATGCTGCGACGAAGCCCGCCTCGTACCCGGAATGACACTCCACCCCTTCGCCCACCTCTGCGACTTCGTGACATGGGCAGGCGGAAGCGCTCGGCACCCCATCATCGTCGGAAGCCACTCACCCTCCACACACAGCGACCCCTCATCCCCGCAACCCACGCAGACGAATACGCCTCCACACGCGCGTGACGGAAACAAAGCACCCCTGGATCTGGCGGACATCCGCGGCCAAGAACACGCCATCGACGCAGCAGAAGTCGCCGCAGCCGGAGGACACCACCTCTTCCTCACAGGCGAACCCGGATCGGGAAAAACCATGCTCGCCTCACGAATCCCCACAATCCTGCCACCCCTCGAGCAAGAAACCGCACTCACCGCCACAGCCCTCCACTCACTGGCAGGAACCCTCAAAGACGGACTCCTCATCCGACACCCACCATTCCAAGCACCCCACCACTCCATCACCATGCCTGCACTCATCGGCGGAGGAAGCGGAGTGATCCGACCGGGAGCCGCATCCCTCGCACACGGCGGAGTCCTCTTCCTCGACGAAGCAGCAGAATTCACTCCCAGCGTCCTCGATGCACTCCGCCAACCCCTCGAATCCGGAACAATCTCCGTACACCGAGCCAGAACACACGTCGACTACCCGGCCTCCTTTCAACTCATCCTTGCCTCCAACCCCTGCCCCTGCGGATCCAGCGGAGCACGCTCCACACAGTGCCGATGCACCTCACTCGCCAGACGACGCTATCGAGCACGCCTCTCCGGCCCCCTCACAGACCGCATCGACATCACCGTCACCATGCACACCCCCACACGAGCCGACCTGCGCTCCACCCCCACACGCACCACAGCAACCGTGAAAGAACGCGTCCGCGAAGCTCGAGAACGAGCACGCCACCGCCTCAAAGACACCCCGTGGACACTCAACCGCGACCTCCCCGGAAGCTGGATCCGATCCAGCGGCTACCTCAACCCGAAAGTCCTCGAAGGCCTCGAATACGCCCTCGAACACGGCCGACTCAGCATGAGAGGAATCGACCGCGTTGCACGCATCATGCTGACATTGGCAGACCTCGACGGACGCACACACGCAGACGAAACGGACCTCGCACGAGCACTCGCCCTCAGAAACGGGGAACACGATGCCGAATAACCCCCTCAACGCAGCATTCTGGGCCTCACTCATCGAACCCGGAGACCAACACCACTACGCACTACGACACGTCCTTGGCGAAGACGACGCCCGAGCCTGGGTCTGCGCACACCACCCCCACCCCCTTCCCCCTGAGGTGGGCGGCACAGCAGAGGACTGGAAGAAAACCTGGGAACGATGGAGAACCCGACTCATCCCAGGCCAACCCGAACGCGACCTCGAACTCCTGGAACGATTGGGCGGACGCCTCGTCACTCCAACAGACACAGAATGGCCAGAACAACTGGGAGAACTCGGTTCCCAACAACCCGTTGCCCTATGGGTCATCGGACACCGACTCGACGTCCCCTCAATCGCCCTCGTCGGCGCACGAGGAAACACCCACTACGGAGGCACCCACACACGCCTCCTCGCGCAGGAACTCGTCGGACACCACCTCGCCATCACCTCCGGCGGAGCAATCGGCATCGACACCCACGCCCACAGGGGAGCACAAGACGCCGAGGGAACCACATACGCCCTCATGGCCGGAGGACTGGGAAACCCCTACCCCGAAAGTAACCGACAACTCTTCCAGCACATCTTCGAACAGGGAGGAGCACTCATCAGCGAAGTCCCTCCCACATGGCGACCCGCACGATGGCGCTTCCTCGCACGCAACCGACTCATCGCCGCCTTCGCACACGCCACCGTCGTCACCGAAGCCGGAATGCGCTCCGGCGCCCTCGCCACCGCACGCAAAGCCATGGATCTGGGACGCCCCGTCGGAGCACTCCCAGGTCCCCTCGACTCCGAAATGTCCAAAGGCTGCCACGCACTGATCCGCAACGGAGCCACCCTCATACGAGACGGGAAAGACATCATCGACATGATCGGCCCCCTCAACTGCACGGAAGAAACCCTCTTCGACGCCCCCGTCGATGAAGATCAGGGCATCGACGCCCTGGGAGAAGACCAGCGTCGAGTATGGGACGCACTGCCTCAACGCACAGGAATGGGACTCACAGCACTCGCACGCTCAGCGGGGATCAGCGAACGCGACGTCCTCGTGGCGCTGGCAGCACTCGAACTCCGAGGGTATGTGCGCATGGGCGCTCGCGGATGGGAGAGGAACGCAGGTCGCGCGCGCTCTGCGAAAGCGTAGGTACGATGAATCCATGACATTGCCTCCTGCAGACGCGTGGGCGCACTATTTGCGTCACAACAGAGGGATGTCCGATCACACCCTGAAGGCCTATACGACCGACCTCGCGCAGTTCTACTCCTACGCGGGGCTGCATGCGACCAGCGATGCCGCTGAGGTTGCCGACGCTTTCACGACCCGCTGTATCCGTTCCTGGCTGGCCGAGAGTTCCGCAGCGGGCGCCACGCGTTCGACGATCGCACGCCACCTGGCATCCCTACGATCCTTCACGGCCTGGGCACACTCCACGGGAATCCTCGCATCGGATCCGGCCGTGACCTTCATGAGTCCGCAGGCGGATCAGCGGCTTCCGCAGGTGCAGACCACGGAAGAAACCGCTGCACTGATGGACTATGCGCGTGCCGCCGCATGTGCCGAGTATGCTCCCGCTGCTCTGCGGGACTGGGCGATACTCGAAATGATCTACGCGACGGGAATCCGCGTGAGTGAGCTCTGC
Source organism: uncultured Actinomyces sp. (assembly GCA_963525415.1). Classification (GTDB taxonomy): domain Bacteria; phylum Actinomycetota; class Actinomycetes; order Actinomycetales; family Actinomycetaceae; genus Pauljensenia. The sequence goes on from CAURIY010000001.1 coordinate 171,386, forward strand.
TCACTGGATTGCACCTCGTATGACATGTCGACGGCGACGGTGCGCGTCGTGGGTAAGGGACAGAAAGAACGTGTCGTTCCCTTCGGGCAGGGAGCGGCTCAGGCCGTGGAACTGTGGGTAAGTCGCGGATGGGATTCCTTGGCGCAATCCGGTGAACGAGCTCTTTTTGTAGGGAAGCGCGGGCAGCGTATCGATCCGCGTATTGTGCGCTCCATGATTCATCGCATGTGTGCTCAGGCGGGGGTGCGTGATATCGCTCCCCATGCCCTGCGACACACCGCGGCAACTCATGTCTTGGCTGGCGGCGCTGATCTTCGCGCTGTTCAGGAGATGCTGGGGCATTCCTCCCTGCAGACCACGCAGCGATACACCCACGTGGATACGGGGCGCCTGTCGGCGATCTACCGTCAGGCTCATCCGCGCGCCTGAATACCTGTTCGCCGTCTCAAGCGCGCGTTTATTTCCCCACCCCCACGTTCGAGTGTCCACACCTGCCGTGATCTCCCCAAAACCCCTCACGCTCCCAAACCCGCGTTCGCGCGGTGTTTTCGCGAGAAGGAGGGGTGCCTCGTCCCACCTACGGCTCATCCCAGCGCTTAAGGTGAGGGGAACCCACTACTAGGCGGAGAGGATCCGCATACTGATCACGCGAAATCTTCGCACCCCAATGAAGTGTTCCCGGACTGTGCCCCGCGGCCACAGTCCCCAGAAGATCCCCGCGCTCCACGTACTGCCCGACGTGCACAGAAGAATCCAGAGGCTCAAATGTGGCGTGCACTCCGTTGCAGTCCAAAGAAAGAACGGGGCGACCCGCGAGGACTCCCGCATAGAGGACACGTCCCGGCGCGGGTGCGTAGATGGGGGAGCCCAGGGGAAGATCCAGGTCGATACCGCGGTTCCCGCTCTCCCACGGGTGGGGCGGTGGACGAAACGGATCGACCACCGCGATGGGTGAAGAAAAAGGGAGACTCCATCGGGTGGGGGAGGCGAGTGGAAAAGCCTCCGATCCTTGCGATGCGCTGAGGGGAGAAGACGCGGGAGTGTTCAGGGCAAAGAACACGCACACCGCAGTGCCGAGGGCACGACACAACGAGGGGAGTAGGTGTGTGGCATACATGAGATCAGCATGGGCAGGTATCTCTCAGCGCGCACCTCGTGCACGCGAACCTGTGGATAGGAGGGGAAACGCGTGCCCTGTGGAAAATTCGAGAGGGGGGAGACGAGGCGGAGGGAAGGTGGGAAAGACACCGAGAGCGAAGTGTGGGGGAGAAGGTGACGAACGGGTAACAGATGTGAGGAAAACAATGGAATCGGTGTGGGTATTTGCTCGCTGCCGCGTCGAGTTTTCTCGGGGCAATGGGGTAAACTACTGGGGCGCCTGCCTGTGGCAGGTGACTTCGCGTGTCATTTCCGCGCGTCCGTCACCGATGAACGTCGGTGTGCTGGACGACGGGGTCTCGCCTCACGGTCCCTTCGGGGAAAGGCGAACCATGGCACCAGGTGCCGTCACGATACGGCAAAAGAACCGAGAAACGGGGGAAACCCCACCGATCCCGCACAGCGGGGAAAGGACGATGCAATGGCAGTCGTCACCATGCGCCAGCTCCTGGAGTCCGGCGTCCACTTCGGACACCAGACCCGCCGTTGGAACCCGAAGATGAAGCGCTTCATCCTCACCGAACGTAACGGCATCTACATCATCGACCTGCAGCAGACCATTGCTGACATCGATATCGCCTACGACTTCGTGAAGGAAACCGTTGCCCACGGTGGCACCATCCTCTTCGTCGGCACCAAGAAGCAGGCTCAGGAAGCTGTTGCCGAGCAGGCACAGCGCGTGGGCATGCCCTACGTGAACCACCGTTGGCTCGGCGGTATGCTCACCAACTTCTCCACCGTCTCCAAGCGCCTCCAGCGCCTGAAGGAACTCGAGCAGATCGACTTCGACGACGTGGCCTCCTCCGGCCGCACCAAGAAGGAACTGCTCATGATGCGTCGCGAGCTGGAAAAGCTCTCCCGCACCCTGGGCGGTATCCGCGATATGGCCAAGGTCCCCTCCGCCGTGTGGATCGTGGATCCCAAGAAGGAACACCTGGCTGTTTCCGAAGCTCGCAAGCTCAACATCCCGATCGTTGCCATCCTGGACACCAACGCCGATCCGGACGAAGTTGACTACCGCATCCCCGGCAACGACGATGCCATCCGCGCCGTCTCCCTGCTGACCCGCGTGATCGCCGACGCCGTGGCCGATGGCCTCCTGGCTCGCTCCGCCGGCCGCAAGGCTGCCGCTGAAGGCGCCGAAGCTGCTGAGCCCCTCGCCGAGTGGGAGCGCGAGCTCCTTGAAGGCGACAAGGCTGAAGAAGCCGCCGAAGCTCCCGCACAGGACTGAACACAGACTTTTTGAGAGAGGAAGACACCAATGGCGAATTTCACCGCTGCTGATGTCAAGGCGCTGCGAGAGCAGACCGGCGCCGGCATGATGGACGTCAAGAAGGCTCTCGTTGAGGCCGACGGCGACGCAGAAAAGGCTCTCGAGATCATCCGCCTGAAGGGCCTGAAGTCTCTGTCCAAGCGCGAAGGACGCCAGGCATCTGCCGGCCTCCTCGTGGCTTCGGTCGAGCCGGGCGTCGGCGTCATGGTTGAGGTCAACTCCGAGACCGACTTCGTGGCCAAGAACGAGAAGTTCATCGACTTCGCAAACGCAGTGCTCGCCGCCGCCGTGGCCTCCCAGGCCGCCGACGTCGACTCGCTGCTGGCTGCCCCCATGGGCGACTCCACCGTGAAGGGTGAACTGGACGCCATGGCGGCTGTCATCGGCGAAAAGCTGGAGATCCGTCGCGTGATTCGCGTCGAAGGCGAAAACGTGGATCTCTACCTGCACCAGACCAGCCCCGACCTGCCCCCGCAGGTGGGCGTGTTCGTGGTGACCGACGCCGCCGGCGCCTCCGTCGCCCACGACATCGCCATGCACGTGGCCGCCTACATGCCCGCATACCTGGATCGCGACAGCGTTCCCGCGGACGTTCTGGACAAGGAACGCGCCACCCTCGAGAAGATCACCCTCGAAGAGGGCAAGCCCGAGGCCATCGTTCCCAAGATCGTTGAAGGCCGCCTGGCCGCCTTCTTCAAGGACAACTGCCTGGTTGACCAGGCCTTTGCCCGCGATCCTTCCAAGACCGTGGCACAGGTGCTCTCCGAGGCCGGTGCCAAGGTGACCGAGTTCGTGCGCGTGCACGTCGGAGCCTGAGTCTTTTCGTGATGGCCTCGCCCCTGCGGCGAGGCCATCACACACATCAGGCCACATTTATCAACGAAGATCGTGTTCCGTTCACACCCACAGGAGAAAAACATGACGTCCCGTCGCGTACTACTCAAGCTTTCCGGTGAAGCCTTCGGCGGAGGATCCGTGGGTCTCGACCCCACTGTCGTTCGGAATATTGCCGAGCAGATCGCCGATGCCGTACGTGCAGGCGTCCAGGTTGCGGTTGTCGTGGGTGGAGGAAATTTCTTCCGTGGCGCCGAACTTTCGCGCTCGGGACTGGATCGTTCCCGCGCAGACTACATGGGCATGCTGGGCACCGTGATGAACGCCCTCGCCCTCCAAGACTTTATTGAACAGGCCGGTGTTCCCGCGCGCGTCCAAAGCGCGATCACGATGCAGCAGGTTGCCGAACCCTACATTCCGCTGCGCGCCATCCGCCACATGGAAAAGGGACGCGTCGTCATCTTCGGTGCAGGTGCGGGAATGCCCTACTTCTCAACCGACACGGTGTCCGCTCAGCGCGCTTTGGAAACCCACTGCGATGAACTCCTCGTCGCCAAGAACGGCGTGGACGGCGTCTACGATGATGATCCTCGCACCAACCCCGAGGCGCACAAGCTGGATGTCGTGACCTACCACGATGCCCTCGCTCAGGGACTGCGCGTTGTAGATGCCGCTGCTTTCGCCCTTGGCCAGGAAAACGCGTTGACGATGCGCGTCTTTGGCATGTCAGAACCTGGTAACGTGACTGCAGCACTTCGCGGTGAAGAAATCGGTACTCTTGTTCTTGCCGCTCATAACTGACAAAGGAGCCTCCCGTGATTGACGACATCCTGCTGGAAGCAGAAGAAAAGATGGATAAAGCCGTTGAATCGGCTCGCCACGAGTTTGGCAATATCCGCACCGGCCGCGCGAACGCCGGCATGTTTGAGCAGCTTCTGGTCGACTACTACGGTGCTCCGACGCCGATGCAGCAACTGGCCTCCTTCCAGATCCCCGAGGCTCGTACCGTCCTGATCTCTCCCTTCGACCGCACGGCAACGCAGGAAATCCTCCGCACGCTGCGCGAGTCTGACCTTGGCGTGAACCCCACGGATGACGGCAATGTCGTGCGCGTGGTGCTTCCCGCCCTGACCGAAGAGCGTCGTAAGGAATACGTCAAGCAGGCCAAGGGCAAAGCAGAGGACGCTCGCGTGTCCGTGCGTTCCGTGCGTCGTAAGGCCAAGGAAGCCCTGGATCGCCTCAAGAAGGATGGCGAAGCGGGCGAGGACGAGGTCGAGCGCGCAGAAAAGGCTCTGGAATCTGCAACGAAGTCCCGCGTGGAACAGATTGACCAGCTGCTGGCCACCAAGGAAACAGAACTGCTCACTATCTGATGGCTTCTGAGTTGTTTTCTTCTGTTGTGGGTCGTGTCCTCAACCCGGGACCGACCCACAACGTTCCTCCGCTTGCGGCGACGGGACGCGCGGGACGTAATCTCCCGGCGGCGGTGACCAGTGCCGTTGTCCTGGTGGGCTTGCTCGCGGGGTCTTTGCTGGTGGTTCAACCGCTTTTTGTGGTTCTGGTCGGTTTGATTGCGCTGATCGGTGTTTGGGAGCTGGCGGGCGCCTTTGCTCGCGTGGATACGCACCTGACGGTCGTCCCCCTGTACCTGGGATCTATCGGCATGATGACCTGCGCGTGGATGCTCGGCGCGGAGGCGATTGCGATTGCCCTGTATCTCACGGTGTTTTCGTGCATCGTGTGGCGTTTGACCGAGCAGTCGGCTCATTCGCGTATCAGCGACATTATGTCGAGTATTTTCACTGCGGTCTATGTTCCGTTCCTCGCGGCTTTCGTCGTGTTGATTTTGCGTACGCACTCGTCTGCTGCGGTGATCGGTACCTATGTGACGATTACGGCTCTCAACGATTTGGGCGGTTGGGCTGCGGGTGTGCTTTTCGGCAAACATCCGATGGCTCCGCGCCTTTCTCCCAAGAAATCGTGGGAGGGCTTTGCCGGTTCTATCCTCAGCTGTGTCGCCGGAGGCATCGCCTGTTTTGTTGCGCTGGGTGCTTCCTGGTGGTGGGGCATCATCGCGGGGATTTCCGCCTGCCTGGTGGGAACACTGGGAGATCTCACTGAATCGCTGATCAAGCGTGAGGTGGGCCTCAAGGATATGTCGAGGGTTGTCCCCGGCCACGGCGGAATGTTGGATAGAGTGGACTCCCTGTTGATGACGGCTCCCATTTTCCACGTGATTTTTGTGTGGGCATTGGCCTGATCTTCTTCCTCTTGCCGCGCGATTGACGAGGCGGAGGCTGAGCGCGGGTGCATCTCCCAGAGTTTCGGGAGAGCGGGGGCAAGCGCACGACACAACCCGAGGACGGATACGCCAAGGGAACGTGTGCGCGCAGGGTGCTGCGCCTCGTCAATGGGAATGTGGGAACGGACGATGAAACGCTGGAGGGACGACGAATGACTGTGGAGATTCGCGGACTTGTGCACGAATCTGGGCGCCCCGCGCGCCGCGAGGTGCGTCCAACGGATCAGCTTCCCGAAGGCGCCACCTCTCCCGATGCGAAACCGGTCGTCACTTTTACCGCGAAACGACGGGGGAAAGCCCCCGCGCACCTGGCCGACTATGACGCGCGCGCACGCAAAGACTTCGTGAAAGAACTCGGACTGCCGGCTTTCCGAGCGGATCAGCTGTCCCGACACTATTTCGACCGTCACGTCGCGGATCCGGATGCGATGCCGGATATCCCCGCCTCGGCCTCGGAGCTGATCCGTTCGCAGATCCTGCCCTCTCTGGTGAGGGAAGTTGCCGTGCTGGAAGCGGACGGGGGAAAGACCCTCAAGCATCTGTGGGAACTGTATGACGGCGCCCGCGTGGAGTCGGTGCTCATGCGCTACCCGGAGCGGACGACGCTGTGTATTTCTTCCCAGGCGGGCTGCGGGATGGGATGTCCCTTCTGCGCGACCGGACAGATGGGCTTGACGCGCAACCTGTCGACGGCAGAGATCATCGATCAGGTGCGCTGCGCGCATCGTGCGTGTGAAGACGGGGCGCTGGCCGGCGGGCCTACGCGCCTGAGCAATATTGTGTTTATGGGTATGGGGGAGCCGCTGGCGAACTACAAGGCCGTCATTGGAGCACTGCATCGCCTCATTGACCCGGCGCCGGAAGGTTTCGGACTGTCGGCGCGCAATGTGACGGTGTCGACCGTGGGGCTGGTGCCGGCGATCGACAAGCTCGCAGCCGAAGGGCTTCCCGTGACCCTGGCCGTGTCCCTGCACACTCCCGATGATGACCTGCGTGATGAACTGATCCCCATTAATTCTCGCTGGAAAGTGGGCGAGCTCCTCGACGCGGCGCGCCGCTACTTTTTGGCGACGGGACGACGCGTGTCCATTGAATATGCGCTGATCAAAGACATGAATGATCAGGTGTGGCGTGCGCAGCTTCTGGCCGATGAGCTGAATCGTCGCGGCCACGGCTGGGCGCACGTGAACCCGATTCCGCTGAATCCGACTCCCGGATCGATTTGGACGGCGTCGACACGGCACGCGCAGGATGCTTTTGTCCAGACCCTGCGAGACAATGGAATCTCGACGACGATTCGTGATACTCGCGGCTCTGACATTGATGGAGCGTGTGGCCAGTTGGCGACCGCTGTGGAAAAGCGTGAGCGACGCCGTGCCGCTGAAAGCAGCGCGGAGGCGAGTGTTCCGGTACAGTCGCAGGTAACGACTAAGACAACGTCAGCAGAGCAGCAGGAGACTCGATGAGTGACGAATTCCCGACAACGGGCTTTTTCCGACGCGGATATGACCGCGGGTCTGTGGATGAGTTCTTCGTGGATGCGCGTCGCGCGTACGAAGGGGGGCTTCCTGCGGAGCAGTTCACTGCGGAACAGGTGCGTCAGGCGACCTTCCCCCTGGCTCGTAACGGCTATGACATTGAGAGCGTGGATGCCGCGATGAGCCGTCTGGAAGCGGCTTTTGTGCAGCGTGACCGCGCCGATCATGTGGCGGTGAACGGGGAGAGCGCCTGGTACGAACGCGTTGCTGATCGCGCAACGACGCTGTACCCGCGTCTCCTGCGTCCCCGCGGGGAACGTTTCGCCCACCCCGAGACGGGACGCGGCTATGACGCCGTGCAGGTGGACGACCTCCTGGATCGTATTGCCGCGTTCTTCGATGACCGCGGAGAACTCCATGTGGACGATATTCGCCACGCGATTTTCCAGCCCGCACGCGGACGCAAGGCATACAGCGAAGGCGTGGTGGACGCCTACCTGGGGCGTGCCATCGAAATTTTGTTGGCTGTGAACTGACGCTGAACGCAGAGGGGATGAGTCCCATGACGGATGTCGTCATCCTGGGATCGACCGGTTCTATCGGAACGCAGGCACTGGACGTCATCGAGCAGCACAGCGGGGAGTTCCGCGTGCGCGCGCTGGCCGCGGGTGGCGCCTCCCTTGACCTTCTGATTGAGCAGTGCGCGCGCTGGCGTCCGGATTACGTTGCTCTCGCACGAGGCGACGCTGCGGTGGTGCGTGAACGTCTCGCTGCGCTCCTGTCGGGGCAGCCCCTCCCGGAAATCCTCGTGGGAGAGGATGCTGCCACGCAGGTGGCAGGTTCTTTCCCCGAGGCTGTGGTACTCAACGGCATTACCGGCGGAGTCGGTCTGTTGCCGACTCTGGCTGCGCTGAAAGCCGGATCGACACTGGCGTTGGCGAATAAAGAATCGATGGTCGTCGGCGGCGCCCTGGTGCGCGCGGCAATGCGTCGCCCCGGCCAGATTGTTCCCGTGGATTCGGAGCACTCGGCGATCGCTCAAGCTCTCTTGGCGGGCGTACACGAGAAGGGTCTGACCTCTCCCGTCGTTTCGGGCAAGAGCGAGGTGGCCGACCTGGTTCTTACGGCGTCCGGCGGCCCTTTCCGCGGGAAGACCCGTGCGGATCTGAAAGACGTGACACCCGAGCAGGCTCTGGCTCACCCCACCTGGGATATGGGACCGGTGGTGACGATCAACTCGTCGACCCTGGTGAATAAGGGCTTGGAGCTGATTGAAGCGCACCTCCTGTTCGATGTTCCCCCGGAGCACGTGCTGACCGTGGTGCACCCGCAGTCGATTGTTCACTCCATGGTGACGTGGCGTGACGGGGCGACGGTTGCGTCTGCCTCGCCGCCGGATATGCGACTTCCGATTGCTCTGGGGCTGACGTGGCCTCGCCGTTTGGAGAAGATTGAGGCTCCCTTGGATTGGACCCAGGCGCAGGCCTGGACTTTTGAACCGGTGGACCACATGACCTTCCCTGCGGTGAATCTGGCGCGCGAGTCGGTGGCCTCGTCGGCGACTCATCCCGCGGTCTACAACGCGGCCAACGAGGTTTTCGTTGACGCTTTCCTCGAGCGTCGTCTGCCGTATCTGGCTATTGTCGATAGCCTGACTGAGGTGGTCGCCGCGCATGACGGCCTGAACGATCCCAGCCTGGACGATGTCTTGGCCGTGGAAGAGTGGGCGCGTGCGCGTGCTCGGGAGGTCGTAGCCTCGCGAAGCTGACGGGGCGGCCTGAATGAAGGGGGAGCCGTGGGAGCTGTCGGCGTTGTTGTCGTCACCGTGGGACTGGTGCTGTCGGTGGCGTTGCACGAGCTGGGGCACATGATCCCCGCCAAACGTTTTGGCGCGTTGGTGCCGGAATATGCGATCGGTTTCGGCTCTCGCCTCTTCAGTCGCGTGTGGGGAGAAACGCGCTATTCGTTACGTCTTGTGCCGCTGGGCGGTTTTGTGCGGATCCTCGGGATGTTTCGACCCGCACCGGAGGGGATACGGACGCTGACCCGCGCGGGGAAACCGACTCTGGCAGAAGAAGCACGGCGTGCGAGCTTCGAGGAGCTTCCCGAGGGGAGCGAACACCGCGCGTTTTACCTGCTCAGCCCCGGCCAGAAGATCGTTGTGATGTTCGGCGGCCCCCTGATGAATCTGCTCCTGTCTGTTCTGTTGGCTGCCGTGGCGATGATGGGAATTGGCTTTCCCGTCGCGACCCCGACGCTCAGCGCGGTTCCGGAGCGCCTCCAGGTAGGAGGAAATTCGGTGTCTGCTCCCGCGTATGAGGCGGGGATTCGCGAGGGGGATACCCTGCGTGCGATCGCTGGCCGAGAGATCCGCGAGTGGGCGGAGGTTCCTTCCGCTATCGCCTCGTCGGCGGGCGCTCCCGTGAGCATCGAAGTGGAGCGCGCCGGCCAGCGCCATACCTACGAGGTGCAGCCGCTGGAAAGCGCGCCGGGGGCTTTCAGTATCGGCGTGGTTGCCGGACGAGAGTATCGTTCCGCCTCGTTTTCTCAGGTGGTGTCGACAACGTGGGCGAGCGCTGTGGGAACAGCGAAGCTGGTGGTTTCTCTCCCGGTTTCTCTGTGGAAGGTGGGGGAGTCGCTGCTTACCGGTGCGCCTCGTGATCCCGCGGGAGTGATGTCCGTGGTGGGTGTGGGGCGTGTGGCCGCTGAGGTGACCGCGGATTCTGCACCCGGGGAGTGGCGTCAGACGGCCGCTCTGCTGCTCTCGATCCTGTCGTCGCTGAATATGGCGCTTTGTGTTTTTAATCTTTTGCCGTTCCCTCCGCTGGATGGCGGGCATATCGCGTCCGCTTTCTACGAGGCTGTGCGCCGTCGTATCGCTGCGTGGCGTGGGCAGCCGGATCCCGGTCCTGCAGATACTGCGCGTCTGATGCCGATGACCTACACGATGGGTGCGCTGTTTATCGGAATGACGGTGCTGCTGGTGGTGGCAGATATCGTGCGTCCGCTGACGTTGAGGTAGCCGTACGTACGAGGTGGGGCACCGGTGCGTGCATCTCGCGGGGTGGGGGAGCATGCGTTTTTCTCTTCCTCGTATGCCGCGAAATCGCGAGGAAAAGTGATGTGAACAGCATGGGAGTGGCCTTATAGACAGGGGGACATGCTTTCCCCGAGCCGACAAGAGGCGTGGACGTAGGCGATAATAGGTCGGTGAGTGAAATCAACTTGGGTATGCCGACCGTGCACGAAGAGACCGGGTTCCCCCGGAAGAACACCCGCCGCATCATGGTGGGGGACATGCCGATTGGCGGTGGGGCTCCCATTGCTGTGCAGTCTATGACGACGACAAAAACTCACGATATTGGCGCAACCCTTCAGCAGATTGCTGAGCTGACTGCCGCGGGCTGTGACATTGTTCGAGTGGCCTGCCCGACGGATAAGGACGCTGACGCGCTTCCCATCATCGCGAAGCAGTCGAATATTCCGGTGATTGCCGATATTCACTTCCAGCCGAAGTACGTGTTTGCCGCTATTGAAGCGGGCTGCGGCGCGGTGCGTGTGAACCCGGGGAATATCCGAAAGTTCGATGACCAGGTTGCTGAGATTACTCGTGCGGCGCGTGACCACGGGGTCTCTTTGCGTATCGGCGTGAACGCAGGATCCTTGGATAAGCGCATGTACCAGAAGTACGGGGGACCGACCCCGGAAGCTCTGGCGGAGTCGGCGATCTGGGAAGCTTCTCTCTTTGAAGAGCACGATTTCCACGATTTCAAGATTTCCGTGAAGCACCACGACCCGGTGACCATGATTCGCGCCTACGAGATCCTGTCGGAAAAGGGCGACTGGCCGCTGCACCTGGGTGTGACCGAGGCCGGTCCCGCCTTCCAGGGCACCATTAAGTCGGCGACGGCCTTCGGCGCGCTGCTTCGTCAGGGGATCGGGGACACGATTCGCGTTTCCCTGTCTGCGCCGCCCGTTGAAGAAGTGAAGGTCGGTATTCAGATTCTGCAGTCCATGGGTCTGCGTGAGCGCACCTTGGAGATCGTGTCGTGTCCTTCGTGCGGACGCGCTCAGGTGGATGTGTATACCCTGGCGGAGAATGTCACGGAGGGCTTGAAGGATCTGACTGTTCCGCTGCGCGTTGCCGTGATGGGCTGCGTGGTGAACGGGCCGGGTGAGGCTCGCGAGGCAGACCTTGGCGTGGCGTCCGGTAACGGCAAGGGGCAGATCTTTATCCGCGGGGAAGTGGTGGACACGGTTCCCGAAGATCAGATCGTGGAAACTCTCATTGCTCGTGCCAATCAGCTGGCCGAAGAAATGGGCTTGGAAGAGGGCGAGGGGAGCGTTGAGGTTATTCCTGTGACGCGCTGAAAGATCGCTTTCTGTGACGTGTGGGTGGGATGCTGTGGCAGCCCACCCACACGCATAGGAGGCGTGGAGTGGCGACTGGTGTCTCACGTACTTCAGCGGGGAGAAGTAACGGAACTAGTCGCGAGATGTGAGGAGAAAGTCCGTGTCGGAGGGGCGTATCGGTGCGGATATCGTCCGCCTCCTCGCGTAAACTGGGGGAGACGTGGGGATGAGCCCCTGTCGTGACCCAGAAGGACGTGCCATGCGCTGTCGCACTCTTATTGCTTTGGCTGTGGGAGCTGGAGCTGCCGCCATTTACTCCACGGGATTTCCGCGCCGAATCGGTTTGACCCGTTCGCAGGCCTGCATCTCTCTTCCGGGAGATCTGGAACTGCCGATGGCTGATGTCGTCGCAGACCGTGCGGTGTTGATCGACGCTCCCGTTGAGACCGTGTGGTCTGTTCTGGACGCCGCTTTCGAAGCAGAAGTAGAAGAACGCGTTCTCGTGCGACAGGAAAACGACTGCCTGGTGCTGCGTGTGCCCGCTCCGGGAACTGTCCCCGATGAGGGTGAAGAGGAAGACGCTCACGGCGTATGCACTTTCGCCCTTCTTCCCGAGGCCAATGGAAAGACCCGCCTGCACCTGCGTGAGCGTCACCTGAGCACGGAAGAAACCCCGAAGGCTCTTCTGTGGGCGGGACTGACGGCAGAAGCATGGTCGTCAATGTCGATGCTCCTCGATATTAAGCGCATCGCTCAGGGCGCGTGAGGAAAGGTAGAATACGACGGTGCTGAGAACTCTTTCAACCTATTTCCTGCGTACACTGCGCGAAGACCCGGCCGATGCCGAGGTCATGTCTCATAAACTCCTGGTGCGTGCCGGCTACATTCGCCGTACCGCCCCCGGTATTTACACCTGGATGCCCCTGGGTCTGCGTCTGCTGCGGAAGATCGAAGATATCGTCCGCGAAGAAATGGATCGCATGGGCGCACAGGAAGTGCATCTTCCGGCGCTCCTCCCCGCAGATCCCTACAAGGACACCAACCGCTGGGATGAGTACGGACCCACGCTGTTTAAGCTGCGCGACCGTAAGGACGGCGACTACCTGCTGGCTCCCACTCACGAGGAAATGTTTACCCTCCTGGTGAAGGATCAGTACTCGTCGTACAAGGATCTTCCCGTTGCCCTCTACCAGATCCAGACGAAGTACCGTGACGAAGCTCGTCCGCGTGCGGGTCTGATTCGCGGCCGCGAATTCATCATGAAGGACGCGTACAGCTTCGATATCGACGATGAGGGGCTGAATGCCTCGTATCTGGCAGAGCGCGCCACCTACCAGCGCATTTTTGAACGCCTCGGTCTGGAATACGTCATCGTGTCTGCGATGTCGGGCGCCATGGGCGGTTCGCGTTCTGAGGAATTCCTCCACCCCAGCCCGATCGGTGAAGACACCTTCGTGCGTTCGCCCGGCGGCTATGCAGCTAATGCAGAGGCTGTCACCACCCCCGTTCCCGAAGCTCGCCCGATTGAGGGAATTCCGGCTTCTGAGGTGCGTGCAACCCCGAACGCGGGCACCATCGATGAGGTGGTGGCTCTGTCCAACGAGCTCTACCCGCGTGAAGATCGTCCGTGGGAAGCCTCGGATACCCTCAAGAGCTTCGTGGTGACCCTGACCCACCCCGGTGGTGAGAAGGAAGTTGTTCTCATCGGTATTCCCGGTGACCGTGACGTGGATATGAAGCGTCTGGAAGCGGCGGTTTCTCCCGCTGAAGTCGCTATGGCTACACCCGAGGATCTTAAGGATCACCCCGAGCTGGTGCCGGGCTACATCGGTCCGATGGTGGCCGGCCCGAACTCTCCGGCGCGATACACCGATGAAGACGGGAACCCGGCCGGCTCTGTGCGTTTCCTTGTGGATCCTCGCGTTGCCGACGGCACCACGTGGATCACCGGAGCCAATCAGGAAGGCCAGCACGTCTACTGGCTGACCAAGGGACGTGACTTCGAAGCCGATGGAACAATCGAAGCCGCTGAAGTGCGTGAAGGCGATCCCGCTCCCGACGGTTCCGGTCCGCTCCACTTGGAACGCGGCATCGAAGTGGGACACATCTTCGCCCTGGGTCAGAAGTACGCGAAGGCACTGGGATTGACGGTGCTGGACGAAAACGGGAAGGCGCGCACCGTGACCATGGGGTCGTACGGTATCGGCATTTCCCGCGTGCTCGCCGCCCTGGCCGAATCCAGCTGCGATGAACGCGGCCTGTCCTGGTCGCCTGCTCTGGCTCCCTTCGACGTGCACATTCTGGCCACGGGTAAGGGCGATGAGGTCTTTGAGGCAGCATCCTCCCTGGCAACCGAGCTGGATGCAGGCGGCTTCGATGTCCTGTATGACGACCGCCGCAAGGTGTCTGCGGGTGTGAAGTTTGCCGATGCGGAACTCATCGGTATGCCGATCGCTGTCGTCGTGGGACGCGGTTTGGCTGACGGCGTCGTGGAGATTCGCCTGCGCGGCAGCGACGAACGCATCGAGGTTCCCGTTGAACAGGCCGCCGATCGCGTGCGTGAGCTGCACGCTCGTCTGCTTCAGGAAGGCTGAGAGACATGGCGATTCGAGATATCCGCATTATTGGTGATCCGGTGCTGCGCACCCCGTGCGAACCGATTACCGATATCGATGAGCGCGTGAAAGCCCTGGTGGAAGACCTCCTGGAAGGGGTCGACATGGACGGGCGCGCGGGTCTGGCAGCCAACCAGATCGGCGTGGGACTGCGCGCATTTTCCTACAACATCTACGGGGAGATCGGCTACGTCCTCAACCCGGTGATCGTGGAGAAAAGCGTCGACGAATACCAGGACGGAGATGAGGGGTGTCTTTCGATTCCTGAACTCTGGTATCCGACAGAACGCGCCTGGTACGCACGCGTGGAAGGCATCGACCTGGACGGCAAGAAGGTCGTTGTTGAAGGCGAAGAACTGATGGCTCGCTGCCTGCAGCACGAGTGCGATCACTTGGACGGTATGCTGTACATCGATCGGCTGGATCGTGCGACGCGGAAGAAGGCTCTTCGAGACATTCGTGAGCGCAACTTCTAAAAAGCCGCGCATACGACATAAGGGTCTCGGGGTGTTTCCGTATGGAACACCCCGAGACCTGTAAAAGCGACGAGCCGGCATGCCGCCTGGCATACGTCGATGTGTCCATGTATCCTCAAAGTACGCCGTTATTCGCGTGATTTTCCTGCTGAGGACGTAGGGGAAGACGATCCTCAACCATAAACGGAGGTCACGATGAGAGGGACATACACCCGCGGTGTGCTTTTTGTGCACTCAACGCCGCCTGCTCTGTGCCCGCACATTGAGTGGGCGATCGGTGCTGCCCTCGGTCAGGAAGTGCACCTGCAGTGGACTCCGCAAGACGCAGCTCCCGGAATGCTCCGCACCGAGTTCGCCTGGGTGGGGGCAACGGGGTCCGGTGCGCGCCTGGCCTCCGCTTTGCGAGGCTGGGAACACCTGCGTTACGAGGTGACCGAGGAGCCTTCTGCGGGAACGGACGGCGGACGCTGGTCGCACACCCCGTCGCTGGGAATTTTCCACGCGCAGATGGACACGGTAGGAAACGTCGTTGTCCCCGAAGATCGCGTGCGCGCCGCCCTGGAATCCGCCTCGTCTCTGGAAGAACTCCGCGAAGGCCTGGATCTCGCTCTGGGACAGGCCTGGGACGATGAACTGGAACCCTTCCGTCACGCGGGTGCGGGTGCTCCCGTGCGTTGGCTGAACCGCGTGGGCTAAGAAATATCATGGGAACCATCGCGGAACTGCTCGGATACGCGCTGACGGAGGATGACGCCTCGTCGCAGGCGGACGCATCTCAGCTGCTGCAGGGGGTGCAGGAGGACTCGCGCAATGAGCGTCGGGAACGTGCCCGTGAGGCGGTGATGGAAGCGATTCTGTTCCACACGTCGTTGGAGCCCTCTGATGCGCGCGATGACCTGACCCTCAGCGGAGATCTTGATCTGGATCGCCTGTCCCTCTATGCAGTGGTGAGCGCCATCGAACACGAGATGAAGGTGACCTTTGTGGACTCCGAGATCGACTCGTGGCAGACCCTGGGTGATCTGCTGGCCGCAGCCGAAGGTGCGGCCGTCAAGGAATAGTCAATAGAGTTTTGATTGGGTAGCTTTTCCGCCAGTCTCTAGACTGGTATGCGCAAACAAACGCCTGACCTGCGCACATACCGCCGAACTTCAAAGGAGAGAACCGTGACCCGCATCGAAGAAGATCTGCTGGGAAAACGAGAAGTTCCGGATGACGCCTACTGGGGGATCCACACGCTGCGAGCGATGGAAAACTACCAGATCAGCGGGCGCACGATTAACGATGCACCTGAAATGGTGCGCGCCATCGTCCAGGTGAAAAAAGCGTGTGCACTGGCCAATAAAGAACTGCGCGTCCTCGATCCGGTGGTTGCCGATGCCATTGTTGCGGCCTGCGATGATATTTTGATCCACGGAAACTGTATGGATCAGTTCCCCGTTGACCAGTTCCAGGGGGGTGCGGGAACCAGCGTGAATATGAACGCCAACGAGGTGGTGGCCAACCGAGCACTGGAACTGATGGGGGAGAAGCGCGGAACCTATTCCGTCGTGAACCCCAACGACCACGTCAACCACTCGCAGTCCACGAATGACGCCTACCCGACGGCGTTCCGCCTCGCGCTATACCGCAAGGTTCAGGATGTGCGCACGGCCTTTGAAGACCTGGCCGATGCTTTCGCGGCAAAGGGTGGGGAATTCCGAGATATTCTCACCATGGGACGTACCCAGCTTCAGGATGCCGTTCCGATGACTTTGGGGCAGGAAATGATGGCTTTTGCTGTCACCCTGCGCGAAGAGGATGCGCGCTTGCGCGCCAATGCGGAGCTTCTGCTGGAAACGAACCTCGGGGCGACGGCGATTGGTACTGGCGTGAATACTCCGACCGGTTACCAGGACGTTGTGGTGCGTCATCTGCGTCGCATTGCGGACGCTCCGGTGGTGGGAGCTGCGCACCTGGTGGAGGCCACGTCGGATACGGGTGCTTATGTGTCGATGCATGCGGCCATTAAGCGCAGCGCGGTGAAGCTGTCGAAGATCTGTAATGACTTGCGTTTGCTGGCCTCGGGGCCGCGCGCCGGGCTGCATGAGATTAATCTGCCGGAAATGGCTGCGGGCTCGTCCATCATGCCGGCCAAGGTGAATCCGGTGATTCCCGAGGTCGTGAATCAGGTATGCTTCAAGGTCATTGGCAACGATCAGACGGTGACGATGGCCGCGGAAGCGGGGCAGCTGCAGCTTAACGTCATGGAACCGGTGATTGCTCAGGCACTCTTTGAGTCCATTGATCTTCTGGTGAACGCCTGCGTCACGTTGCGTGAGCGCTGCGTAACGGGGATTACGGCGAACCCGGAGGTGTGCCGCGCCTACGTGGAAAACTCTATTGGGATCGTTACCTATTTCAATGATGTCATCGGGCACCACATGGGTGACGTGGTGGGTAAGAAGGCCGCCGCCGAGGGGAAGTCCGTACGCGAAGTGATCCTCGAGATGGAGCTGTTGTCTCCGGAAGAAATCGACCAAATTCTCTCTCCGGAGAACCTGTCGAACCCGCGCTATCGGGGGAAGCAGCTGTCCTGAATGGAGCGATAGGTTTCCCACTGAGGTGTCGTGCGGGGCTGCGATGATGTCATGCCCCGCGGTGAATACCTCACGAGCACAGTGTGGATGCGTCCCGCAGAAAACGTGAATGTTCTGCGGGACGCATCGTACGTACGAGGTGCAGCTCAGTACGTAGAAAATGGGGCGTTTGACGTGGGTGAATGAGGGATTAGGGAGCGTAATCCGTATGCCCAGAGCGGAGCCGACGGGTAAATAATGTCCCGACCCCGATGCCGCACAGAGAACAGAGGAAACAGAGAACAAGGTCGTATCGTAGTGATGCTCCTATAGAGAGCACGTGTGGAGAACGAACGAGCTGAATCATGGATGACAGCGGCAAGTAGGGAAGGAGGATGGCGAAAAAACGAGGATATGCCTCGTAGGGAACAAGAAGACCGGTCGTGAGAGCTAGAAACGGTGTGATCCCGTTGAGTGGAGCGTAGATATCCGTCAGCAGTATTCCCCAGCCTGCCAGAAAAATTCCGACGAAAGAGCCGCATAATGCGCAGGGAAGAAGGAGCAGCCAGGGGAGTACGCGGAAACCCGCCCACATTTGGGTGGTCAGAAGGCATGCGCTACCGCTGAGAGCTCCGATTCCTGCTGCAGTAAGGAACTGACCTCCCCAATAGGGAAGAGGGCGTGGGGAACGGAGGAAAACAAGGTGAAGGATTGTGAGCATGCGGTCGTGAGCGATCGACATGACAAGCTGCGTCATGCTGAGAGAAGCTGTTGCAAGCAGACATCCTGCCTGCGCGATGGGGGAGAGCGAGGGTGCTCCGAGGGCGTGTCCCATGGCAATGGGCAGGAGGATTTCGAGGAGAGGAATGAAGAAAAAGGTCGTGAGAAGAGTGGATCTCGAGGTTGTTGCGGGAGAAGAAGCTGCGCTCACACGAAATGTTGAAATGAGCGTATGCGGGGAGGAACTGGGAGAAAAATGGTGAAGCAGTGCGTTAAACAAGGCTCAAATTCCCTTCGATACACGCCCGGTGTATGGCGCGACGAATCAGGAAAACTGCAATAACAATCCAGATCGCTCCGGTGAGGAACGTGAGCGCACAATCGAGGAAGGATGCAGCTGGAAGTACTGAGGAGCTGAGGGAAGCGGACATGAAACGGAAAGCTGCCGCTGGCGGAAGAAAAAAGCGTGAGTAATCGCCGATGGTCAGTGTTGCTTGGGAGTTATCAAAAATTCCGCTCAACAAGATGAGTGGAGTCAGAAGGAGACCTTCGTAAGCTAAAGCATGCGGAGTAAGAATAAAGAGGGCGGCAATACTTGCCGACATGATGAGAAGCGTTCCCCAGAAGAGTGCGAGGGCACAGAGAAAAAGGGGCATACGGGGATGGGTGAATGTGAGGGAAGATTCTCCGGGAAAAAGCCAGACGATTAATGCGATGGGGAAAACGCATATCCCGATGAGAGCTGGGGCAATGACGCATGATATTAATGCGCGAAATGCGCCTATACGAGCGTGAACAAGATATATGAGTGTTCCTTTGAAGCGCTCAAATCCGAGGATCCCACAGGCGGTGCTCGTGCATACCCACAGGCCGATGGCAAGGGTGCGGATGAATCCGATGTCCGGTGAAGTTCCCCAGGCCTGGCTGGCGAGGCGTTGAATGAGTCCGTAGGCGAGTGTCGATGTGATAGCCAGTTGGACGAAGAAAAGCGTGGAAAGAGATTGGCGGAGGTGGAAGAGAGTTAATCGGATCATTCTCATGGGTGACTCCGAGAAAGCTGAGCGAGGGAAAGAAAAGCGTCATTGAGTGTTGCCTCGCGGATGAGGGACTGTCTTCTACTGTGTGAGGCGTGCGAAGGCGGAAGAAAACTCTGGAGGTGAGCGGCTGCTTTCCGAGCCTGTTCTTCTGTTGCACAGATGATTGAAAGTTTCCAATGAGAACCGTGCGGGTGAAGGAAAATCGACCCGTAGGGCGTAAAAGTTTTTTCAATGATGTGTGGGTTGCACCCTTCGTAAGAAGGGAATTCTGTTTCGTAGACGTGTGAGATCCCGGCTCGTGAAAGGACGTCCTCAGCATTTCCGTGAATGATGAGGTGGCTGTTGTCAAGAACGATAATTTCAGTTGCTAGTTCTGAAATTTCGGTCATGGAATGACTGGTGAGCAGAATAATTCTTTCAGGTGTTGCGAGGGATGCAATAAGACGTCGGATGTGGAAAGCCGAATCTGGGTCGAGTCCGTTGGTGGGCTCGTCAAGGAGAAGAAGCGAGGGGGCTCCCAGAAGTGCGCGGGCGATATGCAACCGCTGGCGTTGTCCGCGCGAGAGCTCACCACACTTTCGAGGAATGAGAGTGTATGTATCGGTCAGAGAAAGCACTCGAGAAATCTCGGATTGCTGTGTGCGCCAAGGGATGCCGGCGAGGTCGGCGAAAAAGCGCATGTTATCGCGAACGGTAGCTCGAGGATAGAATCCGCTATCTCCACCTAACGCAAGACCAATTGAAAGTCCGGGTGTTTTCCATGCGGCGCTGGGGGAGATGCCGTCACACGTGATGTCGCCAGATGTAGGTGTCAGGAGACCTGCGCATATCTTGGTGAGAGTTGTTTTTCCTGCACCGTTCATGCCGACGATTCCAAGAACACTTCCGCGTTCGCATTGAAAAGAAATGTCTTGGAGTGCTGTCACCTGTCCAGAATTAAATGTTCTGGAGATCTTTTTAAGCTCTAACATGCGTCCTCGCGGGGGAGAGAAGATCGGTCTTTAACGGGAAGGTTTTTCTCTGAAGATTGGATTTTTCTTCGATGCTGTGGCGGAGTTTTACTCAGGAGAGAGGGCTGTAGGTTTCTACGTACCCCGGAGATGTACGCGCTCTCTGCAGGATGCTCTCTCATAAAGTCCCACTCATTGCGATGTTAGCGTGCCATATACATGCCTGGGTGAAATTCCTGAGGTAATGGAGCTGCGGACAGTGACGAAATAGAGCTGGATGTTGGAAAACTGAAAACACATGAGGCGAAGCCGGTGTGAGCTTGCGTGTGCTCACACCGGCTTCGCCTCGTTTGAAATGAACTGTCAGCTCAGCTCTTCGGCGGCATGGTCGCCGCCGGCGGAGATGGAGTAGTTGAACAGGTCGTACTTCTCAATGGCCTGCTGCACCAGAGCGCGATCCAGCTTGCCCTCATCCGCCAGGGCGGACAGGGTGCGAACCACGATGGACTCGGCGTCGATGTGGAACCAACGGCGAGCTGCGCGACGGGTGTCGGAGAAACCGAAGCCGTCGGCACCCAGCACGTGGTAAGCACCGGGGATCCACTGGCGGATCTGATCCGGAACCATCTTGTCGTAGTCGGTCGAGGCAATGAAGGGACCTTCAGCGCCAGCCAGCTGCGAGGAAACGAAGGGCGTTCGAGGAGCCTCGGTCGGGTGCAGGAAGTTGTGCTCATCAGCTTCCACGCCGTCGCGGCGCAGTTCGTTCCAGCTGGTGACCGACCAGACGGCCGCGTCAATACCCCAGTCCTGAGCCAGCAGGCGACGCGCCTCGCGTGCCCAGGGCAGAGCCACACCGGATGCCATGAGCTGAGCCTTCAGCCCCTGACCGCTGTGGTCATCCACCTTGTAGATGCCGCGCAGCAGACCTTCACGATCCAGGTTCTCCGGCTCTGCGGGCTGGTGAATCGGCTCGTTGTACACCGTCAGGTAGTACAGGATGTTCGGATCTCGAGGATCGCCTTCACCGTACATGCGCTGGAGGCCATCCCACACGATGTGGCGCACTTCGTAGGCGTAGGCCGGGTCGTAAGTGACGACACCGTGGTTGAGAGCCGAGTACACCGGGGAGTTGCCATCCTCGTGCTGCAGGCCTTCACCGGTCAGGGTCGTACGGCCGGCGGTAGCGCCGATGATGAAACCGCGGGTCATCTGGTCGGCAGCAGCCCAGAACTGGTCGCCGGTGCGCTGGAAGCCGAACATCGAGTAGAGGATGTAGACGGGAACCATCGGCAGGTCGTGGGTTGCGTAGGCGGTACCGACCACCTGAAGAGCGGCAGAGGAACCGGCTTCGGTGATACCGGTGTGCAGCACCTGTCCCTGTTCGGATTCCTTGTAGGACAGCATCATGTCGGCGTCAACGGCCGTGTAGTTCTGTCCGTGAGTGTTGAAGATCTTTGCCGAGGGGAAAATCGCGTCCAGGCCGAAGGTACGAGCTTCGTCCGGGATGATCGGAACGATATAGCGTCCCACGGTCTTGTCTTTCAACAGATCCTTGAGCAGTCGCACAAAGGCCATGGTCGTTGCCACTTCCAGCTGACCCGATCCCTTGGCCAGGGAATCGAAAGGCTTGGTCGGCAGCGGCGGGAGCTTCGGGTTGCGATCTGCGCGACGCTCCGGCACCCAACCGCCCAGGCGTTCACGACGCTCCTTCATGTAGATCAGAGCCGGGTGATCTGACGGCGGCAGGTAATAGGGAGGCATGTAGGGATCGCGTTCCAGTTCCTCATCGGTGATGGGGATCTGCAGACGATCGCGCAGCTGCTTGGCATCTTCCAGGGTCAGCTTCTTCATCTGGTGGGTCGAGTTACGTCCCGCGAAGTGCGAACCCAGTGCGTAGCCCTTAATGGTGTGGGCGAGGATGACCGTGGGCTGTCCGGTGTGATCCATCGCGGCCTTGTAGGCTGCGTAGACCTTGCGGTAGTCGTGACCGCCGCGCTGCAGATCCCAGATCTGGTCGTCCGTCCAGTTCTGCACCAGAGCCTTCGTGCGCGGATCGCGACCGAAGAAGTGCTCACGAATATAGGCGCCGTCATTGGCCTTGAAGGTCTGGTAGTCGCCGTCGAGGGTGTCGTTCATCAGGTGCACGAGAGCGTGATCCTTGTCGGCAGCCAGCAGCTGATCCCAGCCGCGACCCCAGATCACCTTGATGACGTTCCAACCGGCGCCCTTGAAGAAGGCTTCCAGTTCCTGAATGATCTTACCGTTACCGCGAACCGGGCCGTCCAGGCGCTGCAGGTTGCAGTTGATGACGAAGGTCAGGTTATCCAGACCCTGCTGTGCGGCCAGCTGCAGCATGCCACGCGATTCGGGCTCGTCCATTTCACCGTCACCGAGGAAAGCCCAGGTGTGCTGCTGCGAGGTGTCCTTGATGCCGCGCAGGTGCAGATAACGGTCGAACCATGCCTGGTAGATGGCTTCGGCCGGGCCCAAGCCCAGCGACACGGTGGGGTATTCCCAGAAGTCAGGCATTTGACGGGGGTGCGGGTAGGAGGGGATTCCCTTGGGGGTGGAAACCTGCTGACGGAATCCGTCCATCTGCTCTTCGGTCAGGCGACCTTCAACGAAGGCACGAGCGTAGGGGCCGGGGGAGGCGTGTCCCTGGAAGAACACGTGGTCGCCGCCGCCCGGGTGATCCTTCCCGCGGAAGAAGTGGTTGAGACCCACTTCGTACAGGGTGGAAACGGAAGCGTAGGAAGAGATGTGGCCACCGACCTTGACGCCGGGACGCTGCTGGCGAGTCACCTGAACGGCGGCGTTCCAACGGATCCAACGACGGTACTGACGTTCCATGGCTTCATCGCCGGGGAAGTACGGTTCCTCATCGACGGGGATCGTGTTGACGTAGGGGGTGGTGTATTCCTGGGGGAGCTGCACTCCGTGGTGGCGTGCCTCGTCCAGCATGTGCAGGAGGATGTAGCGCGCGCGCGGCCCGCCTTTTTCCTCAATCAATCCGGCCAGGGATTCCACCCATTCGGAGGTTTCGGCAGGATCGTTGTCGGGAACCTGACTGAGCAGGCCATTAACGACGGGATGGGTTTCGCTCACGAGACTCACGAACTCCTCACACTTGTCTGACACGGCGCCTTCACGCCCTCGTGCGGTACCTGACTATTGTTGCCTGTTTCGGTGACAAAAGCGACCGAATCCGGGACTTCTGACCCATGATAAATGCCTCAATTTTCCCTGCCAATAGCGACTGTGAATTTTTGTCTGCGCCTCGCGTGGAAAACGTCCAGATTCGGTGAAGGTGAACATACGCCTGCCGGATATGTTTTAGACTATAAGTGTGACGTTTGTAGCAGCACAGCAGGTGCCGTCAGTGAAGGGTGGTCGTTCCTCGTGACGGTGAGCCTCG
Organism: uncultured Actinomyces sp.; assembly: GCA_963525415.1. Taxonomy (GTDB): domain Bacteria; phylum Actinomycetota; class Actinomycetes; order Actinomycetales; family Actinomycetaceae; genus Pauljensenia. The sequence goes on from CAURIY010000001.1 coordinate 194,555, forward strand.
GTTTCCGTTCCGGTCAGATTGTTCAAGAGTTTTACGTCGATGATGACGCCGATGAAGCTCTGCGTTCGTCGGTTGAAGCCGACACCGGCCATGAGATCGTTGACGTCGATTACGACGATGTCGTCGATGGAGCCATCGTATGGTGGCGTGCCGATGACGCCGAAGAAGATGATCTTGCCGATGTCCTCGTCGACGCCCTGTCCAACTTGGACGATGGCGGCCTCATTTGGGTTTTGATTCCCAAACCGTCGCGTCCGGGCGCTCTTCCAGTCTCCGATGTGGAAGACGCGGCGAAGACGACGGGGTTGAATACGACCTCTGCGGCTTCCGTGGGCGCGGATTGGGTGGGTATTCGCCTGACCGCTCGTCCCCGCACGCGCTGATTTCGCGCTGTTTCTTCGTTTCGATGGGCGAGGCGTCCGACCGTTTCGCTGACGCCTCTCCTCGTGTGGGGGAGCGGGGTGTGATCCGCAGCTGAAATGTGCGTGCGGAATGAGGCACGAGTAGGCGAAGAAAAACTTTGTCCCCTATGATGTACGGGTGCCTTGCGGCACTGGGGCCTGTAGCTCAGTTGGCTAGAGCGTCTGGTTTACACCCAGAAGGTCGTCGGTTCGAGCCCGGCCGGGCCCACACATCGTTCAGCCCCCGCGCGATATACGCGCGGGGGCTGAATCGTACGTGCAGCCGCTTATCCGGCGCCGTGCCGTCAGACCTGTTCAAAAGTCCAAGCGGTTGGCATGAGGTGAACACGAGGGGCATCCATGAGGGCATACTTGGCGCATCCTCCGCGCGGAGATGTCCCGGCAGTTTTCCCGAATACCTTGTCGCCCACACGAAGATGAGTGACATTGGAACCCACGTCGACGACAGTACCTGCGATCTCGGCTCCCAAAGGCTGGCCGATAAAACCGAGCGCTCTGTTCATGAGACGGATCGTGAAACTGGGGGAGCACTGCGGGGTGTTGGGGGAGGGGAAACGCTGATAGCCGGCGACATTGAGAGCGCAGGCGTGAACGCGGATGAGAACCTAATTGGCGCGGGGAACGGGACGTGGAATCTCGCGGATTTCCAGAGAGGTCTCGAGGGTGCTTTCTCGTGTGTAGATGAGACCTCGCATGAGTTCACCTCCAATTACTTCAGCATTTTTCTATGAAAGAGGAGCCTACTCTCTTTTCATATGCACGCATCTAGAGGATGCGAATAGGAATAAGTTCTAGAACGCAGACGGTGGGCGCGCCCTGTGTTGACAGGGGAGGATGCAAGTAGGAACACCTTCTAGAACGCAGAGGAATCGGGAAAATCCGGAAGAAGGAATGCGCGACTTACGATAGAGAGTGAAGAAAACTGTGGGGGGGGAACTGAAAATCAGTTCCCCCCCCACAGGCTGTCGGATCCTTACTCCTCTTCGGAAGCATCCTCATTCAGCAACTCACCGGATACCAGCTTGCCAGAGGAGCCGCTGCCCAGAGTTTCAAGGGCGAGGCGTGCCACCATCTGCTGGTTGGTGGTGGTGCGCTGAGAACGAGCGCCGGAGATAAAGCTGACGAACCAGTTCACCAGGGTGCTGACCTGGGATTTGAATCCCACGATGTACAGCAGGTGCAGGAAGCACCAGGCCAGCCACGCGATGAACCCGCTGAGCTTGAGTTTGCCAACGGAGACCACGGCCTTGAAACGCGAGATGGTCGCCATGGATCCCTTGTCGTGGTACTCGAACTTCGTGGGAGCGGTGCGTCCGCTCAGTCGAGCCAGGATGACGTCTGCTGCGAAACGAGCCGACTGGATTGCTCCCTGTGCGACGCCGGGGACTCCGGGGAAGGACATCATGTCGCCGAGAACAAAGATTTCCGGGTGATCGGCAACCGTGAGATCGGGGTTCACGATCACTCGACCCGCGCGGTCGACTTCCGCCCCGGTGGCCTTCGCGAGGACGCGCCCCAGGGGAGAGGCTTCGACGCCCGCCGCCCACACCTTGCAGGCCGAGGGGATGACTTCCTCTGTCCCGTCCTTGGGCTTGAGGGTGACGCTGTCGGCATCCACGTTGGTGACGAAGGTGTTGGTGCGGATCTCCACGCCCAGGCGTTCCAGGTTACGGCGGGTGACTTCGGCCAGCTCGTCGCCAAAGACGGGGAGGGGCTTGTCGGCGCCTTCAACCAGGATGACGCGCGCGGTTCCGGGGTCGATGGTGCGGAATTCGCCGCGCAGCGTCTTAGAGGCCATTTCGCGGATCTGTCCGGCCATTTCCACGCCGGTGGGGCCGGCACCCACGACGATGAAGGTCATGAGCTTGGCAATGACTGCGGGGTCGTCTTCGATTTCTGCCGATTCGAAGGCACCGAAGATGCGGGCACGCAGTTCCAGGGCGTCGTCGATGGTCTTCATACCCGGGGCGAAGACCGCGAAGTGGTCGTTCCCGAAGTAGGACTGTCCTGCACCCGCTGCGACGATCAGAGTGTCATAGGGCGTGGAATCCAGGCGATTGTGATTACGCCAGTGAACGATCTTGTTCTCCACGTCGATGTCTTCGACCAGGGCGGTGAGGACGCGCGTGTTCTTCTGTCGTTTGAGGATTTCGCGCGTGGTGGGAGCAATGTCGCCTTCGGAGAGGATTCCCGTGGCCACCTGGTAGAGCAACGGCTGGAAGAGGTGGTGTCCGGTGCGAGCCAGGACGGTGATATCCGCGTCGGCGTGGCGCAGCTTGCGTGCTGCGATCAGCCCTGCGAATCCCGAACCGATGATGACAATGCGGTGCTTGGACATGGGCAGAGATCCTCCTTGCAAAATTAAGCAAGGCAAATCTTATTAAAATACGAGAAGCCTTTCGAGGGCTGGGGACGTGACTCTTCCCCTACTTTTCTGGCTTCTGATCAGCACATTGGGGTAGACGCGTGTGACGTACTGAAAGCAGAAATATCAGTCGTGCGCGTGCATTCCCTCCGTGACGAGGCGTCGCGCCGTTTCGATATCCGGCTTTCCTGTCGTCGTCGTCGGCAGAGCATCCACCCACACCAGGTGCCTCGGGAGCTGCCACGGAGCCAAAGAGTCGCGAAGAAGTGTGCGGATATGCGAGGAATCCTCGTGGGGAACGCCCTCACGAGACGCGCTAGCGGAGAGCTCGGACAGGTTGGTAGGGGAGGAACCTCGTGCCGAAGGCGCCCTCTGGACGAGTGCCCCCACGACCTGCCCCCAGCGCTCATCGTCTATTCCCACGACGATGACATCCGCAATATTCGGCAGTTCGCGCAGTGCTTCCTCAACGACGGCGGGGGCAACCAGTTCCCCTCCGGTGTTGATCACTCGGCTTGCGCGCCCCATCATCTGCACGGCTCCCCGGGATGTGTAACACGCGAGGTCACCCGTACGCAGCCACCCCTCACGTTCCTGTTCGGCAGAGGAGGACGCCTCGCGATAGTAGCGCGTGGAAATCCCTGGGCCGCGGACTTCAATTTCGCCTACCGCGCCCGGACGACGAATCTCACCCTCCGCCTCGTCAATCAAGCGCAGATCGACGTAGGGGAAGGGGAATCCCACCGTGGCGGGGCTGGAATCCCACGCGTCATGGGAGAGCATCGCTCCAGCGCCGCCGGTTTCCGTCATGCCCCACACGTGGATGGGGGTGAGGCCGGCCTCTACCATGCGGGTGCGCAGAGCCTGTCCCATGGAATCTCCACCGATGAGCGGACGTGTCCACGAGGAAAGATCCGCACCGATGCGCTCCTGTGCGTCGAGGAGAAGATGGCACATGGTGGGAACCGCAAACATCATGGAAATGCGGTACTTCTCAATGGATCGCAGCACCTGATCGGGAGCGAAAGTAGAGAAGATTACCAGCGTTCCGCCGTGGCTGACCGTGTCCATTGAGGTGCCGTTGAAACCACCGATATGGGACAGGGGAGCGCACACTCCCACAACGTCCTGCCCGGGCGAGTATTCAAAACCGTCTCGGAATGAGGCCGACGCCCACCACAGTTGTGCGTGCGTGAGGACGACCCCGCGGGGCGTTCCCGAACTTCCCGAGGTGTAGATGATGGCAGCAGCCTCGTTGTGACAGTGCGGGGGAAGGGGAGGGAGAGACGAGGCGGAGTTCTCCACGGGTGCATCGGCGTCGCTCGGACTGGGTGCTCGGCCTGCGATGCAGTTTCCCGCGGGGGCGGTCTCGTTGGTGGAAAGGGAAGCGTGCGGTGAAGGAGAGCCTTGCGCGGGTGCACCCTCCCGCCTCGTGCACTCTTCCTCCATGCGCGCGAAAGTCAGGAGATGACCGGAGAAGCCCAGCTGTGCCTCGTCGGTGATGAGGAGCGTCGGCGCACATTCGCGCAGAATATGCTCACGCTGCCCCGCGGGAAGCCTGGGGGACAGTGGAACCGTCACCGCATGAATCCACGAGCACGCAATGTGCACAAGGAAATGCCAGGGGCTGTTCGGCGCACTGATGACCACCCGATCCCCGACGCTTACCCCGAGTGAGGAAAAAAGAGCGGCCAGGGCGCGCACGCGATGAGCGGACTCCTCGACAGTCCACACCCGACCCGTATCCGCGTCAATGAGTGAGGGACGCCGGGGGTGCTGAGAGGCTGCCCGAAGGAGGGCGCGTGCGGGGGAAAGATCGGGATGCATCATCAGTACCTGGGCAAGCTGTTAGGCGGAAGTTGCCTGAGGAGCAGCCATCTTCGCGGCCTCGCGGGCGTGCACGCGCGCCTGACGTTCACGCAGACGCGTGAGAACAGAACCGGCTTCCTGCAGGGTCGAACCGGAATTCTCGATGTGCGCCAGGTGCTCGGGAATCTCAAACCCTCGTGCACGCATCCCCTTGGCCCACAGCAATCCCGCGCGGTACGAAGAGCGCACCAGGGGGCCGGCCATCACGCCGGCGAATCCCATTTCTTCAGCTTCCGCAGACAGCTCAATGAATTCTTCGGGATGCACCCAACGATCAATGGGGTGATGCAGGGGAGAGGGGCGCAGGTACTGCGTGAGGGTCAGAAGATCGCAGCCGGCATCGTGCAGGTCGCGCATTGCGGCGCTGATTTCTTCCCGCGTTTCCCCCATGCCCAAAATGAGATTGGATTTGGTGACCATCCCGCCCTCGTGGGCGCGCTGAATCATGGACAGCGAACGGTCGTAGCGGAACGCCGGTCGGATCTTTTTAAAAATGCGAGGAACGGTTTCGAGGTTGTGCGCAAACACCTGCGGGCCGGCCTCAATCACCTGATCGATGGAGGATTCCTGGCCGCGGAAGTCGTCCACCAGGAGCTCGACACCCGTCCCCGGGCTCTTCTCGTGAATCTGGCGGCAGGTTTCGGCGTAGAGCCACGCGGCACCATCCGGAAGGTCGTCGCGGGTTACGCCGGTGATCGTCGCGTAGCGCAGCCCCATTTCGGCGACGGATTCGGCGATACGACGAGGTTCATCGCGATCGTATTCCGTGGGGCGTCCCGTGGCGATATCGCAGAAATCGCAGCGACGTGTACACAGCGCGCCGCCCAGCAGGAAGGTGGCTTCGCGGTCTTCCCAGCACTCGTAGATGTTCGGGCAGCCGGCTTCGGCGCAGACCGTGTGGAGGCTCTTCGCATGAGAAAGAGCGCGCATGTCCTGGTAGTTTTCGCCAGAACGCGCGGTGGTGCGAATCCACTCGGGCTTGTTCTCGATGGGGGTTTGCGCGTTGCGCACCTCCACGCGAAGAAGCTTGCGTCCTTCGGGATCGGGCAGGGTACTCATGCGTTCCTTTCCGGAGCAGCCGGAGCGTCCGGCGTGCGAGTGACTGACGTGAACGTAGGGGCAGTGGCGAGGCGGTGGCTCGCTTCTTCCGAGGTAGCTGAGGTGGCGTTGCTTGCGCCGCTCACGGCCGGGGTGGGGGCGGCTTCCGCGCGCGTCGACGAGGCGGAAGGTGCCTCGTTGCGTGGGATGTTTCCTTCGCGCGGGGCTGAGCCTGCGAAAGTGTGCGCCTGAGACAGCGAGGTGGGACGAACCCACTCGACATCTGAAGTGCTGTCCGCCAGCTGGGGACGAATCGACTCCACGAGATGAGGAATGAGGCGGGCTGCCGCGGTGGGGACATCGGTGTGAATGCCTTCCCATGACAGGGATGCCACGTCGGCATCGGTCAGCCCGCAGGGAATGATGCCGCTGAAAGCGCTGCTCGGATCAATATCCACATTGAGGGCAATGCCGTGCAGCGTCGCCCCGCGCGCAACCTTCAATCCAATGGCACAGATCTTGCGGTCACGACGCCCTTCGGTGCGCAGCCAGACTCCGGCTCGACCGTCAATGCGTTCAACGGGCAGAGCCCACTCTTCGCGAAGGGCAACCAATACGCCGTTTTCTACGCTGCGAATCCACGCGTATACGTCGACGGGTTCCTTCAGACGAACATTCGGGTATACGACCAGCTGTCCGGGGCCGTGCCAGGTGGCAGAACCCGCACGATCGACGTGAATCACCGGAAGCGAGGAATTGGGAATGTCTTCGGGTTTGGTGTGACGGCCAGCTGTCCACGTCGGCGTGAACTGAGCGACGATGATGCTGTCTGCTTCGCCGCGTGTGGCCTGCTCATGGAGGTCGCGTTGCAGCGCATCGACATCGCTATAGTCGGTGAGCCCCAGGGGCACAAGATCAATGATGCGCACACTTTTATGGTAGTCGCGCTCTTCTTGCCCCGCCCACCTATTTGGTGGGACGTATGTCCCATCGCTGTGATCTATGCGTCACCCGTCCATGAGGAACCATAAAATATCCCCATGACGACATGGACCGTTGCCGATATCTGTGCGCTCATGGAGCGCTGGTACCCCGCACACACCGCGGAATCCTGGGACAAAGTGGGGCTCATCGCGGGTGGACGCTCCCGCACAGTCCGAAGGGTCTATCTGGCACTCGACCCCGTGCGCGCCACGGTTGAGGAAGCCATCGACCATGGGGCAGACATGATGATCACCCATCACCCCCTGCTCCTGCGCGGCGCATCCTTCCTCAGCGAAGATGACGCCAAGGGAGCGATCCTTGCCCAAGCGGCTCGCGCACACCTCAGTATCTTCAATGCCCACACAAACGCAGACGTTGCTCACGGGGGAGTGGCGCACAGCCTCGCCAATCTCTTGGAACTGCGCGACCAGGAAGTCCTCTCTCCCAGCGGAGTAGACGCAGAAGGACGCGTTATCGGCCTGGGACGCGTCGGCCACGTCACCCCCATGAGCCTCGCGGACTATGCCCGATTGGTCGCTGAACGTCTGCCCGCAGGCCCCAACGGCCTCCTTGTTGCGGGTCCGCTGGATATGGAGGTGCGTACCGTCGCCGTCAGTGGGGGATCGGGCGATCACTTCCTTGAGGCTGCGCGTGAGGCGGGCACTGACGTTTACGTCAGCGCAGACCTGCGCCACCACCCGGTTTCAGAGCACTGCGATAACGGCACACCCGCTGTGATCTGCACGAGCCACTGGGCGAGTGAAGCCCCCTGGCTTCCCGTCCTCGCAGACAAACTGAGGGATGCCGCACGCGAGGCAAGTATCGAACTTGAGGTCGAAGTCTCTACGATAGTCACCGAACCGTGGACTCAACATCTACCGACAAAGGGGAGCCTCCTGTGAAAGCGACGCACGAGAACCAACTGCAGCTGCTCGACCTTCAAAAACTCGACCAGCGAGAATCTCGCCTGCGTCACCAGCGGGACTCCCACCCCGCCCACGAGACCGTCCGCGAACTGGCCGCACGAGCCGACGACCTGCGTCGAGCAGCCGTCAGCCAGGCGGCGGTTATCGCCGACTGCGAACGCGAAACGCAGCGCCTCGAAGATGAACGCACCAAGGTCGCCGAGCGTCGCGTACGCCAGCAGGGACGCATCGAACGTAACGAAGTTCCCCTGCGCGATATCAACCCCATGCAGCACGAGATCGCCCAGATGGATCAGCGTCTGAGCGTCCTGGAAAACGACCAGCTCGCCGCGGAAGAAAAACTTGAAGCCGCACGCGAGGCACAGGACGCCATGGTGCGTGAAGGCGATGCCATCGTGGCAGACGTGGAAAAGACCAAGGTGCAATTCCTGGAGGACACCGCCGCAATTGATGCGGAGCTTCGTGAAGTTCTGGCGGAACGTCGCGCGCTTGCAGCCGCTCTCCCGTCCGACCTCGTGGAGGAATACGAGCGTGCGCGCACACGCAACGGTGCCCTGGCTGTTCTCGAAGTGCGTGACGGCAACCCCATGGGGGCGGCAACGGATCTGTCTCCACTGGAACTGGAAAGCATCCGTCTGACCCCGGCTGATGAACTCTACTGGACCGAGGACACCGGTCAGATCGTGGTGCGTACCAGCAACTGAGGCGCTCTCAGCGCGTGTCGTGTCCTCAGTCGGACAAGGGCAGGCTCAGGTCGTCACCAGAGTGAGACGACGATGCCGTCCCTGGGCGGCGCTCGTCCACGCCTCAGACAGCTCGACATCACTCACGAGGTGAGTGCCGCCCTTCGCGTCCCGAAGGGTAATCGTATGCGCCGCCTCGCGGATGGCGCTCAAGGCTGCCTCCTCGCTTTCGGCGTCCCACCCCGAGGACATGAGTGCCCCCGTGAGCGCGCCGCGCCAACGCTTCGCATCGTGCGAAATCACTTTGCGCTGACCGTTCTCCTCACGCTCCACGCGCAACTCCCACACGTGCGCCCACGGCGCTTTGCATGCCGAGCGATAGGGGCCCGAACGTGCGTCGAGAACAATGCGATCGCGAGCTTCTGCGGCAAGAGCCTCGTCCAAGCGCGGCGCCCAATAGGAGGACAGCACCCCCAGGGGTGGCAGCGATGTTCCCATGGCGAGGCGATGGTCGGGAATGTGGTCACGGGCGGCCACAGCGCCGAAAAGACCCGAGAAAATGGTGACATTCTCCGCCGCAGGGCTCTCCCATGCCTGCGGGAAAAGCGCCGTGAGCGCCTCGAAAAGAACCCCGCTGTACACCCGGTGAGCGGGAGCGGTGGGGGAAGTGAACAGAGCGGTATTCGCTGCGAGCTGTGCCTGCGCGCGTACCCCGACGCCGAGGACGCGCGCAGCCTCTTCGCCGTCGCCCAGTGCCGACAACGCCCCCATCACCTCGTGGCGAGAAGCCGCGAGAGCGGGAAACGCCAGCGAATCTACGGCAAGCGGTGCGCCGCTTACGGGAGAGTTCTTACCTTCGGACGGAGGAAGCCACATCAGCATGTGACCACGGTAGCGGACTTCGCGCTAGACTGCCTGTGCGGATGAGTTGGCTGGGCGGCCGCGCGGAGGAAACTCCTCGAGGAACGTCCGGGCTCCACAGGGCAACGTGGTGGCTAACGGCCACCTGGGGTAACCCACGGGACAGTGCCACAGAAAATAGACCGCCTTCCGATACTGCCTCCTCGTATGAGGGAGCGGCCGCGAAGGTCAGGGTGAAACGGTGGGGTAAGAGCCCACCAGCGGCGCGGGTGACCGCGTCGGCTAGGTAAACCCCACGTGGAGCAAAACCGAGCAGCAGGCGCTACGGGCTGCCCGTCCAATGCCTGCGGGTAGGTTGCTTGAGGCGCGTGGTAACACGCGTCCTAGATAGATGGTCGCCGCCGTCCTCAGGGCGGAACAGAACCCGGCGTATAGGCCAACTCATCCGCGCCACGCCCCAACACATCAGGAAACGCAACATCCGGTGCGAGGCGCATGCGAGCAGCACCGGATGAAACGTAAGGGAAGAACCCGCGGGAGGGGATCAGCGTGACTGACGCGCCGCCTCGTAGGCAGCCCCCACAATTCCCGCCGTGTTGAGCAACTGTGCGGGAATCATCGGAGTCTTCAGATCCAACAGCGGCATGAACTTCTCGTGATTTTGAGAAACGCCGCCTCCCACCACGAACAGGTCAGGCGAAAACAGCATTTCCACGTGCGAGTAGTAGCGCTGCAGGCGCTGTGCCCACACCTCCCACGACAGATTCTGCAGAGTCTTTTGGCCGGCGGAGGCCTGAGTCTCGGCGTCGTGGCCGTCGATTTCCAGGTGTCCCAGCTCAGAATTCGGCATGAGCACACCGTTGACGATGACGGCAGAACCGATGCCCGTGCCCAGAGTCGTCATGATGACAACGCCATCGATGCCTTTGGCAGCGCCGTAGGCCACTTCACCCAGGCCGGCGGCATCGGCATCGTTGAGCGCCACAATGGTGCGCCCCAGGTGACGATCCATGAGCTCGACGACGTCAATGCCTGCCCATGACGGATCCAAGTTCGCAATGAAGGCAACGGTTCCGTGGACGATGGGAGCGGGGAAGGTGATGCCCACAGGGATGCGCTCATCAGCGCCCAGCTGTTCGAGAACCTGGCGGCATACCTGCGCGACCGCATCGGGTGTGGACGGCTTGGGGGTGGGAATGAGGACGTGTTCGCCGACAAACTCCCCGGTTTCCAGGTTGACCAGCGCACCTTTGACGCCCGAACCACCGATGTCGATTCCGCATGCCACCTGAGTCATGGGATTCCTTCCCTCGAATCTGTGAATACCGCAACAGGATAGCGGAGCTGGGAAGCTCGGTGGACTCGTGCCCACAATCTGTCGTTTTTCGACGATAAGTTGAGCGCGTCCGCTGCGGAAAATCGGGCTTCCCGCACCCTACTCAGGGAAGAGTAAGGATTTCTGCTCCCTCTTCCGTCACCACGACGGTGTGCTCAAACTGAGCGGTGCGTGAACGATCGGCGGTCACCACAGTCCACCCGTCATCCCACTGTTCCCAGTCGATGTCCCCGAGGGTGAGCATCGGCTCCACGGTGAATACCATGCCGACCTCCATGACCTCGGCGTGGAGGGGAGCGGCGTCGTAGTGGGGGACGATCAGGCCGGAGTGGAAGGCTTCGCCCACACCGTGTCCCGTGTAGTCACGAACCACTCCGTACTGGAAGCGCTTGGCATAGGCTTCAATGACGCGTCCGATAACGTTGATTTCACGCCCGGGACGAATGGCTTTGATCCCGCGGAGGGTGGCCTCGCGCGTGCGCTCAATGAGGAGATGCGATTCCTCATCCACCTGGCCGACTTCAAACATGGCGCAGGTGTCGCCGTGAACGCCGTCAATGTAGGCGGTGATATCCACGTTGACGATGTCTCCCTCTTCCAGGGGACGGTCGTCGGGGATACCGTGGCAGATCACCTCGTTAACCGACGTGCACAGGGACTTGGGGAAGCCCATGTAGCCCAGGCACGAGGGGTAGGCTCCGTGATCGAGCAGGAACTCATGCCCGATACGGTCAAGCTCGTCGGTGGTGACGCCGGGGGCGACGGCCTGCCCCACGGCCTCCAGCGCCTGCGCGGCAATGCGTCCCGCGTGGCGGATGCGCTCCACGGTTTCCGCGTTCTTCACATCCGAGGCGGTGATGACTTCCGGCCCGCTGTGGAACATGTATTCGGGGCGGGCGATGCTGTCCGGAACGCTGCGGCGAGGCGACACGTTCCCCGGCGTCAAAGAGCCGAGGGGCGCGCGCAGTGCGAGGGGAGAAACCATCCGTGTGTCTTTCCTGAGAAGGGGGTGGGTTGTGTTTCTGACGAGGCGGAGGTCAGAAAGGGGAGAAGGATCGTCGGAGAGGGGGGTTAGTTTGCTTTGTAGTGGCCTTCCGCGGGGAAGGATCCCGTGCGGACGGCGGTGACGTAGTCCGTTGCGGCGCCTCGCAGGAGAGCGCCCACTTCCGCGAAACGGCGAGCAAAGGAGGGAGACCAGTCGGTCATTCCGGCCATGTCGGACCACACGAGAACCTGGCCGTGCGTGTGGGGGCCTGCACCGATACCGATGGTGATCATGGTGAGTTCGTCGCTGAGGGTATGAGCAATATCGTCGGGCACCATTTCAAAGACGACGGCAAAAGCTCCGGCCTCCTGAAGGGCGAGTGCGTCTGCGCGCAAGGTTGCTGCGGCTGCTCCGCGTCCCTGCATGCGCGGGCCGCCCAGGGTGTTTTCCGACTGAGGGGTGTATCCCAGGTGAGCGACCACGGGGATTCCGCCGTCTACCAGGGTGCGCACCGTTGCTGCTCGCGCTGCTCCGCCTTCCAGTTTGACGGCGTGCGCTCCGGCTTTCATGAGGCGCGCGGCCGTGGCGAAAGCTGTTTGCGGGTCGGATTCGTAGGAACCGAAGGGGAGGTCGGCCACGATCATCGGGTGGCTGGTTGCGCGTGCAACGGCAGCGGTGGAGCGTTCAATATCCTCAACGGTCACCGGAAGAGTGGAGGAATGTCCCAAGACCACGTTTCCCATGGAATCGCCGATCAGCAGCATGTCCACGCCAGCGGCCTCGAAAATACTGGCCGTCAGGGAATCGTAGGCGGTCAGCATTGTCAGGGGAACACCTTCTGAACGCGCACGCTGAAGATGCTGGATGCGTACCCGCGAACGCCGGAGATACTCGGGAGTCACCGAGTCCTTGTGATCCGATACAGAACGGGCGCTGTCGGGAGCCAAATAGGTCATGAAACATCCTTTCACTGTCGAGAGCCAAGGGTAGTACCAGCGGCACGCGAACGCATGTCTCCGAGGAAGAACGGGGGAGGAGGCGATGCGCGAAGGAAAGGTTCCCAATGTGGGCGGACTCCGCCTCGTCAAAAACAAAGCACTACAATGACCTCGGACGCGTGACCCCACGTGTGTGAACTCGTAGCGATTAAAGGGAGTAGGACATGACTGGCGCCCCCGGTGGCCTCAATCCACTCGATGACGTCGCAGTCAACGCCCTGGTGGAACAGGGGCTGGCAGCGATTGCGAATGCGCAGGATCTTGACGCGCTCAAAAGCGTCCGTCTTTCCCTGGTGGGAGATACGGCTCCCCTCGTCGAAGCCAACCGCACCATCGGCGCACTGGAACCGAAGGATCGCGGCATTGCCGGACGCAACCTGGGTGGAGCGCGAGGGCGCCTGAATGCGGCACTCGACGAACGACAGAACACCCTGCAGGCCGCCCACGACGCGCAGGTGCTGGTCGACGAGGCTCTCGACGTCACGGTTCCCACGCGACGTGCACCGCTGGGCGCACGCCACCCCTTGGAAACCCTGATGGAAGAAGTCGCAGACTTCTTCGTCGCCATGGGATGGGAAATCGCCGAAGGCCCTGAAATTGAACACGAATGGTTCAACTTCGATTCCCTGAATTTCGACGTCGACCACCCGGCACGCCAGATGCAGGACACGCTCTATATCGATGGAACGAGCGTCGGTGGCGAAGACGCAGACGCCGGCCGCCTGGTTATGCGTACCCACACCTCGCCGGTGCAGTCCCGTTCCATGCTCTCTCGCGGCGTCCCCCTCTACGTGGCCTGCCCCGGGAAGGTGTTCCGATCAGACGCACTGGACGCCACGCACACCCCGGTGTTCCACCAGATCGAAGGCCTCGCCGTCGATAAGGGGCTGACGATGGCTCACCTCAAGGGCGTTCTCGACCACTTCGCCAAGGCCATGTTCGGCCCGGAAGCGAAGACCCGTTTGCGTCCTTCCTTCTTCCCCTTCACGGAACCCAGCGCAGAAATGGATCTGTGGTTCCCCCAGAAGAAGGGTGGCCCGGGCTGGATCGAATGGGGCGGCTGCGGCATGGTGAACCCCAATGTGCTGCGCGCCAACGGCATCGACCCCGAGGTCTATTCGGGCTTCGCATTCGGTATGGGAATCGAACGCACTCTCATGCTGCGTCACGGAATTGCCGATATGCATGACATCGTTGAGGGAGACGTGCGCTTCTCCCAGCAGTTCGGAATGAACGGAAGGGGACACTGACATGCCCATGGTTCCACTCAGCTGGCTGAGCGATCACGTTGACGTGCGTCCCGGAACGGACGCGCAGGAACTCGCTGCCGCTCTGGTCAAGGTCGGCCTCGAAGAAGAAACAATTCACCCGGCCAAGGTCAGCGGCCCCCTCGTCGTGGGACGCGTCCTCACCCGCGTCGAAGAAACCGCATCCAACGGCAAAGTTGTGAACTACTGCCGCGTGGACGTCGGAGCACACAACGACGAACCGGGAACCGGAAAAGAACCGTCCGCCCTGCCCAGTCGCGGCATCATCTGCGGTGCCCACAACTTCGATGTCGACGACCTGGTGGTGGTCTCCCTCCCGGGCGCCGTTCTCCCCGGACCGTTCCCCATCGCAGCCCGCAAGACCTACGGACACATCTCGGACGGAATGCTCTGCTCGGCGCGCGAACTGGGACTGGGAACAGACCACGACGGTATCATTGTGCTCAACCGCCTCTACGAGGGGCAGGAAATTCCCGCCGTCGGTGAGGACGTGATTTCTTTCCTGGGACTGGGCGAAGAGATCCTCGAAATCAACATCACCCCCGACCGTGGCTACTGCTTCTCCATGCGCGGCGTGGCTCGCGAATACTCCCATTCCATGGGCGCAGCTTTCCGTGATCCGGGTCTGCCCGGCGTCCTCGTGGGAGAGGTGCCCGCGGCAAATGCGGCGGGATTCCCCGTTGTCGTTGCCGATGATGCGCCGATCCACGGCCGCGTGGGTGCCGATCGCTTCGTGACCCGCATTGTGCGGGGAGTGAACCCGCAGGCTCCGACTCCGCGCTGGATGGCGGAACGCCTGGAAATGGCGGGAATGCGTTCGATTTCCCTGACCGTTGATGTCACGAACTACGTGATGCTGGATCTGGGACAGCCGATGCACGCCTACGATCTGGACGCACTGGCTGCTCCGATCGTGGTGCGCCGTGCCCGCGCGGGCGAAAAACTGACCACTCTGGACGAGGCGGAACGGGAACTTCACCCCGAAGACCTCCTTATTACCGACTCCCCGCAGGGCGAGGGCAGCCGTATCATCGGCATGGCCGGTGTCATGGGCGGACAGTACTCGGAGGTGGAAGACTCCACTCGTAACGTCCTTCTGGAAGCCGCACACTTTGATGCGGTGAGCGTGGCACGGACTTCGCGTCGCCATAAGCTGCACTCCGAAGCCGCGAAGCGCTTCGAACGCGGAACGGATCCGCTGCTGCCGGCGGTTGCCGCGCAGCGCGCCGTCGACTTGCTGGTGGAATACGGCGGGGGAGTGGCCGATGAGGCTGTCTCCGACCTGTCCACTCTGGGCGAGGCCGTGGAACTTCTCTTCCCGCTGGGTGAGGCTGAACGCCTGACGGGTGTGGCCTACACGGAAGAACGGATCCGCGAGATTCTGGAAACCATCGGCTGCACGGTCGCTGCTGCAGATGCCGGTGTGCTTCGCGTGACGGTGCCTTCGTGGCGTCCCGACCTGGTGGGAGCTGCCCACCTTGTCGAAGAAATCGCCCGTTTGGACGGCTACGACACCATTCCCTCGATCCTGCCTCCGGCACCCGCCGGAACGGGACTGACGCTGGCACAGAAGGCGCGTCGCTGCGTGGCGCAGACCCTGGCCGAATCCGGTTTGACCGAGGTGGAGTCCTACCCCTTCGTGTCGGATTCCTTCGATCGACAGGGAATGACTGCGGATGATCCGCGTCGTCAGGCACTGCGTATTCGGAACCCGCTGGCAGATGACGCGCCGCTGTTGCGGACCTCGGTACTCGACACCCTGCTGGACGTGGCCTCCCGCAACGTGTCGCGAGGCGTCGCCAACGTGGGTGTGTTTGAGGTTGCGAAGGTCGCACATTCGCAGGGCACGGTTCCCACGGGGCTGATTTCTGCCGAGAAGCGCCCCAGTGACGGGGAACTGGAGGCACTGTATGCGGGGACTCCGGCTCAGCCGTGGCACGTTGCTGCGGTGATGACCGGAAACGCTACCTGTCCGGGCGTTCTGTCTGCTCCTCGTCCGGTGGACTGGGCAGATGCCGTGGAGTCGGTGCGCCGCCTGGCGTCGGCTCTGGGAGTGAACGTCGAGGTGACCCGTGCGTGGGAGCCGGAGGTGCGCGTCGTTAAGGGGCCGCGTATGCCGGAGCCTGCGACCGATCCCGCGGCTGTTGCCCCCTGGCATCCGGGACGCGTGGCTCGGATTTTTGTCCGCGCTGGACACGACCTGGTGCATGTTGCCCTGGCCGGTGAGTTGAGCCCCGCGGCCTGCAAGGCCTTTGGTCTGCCGGCTCGTTCGGTTGCCTTCGAATGTGATGTCGATGCTCTGATCGGTGCGATGGCCGCTGACCCGGTGCAGGTGAAGGCCGTGTCGACCTACCCGGTGGCGAAGGAAGATATTGCGCTGATCGTGCCGTCGGATGTTCCGGTTGCTCGCGTGGAGCAGGTGATCCGCCAGGGTGCGGGTGCTCTTCTGGAAGACCTGACGCTCTTCGACATCTACGAGGGGGATCAGGTGCCGGAAGACCATCGTTCTCTGGCTTTCGCCCTGCGTCTGCGCGCCGCCGACCATACGCTGTCTGCGGAAGAATCCGCGGGAGTGCGCGAGGCGGTTGTTGAAAAGACCTCGAAGGTTCTGGGTGCACAGCTGCGTTCGTGACAGACGCGAAAGACCCGGGCTTGCGGGAACAGGCTCTTAGTGCGCTGAGGTGCTTGCTCACGAAAGAGTTGAGCGCCTGCACTGAGCAGATGTGAGTGGTGGGGGCTTCCTGAATGGGAGGCCCCCACACTGCTGTGCTGGCTGATACCAGACAGCGCCGCCTCGCACGTGACGTTTTGAGCGATGGTACGAAATGTTGGTGTGGTGCGAACCCGGGTGTCAGGAGATGCTTTTCAGGGAAACGCCGCGAGTGGAATTGAGGAATCTCTTCCGCCTGTTCTCGTAGTGCGCAACGCGTGCACCGTGTCTTCCGCGAAGTGCACGTTTGAAGAAGAATGTGCGTAAAACGAACTTGGTCTGTCACACTGAAGTATGCGTATTTTGGTCACTGCTTCATCTCAACACGGTTCGACGCGTGAAGTTGCTGATGCGATCTCCCGTCGTTTGACGAATGAGGGCTTTGACGTCCTCCAGTCGGCTCCTCAGGATGTGACATCTTTGGAGGGAATTGACGCGGTGGTGTGCGGTTCTGCTGTCTACATGCTGCAGTGGTTGCCGGAAGCCCACGATTTCATGGATCGTTTCACCCAGGAACTGCACCGAATCCCCGTGTGGGCGTTCTCTGTGGGGATGAACGGCGTTCCCGAGCATGTTCCCCAGGATCCGACGCGTATCGGTCCGGTGCTGACGAAGATCGAAGCAGTGGAACACCGCGCTTTTGCCGGACGCTACATTCCCTCGCTCCTGTCTCTGCGCGAGCGGACGATCGTGCGTTTGGCCGGTGCTGTTGAGGGCGATTTCCGTGATTGGCCGGCTATTGACGAATGGGCTGCGTCCATTGCCTCGTCGCTGAAAGCCGATCGCGACGCCTGAGGATCTACATGAGACCATCACATCCCCGTCTCTCGTGTGAGAGGCGGGGAGTGTCTTATGTTCCAGCTTTCGGCTCTGTGCATCTGCCAGGTGGGTGCTGGAGTGCTGCGCGGCATAGAGGGATGGGCTGAGCGCGCTGGCCGCTCACCCAAAACTTGTGATGCCTGTGAAAAACGCGCTCTTTTTCGCGTGCATGTTCGTTGAAAAATGGGGCGAAAACGTTTGCGTTTCCGGTGCTGAATTCACTAAAAAGATTCGCAACAATGGGAGAATCTCCTATAATTTTCCCAACTTTTATGAGGAAGACACGCGAAGTTTTCTACTGAGAAAACTCAGTGAGGAGAGAATCCCATGGCAGAGATTGCCCCCCAGACGAAAGCCGCGCGCCACGCAGCTATTCGAGACCTTCTGGAAGAGCAGTCCATCGGTTCCCAGGAGCAGCTGAAGAATTCTCTCTATCAGCGCGGCATCGACGTCACGCAGGCAACCCTGTCGCGCGATCTCATGGAACTGCGCGCCACCAAGGTGCGCGACACCTCGGGAACCTTGGTGTATTCGGTGCCCAATATCGACGGTTCCACATCGCACGAGGTGGAGGCCGGGGGAGAGAAGCTCGCCCGCTGGGCGCAGTCCCTCCTGGTGACCTCGACGTGCGTGGGAAATCAACTGGTGATTCGCACCCTGGTCGGAGCGGCCAATCTCTTCGGTTCCATTTTGGATTCTGCCCGTTTGGATAACGTGGTGGGAACCCTTGCCGGTGACGACACGGTTTTGGTGATTTGCACCAGTGATGAAGCCGCGTTGCGCGCCCAGGAGCGCCTGACTCTGCTGGCCAGCGGTTCTCCGGGAATCCCCTAAGAAGAGGAAACACTGACACGATCCGTGGCCTGTCTACAGATTCTGCACAGGCCACGGATGTTTTTGTCCCCTGCGACAGGCTATCCTTCCTGGAGACAAGGTTCTCGTATGAGGAGACGTATGACCGAGCGTGATGTAGCCACCCCTGGGATGGGAGCATCCCCCGAGGATTCCTCCTCCTTTTCTCAGAGCACGTCCGAGCTGGGGCAGACCTCCCGCGTTCCCTCCGTTTCTCCTTCGTACGAGGCGGAGCAGCGCGCAGAGCAGCATCCTCGTTCCTTTGTGCAGTGGTGGCAGACCGTCTCAGAACGCTTCTTGCCGGCGATGGGCGTGTGGGTCTTTTTCCTGACTTTCTCTGGTCAGGGGATCCGCAATGTTACCGGGTGGGTACCGTTTGGGATGATCGCCCTCCTCTCGCTTGTTCTCATGTGGCTGACGTTCTGGGGAGCTCAACGGCGCGTGACGATGCGGCGTCTGTCGCTTTCGGTCTCGGCTTTTGTCGTGGTCTGTTGTCTGTCGACGATATGGAGTCAGTACCGTCTGGAAACTTTCGCATCGGCACTGATTAGCGTTGCCACGACGTCGGCGGGGATTTTCCTGGCGATCTCTTTCCCCTTGCGTCATATGCTCCAACTGCTGACGACCTCCCTCAAATGGATGATCGCGGTGTCCTATGTCCTCGAAATCTTTGTTGCCCTCTTTCTGGGGCACCGCCTCGCCCCCCTGTATATGGCGAATTGGAAAGAAGTTCCGGAACTCTACTACTGGGTGAACGGCCTTCTGTTCCAGGGCGGTCCCATTCAGGGATTTGTCGGGAACCGTAATCCTCTGGCGTTTATCGCTCTCCTTTTATTGCTCTGTGTTCTTGTCCAGTGGATTGAGAGCCGAAGTAACCACATGTCTCACGCGTTCTGGATGGGAATGGCTCTGCTGACGCTGGGGCTGACCCGTTCGGCAACGGTGTCTGTGGCGGCACTGGCCTCGTGCGTCGTCGTCCTCTTCTTCCTTTTCCTGCGGCACTTCAGTCTGAGGGAGCGTCGTTTTTATGCGCGCGCTGCTTTAACCGCAGCGGGAAGTTTTGTCCTTGTCGCCGTTTTGCTGCATGAGCAGCTCACTCAAGTCCTGGGGCGCAGCAGCGACCTGACGGGACGCGGAGTGATTTGGGAAAAACTCCTGCAGCTGTGGACTGTCCATCCCTTTGAAGGCTGGGGGTGGCTGGTGATCTGGCCGCCGTGGATTCCGCTCTTCCGCGGTCTGGTGGTCCGTCCGGACGGTACGCCGACCATGCAGGCACACAACTCCTATATCGAAGCTCTTTTCCAGACGGGCTTGATTGGTCTGACCCTTCTGGCCTTCGCTGTTCTGTGGGTTGCTCTTCGTATTTTCCGTGTTGCTCTGCGCAGTGTGGATCGAGACCTGATGCCGATGCTGGCTGCTGCTCTGATGACGGCCATGTTCGTCCAGTCCTTTACGGAATCCCGTCTCCTCACAGAAGGAAACTGGGTGTTGTTTGTCGCCTTTGCAACCTGGCTCAAAGTGCGTACCGAAAGCTATGTGGTGAATCCGCCGGAAACGGGCGACTCTTCTCACGACTCGCGGGAATCTCAAGACCTGTCGACGAATGGGTTGGATGTGTCGGCTTAGCCCGCTTCTTCGTGAGTTCTGTCGGAATCTGAGGGGGAGTGCTGCGAAGGGCGCGCAAGTGTCGGATGCCCCTGGCGATAACCTGGGCAGGTAGTAGCCTCGGGGCGAATACGAGGTTGCTGAGAGGTGCGAGGCGATCGCACGGCATCGCTATGTGAATGGGTATCGTCTGGACTTCCTTGCCGGACCTACTGCGCGCAACCAGTGGCCACACCCGTGGGGGAGGTGAGCTGCTGTTCGTGGATCCCTCTGCCTGACGCAGGCACGATCCCCGGAAGGAAAGAAAAGAACGCAGGGGAGCTCCGCCTCGTCGATACCGTACGAACCCGTGCGCGCTCTGCGGTGAGGGGAAGGTGGAAGCACAGCGGAAACTCGGTAGAATGACAGGGCTATTCATACGATCCGCATGTAGAGGACAAAATCCGTGACCGATATTCTCGATGATCTGCAATGGCGTGGACTGATCGCTCAGCACACCGACCTCGAGGCGCTGCGCGCGCATCTGGCCGAAGGCCCGGTCACCTTCTATTGCGGTTTTGATCCCACCGCGGCATCCCTGCACCACGGACACCTCGTGCAGGTGCTGGTGATGCGCCACCTGCAGTTGGCCGGACATCGTCCGCTTGCCCTTGTCGGTGGAGCTACCGGACAGATCGGCGATCCTCGCCAGTCCGGTGAACGACAGTTGCAGCCCACCGAGGTTGTTCAGGAATGGACGAACCGTCTGCGCGACCAGATCTCGCGCTTCCTCGATTTTGAGGGACCCGCCGCCGCCACGATGGTGAATAACCTTGACTGGACGCAGGAAATGAGCGCCATCGACCTGCTGCGCGGAGTGGGGAAGCACTTCCGTATTGGAACCATGCTCGCCAAGGACATCGTGGCCAGGCGTCTGGCATCCGATGAAGGCATCTCCTACACGGAATTCAGCTACCAGATCCTCCAGGCAAACGACTACCTTGAGCTCTTCCGTCGCCACGGGTGCACCTTGGAAACCGGTGGTAATGACCAGTGGGGCAACATGATCGGTGGCGTTGACCTGATCCGTAAGGTCGAAGGCGCCTCCACCCACGTGATGACCACGCCGATCATCACCAAGGCAGATGGGACGAAGTTCGGAAAGTCTGAAGGTGGAGCAATTTGGCTTGACCCGGACATGATGAGCCCCTACGCCTTCTACCAGTTCTGGCTCCAGGTGGCCGACGAGGATGTCATTCGCTTCCTCAAGATCTTCACCTTCTTGGATCGTGAAGCCATCGAGGCTCTGGAAATCGAAGTGGCGGAACGTCCGCACCAGCGAGCTGCCCAAAAGGAACTTGCTGCTCGCGTGACGGAACTGGTGCACGGTGCCGATGAACTGGAGCGTGTGCTGGCTGCTACCCAGGCTCTGTGGGGTACCGGTGACCTGCGCGAGATTGATGAGCGCACGCTGCGTGCCGCAACTCAGGATCTGCCGCATGCCACTCTGGTGAAGGGGCAGGGCACGATTGTTGATGCCCTGGTGGAAACCGGACTGGAAAAGGGACGTGGCGCTGCACGCCGAACCGTCGCATCCGGTGGAGCTTACGTCAACAATGTCAAGGCGGAAGACGAGGATGCACCTCTGACCCAGGACGATGCTCTGGCAGGATCGCTGGTGCTGATTCGACGCGGACGCCGGAACCTGGCCGTTGTGGAGCTGGTCGAAGGCTGAGTGCTGCTGAATGCTGAGGGCGGGCGCATGTACGACATGCGCCCGCCCCCTTTTGTGCCAGAAGGCGTATCTGGCACAGGCGGGTTGTGAGGCCTTGTTCGTTGCTCTTTTCCTGGAAAACACAGGGAAAACTCATATGTGACCGGCATCATGTGCAGTCGATTTGACGCTCGAGAGGAATCCTGTCTAAAGTATTACCCGTTGCGCTGAGGCTCGGGAGAAAAACCCGAGCTTTTGTGTGTGGCCTCCAAGTTGGAAAAGCTCAGTATCTGAGCCGATCTGTTTTGTGGGGGTGTTGTTTGTGAACTCGATAGTGTGTTTGTTTTTGTTTTTATGCCT
>CAURIY010000002.1:0-211405 GCA_963525415.1 uncultured Actinomyces sp.
CGCCGCGGACCCCCCCCCCCCCTAACACCCCCCCCCCCACCCCGCGTACTCCGGGGGGGGGGGGGGCGCCCCATTGCGCCGCCCCCCCCCACCCGTTATGCGATCTCTCCCGTCATGAGAGACCGGTGTTCGGTCAGGAACCGTAGATCATGACCTGAGCCACCAGCATGCCGCCGCCGAAGAGGAGCACGAATGCCACCATCGGCCAGACGAAGCGCAGCCAGTGCGAGAACTTCATGTCGAGCATCTGCAGTGTTGCCATGACCAGGCCGGTCGGAGCCAGGAAGAGCATGGCGTACTGACCCCACTGGTAGGCGCAGACCACGATGAAGCGCGGGATACCGACGGAGTCTGCCAGTGGAGCAAGAATCGGCATCGAGAGCACGGCCAGGCCGGAGGAGGACGGCACCACAAAGCCCAGGACGAAGAAGATGAAGAGCATCATGATGATGAACAGCGGGCCGTTCATGCCGCGCACCAGGTTGGCGGAGGTGTCGAGCATGGTGTCCGAAATCAGACCGCGGTTCATGATGAGGTTGATGCCTCGTGCCAGACCGATGATCAGGGAGACACCCACCAGGCTGGAAGAACCGGCGGTGAAGGCCTCGGTGATCTCCTTTTCGCTCTTACGATCCTTACCGGTTGCGACAAGAACCATGATGATGATGGTGATCGTCAGGAAGGAGGCAGCCATCGTCGGGAACCACCATCCCTGGCTCATCACGCCCCACACCATGATCGGGAAGGCGGCGACGAAGAGCAGGAGGATGATCTTCTGACGGATGGTGAATGAGGTGGAGGTTCCGGTCTGCTTGTTCATTCCCCAGCGAGCGTTGTACGCCTCGCGATCCTCGTAGGTGTAGGAGAACTTCGGATCCTTCTTGATCTTGCGCGCGTACCACCACAGGTAGCTGATGACGACGATGCCACCGACGGTGCAGCCGAAGATACGCCACATGAGACCTTCGGTAAAGACGATACCGGCGGCGTTCGAGGCGATCACGACGGAGAACGGGTTGATGGTTGAGAAGGTCGTACCCATGGAGCCAGCCAAGAAGATGGCACCGACCGCGATGATGGAGTCATACCCCATCGCAATAAAGATGGGACAGAGAATGGGATAGAAGGCGACAGCTTCTTCCTCCAATCCGCAGAAAGTGCCGCCCAGAACCATCAGGAAAGAAACGATGAAGACCAGCATGAATTCATGTCCCTTGGTCTTCTTGGTGAGAGCAACGAGGCCGGATTCGAAAGCGCCACTGAGCTGAACGACACCGATCAAACCACCGAGAACGAGGATGAAGACGATGATGTCAACCGCTTCAATGGTTCCTTCCACCATCGACTTGGGAATATCTGCCACCTGTGCGGGGTTGGCATCGAGACGCTGGTAGGTGCCGGGGATCGAAATCGGCTTGGTGATAGCGCCGGAGGTGAACTGATCAATGCTGATCTTCACGCCCAGGGAGTCCAGGGATGCCTGCTCTGCGGGAAGTTCTTTCACTTCACCGGAGGGTTCCGTGACCTTCAGCTGTGAGCTGGTCGTTGAGTAGGCGAGCTTGGAGTAAGAACCTGCGGGAATCATCCAGGTTGCGGCAGCCGCAACAATCGTCAGGATGAAAAGAATAGTGAAGGCCGAGGGGAAGCCCCACGTCTTCTTTTTCTTGGCGGGGGACGGGGTCACCGTTTCCTCTGCCACAACTGCTTCAGCAGACATCGTCGTCTCCTCTTTCAAGGGGGGCTGGTTTTCTGGGATTTGGTGGTGGGTGAAGCACATGTTTCCATGCGCTTCACCCACCGATTGAGGAACTCACAGTGAGCACTCGGTCAACGAATCACCGTTCCCGTTGTGCCACTCAACGCTTCCTTGGCCTTTTCCAGGGAGGTGATGATGGCGGTACGCCCATCCCCTTCCTCGACGAAGGAGAGGCAGGCTTCCACCTTCGGTAGCATCGAACCGGCAGCGAACTGCTGATCGGCGATGTAGCCCTTGGCTTCTTCCACGGTGATTTCACGGAGCATACGCTCATCGGGCTGACGGAAGTTCACCATCGCGCCTTCGATAGCCGTGAGGATCACCAGGGTGTCTGCTCCCACCTGAGCGGCCAGGAGTGCTGCGGTACGGTCTTTATCGATCACCGACGCAACCCCGTACAGGGCACCGTCGCGCTCCACCACGGGAACACCGCCGCCGCCTGCGGCGATCGTCACCACACCGGAAGCCACCAGCTGCTCGATCACGCTTCCCTCAACAATGCGCTTGGGGAGCGGGGACGGAACAACCCAACGCCAGCCTCGTCCGGAGTCTTCCACGTAGGTGTCACCGGTTGCGGCAGCGCGCTTCTTGGCCTCTTCCTCGCTGAGGAATGCGCCCACGGGCTTGGTCGGCTTGGCGAAAGCGGGATCTTCGGGATCGACGACGACCTGAGTCACCACGGAAGCCGGCATCTTGGCCAGTCCTCGCTGTGCAAACTCATTCGAGAGAGCCTGCTGGAGGTGGTATCCGATGTAGCCCTGCGACATGGCACCGCATTCAGGGAAGGGGATGATCGGGGTTCCCCCGCCGCCTGCTGCGGACACGTCCGTGGCGACCTTGATCATGCCGACCTGGGGGCCGTTTCCGTGGGTCACGATCACTTCGTTCCCCAGAGCCACCAGATCCGCAATGACGGACGCTGTTCCCTTGATGAGTTCCAACTGCTCATCGGGAGTATTTCCCAGGGCGTTTCCGCCCAGGGCAATCACCAGTCTGTGCGTCATGTGTCCGACTCTTTTCAGGAAAGGGTGGCGTACATGACGGCCTTGATGGTGTGCATGCGGTTTTCCGCCTCATCAAAGACCTTGGAGCGCTTGGACTCGAAGACTGCGTCTTCAACTTCCATTTCGGTCACGCCGAACTTCTCAGCGATGTCCTTACCCACGGTGGTAAGGGTGTCGTGGAAGGAAGGCAGGCAGTGCATGAAGATCGCGTCGTCGGCGGCCTTGGCCATGACCTCTTCGGTGACACGGTAGGGCTCGAGGAGCTTGATGCGGGATTCCCAGATCTCGTCCGGCTCGCCCATGGACACCCAGATGTCGGTGTAGATGACGTGTGCGCCAGCGGCTGCCTCGTCGATGTTGTCGGTCAGGGTTACGGATGCACCGGTCTCCTTGGCGATTTCGCGGCAGGTCTCAACCAGCCACTCTTCCGGCATCTGCTCCTTGGGGCCGCAGGCCACGAAGTGCAGGCCGAGCTTGGCGCAGACCACCATGAGGGAGTTGGCCACGTTGTTGCGGGCATCGCCCATGAAGACGAACTTGAGACCCTTGATACCGGTCGGGAAGTTCTCTTCCACGGTCAGCATGTCGGCGATCATCTGAGTGGGGTGGAAGTCGGTGGTCAGACCGTTCCAGACCGGGACGCCTGCGTTGGCTGCCAGGTCTTCAACGATTTCCTGGGCGAAGCCTCGGTATTCGATGCCGTCGTACATGCGGCCGAGCACGCGAGCGGTGTCCTCGATCGATTCCTTCTTACCCATCTGCGAGCTGCCCGGATCCAGGTAGGTCACGCCCATACCAAGGTCGTAACCGGCAACTTCAAAAGCGCAGCGCGTACGGGTGGAGGTCTTCTCGAAGAGAAGAACAATGTTCTTGCCTTCAAGGTAGCGGTGCGGGGTACCCGTGCGCTTCAGTTCCTTGAAGTTCCGGGACAGGTCAAGCAGGTAGCGGATTTCTTCCGGGGTGAAATCCAGGAGCTTCAGGAAGTGACGTCCACGAAGATTGACAGGCATGGTGTTTCCTCTCTTCATTGTGAGAACCAATGGTGAGTACGACGGGTGTCGCATCTGGCTCCCTCTCTCAGCTCTGAGTGACGAGCCACATACAGAGTATGCAGGTGCTCCCCCACTCAACGAAACATTGTGCACGGATATCCCTCGTTCATTTTGGGAGTACGCGCTGAGTTTTTAGCCTACACCCCATCTAAACCCTTGATATTTCAGCGCAAAGTGGCACATTCAGCCGCAGAAAAATTCTTGATATTGCCAATTCCCTTTCAGGGAACACAAGGATTCGATACTCTTAAAACATCGCAACGACACGTTTACTCACCAGAGAGTTCGCCCATGCAGCTGACTTTGTTCTACTACACCCTGCTGCTGCTTTTAGCATGCGCTCTCACCAGCGCCACGTGCCTCAGCGCCTACCTGGTCACTCAGCGCCGCACCTACTTCACCGCATGTCTCGTCTTTCTGACCTATTTCTTTGACGTCAGCCTGGTCTTCCGCGACGACATCATCTGGCCGCGATGGCAGTCCATCACCCCCATGGCCTTCGAAGTCGGCACCCCCATCATTTCAGCCACTCTCGGAGCGCTTTTGCTTGGCCTCATTGCCCAGGGCGTGCGCGACCTCTGTTTCACACACCGCTATCGGTATTTCCCCTGCGCCATCTCGTGCATTTTCCTGCTGGTGTCCTTCCTGTCGTGGATTTTGACTCCCGAAGGCGCCCTCCGTCTCTTCATCTTTTATATCTGGCGCGCCCTCTTCCTGGCGGTCATCCTGATCTACGGTTGGTACTCCTACCGCTATCGTTCCTCCGCACACCATCAGGAACGCGCTTCCGCCCTTTTTGCCCCGGTTTTCGCCATCGTCGGCTGCTGTGGCCTCATCATCGGGGAAAACGTTATTTTCCAGCTCCTGCCGGCTATCGGAGACCCCATTTCTCTTCCCGAAGGCTGGGAATTTTTCCCCGAACGTAATTTCGCAGAAAACCTCACTGCCCTCGTTGCCGCGTTCTACTGTGTGCGCCACGTATCCAGAATTTTGCGCCTCTACTACAACCGCCCGCCGCTTCTCACCTCAGAACCCGTCTCTCGTTCGCACACGGTTCGAGCCGCACAGGTAGAGGAATACGGGATTTCACATCACCTCTCTCCCCGACAAATCGAGGTCTTGGGGCTTCTGCTGCAGGGAAACGACAACCGCGAAATCGCCAAGACCCTGGTTCTGGAGGTTTCCACGGTGAAAGTCCACGTCCACAACATCTTGAAGAAAACACACTCGGAAGATCGTCAGGCACTCATCCGTAACTACTGGCGAAGCGTCTAGCCTCTCGAACGCACAGCCCCGTCCGTGAGCTCGCGTTGGGATACATCATCCCGACGCGAAATCCCACCCCAGGAGCTTTGAAGCTCCGCGCAAGAGCGGCAGGAAGCGAACACTCACGCACAGCACTCCAATTTCACACACCGTGCCGCGACTTACCACCATCCCATCTTTCAGCCCACGTTCTCCCGTTTTTTTTGGGGAACGACGGCCTGGTTCTCGGCCACTTTTACACACGTGTGTGTGGGGCGGGACTCTTCGAGTCCCGCCCCACACACAACATTTTTCACCGATTATGCAAGTTCCCGTTGCCGTTCCGCGGCTTCCACCACATTGGCCAGCAGCAGAGCCCGAGTCATCGGTCCCACACCTCCGGGATTCGGAGACAGCCAGGAGGCAACCGCATCCACACCGTCTGCCACATCCCCCATGAGACGCGCACGGCCGTCCTCGCCGACAACACGAGAAACACCGACATCCAACACCACTGCACCGGGAGCAACCATGGAGGCGGTAATGAGCCCCGCGCTTCCAGCTGCCGCAACCAGCACGTCGGAACGGCGCACCTGTTCGGCCAGGTTGCGCGTCCCCGTATGGCACAGGGTGACAGTGGCATTCACTGCGCGACGCGTCAGCAACAGGCCGATGGATCGACCCACGGTAACTCCTCGCCCCACCACGCACACATTGGCGCCGTTGAGGTCAATCCCGTGGCGTTCCATCAGTTCGATCACTGCGCGCGGTGTACACGGCAGCGGCGAGGTGATCGGCTCGTTTCCGCGCAACACCAGACGCCCCAGGTTCGTGGGGTGGAGCCCGTCTGCGTCTTTATCGGGATCAATGCTCTCGATCAGCGCGTGCGTATCCAGCCCGGCCGGAAGTGGCAGCTGCACGATGTATCCCGTGCAGGCCGGGTCGCGGTTGAGGGTGTCAATCGCTGCTTTCACATCCGCCTGAGTCGCATCCGCCGGGAGATCCACTCGCAAAGAGTTGATCCCCACTTCGGCGCAGTCGCGGTGCTTTCCCGCAACATAGGCGACCGAGCCCGGGTCTTCACCCACCAAAATGGTGCCCAGCCCGGGGACAATTCCCCCTTGTTTCAGGTCGGCAACACGTTCGGCGAGTTCCTTCTTGATCGCGGCGGCCGTGGCCGTTCCATCGAGAACTCGGGCGGATCCCTCCCAGGGTGCTCTCATTGCTGGAGTCCCGCGTAAAGGGGGTGAGCATCGGTGAGCGCGCGCACGCGAGCACGCAGACCGTCGACGCCCACCGACGCACCGGACGCACCCTGGACGAGTGCCTCGGCAATAATGTCCGCAACTTCCGCGAAGTCGTCGTCACCAAAGCCTCGGCTGGCCAGAGCGGGCGTGCCGATACGCAGACCGGAGGTGACCTTCGGCGGGCGAGGATCGAAGGGAACCGCGTTGCGGTTGACGGTGATCCCGACTTCGTGGAGCAGATCTTCGGCCTGCTGGCCGTCCAGCGAAGAGTTCACCAGATCCACCAGAACGAGGTGGACATCAGTTCCTCCAGTGACGAGGCGGATGCCCGCGTTACGCGCATCATCGGCTCCGAGGCGTTCGGCGATGAGCTGCGCACCGGAGAGGGTGCGACGCTGACGATCACGGAATTCTTCGGTTTGTGCAACCTTCATGGCGGTGGCCTTCGCTGCAACCACGTGCATGAGGGGGCCGCCCTGCTGGCCGGGGAAAACTGCGGAGTTCAGCTTCTTCCCCCATTGTTCGCCTCGTGAGGAGAGGATCATGCCGGAACGCGGGCCGCCCAGAGTCTTGTGAACCGTGGTCGTCACGATGTCAGCGTGCGGAATGGGGCTGGGGTGCAGGTCTGCTGCGACGAGACCGGCGAAGTGGGCCATATCGACCCACAGTGCAGCTCCCACTTCGTCTGCGATTTCTCGGAAGGCCGCGAAATTGAGGTGGCGCGGATATGCCGACCAGCCGGCAATGATCACGGAGGGGCGTTCACGCAGGGCAACTTCGCGCACCTCATCGGGTTCGATGCGCATGGTTTCGCGGTTGACCTCGTATGCCACCGCGTTGTAGTTCTTGCCCGAGAAGTTGATGCGCATTCCGTGGGTCAGGTGTCCACCGTGTGCCAGTGAGAGACCCAGGATCGTGTCGCCGACATTCGCCATGGCCATGAGGGCTGCAGCGTTGGCCTGAGCGCCCGAGTGCGGCTGGACGTTCACGTAATCGGCGCCGGTGAAGACCTGCTTGGCGCGTTCGATTGCCAGGGATTCCGCGACGTCGACGTATTCGCATCCGCCGTAGTAGCGACGTCCCGGGTAGCCTTCGGCGTATTTGTTGGTGAGAACAGATCCCTGTGCCTGTAGGACTGCGCGGGGCACAAAGTTCTCAGAGGCAATCATCTCGAGGGTGTCGCGCTGACGCTGGAGTTCCTGATCGAGAACCACCTGAATTTCGGGGTCGAGTTCTTCCAGGGTGAGGTCGTTGAGGGTGTCCATAAAAGGCCTCCTAGTTGGGGGACATTCGGCGTCATATGCGCTCTCGTCTCTGTGGCTCAGAATACATCACCACCCCATCGCGGCTGGTGACTGTCCATATGACGCACCCCTGCAGGGGTTCAAAGTCCCATTCCACAGAAAGTTAGGCTGTGCTAATATATAAAAGTTCGGGTAACCGAAATTAATATTTCTCAGCTTTGATTTGATACGAGGTCATAATGACGATTCCCCTCTCGCGCCACATCGTCGTCGGCGCATCAGCACTCCTGGCGCTCTCACTGGGCGCCTGCACAACCCCCGCACAGAAGAGCGCACAGCCCCCCACCCTTCCCACGGTCAAAATCGTGGCCACCACAACCCAGATCTGCGATTATGTCACCCAGATCGCGCAGGACACCTCTCAGAACTCCACGCTCATCCTGCACAAAACCGACGCTTCGGGACGCGCACACGACATCGGCGCACCCGCAGAACGCGCGACAGCGGCACTCACCCTCACCTGCCTTCTTGCCCCCAACGCCTCGGCACACGAGCACGAGATGACCCCGCAGCAGACGGAGGCCATGCGCGAAGCCGACCTCCTCCTCGTCAACGGAGTCGACCTGGAGCACTTCCTCGATCAGGTCATTGAATCCTCCGGATTCCACGGCACCCTCGGCGTCACCAGCGGCATCCGCTCCGCAGCGGACGTCGACGACCTCAACGCCCAGATCGCCGCAGAAAAGTCCCTGCCCTACACCATTGACCGAGGATCGCAGCACGTCACGGTCAAGCCCTGGCCCTTCCCGCCGGAAGAGGGCGAAAGCACACCGGAATTCCGCTTCGACCCCCACGTGTGGACCAGCCCTGCCAACGCAGCTATCCAGGTGGCCAATATCGGCGAATTCCTTGAAAAGGCCTCCCCCGAGCACCGAGAACTCTTCGAATCCCGGGTCTCCGCATACGCCACCGCCCTCCGTGACCTCAACGCCTGGGCACAGGCCAGCCTCGAAACGGTTCCCGTCAACCACCGCGTTCTCTTCACCTCACACGATGCTTTCGGCTACTTCTCCGCGACCTACGGCGTCACCTTCATTGGATCCGCACTCTCGGACTTCAACGAGCAGCAGGACGCAACCGCCGAGCACATCCGCCAAGCAGTAGAGACCGTCAAAGCCTCCGGCGCTCTCGCCCTCTTCGCCGAGAACTCGAACAACTCCCGCTCCATTGAAACCATCGCCCACGAAGCGGGAGTGCGCGCCATCATCGGCGACGACGCCCTCTACGGAGATTCCCTCGGCCCCGAAAACAGCCCCGGAGCCACCTACATCGGCTCCATCATTCACAACGTCACCGTCCTCACGCAGGCCTGGAATGGAAAGGTTGCTGAGCTTCCCTCTACCCTTGCAGGCACGCGCTAGTTTCACCCTCCCCTAGGATTTCCCCGCATGAATACCCCCGTTCTCACCTGCCGCAACGCCACGTTCGGATACTCCGCCATCCCCGCCCTCAGCGGGATCAGCGGCGAACTCCACCCCGGACGAGCACTCGCACTCATCGGCCCCAACGGCAGTGGGAAGACAACTTTCATGCGGGGACTCCTGGGACAGGTCACCCTCCTGTCGGGAACGCTTGATATCCACAACACCTCTATGGGTTACGTTCCTCAGTCAGCAGATATTGACCTCACCTTCCCCATCACCACCGATCAGGTCGTGACTATGGGACTGTCGCGCGAGCTACGTCCCTTCTCTTTTCCCTCACGCGAGCAGAAAGAGCGCGTCCGAGCTGAACTCGAACATGTAGGCTTAGCCGATCGCGCAAATCACCGCTTCGGCCACCTCTCGGGCGGGCAGCGTCAGCGAGTTCTCGTTGCGCGCGCACTCGTCTCCCGACCCGACCTCATCCTCCTTGATGAACCCTTCAACGGCCTCGACGAGCCCAATCGCAGTGCACTCATCCGCATCATTGGCGAGGCCAAGGCTCAGGGAACCGCATTCGTCATCTCCACCCACGATCTGCGCCTCGCCCGCGAGGTCTGCGACGACGTCCTCCTGCTCGCGGGGCGACAGATCGCTTTCGATTCCCTCGATCACGCCCTCACCCCTTCCCTCATTTCCGAGGCGTATGGCGGGCTTGGGCACGATGACCTCCTTGCGCTCGGGGGGCTTTCCGCTTCCGCCCCATCCTCACAGAATCTGGAGGGGTCAGCCTCTGCAGCGGATGGGGAGCAATGATGGAGTTCTTCAGCCAGGTTCTTGAATGGCTGCGCCTCACACTCTCGCAGGTCGTGATTCTCGCTCCGGTGACGAGTGCGCCCTACATGTTCCGCCCCTTCATTTTCCTGTTGATTTTCGGGTTGATCGCGGGGGTCGTCGGCACGGTCATCAATCTTCGCCACTGCGAATTTAATGCAGAAGCAACAGTCCATTCGATTTTTCCTGGAATCGTCGCCGGAGCTGTCTACGGCGGGATCGGGAATATCACCCTCGGAGCTTCCCTCGCCGCAGTCCTGGTCGCCTGCGCACTGACCTGGGCAATGCGTCATCCCTCCACTTCAGAGGCCGGAACGGCGGTTATTCTCACCTCCTTTTTCTCCCTCGGCGTCATCCTCTCCCTCAAAAAGGGTGATATGTCGGGGCAAATGGAAGCACTGATGTTCGGGCGCCTGCTCGAAATGACCGACCGCAAGATGGCGATCTCCCTCGCCATGTGTCTCCTCGCTCTCCTGTGCGTCCTCCTGTCCTGGCGTTCACAAATCTTCATGGCCTTCGACACCGAGGGCGCACGCGCAAACGGAATCGCAGCCATGCGCACCGATCTGCTCTTCAACGCCTCCATCTGCGCACTCGTCGTTGCCGCATCCTCCGCCATCGGCGTACTCCTCGTCATCGGATACCTCATCGTCCCCGGCGCCTGCGCAAGGCTCTTCGCCTCCTCCCCCGTTCGCATGGCCATCAGCTCCAGCCTGATCGCTGCCGCGAGCGCACTCCTCGGCCTCTACGCCACCCTGCTCCCCGCCTCGCACCCCATCTCCCCCCAAGCAAGCGTTGCCCTGGCCACCATCGTCGCCTTCACACTCACCTACCTGGCGACCCGACTGCGTTCCCCACGCACCCCCCACTCCGGCGAGAAAGACACCCAGATCAGCTCCACCTCGCTCCCCGCAAACGGACGAGGCACCCTCCCCGAGGCACCGCTCGACGCGCACCACGCGCGCCCCGAAAGCGCGAGTACCCGCACCCTTCCCGCACACGCCGGAAGCTCTACCCCCGCAGCGACGGAAGGAGGCGCACAGTGAGATCCTTCCTCATCCTCCCCCTCACCGAATGCGCGCTCATCGGCATCTGCGCAGGGCTCATCGGCGCACTCGCCGTTTTGCGCTCCCGCATCTTCTTTGCCGAGTCCATCACCCACGCCACGTTCCCCGGGGCAGTCCTCGGCGTCGTCATCGGGAGCACGTTCTTGAGCGGGCACACCGCACTCTCCCTCTGCCTGTTCATCGGAGCATTCCTCATGTGTCTGCCCATGTCCTGGCTCATGGGTAGACTCACCCGTATCCCCGGAATTTCTGAACAGTCCGCGGCGGGAATCGTCCTGACCTTCAGTTTTGCCCTCGGCTATTTCCTGGCCAAGTGGTTTTCACCGCTCCCCCTGCAGGTCGCGAGCTTCCTCACCGGTTCCATCCTCACCATCACCGCGAGCGACGTGTGGGCCTGTGCTGCCCTGCTGCTCATCACTCTGATCATCTTTGCCGGGTGGGGGCGTCGGCTCCTGTTCCTCTGCTTCGACGAACAGGGATTTTCAGCGCTCCACGGGCGCTCTGCGCGTACCGAATACACCCTTCTTACGCTCATTACCCTGTGTGTTGTCGTCTTGATTCCCGCGGTCGGAACCGTTCTCTCCATCGCGTTGCTCGCGGCGCCCGCGGCGGGGCTGAAACCCCTGATCTCCCGCACGAGCACCTATCTGATTGCCTCCCCCATCTGCGGGATGCTCATCGCGTTCAGTGGGTTCGCGGCCTCGCTTACCTTCACGATCTCTACCGGGGGCTGCATTGCGGTTGCCGCGGGAATTTTCTACGTCGGATGCCGTGCGCTTCACGCGGTTCTCTCCCGCGCGGGTCGACTGCGCGCTCACGAAACGGATCAGGGAAAGCAGTCCATCAGCCGCGCATAACAACGTATAGCGGCACCGCGTCACGATCCCTATGCACCCACCGCACCACAGCCTCGTGACGAGTTCCCCTAGACAGAGGGAGAACGGCGTTTCTCCCCCGCCAGGCGCACATCGATCCCCGCATCACACCACGTACGTTCAATACTCTGCGGAAGGTCACGGTCGGCGATGATGCAATCAAAAGTCGTCAGCGGCGCGACCTGATAGAGAGCGGTTCGCTCAAATTTCGTCGAGTCCGCCAGGAGGATCTTCTTCTGAGAGCACTGCAGCATGGCTCGCTTCGTGCGAGCAGCCTGCTCTTCCGGATGGAAACAGGCCTCGGCGGTAATCGCCGTCGACGACATCACGCACAGATCCACGTGAAGGCGAGACAGTGCAGCTTCCGTTACATCTCCAAAATACGAATCCGCCCACGACACGTACTGTCCGCCCAACATGAGCAGATCAATGCCCTCAGCCTCGCGGGCACGCGCCGCAACGAACTCCGCATTCGTCACCACCGTCACCGGGGCAATCTGCGCCAGGTGATCCATCAGTCCCAGCGCACTCGTGGAATCATCCAACAGCACAGTCATTCCGCGTCGCAGCATCGGGACGGCGGCCTGAGCCAGGAGACGCTTGATATTCATGCGTGCGCTCAAACGCAAAGGAACCGCGGCCTCACTCAGGGAGGACGAGGCGGGGAGGACTTCGCCTCGTCGACGGCTCACCAAATGCTGACTTTCCAAATAGGCCAAGTCGCGGTACACCGTCATCACGGAAACGCCCAGATACTGGGCGAGAAGTTCAATGGGGGTACCCCCGTCCTGAATCACGCGCCGCACGAGCGCACGGCGACGTGATTCAGGATCGGAGGATACCTGTTCGTCAGGGTTCACGAGGGAGGACTGCCTTTGCAACCATATTCTTCACGGGTTCGTTACTCCCCTCAAGAATAGAGGCAACCGCTGCCAGCAAAGGAAGTTGCTCCTCGATATGAGGCACGTGTTGGCGGACGAAACGCACGGCCAGACCCGCAGCGGGAACACCCTCAACGGTCTGCTCCAATGCGCTCATCGCCTCCAGCGCTTCCTTCGCGCCTTCACCGCATCCCAGGCGCACGCCGTACACCTTGTTACGACCAGACAACCCGGTCACCTCGAGATCTCCCACACCGGGCAGATCAAACGCGGTCTCCGGATGTGCCCCGCAGGCCTGACCCAGGAGCGACATTTCCTTGACGGCCTGGTTGAAGGCCGCTGCCTTCAGGTTGTGGTGCGGAACTCCCGTGGCCTCTTCGAGGCCGTCGGCAATTCCCAGAGCGATCGCGTAGACGTTCTTCATCGGCGCGCAGATTTCGACACCCGTCTCATCGTCGGTCGCTGCAACACAGTAGTTCTGCGTCCGAGCAGCACGAGCGTAGGTTCGGGCAACCTCGCCGTCACGGCATCCGAAGATCGTCGCCGTGGGCTTGCGGACAGCGCACTCATTGGCCTTCACCGGTCCGGCGATAGCCACCAGCGGAGGCAGCTCATGGCCTTCTTCAACCGCAATACGGCGAATCGCCTCGGGAAGGAGAACGATGCTTCCGTCCTTCATCTCCGCGAATCCCTTAGAGGTCAGCCACAGGGCTTTCGCTCGACTGATTCCCGGAAGAGCCAGACGTGTCACCCCCTCAACGCCGACACTCGCAACCGACATCACGACGACGTCTGCGCCGTCGAGTGCCTCTTCCAGCTGAGCACTGCGGTAGAGGCTGACGCCCTCGGCCAGAGGCGCATCAATACGCGGGTGGTTCTTCCCCGCTTCGAGCGCATCCAACAGGTGGTCATCCAGCCACGTGCCCCACAGTCGCACATTGTGTCCGGCGTCGGCGAGCGGCGTCGTCAAAGCCGTTCCCATAGCCCCGGCTCCGAGGACAGTAATTGTTAAAGTCATCATTCTTCCTTCCTTCGAGGAGATTTCATAGCTCAGACGCGGGAGATTCCGGCTTCGTGGACGGGTACTTTTCGGCGAGCGCGTGGAGATCTTCGAATGTGTCCTTCAGCTTCGGATAGAGCTGACGCTGGATGCTGGAGATTTCCTGGTACTGCTCGAACATCTCGCGGTTGGGTTCCACGGTCTCACCGAAGCGCGCCATCTTCGTGGCTGCGTGGGCGACATCGTGGTTGCCAAAGACACCGGTGGACGCCATCGCGAGGACTGCTGCGCCCAGAGCGGAGATTTCGTCTTCCAGGCACACCGTCAGCGGAAGACCCGTGATGTCGGCCATGAGCTGACGCCACAGCGGAGAACGCGTGCCGCCACCCATGATGCGCAGCCCCTCGAACTTCACGCCGGTACCGGCTTCCAGGCTGTCGAGGTTGTGGCGCATTTCGAAACCGATGGATTCCAGGATCGAACGGTACATGTGTGCGCGAGAGTGCGTTCCACGCCAGCCGACAACCGCTCCGCGGGCAACCGAATCCCAGTAGGGGCTCTGCACGGCGTTCCAGTAGGGCAGGGTGACCAGGCCTTCAGATCCCGGCGGAATCTGAGCGGCTTCTGCGTCGAGAGCCGGATCGGGTTCGCCCAGCAGCTTGGGATCACCCAGCGATTTACGGAACCAGCCTGCCAGGTAGGAACCGGAGGACTGCAGCACTTCGAAGACGTAGTTTCCGGGGATGCCGGACACGTGGGTGCGGAACACCGGGTCGTAGGCGTAAGTCGAGGACTCCACACCGGCGTTCACAGCGGTTCCGAGGTTCAGGTAGCCGATCTCAGGGGTGACCGCAGCGGCACCGATACCCGCTGCCTGTCCGTCACCCAGGCCTGCCACCACCGGGATCCCCTTACGCAGACCCCAGGTCTCAGCAAGATCGTCACGCAGCGGAGCGATCACTTCGGAGGGCACAACCAGACGCGACATCTGGTCGCGGCGCACGCCGGCGATCTCCAGCAATTCATCGGCGTAGTCGCGCTGCTGGATATCGAAAAGACCCAGCGAATCAGCGGCCGCCTGGGACGATGCCCATTCGCCGGTGAGGTTCCAGGTGATGTAGCCCAGAACGTCCACGACCTTATAGGCTTCCTGGAAAATTTCGGGTTCATTCTCCTTGACCCACGCCATCTTGTAGATCGCGGGGGTCACGCCCGCCGGCTTACCGGACAGTTCGTGGATGTGGGCGTTACCGTAGGCGCGAATCTGCTTGGTGGCGCGTCCATCCAGCCACAGGATGCCCGGGCGCAGGGGGTTGCCATTCTTGTCGAAGGGCGCGAAAGATTCGCGCTGGTGGGTCAGACCAATGGCAGCAATACGCTCGCGATCCTTCGGATCCAACGCTGCAACGGCTTCAGCGATGGTGTCGCGGCTCGTCTCCCACCAACGCAGCGGATTGTGCTCATAGAAATCCATTGCGGGCGTGTGCAACTGAATATTGCGCTTTGCCGTAACCCACACGTTACCTGCGGTATCAACGATGATGGCTTTGGTTGATGTCGTCGAGGAGTCCAGGGCAATAACCAGGGGTCCTTCATTCACGCGTTGTGTCGTTGTCATCTTGGGTTCTTTCTTCGTCGAATGACCCGCTATTCCCCCACGTGCGGAGGTCTAGCTCGGCACCTCGTTGCGCCGTAGCTTTACCCTACGAAAGAAATCCACACCAAGTAACACTTCTAACGATAATTTTCACATGTAAATGTGATTTAGGTGCGCACAAGTGCAAAAGGTTTACATCTCCCCTGGTCACGCCTATCACGCCAACAAACCACCCCGTTCCAGAGCAAGATGTTTTGTCCCATACCCCTCAAGCCCACGCCCACATATGCAAACAGCGGGGAGGTCACCTGTCGGTGACCTCCCCGCCGCGTCAGAGATCTTCAGACGCTCACTTGATGAAGCCGAGAGCCTTCACGGCCTCGTATTCTTCCTGGAGAGCCTTGATGTTGTGGTCGATGCCCGCGCGAGTGGCCTCGGAAATCTCCAGGCCATCGACAACCTGGTACTGACCGTTCACGGACTTCACGGGGAAGCCGAAGGACAGACCGGCGGGAACACCGTAGTGGCTACCGTCAGAGTAGACACCGGCAGTCACGAACTCACCTTCAGCGGTTCCGTGAATCCAGGTGTGCATGTGGTCGATCGCAGCATTCGCAGCGGAAGCTGCCGAGGAGGCTCCGCGGGCTTCGATGATGGCGGCACCACGCTTGGCCACGGTCGGACGGTAGTACTCAGACAGCCATGCTTCATCCACGAGGTCGCTGGCCTTCTGACCCGCAACGGTGGCGTAGGAGACATCCGGGTACTGGTCAGCGGAGTGGTTACCCCACACGACAACGTTCTTAATGTCGGCCACGGCCGCACCGGTCTTTTCGGCCAGCTGGGCAACGGCG
Source organism: uncultured Actinomyces sp. (assembly GCA_963525415.1). Classification (GTDB taxonomy): domain Bacteria; phylum Actinomycetota; class Actinomycetes; order Actinomycetales; family Actinomycetaceae; genus Pauljensenia. The sequence continues at coordinate 16,078 of CAURIY010000002.1, forward strand.
CGGCTGTGATCCAGACGCATCATCGAGGTGAAGCGGTCTGCCGGAACATCCGGAGCAGCGTTCTGAGCGATCACAGCGTTCGTGTTCGCAGGGTTACCCACGATGAGCACGCGCACGTCATCGGCGGCGCCCGCATTGATAGCTGCACCCTGGGGGCCAAAGATTCCGGCGTTTGCCTCGAGCAGGTCAGCGCGCTCCATGCCCGCGCGGCGCGGCATAGCGCCCACGAGGAATGCAGCATTCACACCGTCGAAAGCCTTGAGGGCGTCATCGTAGATGTCCACGCCAGCCAGCAGCGGGAAAGCGCAGTCATTGAGTTCCATTGCGGTGCCTTCAGCAGCCTTCAGCCCCTGGGGGATCTCCAGAAGGTTGAGCTTGACGGGCACATCGGGGCCGAAAACCTGTCCCGAAGCGATGCGGAAGAGGAGGGCGTAGCCGATGTTGCCGGCTGCACCGGTCACGGTAACGATACGAGGTTCTGCCATGATGCGGAGCTCCTTCAATCTGTACGAACGACACCTTATTGGCATCGTAACGACCTCAGTCGTAACGATCTCAGCCTATCGGTTTTCGAGGGGAAGAAACTGTGCCAGCAGTCCTATGTCGACTTTCTTACTGCCCAGTATTTTCCGGGCTGTACAGACGAGCAGGCGGGTATATCCGATAGAGCGCAAAACAGCCATCATCCAGCACGCCAGTAATCACGGGCGCAACTCCCACTACTCCCGCCCAATGCGCGGGCAGCGCAGGCACCCCTGCGAAATTTCAGCTCGCTCAGCTGTAGCGTTCCAACACCTGTTCAGCGGTGCGCGAATCCGTGACCAAGACCTTTGCGTAACCGTTACACACGGACACACCCACGGGATCGACTTTCTCATCACCGGAGGCCACAAGAATCGTGTTCTTTGCACGACGCACAGCATCCAGAGAAATTGCCACCGTACGCGCTTCCCACGAGGGATCAACAGGTTTCCCATCAGCGCCGATAAAGTGTGAGAACAAATCCGTCACACATCCGCGGCTCTGCAGTTCCGCCACGTCATCCGTCGTCAAGAATCCGGATTTCACCAGGACGGAATCATCCCCCAGAACACCGGGAGAGTACAGAAGAATTTCAGCCTGTGCCGCGTGGACAAGCGTCTGAGAAATCGCCGGTTCACGCATGAGGTAGGTTCCCAGGCGTTCATCGGCCACAATGGCCGGGGCGGGCACCATGTAGCCGACGCCCTGACCGCGTTTAGCCATCAACCCAATGGAGTGGGAGACCACGTCATCATTGGAGCGCACCAAGCCACCGTAGGTCTGGTAGACGCGCAGGTCATTCGTCCAACGCTCAGGCATCGCCAGGGCGACCCCGGCGGAGGTCTTCCCCCAGGCCACACCGATTGTTCGGGGCTTGGGGCGCAGACCCGTCAAGTATTCCGCTGCGCTTGAGGCAACCAACTGCGAGGTGGCCTCCGGGGTTGCCTGCGTATTCACGACAACGGCATCCCCCAGGGAGAAAGCTTTTTGAAGCTTCTCCTCCAATTCAAAAGTTCGAGCGCGGGGGTGATTAATGGAGATCGTCACCATCCCGATTTCCCGCGCTTCTTCAAGCAAACGCCCCACGGTCCACCGGGTGGTATTCATACGGTCTGCAATCGCCGACTGAGTCAAACGCTCGTAGTAGTACAGGTGTGCTGCCCTGAGCATCAACAGGTCACGATCGGTTTCCATATCTCCCCCGCGCTCGAACTTTTATGCATCACTCCTCAAATGGAGTTCAGCGTCCTTCGCGCACCTTAGCGCGCATCTCCTTCAGCGTACGCATCACAGAGTTCTCGCGTCCGAACAGGTTGTACAGGTAGACGTACTGTTCGTACAGTTTGTCGTACAGTGCGGACTTCTCTTCACGAGGCTGGTACACGGTCTCAGAGACGCCGCCCATCGAGGCGCTGGCGTCAGCGAGCGAGGGGTAGGCGCCTGCGGCCACAGCAGCGAAGACTGCCGAGCCGTGGGCACCCGCCTGCGTTGTGTTCGCAGTACGCAGCGGACGACGGGTGATGTCAGCGTACATCTGCATGAGGAAGGCGCTCTTGAGCAGACCGCCAGCCACGCGAATTTCGTTGATCGGCACACCGTGCTCTTCGAAGTTCTCGATGATCACGCGAGCACCGAAGGCCGTGGATTCCAGGAGGGCGCGGTACTGATCCACCGGAGTGGTGACCAGGGTCTGGCCGACCATGAGGCCGCTCATGTTGGAATCCACCAGGATCGAACGGTTACCGTTCCACCAGTCGAGAGCCACGAGGCCGTGCTCGCCCACTTCCTGCAGATCGGCCTGCTGCTGCAGGTACTCGTGGATGCCGATTCCCTGCTCCTGAGCTGCCTTGTAGTAGGAGTCGGGAACATTGTTCTCGATGAACCACGCGAAGGAGTCACCCACGGCGCTCTGGCCAGCTTCGTAGCCCCAGGAGCCGTCGGCAACGCCGCCGTCCACCACGCCGAAGATGCCGGGGACGTCTTCGCAGGTGGCCGAGGGAAGGATCCAGCAGGTGGAGGTGCCGAGGATACCGGTGAGCTGTCCGGGACGCACGGCGTCCACCGAGGCGGCATGCACGTGTGCGTCAATGTTGCCGGCGGCAACGGTGATTCCTTCGGGAACACCGAATGCTTCGGCCCATTCCTTGATCAGGCCACCCACGCTGCTGCCCAACGGCACGACCTCGTGCGACATCTTGTCCGCGTAGATCGTAGAGAATTCAGGGTGCAAGAGACCGAGGTATTCCTCGGAGGGGTAGGTTCCGTCCTGGTACATGCGCTTGTAGCCGGAAGAGCCCGCCGAGTAGACGAGGTTGCCGCTCAGGAGCCAGGTGACCCAGTCCGGGAGGTCGACGATTTCCGCAGCTGCACGGTAGACCTCGGGAGCCTTCTCGAGGATTTCCAGGCACTTGGGGAGCATCATTTCGGACGAGAGCGTTCCGCCGTAGCGAGACAGCCAAGATTCATTGCGTTCCTTGGCCAGGGCAATGATGCGCTCTACCTGGCTCTGTGCGCCGTGGTGCTTCCACAGCTTGAGGTAGGCGTGCGGCTCGTTCACAAAACGAGGATCTTCGCACAGGGGAACCCCCGCCTCGTCAGTGACGATCACGGTCGCAGAGGTGGAGTCGATGCCGATACCGATAATCTTCTGAGGATCGATACCCGACTTCTTCACGGCCTCCGGAACCGCAGCGCGCATGGCATCGCGGTAGTCGCCGGGAACCTGAAGAGCGAATTCGGCCGGAAGAGGACGGTTGTCGCCCGCCGTGAGCGTCAGATCCATGATCGGGGTGGCGTATTCGCGAACCGCGTCGCCGAAAACGTAACCATCGGACACTCGCACCACCACTGCGCGAACCGAAAGGGTACCAAAGTCGAGTCCGAGAACGTACTGTTCTGCCTTCTCTTCATTGAGCATGACCTTCTCCTAATGAATATGAAATTGAGGTATGAGAGGTGTTGGGGGGAAGAACAGAACGTCCTTCCCCCCAACGATGAGAGGAATCTCAGGCTTCAGGGTGCTGGTGCTGTCCCCAGTACCCTTCGGAGCTGAAGAGGCGATCCACGATCTCGCCCAACATGCCGATATCGGTCAGCAGGTCGAACACGGTGTAGCGCGGACGAATCATCTGAGCCTTGAAGTAGGTCTCGTACAGACGCTCCATGCTGATCCCGATCATTTCGGGGTGGTACGGAGCTCCGACGGCCTTCAGACGTTCCGCTGCCTCGTCGGCGGTGATCAGCTGCGGGCGCACGCGCTCAACGATTGCCGGCCATGCCTTCTGGATGGCGTGAATACGTTCGCGCAGTTCGTCGCCCTGCAGGTTCTTCGCGATGGAGTGGACAACCGATTCTTCCGCAATGCGGGGAATCAGGCTCTCGCGCACCGTACGCTCAACTTCCTCATCGCTGCGCGCAGCGGCGACGATGGCGTCGACATCCAGAGCATCCATGTCGATCTTGAGGGCTTCTTCCCACATAGCGCAGGAAGCGATCGTTCCCACGCCGACCTTCATGCCGTGCGAGAGCGGGGGCTCCCAATCCAGGCCATGTCCTTCCATTTCCCACACGTGGGAGAACTGGTGGCCGGCGCCGGAGGCCGGACGAGAGGACTTCATGGCCTGCATGGCCAGACCCGACATGATGTTGCCTTCTGCCAGGCCGGTGATGGCTTCGGGATCTCCCTGGCCGATACGCACCGGATCTGCGAGGGCGTCACGCAGGGGCCCCTGAACCAGCTTCCAGACGTAGGGATCGATCGCCTCGATGCCCAGTTCGTCTGCGAGGATCCAGTCGGCGCCTGCCGGGATCTTTTCGATCAGGTCGCCGTAGCCGGTTGCCGTCAGGCGCTGCGGAGCCTGAGCGATGACGCGCAGGTCGGCAACGAGGGCGGCGGGAGCCGGGCAGTTACGGGTGATCTTGAAGCCATCGCGGGAGATGGAGGCGCCGAAGGAGGCGTAGCCATCCACGGAGGCTGCCGTGCACACGTTCATGTATTCACGGCCGAGTTCACCCGATGCGAGCTTCGCGATGTCGTTGAGGGTACCCGAGGCGATGGAGCACACGACCGTGTTCTCCAGCGGACGGATGAACTCTCGCAGAATCTCGACGTTCTCGTAGCCCGCGTACAGGGTCGGGGTTCCCGGGAAGATGTAGGGTTCGTGCATCGGAACCCCGGCTTCCTTCAGAGAATCGATCACGGGCTGGCCGGCGGCCTCAAAGGTGTTACCGTCAGCGACGACAATGGCTGTCTTCCCCGGGAACGTTTCAGCGAAGAGCTTGCCGGTCTGGTCGAGAACGTCGAGGCCAAAAACGATGGCTCGAGTTTCCGTCGCAGTTTCAAGCGCTTCCTGAATCAGTTCGACAGACATGAGTTTTCCTTTCAGGCGAGGTGGTCGACCATCTCGTGGGAGAGGTCGCGAACGCGCGGGTAGGTTTCCATGTACTTCTCGAGGTAGAACTTGTATTCCTCGTGCACCTCGGGACGGGGTTCGATGCGGTCGGTCTCGTGAACCATGTTGCGAGCGGCATCCTGGATGCTCTCGTACTGGCCGGAGCCCACAGCTGCGAGCATGCAGGAACCGAGAACAACGGCGTCGCCCACCTCGGTGAGGGTGATCGGAACACCGGTGACGTCGGCGTGCATCTGCATCCAGTCACGGGACTTGGTGGCGCCACCGCAGGCCACGAGTTCGGTGGATTCGAAGCCGGCATCCTTGAACGCCTTGAGGACGTGTGCGGTGCCGTAGCAGACGGATTCCATGATCGCGTGGTAGAAGTGCTCGGGGGTGGTGCCCAGGGTGAGGCCGGTCATCACGCCGCGCGCCTTCGAGTCGGTATAGGGGGTGCGGTTGCCCTGGAAGTATTCGTTGATGATCAGGCCGTCGGAGCCGATCGGAATCTGAGCTGCGCGCTCGTCCAGGATCTTGTAGGGATTCATGCCGAGGCGTTCTGCTGCGCCGGTGAGGTCGCGGCAGAAGTTGTCCTTGAACCACTTGAGAACCGAACCGGAGGACACCAGGCCACCTTCACAGGTGTACTGGCCGCGGATCACACCGTCGGTGTAGCCACCGAAGAAGCCCTCGCCATGCAGCGGGGTGGCGGACTGACCGGTGATCACGTGGGAGGAGCCGGTGATGATAGCGGTCTTGCCGGGCTCGACCACGCCGAGGCCGATCTGTCCGGCCCAAGCGTCGGGGCAGCCCTGGGCAACGGGGGTGCCGGGCAGCAGACCCAGTTCGTGGGCAGCAGTTGCGGACAGGCCACCGATCGGGGTACCCAGGTCGAGGATGCGCTCCGGGATCTTCTCGAAGACATCGCCACAGCCGATGTGCTCGTAGAACTCAACCGGCCAGCCGCCCTTGTCGCGGTTGTAGTACATACGCAGAGCTGCGGAGTTGATGTTGAGGGTCCATTCGCCGGTCAGGCGGTAGGTCAGCCATTCGGGAGCGTCTACCAGGCGGTAGGCGTTCTTGTAGATTTCCGGCTCATTTTCCTTGAGCCATGCGGCCTTGAAGGGGAACCATTCGGCGGTTGCCGGCATGGTGCCGCCACCGTTGTACAGACGTGCCCAGTGCTCAATCGTTTCGGCGCGAGCAGCCTGCTCGGTTGCGCGCACGTCCATCCACATGATGGCGTTGCGCAGTTCGCGGCCGTTTTCGTCCATGGCGACCACGGTCATCGTGGTGGCGTCGTAGGAAATACCTGCGATGTGGCGAGCGGGGATGCCGGTCTCGTTCATCACTCGGTTCACGGAAGCAATGAGTGCATTCCACCAGTCGGCCGGGCTCTGCTCGGCGCGTCCGGGACGCGGGTGGTGAGTGGGGTACGGGGTCGCTGCGAAGGCGATGGGGGTACCACGGAGGTCAAAAATTGCCGCGCGGCAAGATTCGGTTCCGTAATCGATGCCCAGCAGGAAGGGACCTTCGTATCCGGGAGCAACCATGATTTTTCCTTTCATGTCATCACGTCGTTGTGACGGTGATTTCTACGGTGAATCTGAAAGTTCAGGAGTCAGTCGATCGGGTCGTTTTCTTCCGTCCATCCGAGCTCTTTCCACAGGGCTTCGGGGATCAGACGGTCGACGCGATCAAGAACAAAGGTGGGTTGGTCTTCGACGGGGAGCGCCTGGGCGTCTTCCATCGTGTTTTCGCCAGTCAGTGGCATAGCAGAGAACATGCCCGTACGGATGGCCATCTGGATGTCTGTGTGCAGGCGGTCGCCCACCATCATGCAGTTTTCAGGCTGCACATCCAGGTCGCCGATAGCTGCGCTGAGCATCGTCGGGTTGGGCTTACCTACGACAACTTGGCACTTAGTGTTCGTGCAGGCCTCGATCGCGGCGATGATGGACGCACAGTCCGGTTCACCTCGTCCGCCGGGGAAGGGGCAGAAACGGTCGGGGTTGGTTGCCACCAAGAAAGCACGCTTGTGGAACCAGATCGCATCAAAGGCAATCTGCAGTTTTCGATAATCAAAAGTGCGGTCGTAGGACGCGATGACGATGTCGATTTTTTCGGGATCGTCACTGATGGCAATGCCTTCTTTTTTCAGGGCATTGATCAGGGGTTCTTCTGCAATGGGGAACACGACAGCATCCGGGTGGTTAGCTTTGAGCCACCGCACCATCGTGACCACGGTATTTGCGATTTCCGAGACCGGAGTGGGCAGACCCAGCTTCTCGAGCTTGGCTGCGTACTGGTCGGGGTCTTTTGTGGGGTTGTTCGAGAGGAAACGAACCGGGATACCCCTGCTGCGGAGCGCTTCAATGAGTCGCTTGGCGCCGGGAAGGAAATGATCACCGAGGTAGATCGTTCCGTCCATGTCGAAGACGTATGCGTCATACAGTTTTTCGGGCCAGGCCAGCAGCTTGTCACTGGTACTCATTGAAGCGCTCCTTACAGGTTCACAGGGTTATATCAGGCGGCAGCAAAGGGAAGTGCGCACAGCATGATCGCGGTGTTCATGATCCAGATTGCACCGGCCGGCGGGTCGATGTGAGTGTCGCCCTGGTTCAGGAAGAGGCGAGCCATGAGCTCTGCCAGGAAGCCGGCGAGGACGCCGAAGAGGGCGGCAGCCAGCAGGGCGCCCATCGGGTGGAAGCCGAGACCGAAGAAGGTCCATGCGGCAACACCTGCGGTCACGGTCTGGTGGTGGGTCACAGGGAGCTTCAGGCCTGCGGAGACGAAGAAGATACACACTGCGGAAACCGCGAAGACCAGGGTGTGGCCGCTACCGGCGATGGTGGGAACGTAGCGGGAGACCATCAGGGTGGCTCCGCCGGCCATCAGAGCCGAGAAGAGGGACACGGTGAAGATCTGAGCGGGGGTTTCCTGCCAACGCAGCCAGCACACGGTGTCGGTCGGCTTGAGCGGTGCGAAGAAGACCGGGGTCTTGCCGAAGAGGACGCGCGCAACGATTGCGGAGGTGAACACGGTCAGAGCAACCGAGTCGGTGTGGGAACCGAACCAGGGGATCAGGGTGATGAGCTTCTGGAGGACGTAGCCGCCCGCACCGAAAATAGCACCGACAAAGATCACATCGGGACGGTTCAGTCCAGCCATAGCGGTGTCGATGTCACGACCGGTGGTCAGCAGTCCACGGCGTGCAGCGTATGCCGAAGCGGCAGCACCACCTGCGAAGGAGATGTGGGGGCCGAAGACCGGACCGAAGGCAACGTAGTCGAGGAAGATCGGGGACTTCGTGCCGGCCAGGACACCGAGACCCACCAGGATGCTGATGCCGGTGAAAGCAAAAGCGCGGTTGGGGCCGATCATGGTTGCAAATGCACCGCCGGCGAAGGCGAGCAGCAGCCAGAAAAGGTCGAGCGAGCCGAGGAGAATGTAGGCTTCATCAGGAGTCATAGCTTCATCCTTGAAGTAGAAGTGATGGAGTTATGCACCGCAATGGTGCGGTTGAAACGAACGGGATTGTCCGTCTCCGTGTTGGTGTAGTGGTGATGTCTTCGAGCTATTCAGCACGAAGGGGCATCGTAGGAATCAAGGGCTGCGACTTTCGGCGCAGAGGGTGAGGTCGGGTCAAAGGTGTAACCCAGCCATTCTTTAGCGAGGCGGCGAGCAAGTTCGATTCCGATCACTCGCTGCCCGAAGGTCAAAACTTGTGCGTTGTTCGACAGGATCAGTCGTTCAACAGAGAAAGAGTCATGGGCAACCGACGCGCGAATGCCGGGAACCTTGTTCGCGGCCATGGCAACGCCCATTCCCGTTCCGCAGACGAAAAGACCGCGGTCGGCTTTTCCTTCTGCAATCACTCGTGCTGCACGCACTGCGATGTGGGGGTAGTCCTCGTCCTCTCCCGGAGCGAGTCCCATATCGATCACTGCGTCAACGCGGGGATCTGCTTCGAGATCCTTCTTGAGGATTTCCTTGTAGTCAACACCAGCTGAATCTGCTGCCACAACAATTGTCATACCCATATTGGCATAGCCTCCTTGCTTACCTGAGTCGCGGATAAATCCGTTCCGCTTCCAGCAGCCACACCGCCGCCTTAGACAATAAGGTAATCAGATTTTCATACAAAATGAGTACTTCTGCACATATGAGCACACCCCCTGCAGGTACTTGATTTATAGGCCAGCAATCTGGTTATGCACGCAGCTTCCCAGCCCCAGAATTCCAGAAAAACCTGATTTTTTAGGGAAACTTCGAGGGAGCCAAAAAGAGGAGGCTTCCTCCACACCACAGAAACCCTCCACAGCAGCCCGCGCCCCCTCTCTGCTCATATGCGCACACCCTTTTACTTGCTTTCTTAACTCACAATGCATAAGGCATAAACAGAAGCGGGAGCACCCACCTCCTCCCCTACCGCAGACATGCACTTAGCCCGGGGAGCGCGTGCGCTCCCCGGGCTAAGATCCAACACGCAATCAGCTTCGATGGGCTCGGTAGTACTCGATCAGGCCTCGAGTCGAAGAGTCCTGCTCAGCAAGAACCGACTCATTGCCCTCGATCGCCGGCATGATTTGCTTGGCCAAGACCTTGCCAAGCTCCACGCCCCACTGATCAAAGCTGTCCAAGCCCCACACGGCGCCCTGGACAAAAGTGATGTGCTCATACAGGGAGATCAGCTGACCCAGAACCGACGGGGTGAGCGCCGGAGCCATGATGGAGGTCGTCGGCCTATTCCCGGTAAAGACGCGTGCGGAGACAATGTGTTCCGGCGTTCCCTCAGCGCGCACCTCGTCGCTGGTCTTTCCAAAGGCCAAGGCCTTCGTCTGAGCGAAGAAATTCGACAGGAACAGCTCGTGCATATCAGCCTCTCCGCCGCGCAGCGGCCACGTGGGCTGAGCAAAAGCAATAAAGTCCGCGGGAACCATTCGCGTACCCTGGTGGATCAGCTGGTAGAAGGCGTGCTGCCCGTTGGTGCCCGGCTCTCCCCAGAACACCTCACCGGTCTCGTAGGTCACCGGCACACCGTCGCGGCGAACAGATTTCCCATTCGACTCCATGGTGAGCTGCTGCAGGTAGGCGGGGAAACGGTGCAGGTACTGCGAGTACGGGAGGACGGCGTGCGTATCCGCCCCCAGGAAGTTCGAGTACCAGATGTTCAGCAGCCCCATGATCAGCGGCAGGTTCTCGCGAGGCGCAGCCTCCGCAAAGTGCTGATCCATGGCGCGGAACCCCGCAAGGAAATCCTCGAATGCTTCCGGGCCAATAGCGACGGCCAGGGAAGTCCCCACGGCGGAGTCAACGGAGTAGCGTCCACCCACCCAGTTCCAGAAACCAAAAGCGTTCGCCGGCTCGATTCCAAATTCCGCCACCTTGTCGAGTGCGGTCGACACGGCCACAAAGTGCAGGGCAATCGCCTGACGCACCTGCGCCTCGTCCTCACCGAGGATGCCGCGCTCACGCAGCGCCCCAATGAACCAGTCGCGCACGGCCCGCGCGTTCGTAATGGTTTCCAAAGTGGTGAAGGTCTTGGAAGCGATGATGACGAGCGTGGTTTCCGGATCGAGATCCTTCGTGGTCTCACCCGCGTCCGTCGGATCGATGTTGGAAATAAAACGACATTCGATCCCGTCGGCAACGTAGGGCTTCAGGGCTTCGTAGGCCATAACCGGGCCGAGGTCGGAGCCACCGATTCCGACGTTGACGATGGTGGTCAGCGGCTTACCGCTGACGCCCACCCACTGTCCACTGCGGATGCGGCGCGCAAAGTCGTAAACCTTCTCGAGTTCGGCGCGCACATCTGCGACGGTGTCCTGGCCGTCGACAATGAGCGTCTCCCCCTCTGCGCGACGCAGGGCGGTGTGCAAAACCGCGCGATCCTCCGTGACGTTGATGTGCTCGCCGGCGAGCATCGCGTCGCGCAGTTCAAGAACACCGGTTTGTTCCGCGAGCACAAGGAGGTTGTCCAAGATGTCCTCGTCGATGAGGTTCTTAGACAGGTCGACGTACAGGTCAGCGACGCGACGCGTCCACCTGTGGGCGCGCTCGGGGTCTTGTGCGAACCAGGTGCGCAGATCCGGGTCGAAATTTTCGGCGTGCACATCGAGAGCTTCCCATGCGGGGGTGTTCGTTGGGTTGGTGACGCTGGGGACGGTCATGTTTTCTCCTGGGGTCGTAGTGACAGCTGGGAAGCAGGGCTCAGTGATCGGTGCCCTGTGCGTGCATGATGGTGACGGGCGTCAACGGCTCGCGTGATTCTTGAACCGAGACCGCGCCGAGAACTGGCCGCAGGTCACGCCACCACTGGTCGCGCGGGCGGCGTGTCTCCAGGTCGAGGTCATCCATCATGCGGTCGACGGGACGGGTATCGAGGGCACCGTTCTTCTGACCGACGTAGATGGCCTGTGCCTTCCCCTGAGTGAACTGCTCGCCCAGCTGGTTCAGCGCGTAGTCGACGAGGCGCGTGGCAAGGAGGCGGTCGAAGGGCGTGGGCGCTCCACCCTGTTGGAGGTGCCCGAGGGCGCTGTGGCGGACGTCGTAGTATCCGTTGCTTTCGGCTTCGAATACATTCGCGAGGAATTCGCGCGAGTAGTGGGGGTCTGCTTCTTCGTTCACGACCACGAGGAACAGCCTGCGTCCGGCTTCGAAGGTTGCGCGCATGAGGCGCGCGTCCTTATCGATGCGTTCCAGGGAGTTCTTTTCTTCGTTGAGGTAGGCAAATTCCGCTCCGGAGGCGATACCCGCCATGAGGGTGAGGTAGCCGCACTTGCGTCCCATGATTTCGGCAACGAAGCAGCGACGCGAGGCCGCGGCGGATTCCTTGATGCGATCCAGCGCCCACACGGCGTTGTTGAGTGCGGTGTCCGCTCCGATGGACAGTTCCGATCCGGGCAGGTTGTTGTCGATAGATGCGGGAACGAGGACGATCGGGATGCGGAAGGCCGGGTAGCGGTCGAGTTCGGCGGTCATTTCGCGCACGGCAAGGTAGGCGTTGAGACCGCCGACGACCAGGAGTGCATCGATGTCGTTGCGTTCGATGGCGCGACCGAGGGCGTAGTACTCGTTGAGAGCGGGGACGGGGCGTCGGGTTCCGAGTTCCGCGCCTCCCTGGAAGGCCCAGCCTTCGACGTCGGACCAGATGAGTTCTCGCACCTGGTTGTCGGCCAGTCCCGCCCAGGAGCCGTCGACGCCGAGCATGGTCCAGCCTCGGGCAATTCCCAGGCGTACTGCGGCGCGCGCTGCGGTGTTCATTCCGGGCGCCAGGCCTCCGGCGTGAAGGATGGCGACGCGTCGGGGACGTTCGCTGCCCGACGTGCTTCCGACCTCGTCACGCTCACGCCCTTCGGCGGGGGCGGGGAGCGCGGGCGGAGTGCACAGGATGTCGTTAATTCCCACCATGACGGTGAAGCTGGAGCCGCGTGCAGCCTGGGCTGCGGCGAAATCTCCCGAGCCAATGAGGTCTTTGACGGCTCGCGTGGCTTTGACCGCTTCCATCAGGGGGATGCGGGTGACGCGATTGCGGCGCACGCCCAGGATGCAGGGGGTGTCGGGGTCGGCGGGGTCGATGATTTCTTGGACGGCCGCGTATCCCAGGAGGGTGGACATCCAGCGGTCATAGGCCGAGGGGGATCCGCCTCGTTGGACGTGGCCGAGGATCGTGATGCGGGCGTCTTCACCGGTGCGCTGCTTGTAGGCGTCGGCGATGTCCTGGCTGAGGATGGGGTTTCCGGAGCGGTCGGTGGCGCCCTCGGCGACGAGGACGATGGATTCGCGACGTCCCGCTTCGCGTCCTTGGCGCAGGCGATCCACGAGGTCGTCTTCCCAGCCCGGTCCCGCGGGGTCTTCGGGGGTGAAGACGTAGTCGGCTCCTCCGGCGACGGCGGCCATGAGGGGGAGGTATCCGCAGTGGCGTCCCATGACTTCGACGATGAAGGTGCGCTGGTGGGAGGCGGCCGTGGAGGAGATTTGGTCGATAGCGTCGACGATGCGGTGGAGGGCGGTGTCTGCGCCGATGGTCATGTCGGTACCGACCATGTCGTTGTCGATGGAGCCGACCAGGCCGACGACCATGAGTCGTTCGTGGCGCTGGGCGTCTTCGGCGGAGATCACGCCTTCTTCACACAGTTCGCGAACGTGCTGGGACCATTCGGATCGGAATTCGTCTGTTCCGGACAGGCTTCCGTCTCCTCCGATCACGACGAGGCGGTCGATCCCGTGTTCGAGGAGGTTGCGCGCCGCCGCGTGACGCCCTTCGTATTCGCGGAATTCGGGGCAGCGCGCAGTTCCGATAACGGTTCCTCCTTCTGCGAGGATTCCCGAGGCATCGGACCAGTGCATTTCTTTCACGGAGTTTCCGCCGCGGACGGCTCCCGACCATCCGTCGAGGATCGCGTAGGGGTGTGCTCCTCGGGCGAGGGCAGTACGGACAACTGCTCGCACGGCGGCGTTCATTCCCTGGGCATCGCCGCCCGAGGTGAGGATGCCGATCTTGATGTGGCCGTTGTCGCGGCTCAACGCGGTCTGCTCCACTGCCTACACTCCGTTCTCAGAGGCGCTCTCGCACTCACGGTTAACACGTGCATCCAGTTTATTACTTAGCGCACATACGTGCAGACACGCTCGTATTTTTCGCCCCCCCATATACGAGGTGGTGGCCGGGATGTCCCCTACAGGACTCTCCCGGCCACCGCCTCGTCAATGGACGATCGTCAGTGCAGATGCTTTCTCAGCGCGCCTGCCCGGCAACCAGCGCTGCGGAGTCTGCGAGCTCTTCTTCGCTCACAACGCCTTCAACGGACACCTTGTTGAGGTAGGCCATGCCGTCAAAGGCCAGTTCCTTGGTCTTTTCCGGGTCGTCTTCGCCGCCCAGCTTACCGCCGGTGAGCTTGTCCATGATGAGGGCGATTGCGCCGTCACCCGTGACGTTCACCGCGGTGCCGAAGGAGTCGAGGGCGATGTAGGAGGCGATCATCAGGCCGACGGCAGCCTCGTCGAAGCCGAGCATCGACTGGAGGATGCCGGTTGCGGCCATGATCGCGCCACCGGGGACGCCGGGGGCGGCAACCATCGTGATGCCGAGCATGAAGATGAAGCCCACCCACTGCACGGTGCTGATATCCATGCCCTGCGTGAAGACCACTGCGAAAGCGAAAGCAAAGATCTTCGAGGTCGAGCCCGCCAGGTGAATGGTGGCGCACAGCGGCACGGTGAAGGCAGACACGGCATCGGACACACCGTTCTTACGGGTCTGACGCAGGGTCATCGGGATCGTCGCAGCGGAGGAGGAGGTTCCCAGAGCCGTCAGGTAGGCGGGCATCATCACGGCCAGGGCGCTGAAGGGGTTCTTTCCGGCGATTGCGCCGGCCACGACGTACTGGGTCAGGAGGATGACAACCTCGAGGACGAGGACGACAATCACGACGCGCAGCAGGGTGTGCATGGTCTGAGCGGCTTCACCGCTGTAGGTCAGATCCAGGAAGATGCCGAAGATGTGCAGGGGGAGCAGCGGAACGATGACGTTCTCGATGAGCTTGGTGATGATGGCGCGGAATTCGATGAATCCCTTGCGCAGGACACCTCGGGGCACCAGGGACAGGCCGATACCCAGAACGAAGGAGAGGAGGAGAGCTGTCATCACGCCCACAACCGGGGGCATTTCAATAGTGAAGTAGCTTTCCAGGGTGCTGCCCGGCTTGCTCACCGATCCCAGGCTTCCGTTGAGGAGCGACGGGAAGGTGAAAGCGCACACCAGGTAGGTGAGGAAGCCCGCGAAGAGGGTCGAGGCGTAGGCCAGTGCCGCGGTCACGCCCAGCCACTTGCCGGCGCCCTTTCCGAGATCAGCGATGGAGGGGGTTACCAGTCCGATGATGATCAGCGGGATAGAGAAGGACAGGAACTGCCCGAAGATGGCGGAGAAGGTCGCGAAGACGCGGCCGAGCGCCAGGGGCATGAGGTGCTGCCCGCCGATCGATACCGATCCCAAGACGAGGGCAAGGATGATTGCTGCCAGCACCCAGATCAGGATGCCGCTGGACTGAACGAACTTACGCATGATGATGGAAAAGTCCTCTAGCTGATGGAAAGGGAACCCCCAGAATGCCCGTGTTTTCGGGCTTTTCCAACGAGCGATCCACGATGTGAGAAGACTGTGGAGTCAGACACACCCCATGACACATAGGGAAACCCCGTCAACCAGACGGGAGGCTACGCCTTCGAGGACACCCCCTCACAGGCGAGAAAAGACCGCGAAAAAGACCCGCATTCACCGCTCCGCACGCGCACCAACCCGGCGCACGCAGCAGCGCGAAAGCGCTACCCCAAACCGAGGGTCGCCGTAAAAGGTGAGAGATACCAAATGGCTGCAGCAAGCACCAGATAGACCCCGCAGTCTGCCCACTTACGTCGGGACGCAAACCAGGGGCGCCCCGGCCATACCGCGCGCAAGACCCCCATCACCACCAGCGTTCCCACTAAAAGCAGCACTGCTTTATGGGGTTGATTCAGCCAGGCTAAAAGCGCGATCGCCACCGTCGCGCCGCACACAAACAGCACGCTCAGGATAGTCGCCCAGCCGCTTGTCGTTCCCTGCTGATCCGTATTCATCACTCCTAGCCTAACGCCAGATCCCACACTCACCCGGGAAAGTGGTCAGCACGCCTCCAGCATCGCCTCGAGAATGCGCGAAAACACACACCCCAAAGTCCTATTACCCGTCAAAACAGCAGGGAATACGGGGCTACCATGGAAGAAAAAGCGGGGTCTACCCGACCCCCGGCACACGATCACGTGATGTAAAGGAGTATCCGTGACAACCCGCTACCTCGTCGTTGCTCCCGATGCAGCGCACCTCGCCGCTCAGGTCTGCGACGAACTTGCCGCCACCCTGTCAGCTCGCGGTTCTTTCACCCAAGTCCACGCCGCAGAAGGCTCCACCGTGGACGCCCTCACCGCCGACTCGGAAGCCGCCCTCCCCCACGTCGTTGACGCCATTCGTCGCGCCGACAGCGACAGTGTCCTCATCACCCCGATCGACGACACCGCTGTCCGCAGCTTCGACGCCTTCGGCTGGAACCTCGATATCGCTGCTTCCACTCAGGCACACGTCATTCTGGCACTCGACGCAGAAGGCGCCTCCACCGAACTTCTGGAACGCGAAATCGCCGTCGCACGCGTCCGCGCCGAAGCCCGCAGCGCCCACCTGAGCGCCGTCGCTCTTCCCGCTCCCCTCGCGTCCCGCATCTCCACCGACCTGCCCGTCCTGGCTCTGCCCCTGGGTGCAGAAGCCGGTGCCGCGCTGGATCAGCTGCCCCCCGTGCACACCGTCACCCCCCTGGCTTTCCAGGCAGATCTTATGGATCGCGCGCGCGCAGATCGCAAGCGCATCGTCCTGCCCGAACCGGAAGATGACCGCGTCCTCACCGCTGCCGCAATCGTCCTCGAACGCGGACTGGCCGACATTATTTTCGTCGGCGATAAGGCCGCGGTGGACGCGCGCGCAGCCCAGCTGGGTCTGGACGTGTCGGCGGCAACCGTTGTCAGCGTCGATGACCCGGTGTACCTGGAGAAGTACTCGGCAGAATTCGCACGCCTGCGCGCAAAGAAGGGGGTCACCCTCGAGCAGGCTCGCGACAAGGTGCGCGACGTGTCCTACTTCGGCACCATGATGGTGCACATGGGAGATGCGGACGGCATGGTGTCGGGTGCTATCCACACCACTGCACACACCATCGTTCCCTCCTTCCAGATCATTAAGACCGCGCCGGGCGTATCCATCGTCTCCTCCGTGTTCCTCATGCTGATGAAGGATCGCGTGTGGGCCTTTGGCGACTGCGCCGTCAACCCGAACCCCACTCCCGAGCAGCTGGCTGACATTGCGATTTCCTCCGCCCGGACCGCCAAGCAGTTCGGCGTGGAGCCTCGCGTGGCCATGCTGTCCTATTCGACCGGAACCTCCGGCTCCGGCATTGACGTGGATGCGGTTGTGGAAGCCACCCGCATTGCCCGCGAGAAGGCTCCCGAGCTTGCCCTGGAAGGCCCCATCCAGTTCGACGCAGCCGTTGACGAGGCAGTGGCCTCCGTCAAGCTTCCGGATTCCCCGGTTGCCGGGCGCGCCAACGTGTTTGTATTCCCCAGCTTGAACGCGGGCAACATCGGTTACAAGGCCGTCCAGCGTTCCTCCGGTGCCGTGGCCATCGGCCCGGTGCTTCAGGGTCTAAACAAGCCGGTGAACGACCTCTCGCGCGGCGCCCTCGTCGAGGACATCGTCAACACCGTCGCCCTGACCGCCGTCCAAGCCCAGGGCTGACCTTCCCCGGTGCGACGAGGCCAGCTACGCCTCGTCGCACCCCCTCCACTGCACTACGCCGACCGCGTACCCCTCACCCCGTGAAAGGACTCTCGTGTCTGACACCGTTCTCGTCATCAATTCCGGTTCCTCGTCGATCAAGTACCAGCTGGTCAACCCCGAAACGGGCGAAGCCATCGCCAAGGGTCTGGTCGAGCGCATCGGAGAATCCGAAGGCCACATTCAGCACAAGTACGGTGAGCACGTCACCGACGTCAACGAACCCATCGCAGACCACGAAGTCGGTATGCGTGAAGTCCTGCGTCTCTTCGACGAGGTCGGCCCCACCCTGTCGGAAGCCGGAATCGTGGCTGTTGGCCACCGCGTCGTCCAGGGTGGCAAGTACTTCGACGGCCCGGCTCTGGTCACCGACGAGGTGCACGCACGCATCGACGCCCTGTGCGCGCTGGCTCCCCTGCACAACCCCGCCAACCTCAAGGGCATTGATGTTGCTCGCGAGCTGATGCCCGATGTCGCTCACGTCGTGGTCTTTGACACCGCGTTCTTCCAGCACCTCCCCGCGGAAACCGCAACCTACGCCCTGGATCGCGAGGTCGCGGAGAAGTACGAAATTCGTCGCTACGGCGCCCACGGCACGTCGCACCAGTACGTGTCTCGTCAGGTCAGCACGCTGCTCGGACGCGACGACCTGCGTCAGATCGTCCTGCACCTAGGCAACGGCGCATCGGTTTCCGCCGTGAAGAACGGCGAGCCGATCGACACCTCCATGGGTCTGACCCCGCTGGAAGGTCTGGTGATGGGCACCCGCACCGGCGACATCGATCCGGCCGTGGTCTTCCATCTGCAGCGTCAGACCGGCTGGGATACCGAAGAGCTGGACACCCTGTTCAACAAGAAGTCCGGCCTCAAGGGTCTGACCGGTGAGAACGACATGCGTGCGGTACGTGCGATGACGGAATCTGAGGATGCCGAGGTTGCCGCTCGCGCCCGTGTGGCGCTGGACGTGTACGTCACGCGCATCCTGAAGTACGTCGGTTCCTACACCGCGGAACTCGGCGGCCTGGACGTCCTGACCTTCACCGCGGGCATCGGCGAAAACGACGATGACCTGCGTGCAGAGCTCTGCGAGCGCCTGCGTCCCTTCGGCGTGGTGATTGATCCCGCCGCCAATGCCGTGCGCAGCGGTGAGCCGCGCACCATCTCCACCGAGGAGTCCACGGTGCGCGTCATGGTGGTTCCCACCAACGAAGAACTGGCAATCGCACGTCAGGCGATGTCCCTGATCTGATCGAGAGCCTCACTCCGACGAGGGGGTGGGCGAGGCAGTCGTCGGGCTGCCTCGCCCGCCCCCCTTCGTTTTCCAGCGTCGCCTTCCCTCGCATTCCCCGTGTATTTCCGCCGTTCTTCCTTCGCTGCGTTCTTCTGTACTCGTCACGCGAAACTTCCACCTTCCCCGTTCCCCCGTTCCATTTCCTTCACCCGGGAGAACTCATGCAGCAGCAGCAGCCTCGAACCCCCGCAGTATCGCACAGTCCTCTACTTCCTCAGTTTTCTGTGCGGCCTCCTCGCCTGTGCGAGCTGCCTCCAGGGCAGTGGGTTTCCCCTCCTGTGGGTGGTACTCCTGGTGGGGCTGGCACTCGGTGGCCGCCTGTTCACGGGACACTAGAAGCACCATCGGAAACGGGCACCCCACCCACCACCGCACCCTCACGCGAAAGGAACGCTCCACCTCGACGCTCACAGCGTCTGATACTGCACCTCACGCCGCAGCGCACACGTCCCCTCCGCCTCGCCACTGCCCCATGCGCACCGTATGCACAGCGGCCACGCTCCCTCTAAGCTGGACACCGTCCCCCACCAGCGCCACCAAGGACTGAGATGAACTTCCATTCCCTCTACGATCAGGGTTTTGCCCGAGTCGCTGCCATCACCCTCCCCGTCCACCCGGGCAACCCGGATGCCAACGCGGAAGAAATCCTGGCAGCCGCCCGCGAATGCTCTGCACGGGGAGTTGCGGTCGCTGTTTTCCCGGAACTCACCCTCTCCGGCTATTCCATCGACGACCTCTTCCTGCAGGACACCCTCCTGCGCGGCATCGAAAACGCACTGGGACGCATCGTGGAGGCTTCGCGCGACCTCCTCCCCCTGCTGATCGTCGGCGCTCCCCTGCGCCACAACGGGGCTCTGTACAACTGCGCAGTTGCCATTCACCGCGGGAAAACCCTGGCCGTTATCCCCAAGTCCTACCTGCCGAACTACCGCGAGTTCTACGAAAAGCGCTACTTCTCAACTCAGCCCTCCGCCTCGGAGCTTCTCTACACCTGCCCGTGGGACAGCGCCGATCCCGCCTCCTCCCAGCCCGTCCGTTTCGGCCCGACGCTCCTTCATGTGGAGGACGTGCCCGGCCTAGTTATCGGGATTGAAATCTGCGAGGACATGTGGGTGCCCGTCTCCCCCGGCTCCCTGGCCGCGCTCAACGGCGCCACCGTGATTGTCAACCTCTCGGCCTCACCCGTGACCGTGGGGCGCAGCGACGACCGCCGTATGGTCGTCCAGTCCACCTCCGCGCGCCTGAACGCCGCCTACGTCTACACCGCGTCGGGGCAGGGAGAGTCCTCCACCGACCTCGCGTGGGACGGGCAAACAATGATTTACGAGGCGGGCGACCTTCTCGCGGAAGGGCAGCGTTTTGCGGAAGGCCACCAGATCACCGTGGCCGATGTCGACGTCGAACGACTGGTCAGCGAACGCACCCGTCAGAATTCCTTCACCGATAACGCGCGCGCACTGCGCCCCCTGGCTCACGAACGCGGGGACGGCGCGGGTAATTTCGCCTCGGTTCACGTGAGGCTGGATCCGCCGCGCACCGACCTGGGGTTGGAGCGCCACGTCGATCGTTTCCCCTTCGTTCCCGACGATCCGGAGAAGCTCGAACACGACTGCTACGAGGCCTACAACATTCAGGTGGCCGGCCTGGAGCAGCGCCTGCACGCCATCGGTCATCCCACGCTCGTCATCGGGGTCTCCGGCGGTTTGGATTCCACGCACGCGCTGCTGGTGGCCGCGCAAGCGATGGATCGTCTGGGGCGTCCGCGCACCGATATTTTGGCCTACACGTTACCCGGTTTTGCCACCAGCGACACCACGAAGTACAACGCGGTGGAGCTGTGTCGCCGCTTGGGGATTCCCGTGGAGGAGATCGATATTCGTCCGGCCGCACGCCAGATGCTCGCGGACATGGGGCATCCTTTTGCCGAGGGCGAGCCGGTGTACGACGTGACCTTTGAGAACGTCCAGGCGGGTCTGCGCACCGACTATCTGTTCCGCTTGGCGAACCATCACGGCGGTATTGTCCTGGGAACCGGTGACCTGTCGGAGTTGGCTCTGGGATGGTGCACCTACGGGGTGGGCGATCAGATGAGCCACTACGCGGTCAATACCGGGGTTCCCAAGACGATGATTCAGCACCTCATCCGCTGGGTTATTGCCTCGCACTACTTCTCGGAGTCGGTCAGTGAGATCCTCGAGTCCATTCTGGGAACGGAGATTTCTCCCGAGCTGATCCCCGCGGCCGTCGGTGAGAAACCGCAGTCTACTCAGGCCTCGATCGGCCCGTACAACCTGCAGGATTTCACCCTGTTTTATGTGCTGCGCCGGGGGGCTCGCCCCTCGAAAATTGCCTTCCTCGCCGAGAAGGCGTGGACGGATGCGGGGAGCGGCCAGTGGCCTCCGGGATACCCGGAGGATCAGCACGTCGCCTATTCCCTGGAGGAGATTATTCGGTGGGAGCGCCTATTCCTGCGCCGTTTCTTCACCCAGCAGTTCAAGCGCACCGCGCTTCCGAACGGTCCCAAGGTAATGGCGGGCGGATCCCTGTCTCCGCGAGGCGACTGGCGCATGCCCTCGGACGCTTCCCCCACCGCGTGGCTGGCGGAACTCGACGAGGCCGTGGCGTCCCTTCCGGAGAGCGGAGCGCAGTGATGTCGGGGATCCTGTACCTCCTCGCGTGGGTAGGTGTCGTCCTTTTCGCTTTCACCATGGGAGTAGGAGCATTCTTTTCGCGCGTGTTCGCTGCTCGGATGTTGCCGCGTACAGCGCGTTTCCTTCCGGCGCGTCCCGCTGATCTCAGCGACGAACAGTGGGAGTCCGCTCAGACGGTAGCTTTCCCCTTCTCGCTTGCCGCAACGGTTATTTCGGGAATTCACTTCGCGCTGATGGCATTCTCCGTTGTCGAACCGTCATTCTTTTCTCCGCTGGTGCTGCTCGCACTACTGGTGATCGGGATCCTCATGCTGGTCGTGCTCACCCTGTACGTGCTCTTCGCTCTGTCTGGAAAACACTTCTCCCGCTGAGCTGTGGGTGCTCAGCGGGAGAAAGAGGCGATATCCGTATGCTGTCAGCCGCGAGGCTTTTCTCGCGGATCCAGCATGTAAAGCGCCATCTTTGAAGGTTCGAGAGCCTTGACCGCGTGCGGCAGGCGCGTCCCGAAGTGGATGACGTCTCCGGGGCGCAGGACAACGCTACGTCCGTCGGCGGTGATTTCCAGAGCCCCTTCCAGGGTGTGGAGAATGACCGGCATTGCTGCGGTGTGTTCGCTCAGTTCTTCACCCGTATCAAAGCTGAAGAGCACGAGGCGCATGGCCTCGCAGTGCATGACGGTACGCGAGACGGTGGCGCCTTCGTTGACGGTGATCATCGAGGCGATGTCCTGCAGGTCGGTCATAATAGGGGTGGGGACATCCAGGTTGGTGTCGTTGCTCAAGCTCATTGAACTGTCCTTTCACGGGAGGGATTCGGGGCGGGGAATTTCCCCTGCCGAGGATTACTGCTCGCTGTCAGCGGGTTTGTGCGCCACGATCGCCACGCCGCACATGCTGTCCCTGTAGGCGCTGAAGGTACGTCGCATCTGGAATACGCGCGCGCGAATTTCGCGGTCTTTCAGGACGTTGCGGATAATTCTCAGGGTTCCCAGCACTCCTTCGTCGCGGATATTACGCGAGAAGTTCAGCAGCGCCATCGGAGCGGTCTGGGCACTTTCCACGACGAGTCCGTGGGATTCGAGAAGCTCACGCCACTGGGCGACCGTGAGGGGACGCGCGTTGACGTGGATCGCGCGAGCCAGTGCCTGACGGATTTCGGTGTGCGATTCTTCGTCGATGTCATCGGGGCGAACGGCGAGTTCGTGGATGCCGTAGCGTCCTCCCGGACGCAGGAGGCGAGCTGCTTCGGCAACGATCGCAGATTTCCCGCGTTCGCTCTGCATGGTGAGCATGGCTTCTCCCACGACCACGTCGGCGCAGGCGGATTCGAGTCCGGTCGCGGAGGCGTCACCGTTCACGCAGCGTCCGGCATCACCGATGACCTGGGTGACTCGACGGGCGGCGTCGGGATCGCGTTCGACTCCCGTGTAGGACGCGGGGTTCAGGGCGAGGATCTCCGTGGCAGTGCGTCCCAGTCCCGGAGCAAACTCGACGACATCCGCGTTTTCGACCCGGACGCCTCGCAGCATTCCGAGGGAGAGTTCCAAACCGCCGGGACGCAAGACGCGTTTCCCGACGCGAGCCAGGATCCAGTGACCGGGGGCGGAGGACGCGGGGCGATCAGCCATCGGGAGGGGGGTTGCTTCCTCCGAGCCCTTCTCAGGCTGTTCGGGCGCGTGTTCGGTGCTCATAAAAGATCCTTTCGGTGTGTGGGTGTGGGGCGCGGAATTCCACGCCCCACACCCGTCACATCAGAATTTTGTGATCAGGCAAAAAGCTTTTGCCCGACGTATTCATCGCCGTCCTTCACACCGGGAAGCACCAGGTAGAGACCCGATGCCAGGTGCTGAAGGTATTCGGTGAGCTGGTCGCTCTTCATCCGGGCAAGCACCGGAATGAAGCTATCAGCGGGGTTACGCACGAAGGCAATGAAGAACAGACCCGCGTCCAAACGGCCCAGGTAGTCCACGCCTTCCAGGTAGTTGTATCCGCGACGCAGCATGCGGCGACCCGAGTTGTTTTCCGGGTTCATGACCGCCACGTGCGAGGTCGGATCAATGGCCGGGGCACCGCCCTCTTCCTTGGAGAAGTCGGGGGCGGTAAATTCTTCGCCGCCGGAGAGCGGGGCGCCCTTGTACTTGTCGCGGCCGATGATTTTTTCCTGTTCGCCCAGGGCAAGTTCGTCCCAGACTTCCATCATCATCTTGATCTTGCGACATGCCATGTAGGAGCCACCAGCCGCCCACGATCCCTGGTCGTCCTCGGGCTGGATCCACAGACGCTTGTTGAGTTCTTCTGCGGATTCTTCGCCCTTAATGTTGGACGTTCCATCTTTGAAACCAAAGAGGTTGCGGGGGGTGGCCTGCTTGGTAGACGTCGAGGACGTACGTCCGTAGCCCAGCTGAGTCCAACGCATGGTTGCACGACCGAAAGCGATGCGCGTGAGGTTGTGCAGGGCGTGCAGGTTAACCATGGGGTCTTCCGAGCATGCCTGAATGATCAGGTCTCCTCCCCCGCGCTTGGGGTCGAGTTTTTCCGCGGTCATGCGCGGAATACCGTCTGCCAGCGCCTTGGGGAGCTTATCGCCCAAGCCGAAGCGGTCGTTGCCCTTATCGTCGATAAAGAGGGTCTTGCCCACACCGAAGGTAATGGTCAGGCCGGCCGGCCCCAGACCGAGGGATTCCCCGGTATCACGCGGCGGCACATGCGTGTTGGTGTCGTAGTTAGCCACCGGGTCACCGGCGGTCATACGTTCGGCTGCCAGCGTCCAGTCGCGGAGAAGTTCGATGACGTCTTCGCGCTTGGTCGTGGTCAGGTCGAAGGCCGCGGTGTGCATCTGCTGCTGTGCGGGGGTGGTAATGCCCTGCTGGTGTTCCCCTCGATAGGGGTAGTGCCGACTCATCAGGTCGGCGGACACTCCCTCACCGGCCTGTCGTCCAAAGTGGAATCCACCTCCGGCGCCCAACCCCAAAGTCAGCGCGCCCAAACTCGCCAGTCCCAGAAACTGACGACGAGACAAACCGTGCTGCTGTGACGCGGGTGCCCCCGCCTCTTCTTCAGAGGCGGAGGCAGCGTCAAGTCGAGACTCGTCAGTCATCACTTAGCTTCCGTCCCCAGGATCACGCCGGTGAGCTTGGCCAGGGGCAGGCGCAGGGCGTTGACCTTGTCGGACAGTTCCTTGCGCTGGGCTTCGGTCACCATGTCGTAGGAGACATAGGTGTCACCCTGCTTGTACTTCGCCAGTTCTGCTTCGAGAGCCGCGAAGGCTTCGCTGATCTGGGTGGCGAGCTTGGCGTCCTTGGCCTGGGCGATCATTTCGACGTTGCCGTAGGCGACCTTGGCGCCTTCCACGTTGGCCTGGAAGTCGGTGAGGTCGGTGTGGGAGAAGGCTTCTTCTTCACCGCTGATCTTGGAGGTGGCGACCTCTTCGAGCAGGCCGATGGCGCCGTTCGAGATGTCGTCGAGGCTCACGGAGAAGTCGGAGGCGTAGACCAGGTCGTAGAGCTTCTGGGTGTCTTCGACCAGCTTGTCGGCAACATGCATGCGGGTGGCGTCATCCAGGTTGGCGTCTGCCCACAGATCCTTTTCGATCAGGTGCCAGCCCATCCAGGGATTCTTGTCGGATGCCGAGTCTTCCTGCCAGTCAGCTTCGCGCAGATCCAAAGCCGGGTCGATGTCGCCGAAGGCTTCAGCGGTGGGTTCGATGCGCTCGTAGTACATGCGGGCGGGGGCGTAGGCCTTCTTGGCTTCGTCCTTCTTGCCGGCCTTGTACAGTTCCGCAAAATCCTGGGTGGCCATGAGCAGCTGGCCGGCCTGATCCTTGATGTAGGCGGTGTAGTTGGCAACCGCGGCGTCGATCTGAGCCTTTTCGTCCGCGCTCACTTCGATCTTGGTGCCGGAGTCGGTCACGGTGAACTGAGCGACACCCACGAGGGCGCCCACCATGTTCTTCTTGCAGGCGGTGTAGTAGGTGCCAGGCTGCAGGGTGATGCTGTAGTCCACGGTGGTGCCGGGGCCGAGGTTTTCGCGCTCGCCGACGATGCGCAGCTTGTCCTCTGCGAGGATTTCAAACTCATTGCGGACGGTGCCGTTGTTGGCGAGCTTGAAGTTCACAACGCCGGAGGGGGCGGTTGCGGCGGACAGCGCACAGGTGTCGTCGGTGATGGTCACGGTCAGCGGACCACCGTCCTTGGCGGCTGCAGAACCGGAAGCCGCGGGGGTCGAGCTGGAGTTGGCAACGCAACCGGTCAGGCTCAGGGCTGCGACAACAGCGATACCGGCTGCTGCGCGAGAACGTGTGATCTTCATGTTTCTCCTTGTGGGATATGTGAGTGTGAGAACTTCACATGAGGGAAGGCGCACGGGTCGCTGCACGTCTATCCGTTCGACGAGGCGCCCGCGGGCTCCTCGGGTTGGGGAACGGAGGGAGCGGGAACGCTTTGCGCATCGTGTTCATGGGACGCAGCATCCGCCTCGTGAGACGTTCCCTGGGGCGTGGGGGTCGCAGACGGCGCGTGGGGGGAGCGTCCTCCCAGCATGCCGGAGCGGTTGAGGAAGAGGGGGAGGACGATCGCGATGTACAGAACCCATCCGAGGAGCTGGAGCAGGGTCGGTGCGGCATTCAGGTTGAACATGGCTTCGAGAAGAATCCACCACCACGAGGTGGTGCTGAGCCAACCGAATACCGAGCCGTCCACGTAGGCGGTGTAGTCGTAGATCGGGGTTCCCCATCCGGGGAGTACAGAGGCTTCCTGGAGGTCTCCGATGCCGTAGGACACGATGCCCGCGGCGACGAGGATGAGGAGGATGCCGGTGTAGTTGAAGAATTTCGACAGGTTGATTCGTGCGGCTCCGTTGTAGATCAGCCATCCCACGACGACGGCAACGATCAGGCCGGTGACGACGCCGAGTGCGGGCTGGAATACCGCGTTCGTGGCGGAGGACTTAATGGTTGCCCAGACGAAGAGGGCGGTTTCCACGCCTTCGCGCCCGACGGCGAGGAGGGCGATCCAGACGACTCCCCAGTCGGATCCGGTGGTGAGTTGAGCGGAGGTGTCCTCGCGGAGTTTCTTTGCGAAGGTTCGCGAGTTTTCACTCATCCAGAGGATCATCCAGGTCACCATGGCAACGGCGACGAGGGAGAGTGTGCCGCCCAGAATTTCCTGTGCCTGGAAGCTCAGGGTGTACGGCCCCCAGGTCATGATCGCGCCTGCGGTCAGCGGGATAGCTGCTGCGAGGATGACACCGATCCAGACTTTTCCGAGGAGGTCACGCCTGCCAACCTTCACCAGGTAGGCAACAATGACACCGACAATCAGCGAGGCTTCCACGCCCTCACGCAGGGCGATCAGGAAGTTTGCGAGGAACACGTCTCTCCCTATTCAGCACATTAAGTTCACGAATCTTTTACATAATTCGCCTTGGTCAGGATAACCTAGTGCGATCAGTGAGTCCATTTCCAACAGATGGAGACAGACTGTCAGAAAATAGGGTTTTTCGGGGATTTTTCCCGAGGTGTACGCTAGAAACCACGATCAAACCACTGTGGAGAGTGTGATGCGACCAATTCATTGGGTTCTTGTTCTCGTCGTTGTCCTGGTGCTTTTCGGGGCACAGAAACTCCCCGAGCTTGCCCGCTCCCTGGGACAGAGCGCCAAAATTTTGAAAAAAGAAATGAATGACCTCACGAAGGACGAAACCACCCTCACCGCAGAGGGAACCCACGGAAGCGACGCCCCATCAGACACACCTTCCCAGAACCACTGACCCCTCCCCCATGCCCCCACACGCCTCGTCAGTGAGCACGCCCCACTCCAGTGAACCGGAGCAACGGGCGCAGATGACGCTCACCCAGCACCTGCTGGAACTGCGTGCTCGGCTCCTGTGGGCGTGCGCCGGTATCGCACTCGGGGCAATTGCCGGATGGTTCCTCTACGAGCCCGTCGCCTCGTGGCTCTTCGCTCCCCTGTCCTCAGCGGGAGCAACGGGACTCAACTTCCGTACGATCATCGGCCCCTTTAGCACCCACCTCTCCTTCGCCCTGTGGGCTGGCATTGTCGTGGCCACCCCCTGGTGGATGACGCAGCTCTGGCTTTTTATCAGCCCGGGACTCACCTCGCGCGAAAAGCGGATCACCGCCGCCATCATTATTCCCAGCTCGCTTCTCTTTCTGGGTGGAGTCGCCTCGGCTCTGTGGTTCCTGCCCCATGCGGTGAACCTGCTGCTCTCTGACCTCCCCCGGGGAGCCGGCGCTCTCCTCGACGTCGATTCCTACCTGTCCTTCGTCATCATCCTGACGCTCATCATCGGCGGATCCTTCCTCTTCCCCATGGGGCTGATCGGCCTCCACGCCCTGGGACTGGTCACCACGAGGCAACTTCTCGCCCACTGGAGGTGGGCGGTTATCGGCACAACGGTTTTTGCCGCAATCACCAATCCCCTGCCCGACCTCTGGTCGATGGTTCTTCAAACGGGGCTGCTCCTGCTGCTGTACTTCGGTGCGCTCGGGGTGTGCTCCCTGCGTGACCTACTGGCTCGAAGGAAAGCTCGACGCGCCCAGCGACAGGATCGCACGCAGACTCATTAAGAGTGGCACTGGCGCACGGTTCGAAAGAGGCGCGACTCCGCCTCAGAACATCGCCCAGCCTCACAGCCCCGTCAGCTCACAGCGACATCTGCTCACGAGGTGCACCCTCCTCGCGTCACGGCCTCCCCGCGTTGTCACTCGTCTCTGAGGCAGTGTCCACGTTCACGTGCATTGCATCGTCCCCAGCGTGCTCGGCATCGGCTGCGTCGCACGTCCAGATCTCATCCTGATCGACGCCATCAGTATCAGCCCTTCCCCGAGCACCGCCATCGCCCTCAAGAAAAGTAGAGAGGGTGCGCTGCGCTTCCTCACGCATGGAACGCCCCGCATTCGCCACGTCATTCCATCCGGTCTGCTCCGCAAATTCCTGCGTGTACTCACTCATTTCACCGGCCATCTGAGCACATACTGTTTCCAGTCGCTGACGCCACTGCACCAGGGTGCGCGCCACAGAGCTCATACCGCGAGGCCCCAGAACAACGAGTGCCACCACGGCAATCAGCGCGGCTTCCGGAAGAGAAATCCCAAGAAATTGCATGAGTGTCCTCCCTATTCTCCAGCCTCTGGACGCCGAGGAAGGATGATATTTGCGCACAGGAGCGCAACCGCTTCCAAAGACCATGCCGCGTGAAAAGAATGAATAATCGGCCGACCGTACAGATGTTGCACGCGCAGCGCATGGGCATTTTGCGCCACATCCGTCACGCTGTCACACACCCCGCACAGTGCAAAACCCACAGCCAAAAAGGCATACCCTGCCGAGGAAGGAGTCGTCATCTGCTGAAACCAGGCAGCTGCCCCCATCACCATGACCGCGGTGGCGATCCCCACCGTCCCCCACCCCGCAACCTGAGCGGAGGGGAAACGACGATTCACCCTGCCCGCCCACAGACCCGACACAATCGCCCCACACGACGAGAGGGCAATGGTGAGGCCATAGGTCGAATCCGGCAGAGCAAACAGATCCTTCAGCTCGGGATAGCGCGGGACAACATTGGCGAAAAACATCCCGTTCGTGAAGAAAAGCGCGCAGATCGCCAGACGCGCGGCGCGAGCACTGCCCTTCTCCATCTGCACAGGATTCACCGTCATTCCCTTCCCGTTCGTCATCACGATGGATGATCCGCCCCCAGCCTAGCGATACCCCCTGGTTCGGCGGCAATTCCCATCCGCACGCCGCACCTTCGTCGCGATGGATGCTCCGCCTCGTCACTCCCCATTGGCCACTAGTCCTACCGAAGCCGTGGCGGCGGACACTATCCTGAAACCATGGCTCACGAGACTGAAGCGCCCCGAGGCGCAACGCGTATTGAATCCGACTCCATGGGAACCATCGAGGTCGAGGCCTCCCACTACTGGGGCGCCCAAACCGAACGTTCTCTGCACAACTTTGACATCGGCCGCAACACCTTCGTGTGGGGACGCCCCATGGTGCGCGCCCTCGGCACCCTGAAGAAAGCCGCCGCCCTGGCCAACGCCGAACTCGGCGAACTCCCCCAGGACATCGCCGACCTCATCGCCCAGGCCGGTGACGAAGTGATCTCCGGCAAGCTGGACGCCGAATTCCCGCTGGTCGTCTTCCAGACCGGCTCCGGCACCCAGTCCAACATGAACGCCAACGAAGTGATCTCCAACCGCGCCATCGAACTGGCCGGCGGCGAGATGGGCTCTAAGAGCCCCGTTCACCCCAACGACCACGTGAACCGCGGCCAGTCCTCCAACGACACCTTCCCCACGGCTATGCACATCGCCGTCGTTCAGGAGCTCCAGGCCATGTACCCGCGCGTCCTCCAGCTGCGCAACACCCTGGACGCCAAGGCCAAGGAATACAACGGCATCGTCATGGTGGGACGCACCCACCTCCAGGACGCCACCCCCATCCTCCTGGGACAGGTCATCTCCGGCTGGGTTGCCCAGATCGACTTCGCCCTGGACGGCATCCACTACGCGGACTCTCGTGCCCGCGAACTGGCCATCGGCGGAACCGCCGTCGGCACCGGCCTCAACGCCCACCCGCGTTTCGGTGCCCTGTGCGCAGAAAAGATCTCGGAAGAAACCGGAATCCCCTTCACCCAGGCCGATAACCTCTTTGCTGCCCTCGGCGCCCACGACGCTCTCGTCCTGGTCTCCGGCGCCCTGCGTGTCCTGGCTGACGCCCTGATGAAGATCGCCAACGACGTGCGCTGGTACGCCTCCGGTCCGCGTAACGGCATCGGCGAACTCATCATCCCGGAGAACGAGCCCGGCTCCTCCATCATGCCCGGCAAGGTCAACCCCACCCAGTGTGAGGCCATGACCATGGTCGCCGCCCAGGTCTTCGGAAACGACGCCACCGTCGGATTCGCCGGAAGCCAGGGCAACTTCCAGCTCAACGTGTTCAAGCCCGTCATGGCGTGGAACGTCCTGGAATCCATCCGCCTGCTGGGCGATGCCTGTGTCTCCTTCGACACGAACTGCGCCTACGGCATCGAGCCGAACCACGCGCGCATCCAGGCTAACCTGGACACCAACCTCATGCAGGTCACCGCGCTCAACCGCCACATCGGCTACGACAAGGCCTCGAAGATCGCCAAGAATGCTCACCACAAGGGCATCTCCCTGCGTGAGTCCGCTCTGGAACTGGGCTACGTCACCGAAGAAGAGTTCGCTCGCTGGGTGGTTCCCGCCGACATGACGCACCCGAGCGCCGACGGAGAGTAATACTCTCAACGCGTCGCACACCACGCGTCAAGGGGGGTGGGGTGAGGAAAATATCCTCACCCCACCCCCTCCCTCTATGCTTGCTCCCGGAGATCCCCCATCAAAGGACCACACCCGCGAAAAACTCTCAGATCCCCTGGGCTGTGCTCGAAATTCTACTCATCCTCATGGGGACAGCAGCACTCCTCCCGGCAGTCCCCTACACGATTGCCGCCTCTTCCATGGGGCTCTGGGTTCTCCTCGCAACCATCTACGTCCTGGTCACACTGGGTCAGGCGCGCACGCAGCGCCTCATCCCCGATCAGGCGGCAATTCTCGATGCCTCCACCACCTGGCATCCACGCCTCGTCATCCTTCTGGCCTGCACACCTCCCATCGCGGGGTTCATGGGACTGAGCGGAGGACTCATCGGTCTGCTCACCCCCGCAGACATCGTGGCATCCTCCCCCGAACTCATGAAAATTGCCTCGCCGGAAGCTCTGAAGTACATCGGATACGGTCGCACGACCATCGCGGTCACCATGGCTATTCTCGGATGGTTTGTCCTCTACCTCGGCTACGCACGCCACTACCAGCGCCTGGCCACGAGCGACGGATACGACCTAGAAGTGCCCGGGAGCCGGGATGCCACCGCGCCCGCGGGGAAACGTTCACCCGCCTCGTCTACGGAAAAGAACACCCCGCCTCAGGACGGCGAATAGGGGCTGACCACAACTTCTACGCGCTGCAGATCCTTCACCTCGGAATAGCCGGTCGAAGCCATTGTGCGCTTGAGGGCACCAATGAAATTCAGCGTCCCATCGGCACGCGACGAAGGGCCGTACAGGATCTCGCGGAATGTCCCGCTGGTTCCCACGTGCACGCGATGCCCGCGAGGCAGCTCCGGATGCGTCGCCTCCGACCCCCAGTGCCAGCCTTGACCGGGCGCTTCCTGCGCGCGAGCCAACGCAGCACCCACCATCACCGCATCGGCGCCGCAGGCAATCGCACGCGTCATATCACCGGAACGCCCAATCCCGCCGTCTGCAATCACGTGGACGTAGCGACCACCGGACTCGTCCATGTAATCGCGCCGAGCAGCGGCGATATCCGCGATAGCCGTCGCCATCGGGGCGTGAACGCCCAGAGACTGACGGGTTGCGTGCGCCGCTCCCCCACCAAAGCCCACCAAAATTCCCGCTGCGCCCGTGCGCATGAGGTGCAGAGCCGCCGTATCTGTCGACACTCCGCCGACGATGACCGGCACGTCGAGTTCGTAGATAAAGCGCTTGAGGTTCAGGGGTTCCGCGTGGGAAGAGACGTGTTCTGCCGACACCGTCGTCCCTCGGATCACGAAGAGATCGACACCCGCGTCAAGAACGGTTTTCCAGTGCTGCTGGGTGCGTTGCGGGGAGAGTTTCCCCGCAACGACCACGCCCGACTGGCGGATGTAGCGCAGGCGTTCCGTGATCAGATCCGGCTGAATCGGGGCGGAATAGATCTGCTGTAGGCGGGCAATTGAGGTTTCGTCCGGCAGGTGTGCGATCTCGTCAAGGATCGCTTCCGGGTCTTCGTAGCGTGTCCACAGACCGTCCAGATCGAGAACCCCGATTCCACCCAGTTTGCCGAAAGCGATCGCCGTGTCGGGGCTCATCACGGAGTCCATGGGGGCTGCCATCATCGGGATGTCCACGTGGTAGGCGTCAATCTGCCAGCCGACGTTCACATCTGCAGGGTCGCGCGTACGCCGGGCGGGTACGAGAGCAATATCGTCCAGGGTGTATGCGCGGCGGCCGCGTTTTCCGCGGCCAATTTCTACCTCGTGGCTCATGGCCTGATTTTACGAGGTGAATGCTGCTTCAGTCAGTAGCGTGCGCCCGGCGACTCGTCCTTGAGGATTCGGGAACATATTTTCATGAGGGGATACCAATCTCGCCGCTTCTTTACCTTCTTTTGCAGCGGATGAGAGGCTGCTTTTTCTCTGCTTTCCCGAGAGGAGAAATTCGTATCAAAAGTGCAGTTTTCCAAGAAAACGTATGGGATTACGTGCAGGTCAATATGCTTGTATCCCCCTGACTTAAGCCCCACAATGAAGGGGAAACAGCCAATGTTTCGCCTTCACTTCCCAGTGATTGCTTTGAAAACACGGTCGATAACGCGGAGGTTGTCATGTTGTTCTTCACCGCCAAGACTCACAAAGAAGCCGCTCGCTTCCACGCACCTCGCCGTTTGTTCTCACTCATGACCACGGCCAAGGGACGTCTGGGAGCGCACGATCGCGCACAAATGCCCTGCGCATACACGCGTTTCTCTTTCCCCCTGCCCCTGCATCCCTAAGCCGTCTCACACACGTCTCAGAAGAACCGCTTCTCTGGTATTCCTCTTCGGTGGGAACTCCGCGCC
This sequence comes from uncultured Actinomyces sp., assembly GCA_963525415.1. Taxonomy (GTDB): domain Bacteria; phylum Actinomycetota; class Actinomycetes; order Actinomycetales; family Actinomycetaceae; genus Pauljensenia. The sequence continues at coordinate 48,958 of CAURIY010000002.1, forward strand.
TGCGGGGTTCCCACCTCTTTTTCTCCAAGTTCTCCCCCGAGTGCATCATGTTGTCCATCATCGGGTGCACACTTAATACATGACAGAACACAGCGCGTGGAGCCAGCTTCCCTGGCTCGGATTTGATACGGAAACGACCGGGGTCAATGTGACCTCGGATCGCCTGGTGACCGCGGCTCTCGTCCTCCGCCCCGGTGGCGCTACCCCCCAGGGAAGCGACACCGTGCGCACCTGGCTGGCAGATCCCGGGGTGTCCATCCCCGACGGCGCGGCTGCCGTTCACGGGATCACCACGGAATATGCGCGCGAGCACGGCGCCCCCATTGAAAGCGTCCTCGAGGACGTGGCCTCCGCCCTGTACGACCACATGAGTCAGGGGTATCCCGTCGTCGCGTTCAACGCCTCCTACGATTTTTCCCTTCTCGAGGCGGAGCTTGCCCGCCACGGTCTTCCGACCCTGAGCGAGCGCCTGGGGAGTGAGCCCTTTCCCATCATCGATCCCCTGGTTGTTGACCGCGCCCTGGATCGCTATCGCAAGGGAAAGCGCCAGCTCACCACCATGGCTCCGGTCTACGGAGTGGAGCCCTCAGATCAGGCGCACACGGCTGAATACGACGTAGCGATGACCCTGGATGTTCTCGCGGGGATTGCTCGGCGCTATCCGGATACGGCTGCCATGACCTGCGAGGAGTTCCACCTCTTCCACAAAAATGCCCACGCCGCCTGGGCGCACACCTGGGCTGTGTCCCGGGGCCGGAGGGGACAACCCGCGCACTTTCGGGCCCGCGGGCCACGCCTGAAAAACCCGCTTGGGGCGGCCCCTCAGAACTGAGGGGCGACCCCACGGACATTCGGAAAACCCGAAACCTTACTTCGATCCTGAGGAGTGGTAGTTCGGGGCTTCGGAAGTCATCTGCACGTCGTGGGGGTGCGATTCACGCAGACCCGCCGACGTGATACGCACGAAGCGACCACGAGCCTTCACCTGATCAATCGTGGACGCCCCCAGATAGAACATCGTCTGGTGCAGGCCACCGACCAGCTGGTAGACGACTGCGGCCAAGGAACCGGTGTAGGGCACCTGTCCTTCAATGCCTTCGGGCACGATCTTGTCGTCGCTGGAGACATCGGCCTGGAAGTAGCGATCCTTCGAGTACGACTTCCGTCCACGCGAACTCATGGCTCCCAGGGATCCCATGCCTCGGTAGCGCTTGTACTGCTTGCCGTTCGTGAAGACCACTTCACCCGGGGACTCTTCACATCCGGCCAGGAGCGATCCCAGCATCACGGTGTCAGCACCGGCTACCAGAGCCTTTCCGATATCACCGGAGTACTGAAGGCCACCGTCGGCGATCAGGGGGACGCCCGCGGGCTTGCACGCCTGAGCGGCCAGGTAAATAGCGGTCACCTGGGGAACGCCAACACCGGCCACCACGCGAGTCGTGCAGATCGAGCCGGGACCAACGCCCACCTTCACGGCGTCCACACCGGCGTCGATGAGCGCCTGAGCGCCTTCCGTGGTTGCGACGTTTCCGCCGATAATCTGCACGCCGTCAAAGGTCGGATCGGCCTTGATCTTGCGGATCATTTCGAGGGCAAGAGCAGCACCACCGTTTGCGGTGTCAACAACCAGGACGTCAACGCCCGCATCGCGCAGGGCGCAGGCGCGTTCCCAAGTGTCGCCCCAGTAGCCGACGGCTGCACCGACCATCAGGCGGCCGCGCTCATCCTTCGTCGCATTGGGGTACTGCTCGGTTTTCACGAAGTCCTTGACGGTGATCAGACCCGCCAGGCGCCCGTCTTCATCCAGGAGGGGCAGCTTTTCCACGCGGTGTTCAGCCAGAAGAGCCTTTGCTTCTTCGCGCGAGGTTCCCACGCGTCCGGTGACCAGGCGTTCACGAGGCGTCATGCAGTCCCGCACGCGCAGGGTTCCCCACTGTTCGGTGGGGACAAAACGCAGGTCACGGTTGGTGATAATGCCCAGGAGCTGACGATCCTCGTCCACCACGGGAAGACCGGAGACGCGGTAGTGTCCGCACAGTCGATCAAGTTCTTCGATGGTGGCGTCCGGGCCAATAGTCACGGGATCTTCCACCATGCCGGATTCCGAACGCTTCACTTGGCGCACCTGCTGAGCCTGTTCTTCAATCGACAGGTTGCGGTGCAGAATGCCAATTCCACCCTGGCGCGCCATCGCGATTGCCATGCGCGCTTCGGTTACAGTGTCCATCGCTGCTGACAGCAGAGGAATGCGCAGTTGAATCTTCTTGGTGAGACGAGAAGTAGTGTCAACTGTTGAAGGAACGACGTCCGTAAGCTCAGGGAGCAGCAGGACGTCGTCGTAGGTCAAACCGGTCAGACCGAAGGGGTCGGTTGCGTCAAAGTCTCCCATGTCCTGAGTGTAGAACTCACGGGCACAGAAAATCACACTCCGTTTTCCCGCAATCTTGCCAGACGTGTCCGATCTCACCCACCGCCTCGCGCCAAGTTCACTTACTTTCGCTGCTGCGCAATCGCCGCTGCGAAACAGGGGGTCGCCGGCAGTTGCGGCAGGAGAAGCATTTGAGCCACGTGATAGGCGTCCGGCTTCCCCGGCCACGTTGTTCCCGAAGGCTTCCCCTGGACGTCCACCTCGTGAATCCAACAGCCGAGGGATTCGCGCAGGTAGGAGTCTGCCCAGGCAATCCACGTGGCGTAGAGAGCTGAGAGTTCCTGGACTCGCGCCTCATACCCGTCGGATTCGTTGAGGTGCCCCAGCATGCAGGCGGTATTGATCGCTTCGCAGAACACCCAGTGCATACGCGTGGGGACGACAGGAACCCCGTCATAGTCGACGGTATAGACAAATCCCCCGTTCTCACTGTCCCATCCGTCGGCGACGGCGCGGTCGAAAAGACGCTCGGCGGCCTCGCGCATCCACTCTCCGGGAGTGTCCCCCAATGCGAGGAGCGCTGCGCGCGCGTGCAGGATGAGGCGCGCCCATTCCATACCGTGTCCGGGTGTTGTTCCATAGGGGCGGAAGGGGTCTGAAGGACGGTCGTGGTTATGTTCGGGGAGGACTGTCCACTGCGCGTCGAAGTGTTCGGGGATGCGCCAGTGCCACTTCTGGGAGATGTCCGCGACAAAGGCGCAGATTCCGCGAGCGCGATCCAGCCAGAGGCGATCTCCGGTTGCGTCGTAGGCCGCGAGGTAGGCCTCGACGGTGTGCATGTTGGCGTTGATGCCTCGGTAGTCTTCGCACTGTTCGTATGCGGCGTCCCAGCGTTCACATACGCGTCCGTACTCGCTTTCCCACCAGTGAAGGTCTTGGTCGGCGAGGGCGTCATCCAGAAGTTCTCGTGCGCCCGGTCGCCCCAGAATGGTCGCTGCGGATGCTGCGAGGATCACGAAGGCGTGGGCATAGGCTTCTTTGACACCGCCGTTGAGGGGGGCGCGAACTTCCCAGCGGTCTGCTGCGTCGTCGGGATTGGCAATGAGGAGTCCCGAGTACCATCCGCCGTGCTCATGGTCACGGAAGTGGTGTGTGAGTGCTGCGAGGCCGTGGTCGACTTCTTCGCAGGCGCTGGCGTCTCCACGCAGTGCGGCGAGGGCAAAAACGTAGGTCATGCGCGCGGTGATCCACAGTTCGACCGGTCGGGCGGGGTCGACAATTCCGCGTGCGTCCAGTGAGCCGAAGCCACATGCCACCCGTGAGGCGCGGGCAAAAGAGATCAGGCTGGTGAATTCTTCGTCGAAAGCAGCGATGAGCTGATCATTGTCCCAGGGAGTCATTGAGTGTCCTCTCACATTCCGTGTGCGCCGATGCACTCGGATGTCTACAAGGCAACGGTATCACGCGTCTACGGTGCGATGAGGGGATGCGGAAAGAAAAGCGAGGGCTTCTTCGACGCATGCCGCAGGGGTGCGCACTCGCTGCAGGTGCGCGTCATGGAGAGCCGGGGTGTCGTTGCCGACCAAGATGACGTCAAGCCCCTGCTTTTCCAGTGCATAGGTCACGAGTTTTTCGCAGGCCGCCCCGCGTCCCAGGATGATGACGAGACCAACCGGGTGGGGCGTAGTGGTCAGGAATTCTGTGAGCCGCTGGTCGAAGCCTGCGCCTCGTCCCGAGGGGGTGGCGATGACCGTTGCACGCGACCCATGCCACTGAAGGGCGACCCCGATGACGTGCGCTGCAAGGTTGTGTTCGTGATCGGCCAGGATGAGGACGGCGGGGCTTTCCGGCAGGCCGGGTTCGGGGCGCTGGGTTGAGATGGCGCGCAGAACGTTGAGCGCCGCACAGGTGAGCAGTGCCGAGGGGGCAAGCCCGGGGGTTTCTCCGGCGGGGCTGGAGCGGATGGTGGCAAGGGCGGGTTCGATGAAGCGACTCCACGTGTGCACGAGTCCATGTTCGGCTACGGCCGCTTCGATCAGGTGGGTGAGCTTTTCTTCGTCGCCGTTTTCTGCTGCACAAACAAGGTCGTTGCAACAGTTGGGGGCAGGGATCTCTTCTTTGAGGGATCCGTGGTCTGCGAGAACAGTACGTGCGGCATCTGCCGGGGTGACACCCGCATGGATGAGTTCCACCATGTGCGATAGGCGTAGAACGTCTTCGGGGAGGTAGCGTCTGTGGCTTCCTGCTTGCCGTTCTCCCGGCCCAAGGCCGTAGCGTCGTTCCCAGGTGCGCAGGGTGGAGGGAGAGACTCCCAATTTGAGCGAGACAGCGGTCACCGTCAGCGGGGCGTCTTGCCCGTGGGAGAGCACGAGATGCGCGCGAGGCATGGCCACCCTTTCGCTCGGCTGATGGAACCTACTACTGTCGATTGTCGCCCGCTTTTGTTCTCTTCGCCACTGGAACGACGACTTTTTCTCTTCGTGCCTCTTTCATTCCCCTTAACATGGGCACAACTTCCCATGATTCACAGGTTTTTCAGCGTTCTTTCAGCTTTTCTTCCTTTCCTGAGAAAAGGCAGGGAATTTTTGACAAGGTCTTGAACAACTATTGCGCAATTCGCTAATCTTCTTGACAGTCATCCGATGGGAGAACGTCCCATCGGGCAATGACACCGATTGGAGGTAAACATGTCTGACGTCTCGCGTCTGCCCGGACCGTCCATGTACGCATGGGAATGGCAGTACCAGGGCGCCTGCCGCGACCTCGACACGGAACTGTTCTTCCATCCCGAAGGAGAACGCGGCTCCACCCGACGCCGCCGCGCAGCCGGCGCAAAAGCTATTTGCGCAACCTGCCCCGTTATTGACCAATGCCGGGAATACGCACTCGCCTCACAGGAGCCCTACGGCATCTGGGGCGGAATGACCGAAGAAGAACGCCGCGAAGAAATCCAGCGCCGCAAACTTCGTCGCGCCGGATAAAACGCGCCAACACACACCAGCATCCTCGGGCGAGGCACCTTCGGGTGCCCCACCCGAGTCTTTTCCCCACTCTCTGCTATTTTGAAAAGCACACACGTCTGCAGATCACCCATGACAGTTCCTCCGCAGACATCTCGCCTCCCAGGAAGAGCACCGATGAGCACCCCCGAGCAGCCGAGCGCACCCCTCTCCTCCCCCACGCCCACGAACGACTCCCACCCGACTCCCCCGAGCCCCCAGAGGAAGCAGGGAAACCAGCGCACGCTCATCGCCGCCCTCCTCGTGGTTATTGCCGTGCTCGTTCTCATCGTCGCTGTTCTCCTCAACATGCGTACAGCTCCTATGAGCGCACAGACCACGGAAGCTACCGCCTCGCCCTCCACCCCAGCCGCGAGCGTATCCGCACCCAACACCCCGAGCGCCACCTCCGCCTCGCCCACCGCAGCACCGAGCATCACTGACGCCAAAACCCTTGAACTCGTGCGCACCCAAGCTAAGCGCGACCCGGCGGACACGCAGGCCATCGGCGCCCTCAACGCACCCGTCGTCATGTCACTCTACTCGGACTTCTCGTGCCCCTACTGCATCCTCTTCGCACGAACCGTCGAACCGGAGCTCAAAGACCTCGTCGAGGCGGGAACGCTGCGCATCGAATGGCACGACCTCGCCCAGATCACCAAAACCTCGCCCCTGGCCGCACAGGCCGGCGTCGCAGCCGGACACCAGGGCAAGTTCTGGGACTTCATGACCACCACCTACGCTGCTACCACCCCGAAAGATCACCCCGAATACACGGAGGAGTCTCTCGTCCAGCTGGCACGACAGGCCGGAGTTCCCGACCTGGAGCGTTTCCGCGCGGATATGACCGACCCGGCCACCGTTGCCCAGGTTCAAAAATCCAAGCAGGACGCCTACAAGCTGGGCATCACCGGAACTCCCTTCATGTTCATCGGGGACGCGGCGATTCCCGGTTTCAAGGACGCCGCCTACGTGCGCGCCACCGTCCTGGATCAGGCCGCACGCGCAGCCCAGCGCTGACGGAGGCTCCTCATGACGATCAGTCCGCTCGCAGCGTTCCTCGGCGGCACTCTCACGCTGCTGGCACCGTGCTCCATCATGGTGCTTCCCTCGTTTTTCGCCTACGCCTTTTCCTCGCCGCGCACAGCACTCGGGAAAACGTTCCTCTTCTGGCTGGGACTGATCACAGTTCTCATCCCCCTGGGCGCTTCCCTGTCCGCTCTCACCGGCCTCATCCGAGGGCACGCCGACCTCGTCACGCGCATCATTGCGCTGGTCGTCATTGTCTGCGGCGTCCTCACCGCAGCAGACTTCTCCCTCCCCCGTCCGCACCTGGGGAATCCCTGGAAGGCACTGCGCAGAAAGCTGGGACGCAAGACGGGCGAGGCACCCTCCGCCTTTGGCGCGCAGCGTGACCGTTCCGCTCCTCTGGCGATCTACCTCCTGGGCGCGGCCTACGGGATTGCGGGGGTCGGGTGCGCAGGTCCCATTCTCGGAGCTGTTCTAGCCTCTTCTTCCCTGGGCGGTTCTCCCCTGACGGGTGCTGTGACCATGGTGGTGTATGCGACGGGGATGACGGTGCCGCTCCTCATCCTGTCTTTGATCTGGCGCGGGAACACTGAAAGGCTCAGCCGACTGCTGCGCCCCCGCCCGGTGACAATCCTGGGGCGTGAGACCACGTGGATGCAGGTGCTCTCCGGGCTCTGCCTGATTGTTCTCGGGGCGTTTCTCCTCTATTCGAGCGCGGGCAATCCCCTGGCCGCTTTCATTGAGACCGAGCGTCTGGCTCAGTGGGAGGAACAGATCGTATCCGCAGCGGGGGCGATTCCCACGTGGGCGATCCTTGTGTCAACAGTTCTCGTGGGTGCTGCTCTTTTCCTTCTTCTCCCCCAGCGCTCAGGCACTCTGGGTTCAGGCGCTCCGGCATCACGGGGCGAACAGAAAGCGCAAAGCAAGCAGGAAACGCCCGCCACACACGCGCCGCGCGAGTAGTAGAACCCTCGCACGAGCCGAAACCACGGGACAACAAGTCTCTCAGCTTTTGCAACTCGCAGGCGCTACTCCTACCGATCTTTCACCGCAGCCCCACCATATGCGCGCCCGAGGCGCGCCGAAAGTTCTTCCTGAGCACCGCCCCTCGACACCTTCCCCCATATGCATGGTGGGGGCGCGCCAGGCGCACCCCCACCACATGTTCCGTTGACACGGATCAGTTCATATTCAGTGTTCCACCACTGCGAGGACGTCACGAGCGGACAGGATCTGGAATTCCTGTCCGTCGTACTTGACCTCGGTGCCACCGTAGCGGCTGTAGATCACGACGTCGCCCACCTTGACGTCGAGAGGAACGCGGTTTCCGTTGTCATCGACACGTCCGGGACCCACGGCGATAACTTCGCCTTCCTGGGGCTTTTCCTTGGCGCTGTCGGGGATCACCAAACCGGAAGCGGTGGTGGTTTCGGCCTCGACCTGACGGATGACGATGCGATCCTCGAGGGGCTTGATGGAGATCGACACTGCTGTCACTCCCTTTCTCATAGCACGACAGATGTCATCCCGTTCCTGCCGTCGCGGGGGTCAGGTAGGGGACAGTGCGCTTGTCAGCGCGTTCACATTCAGTCTAAAACCCGTCTGGCACTCAAGCAAGCGGAGTGCCAGCCTCCTGCGCGCGATCATCTCGCAGCGAAGAGAGGAGGCACTCCCCGCGCTCAGACCTCAGGAATGCTGCAGATCCACACGTCGCGCAGGAACGTCCACCTCGGCACGCACCCACGACTCCCCGTTCTCCCAGCGCAGCGTAAAACGCCCCTCGACCACTGCCTCGGGCGACGCCTCGACGGAAAAAGCGCCCTCAAAGGCCGGGTGCGTTGCCCGCAAACGTACCAACTCCAGTTGGCGACGGGCAAGCGAGGACTCATCCGCGAGCGCAGAGGCCACCTCATCCGCGGAGAAGTAGTGGCGGTTGATATCTCGCCCGACACCGGTGCGCGCCAGCAGATCCATATCGTTGTGAGCGCCCATGAGGCCCACGTAGTACAGCTGGGCGATCCCCGGGAGCAGCAGTTGGACGGTGCGCGCCAGCATGTAGGCCTCGTCGGAGCCAGCTGCATCCAGGTACGTGCAATTCACCTGGTAAATGTCCACGTTGGAGGCCGCCCAGCCCGTTGCCTGACGCGACTGTCCGCCGGACGTCTCGTGAATCGATTCCACGAGCGCATCCACCTGCTCATCGGTCAACAAACCGGCTTCGCCCGTCGCATGATCTCGACCCACATCAATCACGCCAATACCGTCGTGCGTATCCAAAACAGTGATCGCGTTCGTGGGGCGCACCTGGATCCACGTGAGCAGCGGCTCCACGTCGCCGGAATGGAGGGCATGCAGGAGCAGCGGCGGGAGCGCGAAGTCGTAGACACGATCCACGCGGCTGGCCACCTGGATTTGGTTGCGGTAGTGCGAGTGGATCTCAACCAGCACCTCCATCCCCAGTTCTCGGGCGCGCTGCGTCAGACGATCAATAAACGCGTAGGTTTCTTCCGTCATAAAGCAGGACGTGCCCGCGGTCTTGACCGCGTATCCGACGGCATCCAGGCGCACCTGGGTGACTCCGCCCGCGTGAAGCGCCTGGAGCACTTCTTCCAGGTAATCGGCGCCTTCGCGGGTCGACAGATCCACATCGATTTGTTGCGGGGTAAAGGTCGTCCACACCAGGCGATGACGATCGCCCCACCGGTAGTGAGTGAAGGGAAGACCCGGGCGCGGCCGGTAGATCGCTGCCAAATCCGCTTCCGTTGCCCCGTTGGGGAACACCGAATCGTAGGTGAGGAACATCGGCGCGTAGGGGGATTCCTCCCCGCGCTCCACCACATCGCGGTACTGTACAGAATCCGAGGAGACGTGGTTGACGATCATGTCGGCCATGACGCGCCTCTTCTGGGCGATTGCCGCAACGTCCTCCCACGCGCCAACCCGAGGGTCGACCGCGGTGTGATCCGTGGGGTCGAATCCCGCATCTGCGCCGTCAATCGGGGTGTAGAAGGGAAGGATGTGCACTCCCCCAAAGGACGCGAGGTCGGTATCCAACAGGTGACCCAGAGCCTCGATTCCGGGAACGAGACGGTCGGCATAGGTGATGAGTTGCGGGGCATCGTGACGCATATATGCATCCTAAAGCGTTAACTCGGTTAACAAGAATGCCGACCGCCCTCCGATAAAGCTCCCGCTCAGCACCGCGTCATTTCATGTCCACACATCCGAGCATTTCGATGGGAAAATAGAGTCTATGAATTCTCTGACCCCCATCGTGTCGTCCCCGGGATGGGATCTTCTGCGCACGTGGGAGGAGCGTCCCGATCGCGTCTCCCTGTCGCCGATGGATTTGGCGATGGCCTTGCGGAAAGCCGGTATCGAGGCCGATGTCGCATCCGCGATCGCCACTCAGCTGACGCTGCGCGATCACGCGGAACAGAAGTTTGGCTCCTTCGCACGCCACATGGTTTTTACGCGCGACGGATTGGAGCAGGCAACGCGCATGGTGGTGTCCGCTCATCACGCACGACGGTTCCGGGAAAGCGGGGCGCAGCACGTCGCGGATTTGGGGTGCGGGATCGGCGCCGATTCCCTGGCGTTCGCCGGTTTGGGCATGCAGGTGACGGCCTTCGACATGAACGAGGAGGCAGCCACTGCGGCCGCGGTGAACCTTCGCGATTTTCCCGAAGCGCGCGTGGAGATCGGGGACGTGACCGCGTTAGACGAGGCGGAGTTCCGTTGTCGGGAAATCGACGCAATTTTCGCCGATCCCGCGCGTCGGACGGGGTCTGCGCGGGGAAGTTCGCGGGTAACTCACCCCGAGCAGTGGTCCCCTCCCCTGTCCGCTGTTCTCGCATGGCGTTCCCACACCCCCCGGGTTGGGGTGAAGGTCGCGCCCGGGATCGCCTACGAGGCTGTCCCCTCCGACATGCACGCCCAGTGGGTGAGCGTGGACGGCGACCTGGTGGAAGCAACGCTCTGGTCGCCTCCTTTGGCTCCGGAGGGCGCGGGGCGGTCAGCGCTTCTGCTGAAGAACAATGTGGCTCATACGTTGACAGATCCGTCGGTGAGAGCCGCTGACACCCCCGTACGCCAGGCACCGACGGGCACGCTGGGAGACTGGATCTGCGAGCCAGATCCCGCGGTGATCCGCAGCGGCGGTATCGCGCACCTGGCTGAGCTGTTGGACGCTCATCTCATTTCGGAGAACATTGCGTACCTGAGTTGCAGTCAACAGCCTCATCATTCGCCTTTTGTCAGCGTTTTTGAGGTGTGTGACGCTGTTCCGCTGCGCGCACAAGCGATTTCTGCGGCTTTGAAGACGCTAGACGTCGGGCGTGTTGAGGTAAAGAAACGCGGCGCAGACATCGATCCCGCACAGCTGCGTCGTTCCCTCTCTCTGACGGGTTCTGGCGAGGCGACGGTGATTGCCACGCGCATCGCGGGGCGGCATCGCGCAATTATTGCTCGCCGTGTCCCCTGAGTTTTCCTCGGTTTTCTTTTTCTTCCTACCGGTATGACGCGTGCCTGCTCGCCGAGTGGCAGGCAGGCACGTCAGGTGTATCAGATACGTCAGACAGTAAACATCCGTTTCCGCCCTCACCCCCTGGCGCGGGAGTGTGGGCGAGCGGGAGTATGGGCGGGTGGAGTTACTGTGCGTCGCGCGGCAGCATTGACGTCTGGGTCAGAGGCATTCCCGAATCCGGAGAAAAGTCCCAGTCGGAAGGCTGCACACCCGCGCGCACCAGTTCACTGCCCATGGCAGCAATCTGGGCGCCGTTGTCGGTGCAGAAACGCAGCGGAGGCATCCGAACTGTCAGTCCCGCAGCCTGGGCGCGTTCCGTCAGCAGGCTGCGCAGACGCGAGTTCGCGGAGAAGCCTCCACCAACCACAATCGTGTCGCAGCCGGTGTCGAGTGCTGCGCGCACGGCTTTGGCTGTGAGGGAATCGTTGACGGACTCGGAGAATCCCGCGCAGATATTTTCGGGAGAAAGTTCTTCTCCACGTGCCTGTGCGCCCTCGACATAGCGGGCGACAGCGGTTTTCAAACCGGAGAAGCTGAAGTCGTACTTGTGACGTTCCTTGTCTTTTCCTGCGGCCAGACCGCGGGGGAAACGGATGGCCTGCGGGTCTCCCGCTTGAGAGAGACGATCCACGTGAGGACCACCCGGATAGGGCAGATCGAGGAGGCGTCCCACCTTGTCGAAGGCTTCACCGGCCGCATCATCCAACGTGCCGCCCAGTTCGCGCACATCGGTGGCAATGTCTTCGACCAGCAGAATATTGGAGTGTCCGCCGGAGACAACCAGGCCGATGAATCGCTCGGGCAGGGGGCCGTCGGCCAGCTTGTCGACGGCCAGGTGTCCGATCACATGGTTCACACCGTACAGGGGTTTCCCCAGGGCAGAGGCCAGGGCTTTTGCCGCGCAAATACCGACGGTCAGCGACCCCACCAATCCCGGTCCGGCTGCCACCGCAATCGCGTCGACGTCCTCCAACGCAACCCCCGCCTCGTCACACGCGGAGTTCAGGGTGGGGAGGAAGGATTCCAGGTGTGCGCGCGAGGCGATTTCCGGGATGATTCCACCGTAGCGGGCGTATTGATCCATTGAAGTGGCGGTGCGATCCACAAGGAGCTCGCAGCCGCGCACCAGGGCGACGCCGGTTTCATCACAGGTGGATTCGATACCAAGAATCAGGGGTTCATTCACGTCCTCTATAGTAGTCCTCTCGCCGGGAGGACTCCCTCGTTATATCGAGACGTGAGGAGCCTGAGCGGACTGGGCATAAACGTGGGGGCGGTTTCCGGTGAAGAAACCGCCCCCACGTGGCCACAGATATGTGTCAGATTCCCTTGAACGCAGCCTTGCCCAGCTGGCGGTTCAGAGTGGAAATCACATCCAGCGGAATCTGCTTGGGGCAGACCGCCGCGCACTCACCGATGTTCGTGCAGGAGCCGAAGCCCTCTTCGTCCATCTGGTTGAGCATGTTGACGACGCGCTGGTAGTTCTCCGGCTTGCCCTGAGGCAGCAGCTGGAGGTGGGTCACCTTTGCGGAGGTGAACAGCATGGCCGAGGCGTTCGGGCATGCCGCCACGCAGGCGCCACAGCCGATGCAAGCCGCCGCTTCGAAGGCGCGATCTGCGTCCTGCTTGGGGACGGGGGTCGCGTGAGCGTCGGGGGCTGCGCCCGTGTTCACCGAAATGTACCCACCGGCCTGGATGATGCGATCCAGGGCGCTGCGGTTGACCACGAGGTCTTTGATGACCGGGAAAGCTTCTGCGCGCCAGGGTTCGATGGTGATGACATCACCGTCGTTGAAGGTTCGCATGTGCAGCTGGCAGGTCGTGGTGACCTCGGGGCCGTGGGCAATACCGTTGATCACGATGCCACACTGACCACAGATGCCTTCGCGGCAGTCCGAGTCAAAGGCGATGGGTTCTTCACCGCGGGCAAAAAGCTCTTCGTTCAGCACGTCGAGCATTTCGAGGAACGAGGATTCCTCGGAGATGCCGCGGATCTGGTATTCGTGCATGGCGCCGGCATCCTCGGGGCCGTTCTGGCGCCAGATCTTGAGTGTCAGGTTCACTTGTAGCTCCGCTGCTTCAGCTCGATGTTGTTGTACACGAGGGCTTCCTTGTGGAGGATCGGAGGCTGGTCTTCCCCTCCCCATTCCCATGCGGCGACGTAGAGGTAACGGTCGTCGTGACGCAGCGCTTCACCTTCGGGGGTCTGCGATTCGGCGCGGAAGTGGCCGCCGCAGGATTCCTCGCGGTGGAGAGCATCAATACACATGAGTTCGCCCAGCTCCATAAAGTCGGCCACGCGGCCGGCCTTTTCGAGGGACTGGTTGAGTTCACCGATCGACTTACCCGGCACCTTCACATTGCGCCAGTATTCGGCGCGCAGCTCGCGAATCAGGTCAATGGCCTTCTTCAGTCCGGCTTCGCGACGCTCCATACCGCAGTATTCCCACATGATCTGGCCGAGTTCCTTGTGGAAGGAGTCCACGGAACGAGTGCCATTGATCGACATGAGGCGGTCGATGCGTCCCTGAGCGGCTTCGAGGGCTTCCACCACGTCCGGGCTGGTTTCGTCCAGCTTGGGCAGGTTGAAGGCCTTGGCGAGGTAGTCGTTGATGGTGTTCGGCAGAACGAAGTAGCCATCGGACAGACCCTGCATGAGCGCGGAAGCGCCCAGTCGGTTGGCGCCGTGGTCGGAGAAGTTTGCTTCACCGGCCACATACAGACCCGGCAGGTTGGACTCGAGGTCGTAGTCCACCCACAGGCCACCCATGGTGTAGTGAACAGCCGGGTAAATACGCATCGGCGTCTCGTAGGGGTTGTCGCCGGTGATGCGCTCGTACATATCGAAGAGGTTGCCGTACTTGGCGGAAACCGCGGCCTTCCCCATACGGTTGATGGCTTCGGAGAAGTCCAGGTACACGCCGCGACGCATCACGCGTTCGTTCCCCTCGGGGTCAGTTTCGCGGATGGCCGGGCCAACGCCTCGTCCTTCATCGCACATGTTCTTGGCCTGGCGCGAGGCGATGTCGCGGGGAACCAGGTTACCGAACGCGGGGTAGATGCGTTCCAGGTAGTAGTCGCGGTCCTCTTCGGGGATGTCGCGCGGATCCTTGTCGCAGTCCTCGGCGCGCTTGGGAACCCAGATGCGGCCGTCGTTACGCAGCGACTCCGACATGAGGGTGAGCTTGGACTGCTGGTCGCCGTGCTGGGGGATACACGTCGGGTGGATCTGCGTGAAGCAGGGGTTCCCGAAGTATGCGCCCTTGCGGTAGGCGCGCCAGATCGCGGTGGCGTTGCAGCCCATGGCGTTGGTGGACAGGAAGAACACGTTGCCGTAACCGCCGGTGGCCAGCACGACGGCGTCAGCCACGTAGGTTTCCAGCTTGCCCGTGGACATGTCGCGAGCGATGATGCCGCGGGCGCGTCCCTCGGAGACGATGATTTCCACCATCTCGTGACGGGGGTGTTCCTTGACTGTTCCGGCGGCCACCTGGCGTTCGAGCGCCTGGTAGGCGCCGATCAGGAGCTGCTGACCTGTCTGGCCGCGCGCGTAGAAGGTACGGGACACCTGCACGCCACCGAAGGAACGGTTGTCGAGCAGACCACCGTATTCGCGGGCGAAGGGAACACCCTGAGCGACGCACTGGTCAATGATGTTGGCGCTGACTTCCGCGAGGCGGTACACGTTGGTTTCGCGTGCGCGGTAGTCGCCACCCTTGACGGTGTCGTAGAACAGGCGGTACACGGAGTCGTTGTCGTTGCGGTAGTTCTTCGCAGCGTTGATGCCACCCTGCGCGGCGATGGAGTGCGCGCGGCGGGCGGAGTCCTGGTAGAAGAACACGTCGACGTTGTAGCCCATTTCGCCCAGCGATGCGGCTGCTGCGCCGCCGGCGAGGCCGGAGCCCACGATGATGACGCGGAGCTTACGACGGTTGGCGGGGTTCACGAGGGCTGCACTGAACTTGCGCTGTTCCCAGCACTGGGACAGGGGGACGTCCAGCGGCGCTTTGGTATCGACGACGGGGTCGCCTTCGCGGTACAGACCCTGAATGAGTGTGTCAGTCACGTCAGAACCTCTTTCAGGAAATAAATCCGGTGACGATTGCCAACGGCGGGAGTGCGAACATCAAAAAGACCAGTCCGCCGACGAGGCCGGAGACGATCACCATGAGGTTGCGGGTTCCTGCGCGCACCCAGCCCAGGGACTGGAATGCCGACCAGAAGCCGTGTGCGACGTGCATGGCTGCCAAGCCAATGAAGATCACGTAGACGACAACCCATAGGGGCTGCTGGAAGGTCAGCACCATGCGTTCGTAGGGGCTGTTGTCTGCGGTGAATCCGGTGCGCACGGTGGCGGTGGTGAAGTGCAGCAGGTGGAAGACGATCAGGCAGAACAGCATGACGCCGGACATGCGCATGGTGCGTGCCGCGTAGGCATCGGCGGCGTTCTTCTTGACGACGTAGCGGGAGCGGCGCGCGCGGCGCGAACGCTTCCAGGTCACTGCGGCTGCCCACATGTGGATGATCAGCATGAGCATCATGGCTGCGCGGAACACCCAAATGAAACCGCCGTGGGGGAAGATCGGCACGAATGCCTCTTCTTTCAACCAGTGGGCGTAGTGGTCGTAGGCTTCTTGCCCCAAGAACATCTTGAGGTTGCCGTAGGAGTGGAACAGAAGAAACATGACGAAGACGAGACCGGACACCGCCATGAGTTGCTTGACGAACACGGTGGTGGTCCAGGCGCGACGCTTCTTCGTTGCGACATTTGTTGTGGCCATGGTGCAAGGCTATTCGCCCTTCTCATACCCTCCGTGGGACTGCTGGCCTGTTCTCTTTCTTTTTTGACGAGGCGTCGCCCGATTTTGGCGTTTTTTCAGCGTTTGAGGAAAGTATTTTTGCGACGAAAGCGGGTTTTTCGTCTGAAAGAATGAGTCGTTTTTTGGGCGCGCGAGCCATGTTTTTCTATAGACAAACGTTTCCTAATACGGACGGTTTTAGTCAGACTCTCCCACAGACCTTCTTCGAGCGGAGTTTTTCTTGCTCTGTCCCGCGTTGAAATACGTCGAGTTTCCCCTGAAAAAGCACAGCTTTCAGGACGATTTCTCATACGCGAACCCAAGCAGCCCGGTCATCACAGCACTAAGCGCATGGAAATCGCGTCTTCGCGGGGAGAGCGAAAATATCCGCGAATACGTCCGACCGTCTCAAAACCTGAGCGCTCATAGAGACGACGAGCCGCCTCATTCGATTCGCGCACCTCAAGAAAAATGCGCTCCGCACCGTGTTCACGTGCGCACCCCACCACAGCGCGCATCAACAGCGCACCCACGCCACGGCCTCGCCAATCCGGAACAGTCCCCATCGTCATCACGTCAGCGTCCAGCCCCACGGACACACCCGCATAGCCGACGACACGCTCATCCGCTACCGCCGCAAAATAGTGGGAACGAGGCGAAGCCAGTTCCTCGGAAATCATCCCTCGCGTCCAGGGATCCTCGGGGAAAATCTGTTCTTCCAGCGCGGCAAAAAGATCCTCATCCGCACGGGTCATCGCGCGCAGAACCACATCACCCTCGTTCACGCTTCCCCTTTCCCGCACAGACCTCTGAGCATCCCGCCTCTCACGCGCGGATACAGCCCGGAATCACGATCCTCACATACGTTCTGCGGTCTGCCCGTGAATATCGGGACGACGCAAATACAGCGGCTCCGTCCCCACGTGCGCGTCTTCACCGCGGGCAAGACGCGCACGCACCATGCGCACCATCACCGCGGGATCGAGAGGAACCAGGGGCCCCACCTGCGCACCCGCAAGTTCCTCCGCGCTGTGCGCCGGGATCCCCGTTTCTGCGACCAGCAGGCCGGAAGCCTCACGCAGGGCACCGCCGAGCAGACGAGCACCCCCTACTTCCAGGCGCCCAATCAACGACACATCATCGGGGCCTTCCGCGACATAGTGACCCCAGTAGAGCTCGCGTCGACGCGCATCCGACAGGGCATACACGTGCGTCTCCGGAGACAGCACATCGAGAGCCTGACGAGCCAGCACATCCAGACTCGACACCCCGTACACGGGAACCTCGGCAACGCGAGCCAGTACGCGAGCAGACACCAAACCCGCACGCAGCCCCGTAAACGGAGCCGGCCCCGTCCCCACACACACGGCCTCCAGACCGGCCTGGCGAATTTCCAGCGGCAAACCAGCAGCAGCCAAAGCCTCACGCACGCAGGGAGTAATCGACTCCGCGTGGTGGCGTCCAGACTCATTGCGGGCACGCCCCACGGTTTCTCCGTCGCGCACAACAGCGACAGCGGTGGCCTGAGAAGTATCAATGCACAGGTATGTCACCGACGCATCCTTTCATAATTCCTCCGTGGACTGCAGCATCGTCCACATTCCCTCCGCGCAGGCGGGAAGCTACTCCCCCGCGTTCTCACCCAGGGAAGCGGCAACCGTCACCGATTCCAAGACGCCCTCCCAGCGCGAGCCGTACCCCACTGCCCGGATCACGCGGTGCCCGTCATCCATGTGTTCCAAGTCGACGACATCCCCCTGGCGGGTCACCTCACCCCCGCGCGCGCGACGCACCTCAATTTCCAGACGCGCATCACTCATCGCTTCGGTTTTCCCCTCGCCCCACTCAACGACAGTCACTGCCTCGTCGATCGTGGAATCCAAATCCAGGGTCTCCAGATCCTCCAGGTCACGAATCCGGTAGGCGTCCGCGTGGATCAAATCCGGTCCGCCCGACAGGGAGGGGTGGACGCGCGCCACGATGAACGTCGGGGATGCGACCTGTCCGCGCACACCCATCCCGATGCCGATGCCCTGGGTAAAGGTTGTTTTCCCCGCGCCCAGTTCACCGCGCAACATCACGAGGTCGCCCGCGCGCAGCAGACGTCCCAGCGCCTCCCCCACGGCGCGGGTCTCATCCGCGTTCGTCACCGTCCACTGCTGGTCGTACACGCTCATTCGTTTCCCTTTCACTCACAGGTCACTGATCGACTGCTGCCCCACATGCACGCGGGGCACACGCTCGCCCACACGCACAACCACTTCATAGTTAATCGTGTCGGCAGCCTGCGCCCACGCGTCCGCAGAGGGAACACCCTGCGCGCTTTCCCCCCACAGCACAACGCGATCCCCCACCGCAGCCGGGGCAGCCCCGCCGCGGGTCGACGGCTCACCATCGGCTCCACCGGCGGCGCCCAGATCCACGACAAACTGATCCATGCACACGCGTCCGCGAACGGGGGCGCGCAGTGACTCCCGCTCAGCGCGCACCGTTACTTCGCCTCGTCCCGAGGCGGCGCGCAGGATCCCATCCGCATACCCCAGGGGCACCAAGCCCACCCACCGACGTGAGGGAGCCGTCCACGTTCCCCCGTAAGACACGGGAGTCCCCTCATCGATGACCTTCACTCCGATGAGCGAGGCTTCCACGGTCATCACGGGACGCAAACCCAGATCCTCGCTCGTCGCGGTCTGCGGGTTCGGGGTCAGCCCGTACAGCCCGATTCCCGGGCGCACCATGTCGTAGTGGGTCTGCGGATGCCATACGATCCCCGCGGTCGCCGCCAGATGACGAACCCCGGGGTTCACTCCCGCATCACGCAGAATCGCCAGAGCTTCCTCAAAAATCTGGACGTGCCGCGCCGTCGACGCATCGCCTGCGTCGTCACGCTCATCCGCGCGCGACAGGTGAGACCAGGTTCCCGCGACCTCGACAAGTCCCTCGTCAACCGCCATGCGCACCGCGGTCGCCAGAGCGGGAAAATCTGCCAGAGTAGAGCCGGCACGCGACATCCCCGTGTCCACCTTCACGTGGATGCGCGCAACTTTCCCGCAGGCGCGCGCCGCCGCGCAGATCTGCGCCAAAGTCCACGTCCACGACACCGACACCTCGATATCGGCTTCGAGGGCAGCCTCCCAGGAAAAATGGGGGGACGCGATCCAGGAAAAAATCTTGGCCTGATCGCGGGAGCATCCCGCGGCGTCCAGCGACTGACGCAGAGTCAGCGCCTCCGTCAGCTGGGCAACCCCCAGGTAGTCGGCGCCAGAAGCCAGGCAGGTGAGCGCAACCGGAAGGATCCCATGCCCGTAGGCGTCACCTTTGACGACGGCAAGCTGCAGACACTCCGGCGCATATTCGCGAAGCCTGCGCAGGTTGTGGCGTATCGCCTCATGATTGATGACCGCCCGACTGGGGGAAACCGCATCCCAGCTCACAGGAGAGTCCATTCCTTCGGCACTTTCATTCACCCGCCCAGTATTCCACTTTCCGCCCCCGAGGGGACACAACGACAGGGAACGAGGTGCAGAAAAGGCGGGCGACGCCTCGTCCTCCCACAGGAGGGAGGGACGTGCAGCGCCACCTTACAGGGCGACGTCCAGTCCCTTCGACACGCCCACCAGGACAATGCCGACAGTCATGATGACCACGCCGATCACCGTCCAGATCATCTCCTTCGAGCTGCGTTTTTCACCCAGAATCCAAATGCCACCCAGCGTCTGGATCACCACGCACATCTGAGCCAGGGGGAAGGCCGTGGCCACACCAATTTTTTGAATGTAGATCATCGTGATGAGAGTGGCGGCACCCCACAGGATGCCGGGGATCAGCAAAAGCGCCGTGGTCTTCTCCCAGCGGCGATCCTCAGATCCCAGCCACGGAGACACACGCGGTTCCGTGGCCACCAGCGCCACCAGAGCACAGGCCAGTGTCTGCGGGAAAAATCCCGACATACCGTCGATGGCGAAGGCTCGCACGAAAAGCGGGTAAGCCACCAAGCCCACGGTTGAGAAGGCCAGGAGCATGCCGCCGGCACGCCAGTTCAAGTGCGAGGTGTCCGAGTTCTTCTCCGTCCGGGAAATGAACCACACCCCCACCGCCAGGCAGACGATCGACACGAGGGCAACCGGTAGCGCCTGCCCGTTCGTGAGTTCCCCGAAGAGCACAATCCCACCCAGGGAAACGAAGATCAGCTGCCCCGCCGCAGAAAGCGGCATGGCTCGCGAAATTCCCAGGTGTTTCAGTGCCAGAAGCTGCCCGAAAACTCCCACGCCCAGCAGGAGGCCGCTGGCAATCGCCAGGGAGAAACTCTGGATCGTCCAGGACACCGACATGAAGGGAAGAACCGCGCAGGCCACGAGGAGTGCCCCCAGCATCTGCCCCAGCATGCGCTGGCGGTCATCCCCGCCGATCAGCCCCCACGAAATTCCCATGGCACCCAGGAGGAACGCGGGGAGAGCGGCAACGGCGAAATCCAACATGGACGTGTCCTTTCGCAGAGGAAAGCGGAGAAAACACGCGTGTCGCCTCGTCCTCCCCCGGTGGGGCGACGAGGCGACACGTCAACGTTCCTTCATTCTTCACTATGCGAGGTACACAGACGAACAGCTGAAAGGCAGGTGTGCGTTATTCCACGGTCACAGATTTCGCCAGGTTACGCGGCTGATCCACGTCCAAGCCCTTTGCGCTCGCCAGCTCGCAAGCGAAGATTTGCAGCGGAATCACACTGAGCAGCGGGGCGAAAAGCGTGGGAACCTGCGGGATGCGGAACACAACTTCCGCATGGTCGTCGACGCGTGTATCCCCTTCTTCCGCAACCACCAGGGTCTTGGCGCCGCGAGCGCGCACCTCCTGGATATTGGAGACCACTTTGTTGTGGAGTTCGGGACGGCGTGGGGTGGGCACGATGATGACCACGGGCTGTCCCTCGTCGATCAGGGCAATCGGACCGTGCTTGAGTTCTCCCGCGGCAAATCCTTCCGCGTGGATGTAGCACAGCTCTTTCAGTTTGAGTGCGCCTTCCATGGCGATCGGGTAGCCGACGTGGCGTCCCAGGTAGATAATCGATCGTTCGTCGGCCATGGCCCGGGCGATCTGGCGCACGGGTTCCGCACTGTCCAGCACCTCCTGCATTTTGCCGGGAACCTGTGCGAGTTTGTCCAGGTAGTCTTGGATTTCATCGACGTACTTATTGCCGCGCACCTGCGCCAGGTAGAGACCCAGGATGTAGCAGGCGGTGACCTGAGCGGTGAAAGCTTTCGTCGAGGCAACCGCAATTTCCGGCCCCGCGTGGGTGAGGAGCACCGCGTCGGATTCGCGGGAAATCGTGGATCCGGGGGTGTTGACGATCGCGACGACCCGCGCGCCCTGCTCGCGAGCGTGACGGATGGCCTGGATGGTGTCCATAGTTTCTCCCGACTGGGAGATGGCAACCACCAGGGTTTTTTCGTTGACGACGGGGTCGCGGTAGCGGAATTCATGGGCGAGTTCGACTTCCACGGGGATGCGGCACCAGTGTTCGATGGCGTAGCGCGCGACCTGCCCGGCGTAGGAGGCGGTTCCACAGGCGACAATGATCATTTTGTCGATGCTGCGCAACGTGTGTTCGGGAATTCGAACTTCGTCCAGGGCGAGGTGCCCGGATGCATCGACGCGGCCTTCGAGGGTGGCCTGCACGGCGCGGGGCTGCTCGCAGATTTCTTTTTCCATGTAGGTGAGCCAGCCGTCTTTGTCGACGCGCTGCGCTTCGTCCACCGTGTATTCGTGGGGGGTGACGGGGGTGCCGTCGCGGTCGAGCAGGTCGACACCTTCGGCAGTGACGAGGCACATCTGGTCCTGTCCAACTTCGATGGCGCGGGAGGTGTAGGAGGCGAATGCCAGGGCGTCGGATGCCAGGTAGTTTTCGCCTTCTCCCAGTCCGATGACCAGCGGGGAGGAGCGTCGAGCGGCCACGATGAGGTGGGGGGTGTCGACGCATTCGACGAGGAGGGTGAAGGTTCCTTCGAGGCGTGCGGTGACGGCGCGTACGGCGGCGACGAGGCGCAGCCCCGCCTCGTGTTCTTCTGCGCTCAGGCCGCGGATCGTTCCGTCCCAGGTTTCCTCGGTCGAGGCGTAGGCCTGGGCGATGAGGTGGGCGACGACTTCGCTATCTGTTTCAGACACGCAGGTGATGCCGTCCCGGTGGAGTTGGGCGCGCAGGGAGTCCGCGTTTTCGATGATGCCGTTGTGCACCAGGGCGATGGCTCCGTCTGAACTGACGTGGGGATGCGCGTTGGTCGTGGTGGGGCGTCCGTGGGTTGCCCATCGGGTATGGCCGATGGCGACCGAGGATTTGCGAGGCGTCTGGGCGTCGAGTTCGGCGACGAGCTGGGCAAGTTTTCCGACAGCTTTGGTCACGCTGAGGGCGCCGGGGTGGGGGGCATCTTCCGTTTGGGGTGTGACCAGAGCGATTCCTGCGGAGTCATATCCGCGGTATTCGAGGCGCGCCAGTCCTTCGAGGACGAGTTTTTGGGGGCGCAGTGACTGGGGTCCAACGTATCCAACAATTCCACACATGCGCTCCATTTGAGCATAAGCTGGGCTTAATATCAGGGAAGGATGTCAGACAAGCAGAGTTTTGCCCGCGAATGCGGTCAATATTCCCGGTTGTGTCCGTCGCGTGTATGCGTGTCCGGTGTTCGCATGTTGATCGTTCTCCCTGGTGGATCACGGATCGACTGAAAACAGTTGAAAAATCACCATATGCGGTGATATTCCCCCCAGAGGGGCCTTTTTCACATGTCCGGTCAGAAAAACTTGTGACAATACTTGGGTGTTTTCTGAGACTTTTCTTCCCGAAACAGACTCGCCTTTCGCTCATTTCACACGCGCGCAGTGGGATCGCCTTGCCGACCGCTCTCCCCTGCCCCTGACGCAAGCGGATCTCACCCGCCTCGCCTCGCTGGGAGACCCCATCGATACCGTCGAAGTCGACGCGATCTACCGTCCCCTTTCCGCACTCCTTCAGCTCTACGCCGACGGGCAGCGCCGTACCGCCCAGGAACGTCACACCTTCCTCGGGGAAACGCACGCCCCGCGTATCCCGTTCATCATTGGTATTGCCGGTTCTGTTGCGGTGGGGAAATCCACTGTTGCCCGCCTCTTGCGCCTACTACTCTCACGCTGGGAACGCACGCCGCGCGTCGACCTCATCACGACGGACGGTTTCCTCCTGCCCAATGCCACCCTCAACGAACGGGGGCTTCTGGGGCGTAAGGGCTTCCCGGAATCCTATGATCGTCCGGCGCTCATCGAATTTTTGGCCGCGGTGAAGGCCGGGCGTCCGCAGCTGCGGGTTCCCGTGTATTCGCACGTGGTCTACGACATTGTGCCGGGTGAGTACATCACTGTAGATCAGCCCGACATCCTCATTGTGGAGGGCCTGAATGTCCTTCAGCCTCCGCGCTGGAAGCCGGGAGTCATGCCCCTGGCGGTTTCTGATTTCTTCGATTTTTCCATCTACGTGGATGCCGCACCCGAGCACATCGAGTCCTGGTATGTGGATCGTTTCCTCACCCTGCGCCAGACCGCGTTTTCACGCGAGGATTCCTTCTTCCGCACCTACGCGTCCCTGTCTGACCGGGAAGCGGAAGAGACGGCTCGCAGGATTTGGCGTGACATCAACCTGCCGAATCTGATGGAAAATATTGCGCCCACACGGGAACGCGCCACCATGATTTTCACCAAGGGGCACGATCACCGGGTCGAGTCCCTTCACCTGCGGAAAAACTGACGCAGCATTTCATTCACACCGGCGGCTATACGCACAGATATCCCCCAGCACACGAACCAGATCCCCAATCTCCCCTGATGTGTGTGGCGCCCTTCCCCGAATATCGGGGAGGGCACCACACACATGACCGTCTCAGGGCTTACATCGTCGGGCACTCAGCGCGAGTGCGCTCAAGACGCGGGGCTGAGGTTCACAGCGCCAGAGAGTCCTTCACGACGTCAGCCAGGCGCTGCGCCACAGCATCTGCCTGCTCCTGGGTTGCGGCTTCCACCATGACACGCACCAGCGGCTCGGTTCCC
The DNA here is from genome assembly GCA_963525415.1 of uncultured Actinomyces sp. Lineage (GTDB taxonomy): Bacteria > Actinomycetota > Actinomycetes > Actinomycetales > Actinomycetaceae > Pauljensenia. The sequence continues at coordinate 72,748 of CAURIY010000002.1, forward strand.
GAGGGACGCAGGAGCACGCGACCGGTATCGCCCAGTTCGGCCTCCGCCACCGCAACGGCTTCGGCAACAGCAGGGTCGGTGGCCGCGCGGGCACGATCCACACCACCGACGTTGATCAGGGTCTGGGGCAGACGGTGGATGAACTCCGTGAGGTCGGCCAGGTCGCGCCCGCTTTCCTTCACCATCTGAGCAATCAGCAAGGAGGAAAGCACGCCGTCGCCGGTAGTCGCGTAGTTCTTGGCGATGATATGGCCGGACTGTTCGCCACCCAGGGTGTAGCCGCCTTCCAACATGGCTTCCAGGACGTAGCGGTCACCCACTGCGGTCTGGACGGTCTGAATGCCGGCCTCGCGCATTGCCAGGATCAGTCCGAGGTTGGACATGACGGTGAGCACCAGGGTGTCGTGTGCCAGAGTTCCCTGGTCGCGCATGTGAACGGCCAGGGCGCCCATGATCTTGTCGCCGTCGATCAGACGGCCGTGGCGGTCAACGGCCAGGCAGCGGTCGGCGTCGCCGTCGTAGGCCACGCCGAAGTCTGCTTCGGCGGCAACGGTGAGAGCCTGGAGCTGTTCCGGGTGGGTAGATCCCGCTTTGTCGTTGATATTACGACCGTCGGGTGCCGCGTTGATGACGACGACGTCAGCGCCGGCTCGGCGGAAGGTTTCCGGGCCTAGGAAGGAGGCGCCGCCGTTTGCGCAGTCCATGGCGATGCGCACTCCGCGCAGGTCGGCATCAACCGAGGTAAGGAGGTGTTCGATGTAGGCCTTCTCTGCCCAGTCGTCGTCGTATTCCACTTCGCCGACCGCGGCTCCCGTGGGGCGATCCCAGGGGGTTCCCAGCAGGGACTGGATCTGGTCTTCGATCTGGTCGGGGAGCTTGTAGCCGCCGTGGGCGAAGAACTTGATGCCGTTGTCGGGCATCGGGTTGTGCGAAGCGGAGATCATGACGCCCAGATCCACGTCGTCGGTGGAGGTCAGGTGGGCGATGGTCGGGGTACTCACCACGCCGACGCGCACGACGTCCATACCGGCAGATGCGAGTCCTGCCGCGAGAGCGTGATCCAGGAATTCGCCGGAAATACGAGTGTCGCGTCCGATGACGGCTTTGGGCTTGCGGCCGTGGGCATCGGGTTGCCCGCCAATAAGTCGTGCCGCTGCTTCACCCAGTTCCAGGGCGAGGGGCGCCGTAATGTCGACATTTGCCAGGCCGCGCACGCCGTCAGTACCGAAAATTCTTTTCACAGTTGTGTTCCTTTCGCTACGTCTGGCTCCACTGTACGCGGCCTCAGTTCTCGATGACAGGCCATGAGCCCGGTGCGGTTTGTTGTCACAGGCACAACTCAGGAAGGGGGTTCACGGACAAACGCGCTGCTCCGAGTGTACGAGTCCGCAAGGGCTACGGGGAAGGAAGCGGAGCGGCAGGGAAGAGGAGATACGGGTGTGCCCCGCTCCTGACACGCAGGAGCGGGGCACACCCAGCAGTAAAATGCGTCGCCGATCAGCGCTTCGAGTACTGCGGTGCCTTGCGAGCCTTCTTGAGGCCTGCCTTCTTACGCTCGGTGGCGCGGGCATCGCGGGTCAGGAAGCCGGCCTTCTTCAGTGCCGGGCGGTTGGCGTCGCGGTCGATCTCGTTCAGGGCGCGAGAGATGCCCAGACGGAGCGCACCGGCCTGGCCGGAGATGCCGCCGCCGTTGATGCGGGCGATCACGTCGAAGCGACCGTCGAGGTCGAGCAGAACGAAGGGGGACTTCACGAGCTGCTGGTGCAGCTTGTTCGGGAAGTAGTCCTCCAGGGAGCGACCGTTGATCGTCCACTGGCCGGTGCCGGGGACGAGACGAACACGGGCGACGGCCTCCTTGCGGCGACCCAGACCCGCGCCGGGCGCGGTGATGGACTGACCGGCGCCAGCGGGAGCCGTTTCAGTCTCGGTGGTGTAGGAGCTGGGGACGAGTTCTTCGTCCAGCTCAACGATTTCGGTGGTCTCAGCCACAGTTCTCCTCAGTGCAGTTCGTGGAGCTCAGAAGCGCAACGCGCTCACTGGGCGACCTGGGTGATTTCGTAGGGAACCGGCATCTGGCCGGTGTGCGGATGCTCAGCTCCGGCGTAGACGTGCAGCTTCTTGAACTGCGCACGGCCGAGGCTGGTGTGAGGAAGCATGCCGCGGACTGCCTTTTCGACTGCGCGCTCGGGGCGCTCAGACATGAGGTCACGATAAGAGGTGGCGGTCAGACCACCGGGGCGACCGGAGTGGCGGTAGGCCATCTTCTGGTCAAGCTTCTTACCGGTGAGGGCAACCTTGTCCGCATTGATGATGATGACGTAGTCTCCCATGTCCATATGGGGGGCGAACGTCGGCTTGTGCTTCCCACGAAGGAGGGCGGCAACCTGAGCCGCCAGGCGACCGAGAACGACGTCGGTGGCGTCAATGACGTACCACTTCTTGTCGGCGTCTCCCGGCTTGGGTGAATAGGTGCGCACGGGCGTAACCTTCAATTCTTTCTGTCATGGAGCGCAGCACGCGATGTGTGCGCACCGGCTCACTATGAAAACGGTTCGCGCGAGGCGTCAGCGTTGCGTTCCTCCAGCGAGTGGGAATGCACTGGGGTGCCGCTGACGCACAGCACCATACAGTCTAGGGGTTTTCGCATCTGAGGGTCAAAGCATCGCGCCCACTGTGGCAGCTTCCACATCTCACACCGCGCTCTCCTCGCCCCTGCCGAAAGCAGGTTCAGCACCCACCTCTACGCGCCTCGTCAATATCCTCTATCGGAGCCAGCCCCCATTCCTCTCGGTGCGCGCAATTCCCCACGCAAGGCATCACCAGTCGCAACGCACCCGATTCCGCGCGCTACGCCTCGTTACTCCCCGCAGCACCCCTCCCCGAGGGTGCGCACACGCCGGGCACGCTGGGATTGCGCCGCCCATTCCTCACGAGGCGGATAGTCGACCCGCTCCAGCGTCAGCCCGTGAGCGGGTGCGATGGGCGCCGCTCCCCCGTGGCGATTACGCCCGTCCAAGAGCTCACGCGGCCAGGAGATTTCTCGGCGCCCGCTCCCCACTTCCAGGCAGGCCCCCACAAGGGAACGAACCATGGAATGACAGAAAGCATCGGCTTCCACACGACATTCGATCACGTCACCGCTCAACACGAAGGTCAGTAGACGCAGGGTGCGAATAGTCGTCGCCCCTTCTCGGGGACGACAGTAGGCGATGAAATCGTGCTCTCCCAGGAGCTGTTCGGCCGCGAGGTTCATCGCGTCCAGGTCAAGACGATCCACATCCACCCACAGCACGTCGCTTCGCCGCAGGGGGCTGCGGTGGGAGCGGTCGACCAGTCGATAGCAGTAGGAACGCCCCGTTGCAGAGAAGCGAGCATCAAATTCTTCATTCACCACGCAGACCGCGTGCACGAGGACATCACTCTGCCCTCGCGGCACTTCAAGCTGGTGACTGCGTTGTAGACGCGAATAGCCGTGAGACAGCAGGCCATTCAGTTGCGTGGCGAGGCGACGCCCGCGTACGTCGTCCACTTCCTCGCGCGTATACCGGTCTTCGTCACGCTGGCTCAGGCGTTCCCAGGAGGCTCGCGGAACATCGACGTGCGCGACCTGTTCTCGCGCGTGGACACCGGCATCGGTTCGCCCGGCCACCGTCAGTTTCGCCTCGCAGCGCATGACGGTGGAGAGCGCTCGGGTCACGTCGCCTTCGACGGTACGCAGACCGTCCTGCTGAGCCCATCCGTGGAACTGGGTTCCGTCATAGGACAGGGTCAGCCGCAGGCGCACGAACTCATCGTCGCTCACAGCTCCCATGCGCGCACTCCCCCGATAATTCCCGCATCGTTGGGGACAATGATGACGTCATCACCGAGCTTGGATCGCGCACCCGGCGCAATGCGCTGGGAGTTCCCCCCACCCAGATAGAGACGATCCCACATGTACATGGATCGCAGCCCGTCAATGACGCGACGCACGCGACGCGACCAGTGCACATCGCCCAGGCGCAGGCGCTCATGCTCTCCGATGTAGTCGTCATAGGTCAGTCCCCAGCGGACGAAGCCCTGGGAGACTTCCACGTGCGGAGCCAGAACTCCCGCGTCAAAAACCGCGTTTCCCAACCCCGTTCCCAGGGTGATGATCATTTCGAGGCCGCGACCGGTGACCACTCCGGCGCCCGCAACTTCGGCGTCATTGAGGACTTTCGCAGGAATCCCCAGAGCTGCGGATATTGCGCGTTGCATATCGAAGTGATCCCACTGCCCAACCAGTTCCGGGAGGACACGGGATCGCGGGCCGTCACGCGTAATGTAGTGCGGTGTTGCGATGACCACGCCGTGGCGGATCATTCCCGGCATCCCCATCGTGACGCGCGAAGCCGCAGGAAGCTGCTGCGCCAAATCTTTCACGGTCTGAATGAGGAGTTCTGGGGGCAGAGGATAGGGGGTCGGCGTGCGCCGCGGCGGCGCAATCATGGTGCCACCAGAATCGACAACGGACGCTTTAATCCCTCCGCCCCCGCAGTCAATGGCCAGGGTCATGCTGTCATCCATGGGACTAGCCTAATGCGAATGGGCCGCGCACCACAGGTGCGCGGCCCATTCAGCCGTATGTCAACGCGAGTAGTTTCTCGCGCCAGGGTCACTCGGCGTCGGTTGCAGCTTCTTCAGCCTGCTCTTCGGCGGAAGCTTCCACTGCTTCTTCGACGACCGGTGCTTCCTCCACCTTTTCGGCGGCCTTTTCAGCGGTCTTTTCGGCAGCGGCCACGACGGCCTTCTTCTCCACCTTTTCCATGACGAAGGCGATCTGCATCATGGGAGCGTTGTCGCCCTTGCGGTTGCCCAGGCGGGTCAGGCGGGTGTAGCCGCCCTGACGCTCGGGATCCATCGCGGGGACGATGACGTCGAACAGGGTGTACACGGCGTCACGCGAGGTGATCTTGCGTGCGACGGTACGGCGAGCGTGCATGTCGCCACGCTTGGCCTTGGTGACCAGCTTTTCCACGTAGGGACGCAGGAGCTTGGCCTTGGCCTCGGTGGTGACCAGCGCGCGGTGTTCGATGAGCTGAGTGGCCAGGTTCGACAGGATCAGCTTCTGGTGTGCCGGGCTTCCGCCCAGACGAGCACCCTTCTTGGGGGTGGGCATTGATGTCTCCTAGGAATTCATGCGTCCATCGGACGCAAAGGTGTCAGATGGACTGGTCGTCGCTGAAGTGAATCGACCCGGAATCGCCCCCATCGGTCTGCGGCATCACAGAATCCTTGAGAGTCATGCCGAGAGCTGCCAGAGCTTCCTTGATTTCTTCAATCGACTTGGTTCCGAAGTTACGGATGTCAAGCAGGTCTGCTTCGGAGTGAGCGACGAGCTCACCCACGCTGAGGATTCCGCGACGACGCAGGGCGTTGTAGGAACGCGACTGCAGGCCGAGGTTCTCGATGGGCAGAGCAAGATCAGCGGCGAGGGTGGCATCGGTGGTGGACGGTCCCACCTCGATACCTTCAGCTTCCTCATTCAGTTCACGCATGAGGCCGAAGAGTTCCACCAGGGTCTTACCTGCGGAAGCCACGGCATCACGCGGGGTGATGGCCGGCTTGGTTTCCACATCGATCACGAGGCGGTCGAAGTCGGTGCGCTGCTCGACACGGGTTGCTTCCACCTTGTAGGTGACCTTGACGACCGGGGAGTAGATCGAGTCGATCGGGATACGCGAGATCTCAGCCTGCGGATCCTTGTTCTGTGCTGCCGACACGTAGCCGCGGCCACGCTCCACAGTCAGTTCGATCTCCAGCTTGCCCTTGTCGTTCAGGGTGGCCAGGTGCAGATCCGGGTTGTGGATCTCCACGCCGGCCGGAGGAGTGATGTCACCGGCAAGAACCTCGCCCGGACCCGCCTTGCGCAGGTACATGACGACGGGTTCGTCGTTCTCGGAGGAGAGAACGATCTGCTTGATGTTGAGAATGATCTCTGCAACATCTTCCTTGACACCCTCGACGGTACGGAACTCGTGGGGCACTCCATCGATGCGGATGGAGGTCACGGCCGCGCCGGGGATCGACGAGAGCAGGGTACGACGCAGGGAGTTACCCAGCGTGTAACCGAACCCAGGTTCGAGGGGCTCCAGGGTGAAACGGGAGCGGAATTCGCTGACCTTTTCTTCGGTCAGGATGGGTCGCTCTGCAATGAGCACGTCTTAGTCCTTTCTTCCCGGCGCCCGCCATATGACGCCGGATCGTGGGCCCGCATTGCGGGGAAAAGGTAAGGACGATACCGCGAGGAATCGCCCAGACGTGGGGGGAGCCTCGTGTCAGATGAGACGAGGTTCCCTCCGGCGCTCAGACGCGACGACGCTTCGGGGGACGAGCGCCGTTGAATGCCTGGGGCGTCACGTCCTGGATCGAGCCCACCTCGAGGCCAGCGGCCTGGAGGGAACGGATCGCGGTCTCGCGGCCGGAGCCGGGACCCTTCACAAAGACATCAACCTTCTTCATGCCGTGCTCCTGAGCGCGACGTGCGGCAGCTTCAGCTGCGAGCTGTGCGGCGAAGGGGGTCGACTTACGCGAGCCCTTGAAGCCCACCTGACCGGAGGATGCCCAAGAGATAACGGCACCCGTGGGGTCGGTGATGGAAACGATGGTGTTGTTGAACGTGGACTTGATGTATGCGTGTCCGTGGGTAACGTTCTTTGAAATCTTGCGGCGCGGCTTGCGTCCGGCGCCGGAACGGGTGGTCTTTCCAGCCATGTGTGTCAGTTCCTTCGAAGTCGTGATGTGGGGTTACCCGCTGCGCGGGTCCCGGCCTTACTTGGCCTTCTTCTTGCCTGCGACCGTGCGCTTGGGACCCTTGCGGGTACGCGCGTTGGTCTTGGTGCGCTGACCGTGGACCGGCAGGCCACGACGGTGACGAAGTCCCTGGTAGGAACCGATCTCAATCTTGCGACGAATGTCGGCCTGCACCTCACGACGCAGGTCGCCCTCCACCTTGAAGGTGTTTTCGATGTATTCGCGAAGTTTGACGAGGTCTTCCTCAGTGGCGTCCTTCACGCGCAGGTCGGGGCTCACGCCCGTCGCTTCGAGGGTCTCCTTGGCGCGGGTGCGTCCAACTCCGTAGATGTAGGTAAGCGCGATCTCCATACGCTTTTCGCGAGGGAGGTCGACGCCGGCAATACGTGCCATGTTTATGCTCCAGTTGTTCATCGGAGGTCGTCATCATTCCTTCCGGGTGAGCACCCGGCCCCGGCCTCCGAACCGAGGGTCGCTAACGCGTTATGGAATGATGCTGCCGGACTTTCGCCCGGCGATTGACAGCAGCTGGGTTTCAACCCTGACGCTGCTTGTGCCTGGGGTTGTCACAGATGACCATGACGTTGCCGTGGCGACGAATCACCTTGCACTTGTCACAGATCTTCTTGACACTCGGCTTGACCTTCATGGTGTGTACCTCCGCTACCCGCAGGTAGCTCGTGTCGGTTCGTTCACTTGTAGCGGTAGACGATGCGACCGCGCGACAGATCGTAGGGGCTGAGCTCCACGACAACGCGGTCTTCAGGCAGGATGCGGATGTAGTGCTGTCGCATCTTGCCGGCAATGTGTCCCAGCACGATGTGACCGTTACTCAATTCCACGCGGAACATCGCGTTCGGCAAGGCTTCAACAACCGTGCCTTCAATTTCGATGACGCCGTCCTTTTTCGCCATATCCTCCGTCTACCCTCTATTCGGGATCGGGCGGCCATTGACCGCTCGGGACGTGCGGGTTGATGAGGGTACACCATTCCGAGGACACGTCCAAGGGTCGAGCCTACGCTATAAAGCCCTCGAGAGGAAAGTCAGAAAGCCTGCCAATCCCCTCACATTTCGGAGTGACGAGGCGCAGCCTCCTTCTCCCCTCCTCTTCCGTCCGTAGACGCGCGGATAGTCCCTGACATCGGCATAGCAAGCCGTGCGTGACACGCTCCCCTCCGTAGACGCGTGGGTAAGTCCCCATCGGCCAACGGAGAAGAACGGGGGGGAGGAAGAGGAGAAACGGCGACGGGCGCCTCGCACAGAAACGCTGGGTGCAGGAAAGGAGAAGCACCCACCCGAGGGGGAGGGTGCCTCGTGAGGAAGCTCAGTCGAGCACCGCCGGAGTGATCCCGAAAGGAGCCAGCCCGGCTTTCCCGGCGTCGGGAGCCGTCAGGACACTGATGCCGTCCTCCAGGATGGCCACGGTATGCTCCCACTGGCAGGCGTCAGATCCGTCCACCGTCCGCACAGTCCACTCGTCGGATTCCGTCACAGTATCAATCCCACCGGTCGTCAGCATGGGTTCAACAGCGAGAACCATGCCCGGACGCAGCTTCGGCATGAGGCCTCGGACGCGATAGTTCAACACCTCGGGATCTTGATGCATCGCCGTTCCGATGCCGTGCCCCGTGTATTCCTCAATGATGCCGGCTTCCCAACCGAGGTCTTCAGCACGATTCTCCACAACGCGTTCCACACCCTCGGCAACCGCACTCACGCGGCGCCCCGTGGCCAACTGGGCGAGCGCCGCCCACAGGGCTTCACGCGTCACGCAGTCCAGTTCTCGGCGACGTTCGACACTTCCCTGCGCAGCAACCTGGCCGCTCCCCCGCTGGCGGCGAGTCCAAGAAGAAGCGAAGTCCTCATCGCTGGTGAATTCATCTCCCACGACCATGCTGAAGGCTGCATCACCGTGCCACTGGCGTCCCCCGCGGGTCAACCAGGCTCCGCAGTCGAAGCTCACGATATCGCCGGCTGCCAGCGTGCGCTTTCCGGGGATCCCGTGCACAACGACGTCATTCACCGAGATGCACACCGTGGCCGGGTAGCCGTAGTAGCCCAAGAAGTTCGAGCGCGCGCCGCTGCGGGCGATCGCATCGGCGGATACCTGATCAAGGTCGGCGGTGCTCACCCCGACTCGCGCGGCTTCGCGCAAGCTCCGGTGAATTTCTGCAACGACAAGACCCGCTTCACGCATCCAGAGGATCTGGTCACGAGTCTTGTATTCAATGCGCGGCATGGGAACCCCTCAGGTATGCGGAACTCAAAAGACTTTCCAAGCCTACGCCGGAAAGCGAGTAATACCCACCGAGAGCGAGCTGATGTGATCCGTTAGCAGCGCAGAGCAGGGCGTGCGAAAAGGGCTGCGTGGGAGGGCACCCCGCATGTTGATCCCCCTCGACGAGGCGCTCGACGCACGCACTCCCCATTGGCGCGACGGGAAAGCGCCGCGAAAAGAGCAGCACGGGAAGCAGAACGAGGAGCAGCGAGACGCGGAGCGCAACAGATACGGGTGTGGGGCGCGGAGTTCCTCAACTCCACGCCCCACACCCAACGCAATTTTCAGGACAGGGTATCCAGAAGCTCAAAAATACGAGCGGTCACCTCGTCCACGCTGCCGCGTCCGTCAACCGTGTACAGGAGATCCTGATCCGCGTAGTAGGTCGCCATCGGTTCGGTGCGTCCGTGGTAGACCTCCAGGCGGTGACGGATCACCGGCTCCGTGTCATCGGTGCGGTGCTGTTCCTGCGCGCGGTGAAGCATGCGGGCAACAACTTCGTCCTCATCGACCTCGATTTCCAGAACCATATCCAGAGAGACACCGAGTTCAGCCAGCATGTCACGCAGAACATGCGCCTGATCCAGGGTGCGAGGATAACCGTCCAAGAGGAAACCGTGATGCGTGTCGGGCGCCGACAAGCGCACGCGCACCATCGGGTTGGTCACGCTGTCGGGAACGAATTCCCCACGTTCAATGTAGGAGGCAGCGAGCTTCCCCAGCTCAGTTCCTTCCGACATGTTGGAGCGGAAAATCTCGCCGGTGGAAATAGCCGGGATATTCAGACGCTCCGCAATACGCGTGGCCTGAGTTCCCTTTCCTGCACCGGGAGCACCGATGAGCACAATGGCGGTCATCGCAAGAACCCTTCGTAGTGGTGCTGCTGAAGTTGAGTGTTAATTTCCTTCACCGTCTGCAAGCCAACGCCGACGATGATGAGAAGAGTGGTTCCACCGAAGGGAAGCTGTCCCTGGGAGAGCTTCAGCGGAATGATTGCCAACGAGGGCAGAAGCGCAATGATCACTAGGTAGAGGGCACCGGCAGTCGTAATACGGTTGATGACGTAACGCAGGTACTCGGCAGTGGGGCGTCCGGCACGAATGCCGGGAATGAAGCCACCGTAGCGTTTCATGTTGTCCGCAACCTCATCGGGATCGAAGGTGATCGCCGTGTAGAAGAAGGCGAAGAACAGGGTGAGCAGACCGTAGATCGTCAGGTACGGCCAGGCATCCTGGTGGAAGTTCTTACCGATCCACTGAACCCATCCGGAGGTCTGGTTACCGAACTGCGCCAGGAGCGGTGGGAAGGCCAGAAGAGAAGATGCGAAGATCACGGGGATCACGCCGGACATGTTGATCTTCAACGGAATGTAGGTCGTGGTGCCACCGTACTGACGGCGTCCCACCATGCGCTTGGCATACTGGACGGGAATACGACGCTGAGCCTGTTCGATGTAGACCACGACGATCGAGACCAGAAGGATCAGGCCGATGATCGCGAAGACTGATCCCCACTTACCAGACTGGCCGATGCTCAGGAGCTGGGAAGGCATACGAGCGGTGATCGAGGCGAAGATCAGCAGGGACATACCGTTGCCAATTCCGCGTTCGGTGATGAGCTCACCCAGCCACATGATGACGCCGGTGCCGGCGGTCATGACCAGGATCATCAGGAGGAACATGCCAACCGAGTCGCTGGGGATGATCTTCTCCGAGCATCCGGAGAAGAGGTTGCCCGAACGTGCCAGGGAAATCATGGTGGTGGACTGCAGGACACCCAGGAAGATCGTGCAATAACGCGTGTACTGCGTCAGAGTGGCCTGCCCCGTCTGGCCTTCCTTGTGGAGGTCATCGAAGCGAGGAATCACCACGCGCAGCAGCTGAATGATGATCGATGCGGTGATGTAGGGCATGATGCCGAGCGCAAAGACCGACAGTTGCAGGAGGGCTCCACCGGAGAAGAGGTTCACCAGGTCGAGCAGCGAAGCTTCCGACTGCTGAGCAAGACACTTCTGGACGGCCTGACTATCGACACCGGGGGTCGGAATAAACGACCCGAGCCGGAACATGGCCATAATGAAGAGCGTAAACAGCAGCTTCCGGCGCAGATCCGGGGTACGGAATGCCTGTGCGAACGCACCGAGCACGGCTTCCTCCTACTAACTGGAATGTAAACGTGCGTTTTTGTTCAAAACGCATGACTCCTGCAAGCCTACCTGACACAGGGGTCTTCGGTGAACTTACAGGTTTCACTATGGGAGAGAAAAGACGCGAACGGGGTGGCCCGGGTTCCCGGGCCACCCCGTGGCATCATGCGTGTCAGCGGGTCTGAATCGAACCGCCGGCAGCCTTGATCTTCGCTTCAGCGGAAGCCGACCAGGAGTCGACCTCAATCTCAAGCTTGACGGTCAGCTCGCCGGTTCCCAGCACCTTGACGAGTTCGCCGTCGCGCACCGCGTGACGTGCCACGAGATCCTCAACAGTCACCTTTCCACCTTCGGGGAAAAGTTCCTGGAGACGACCCACGTTGACAACCTGGTATTCCACGCGGAACGGGTTGGTGAAACCGCGGAGCTTGGGAAGGCGCATGTGGATGGGCATCTGACCACCCTCGAAGCCTGCGGGAACCTGGTAACGAGCCTTGGTGCCCTTGGTACCACGTCCAGCAGTCTTACCCTTCGAGCCTTCACCGCGACCCACGCGGGTCTTTGCGGTCTTCGCACCGGGAGCCGGACGCAGGTGGTGCAGCTTAACGATGCTCACCTCTTCAGCTCCGCCCTTGTTCGTGGAGTCAGCCATGATCAGTCGACCTCCTCAACGGTCACCAGGTGACGCACAGTGTGGACTGCACCGCGAACGGTGTCGATGTCCTCACGCACGACGCTCTGGCCGATCTTGCGCAGCCCGAGGGTGCGCAGGGTATCTTTCATGTTCTGCTTGGTGCCGATGGTCGACTTGACCTGAGTAATCTTCAGCTTCGCCATCACTCACTCACCCCCGCTGCTGCCTTTTCAGCTTCTGCCGCTTCAGCGGCAGCACGCTTCTCAGCTTCACCTTCTGCGCGTGCGCGCAGCATGGAAGCCGGAGCAACGCGTTCGAGCGGGAGGCCGCGGCGAGCTGCGACAGCTTCGGGCTGTTCCAGCTGCTTGAGTGCGGCAACAGTCGCATGAACGATATTGATTGCGTTGTCAGAACCGAGCGACTTGGTCAGCACGTCGTGCACACCAGCGGCCTCGAGGACGGCGCGAACCGGGCCGCCGGCGATAACGCCGGTACCGGGAGCTGCCGGGCGGAGGAGAACCTCACCCGCAGCGTCGCGTCCCTGCACGAGGTGCGTGATGGTGCGGCGGATCATCGGGACGCGGAAGAAGTTCTTCTTCGCTTCCTCGACACCCTTGGAAATAGCCTGAGGAACTTCCTTGGCCTTTCCGTAGCCGATTCCGACGGTGCCTTCACCGTCACCCACGACGACCAGAGCGGTGAAGGAGAAACGACGTCCGCCCTTCACAACCTTGGACACGCGGTTGATGGTGACAACACGCTCGATGTACTGGTCTTTGCTTTCGCCCCGGCGGTTGTCGCGGTTTTCGCGACCGGAGCGGCGGTCACGGCGTTCGCCGTCGCCGTTGCGCTCGGCGCCTTCCTGACCGTTCCTGCCTCGCTGCGATGCAGCCATCAGTTGATCTCTCTTTCCTCGAGGCTCAGTCACAGCTCGAGTCCGCCCTCACGGGCGGCTTCTGCGACTGCCGCAACGCGGCCGTGGTACTTGTTTCCACCGCGGTCAAAGACCACAGCGGTGATGCCGGCAGCCTTTGCGCGCTCCGCAATGAGAGCGCCGACCTGGCTGGCCTTGTCCTTCTTCGTGCCTTCGGCGCTCACGAGCGCAGCTTCCATGGTGGAAGCGGACACGAGGGTGTGGCCGATGGCATCGTCCACGACCTGAGCGACCATGTGACGATTCGAACGGGTGACCACCAGACGCGGACGTGCAGCGGTTCCCTGGATCTTCTTGCGCAGGCGCAGGTGACGACGCTTGCGAGCGACGAACTTGCCCTTGCCCTTGACGGTGTATGCCATCACTTACCAGCCTTTCCGACCTTGCGACGGATGGTCTCGCCCACGTAGTGGATACCCTTGCCCTTGTAGGGTTCGGGCTTCTTCAGCTTACGGATGCGAGCGGCGGTTTCGCCGACGAGCTGCTTGTCGATGCCCGAGACCGTGAACTTGGTCTGAGACTCAACGGTGAACTCGATGCCTTCCGGTGCAACAACCGGGACGGTGTGCGAGAAGCCGAGGGAGAATTCGAGATCCTTGCCCTTGGCGACCACGCGGTAACCGGTACCGGTGATTTCAAGCTGCTTGGAGTAGCCCTTCGTCACACCCTCAACCATGTTGGCGATCAGGGTGCGGCTCAGGCCATGCAGAGAACGAGACAGACGTTCGTCGTTCGGGCGGGACACGACGACCTGGCCGTCTTCGAGGACGGCGACGATCGGCGAGGCGACCTCGTGGGAGAGGGTGCCCTTGGGACCCTTCACCGTAACGAGCTGGCCATCAATCGTGACCTCAACGCCTGCGGGAACGACGATGGGGTTCTTACCAATTCGCGACATTGTTTAGCCTCCTCATCACCAGATGTAGGCGAGGACTTCCCCACCCACACCCTTCTCGGCTGCCTGACGGTCGGTGAGCAGGCCGGAGGACGTGGACAGGATAGCCACGCCGAGGCCGCCGCGGACCTTGGGCAGGTTGGTGGACTTGGCGTACACGCGCAGACCCGGCTTGGAGACGCGCTGCAGACCGGCAAGAGCGGACTCGCGGTGCGAGCCGTACTTGAGGGTCAGGGTCAGGGTCTTCCCGACCTTGGCATCTTCCACGTCGATGGAGGCGATGTAGCCTTCTTCGACCAGGATCTTGGCGATAGCGGCCTTGAGCTTCGAGTACGGCATGGAAACCGCATCGTGGTGGGCCTGGTTCGCGTTACGCAGACGCGTCAGCATATCTGCGATCGGATCAGTCATTGTCATTTGGGGATTTTCCCCTTCCTCGTCGCGGTTTCTCCGGTCTTCCGGGACCTACGACGTCAGTTTTTACCAGCTGCTCTTGGTGACGCCGGGGAGTTCGCCACGAAGGGCGAGCTCACGCAGGCACACACGGCACAGTCCGAACTTGCGGTACACCGAGTGCGGACGACCGCAACGGTTGCAACGCGTGTAGCCGCGAACGCCGAACTTCGGCTTACGCGCGGCCTTGATCTTCAGGGACGTCTTCGCCATGGGTCAGTCCTCCTTGAACGGGAAGCCGAGGAGACGCAGAAGGGCACGGCCTTCTTCGTCAGTGGAGGCCGAGGTCACGACCGTGATGTCCATACCGCGCACGCGGTCGATGGAGTCCTGATCGATCTCGTGGAACATCGACTGTTCCGTCAGGCCGAAGGTGTAGTTCCCGTGTCCATCGAACTGCTTGGCGGACAGGCCGCGGAAGTCGCGGATACGGGGAAGAGCGGTGGAGAGCAGACGATCGAGGAATTCCCACATGCGGTCACCGCGGAGGGTGACGTGGGCGCCGATCGGCTGGCCTTCACGCAGCTTGAACTGGGCGATGGACTTACGTGCCTTGGTGACCACGGGCTTCTGGCCGGTGATCAGGGTGAGGTCACGAATCGCACCTTCCAGTGCCTTCGAATCACGAGCTGCCTCGCCGACACCCATGTTGACGACGATCTTGGTCAGACCGCCCACCTGCATGACGTTGGCGTGCTTGAACTCCTCGCGCAGTGCTGCGCGGATTTCGGAGTTGTACTTTTCCTTCAGACGCGGGGCCATTCTCAGATCTCCTTGCCCTGCTCGATACCGCGCTTTGCGCCACCGCGGGTCACGCGGACGCGAACGGTGCGGGTACGGCCATCACGTTCGACGGCATCCTCGCGGAAGCCCACGCGAACGCGCTGCTTGGTCTCGGGGTCGACGAGAGCGACCTTCGAGAGCGAAATCGGAGCCTCGACGGTCTCAATGCCGCCGGCCTGGCCCTGCTGTCCCTGACGCACGTGGCGGGTCTTGAGGTTGACGCCCTCAACGAGCACCTTTTCCTCAGCCGGGAAAACCTTGATCACGCGACCCTGCTTGCCCTTATCACCGGGCTTGAGGGGTTCGAGACCTTCTGCTGCACGACGAGCGTTACGCTCGGCCAGCTTGGCTTCATCGGCGGTACGGCCGCGCACGACCTCAACGAGATCGCCCTTACGGATCTTCGCTGCCATCAGATCACCTCCGGAGCGAGAGAGACGATTCGCATGAACTTCTTGTCGCGCAGTTCACGACCCACGGGGCCGAAGATACGCGTACCGCGGGGTTCACCATCATTCTTGAGGATGACTGCGGCGTTCTCATCGAAACGAATGTAGGAACCGTCGGGGCGGCGGGTCTCCTTGCGCGTACGCACGACGACCGCCTTCACGACGTCACCCTTCTTGACGTTTCCGCCAGGGATTGCATCCTTGACGGTGGCGACGATGACGTCACCAATTCCGGCATAACGTCGACCGGATCCACCGAGAACGCGGATGGTCAGGATTTCCTTTGCACCCGTGTTGTCGGCGACCTTCAGTCGCGACTCCTGCTGGATCATGTGTTTGACTCCTGTCGTCGAGCCGGTTCTCTTGGGGGAATTACTCCCCGCGAGCCTAGCCGAACATCTATTGACTGTCGCGCATCTTCGCAGACAACAGCACAGACGCATCCCCAGGAATCGGAATGTTGCTCGCCTGCACTATCGACCCGGATACAGTGCACCCGAGTCACGCAACCCCACCACTTTACGACATTTCGCCCCGTTCGCGAAACCGGAGCTTCGTCACGTTTTCCCTCACGAGGCGGAGCATCCCTGGGCGATGCGCCCGAGGATGCACCGCCTCGTCGATCAGGAACGAAAAAGCGGTGAGCCGCCCGGGTTTCCCCAGGCGGCTCACCGTGAAGGTTGCGACGTGATCAGATGATCACTTGGCGCGTTCGATGACCTCGACCACGCGCCAGCGCTTGGTGGCGCTGAGCGGGCGGGTCTCCATGATCAGGACGAGGTCGCCGACGTGGCAGTCATTCTGCTCGTCGTGCACCTTGACCTTCTTGCTCTTACGCATAACCTTGCCGTAGAGAGCGTGCTTGACGCGGTCCTCGATCTCGACAACGACGGTCTTGTCCATCTTGTCGCTGACGACGTAACCGCGACGGACCTTGCGTTCGTTGCGAACTGTGGTTTCTGCCATCTCGGTCACTCCTCAGTGCTCGGGGCGGTACGGTAGCCAAGCTCCCGCTCACGCGCGATCGTGTAGATGCGGGCGATATCGCGGCGCACGGTCTTCATGCGACCGTTGTCTTCGAGGGAGCCAACTGCCTGCGCGAAGCGGAGGTTAAACAGTTCAGCCTTTGCCTTCTCGAGTTCCTTGGACAGCTGAGCGTCGTCCATTGCATCGAGTTCGGCGGTGGTCAGACCCTTTTCGGCCATCAGATGTCACCACCCTCTCGGACCACGAAGCGGGTCTTCATCGGAAGCTTGTGCTGTGCACGGCGCATGGCCTCGCGAGCCAGGGGCTCGGCCACGCCGGACAGCTCGAACATAATGCGGCCGGGCTTGACGGGGGCAACCCACCATTCCACAGCACCCTTACCGGAACCCATTCGGGTTTCAGCCGGCTTCTTGGTCAGCGGGCGATCCGGGAAGATGTTGATCCACACCTTACCGCCACGCTTGATGTGACGGGTCATGGCGATACGGGCCGCTTCGATCTGACGGTTGGTCACGTAGGCGCCTTCGAGAGCCTGGATACCGTACTGGCCGAATGCCAGCTCGGTGCCACCGCTCGCGTTGCCCGTGCGGTGTGCACGGTGCTGACGACGCCACTTAGTACGACGGGGAATGAGCATGTGGCTCAGGCCTCCGTTCCGGTCTCGGCAGCAGCGGGAGCCTCAGTTGCGGGTGCCTGCTGCTGGGTGTTGTCCTGCTGCTGGGCGCGCTGGCCACGACGCGGGCCACGGCGGTCGCCACGGCGTCCTCCGCGGTTGGCCTGCTCAGCCTGCTGACGAGCAAATTCACGCTCGGTGATGTCGCCCTTGTAGATCCACACCTTGACACCGATGCGACCGAAGGTCGTGCGTGCCTCGTGGAATCCGTAGTCGATGTTCGCGCGGAGGGTGTGCAACGGCACGCGACCTTCGCGGTAGAACTCGGAGCGGCTCATTTCAGCGCCACCCAGACGACCGGAGACCTGGACACGGATGCCCTGGGCGCCGGCGCGCTGTGCGGACTGAATTCCCTTACGCATGGCGCGACGGAAGGAGACGCGAGCAGCGAGCTGCTCTGCGATGCCCTGCGCGACGAGCTGTGCGTCGAGGTCGGGGTTCTTGACCTCGAGGATGTTGAGCTGAACCTGCTTGCCCGTGAGCTTTTCCAGGTTCTGACGGAGGCGGTCAGCCTCTGCACCGCGACGGCCGATGACGATACCGGGGCGAGCGGTGTGCAGATCGACGCGGACGCGGTCACGCGTACGCTCAATGTCGACCTTGGCAATACCTGCGCGCTCAAGGTTTTCCGTCAGGGTCTTGCGGATTGCGACGTCTTCTGCAACGTAGTCGGCGTAGCGCTGACCCTTTGCAGTGGAGTCCGAGAACCAGCGGGACCGGTGGTCAGTGGTGATTCCCAGGCGGAACCCGGTGGGGTTGACCTTCTGGCCCATTACCGGTCTCCCTTCTTCTTGTCTTCCTTGGTGCCGACCACCACAGTGATGTGGCTCGTACGCTTCAGAATGCGTCCGGCTCGGCCCTGTGCGCGGGGGCGGAATCGCTTCATCGTGGGTCCTTCATCAACAAAGGCCTCAAGGATCAAAAGATCGGCCTCGTTGAAGGTTTCACCAGCGAGTTCTGCCTTAACCTTCGCGTTGGCGACTGCGCTCAGCAGCACCTTGCGGACATCGGTGGCGACGGCCTGCGGGGCAAACCGCAGAATGTCGGCTGCCTCCAAAGCGGCCTTGCCACGAACCTCGTTCACGACACGGCGCGCCTTCTGGGGCGTGACGCGGACAAAACGCGCCTGCGCCTTGGCTTCCATGAAATCCTGCCTTTTCTTCCGTGTGCAAGGCCGGCTCAGCGCCGACGTCCCTTGCGATCGTCCTTGTCGTGGCTACGGAAAGTACGCGTAGGAGCGAACTCGCCGAGCTTGTGGCCCACCATCGACTCAGTGACGAAAACGGGCACATGCTTGCGACCATCGTGCACGGCGAAGGTCAGACCCAGGAAGTCCGGGGTGATGACGCTGCGACGCGACCAGGTCTTAATAACGTTCTTCGAGCCAGTTTCGATGGCGGCGTCAACCTTCTTCATGAGGTGGTCGTCAACGAAGGGGCCCTTCTTCAAACTACGAGGCATGAATACCAGCTCCTACTCAGCGCTTCTTGCCGGTCTTGCGACGACGCACGATCATGCGGTCGCTGGCCTTGTTCGGACGACGGGTGCGGCCTTCAGGCTTGCCCCACGGCGACACGGGGTGACGGCCACCGGAGGTACGACCTTCACCACCACCGTGCGGGTGATCGACCGGGTTCATGACGACACCGCGGACGTGGGGGCGCTTGCCCTTCCAACGCATACGGCCGGCCTTGCCCCAGTTGATGTTCGACTGCTCGGCGTTGCCGACCTCGCCCACCGTTGCACGGCAGGTGATTTCGACGTTGCGGATTTCGCCGGAGGGCATACGCAGCTGGGCGAAGCGGCCTTCCTTGGCGACGAGCTGAACGGAGGTGCCTGCGGAGCGGGCGATCTTGGCTCCGCCGCCGGGGTAGAGCTCAACTGCGTGCACAACGGTACCCAGGGGGATGTTGCGCAGGGGCAGGTTGTTGCCGGGCTTGATGTCGGCGGCCGGACCGGCCTCGACGATGTCACCCTGGTTGAGCTTGGCCGGAGCAAGGATGTAGCGCTTTTCGCCGTCTGCGTAGTGCAGCAGAGCGATGCGGGCCGTGCGGTTGGGGTCGTACTCGATGTGAGCGACCTTGGCCGGCACGCCGTCCTTGTCGTGGCGACGGAAGTCGATGACGCGGTATGCGCGCTTATGGCCGCCACCGCGGTGGCGAGAAGTCACGCGACCGTTGTTGTTACGGCCACCGGTCTTGTGCAGCGGGCGCACCAGCGACTTTTCGGGCTCGGAACGAGTGATCTCGACAAAGTCGGAGACGCTCGCACCGCGACGACCCGGGGTCGTGGGCTTGTACTTGCGAATTCCCATGATTTTCCTCTAGCTCTCCGACGCTCAGGCCTGCTCGCCGAAGATGTCGATGGTGCCTTCACGCAGGGTCACGATGGCGCGCTTGATGTCCTTGCGCGTTCCGATTCCGTTGCGTGTGCGGTAGACCTTGCCCTTACGATTCTGAGTGGCGACGGAAGAAACCTTGACGCCGAAGATCGCTTCGATGGCGATCTTGATCTCAGTCTTGTTGGCGCGGGGATCAACCTCGAAGGTGTACTTGCCCTGATCCATGAGGATCGAGGACTTTTCGGTGATAACCGGCTTCAGGATGATGTCGCGGGGGTTCTTCCCAGCTTCGATGCTCACTTGGTCTCCTCCTTGGTGCCGAGGAAGGTCTCGAAGGCACCCTTGGTGAACACAACGTCATCGTGATCGAGAACGTCGTAGGTGTTCAGCTGGTCTGCCCACAGAACGTGAACCTCTCGAGCGTTGCGCAGCGACAGAGCGGTGAGCTCGTCGGAACGCTCCAGCACAACGAGAGCCTGACGATCTGCAACGATCGAACGCAGGGAGGCAAGTGCCTGCTTGGTCGAAGGCTTCTCACCTTCGAACAGGGCGGTCACCACGTGGATGCGTCCGGCGCGCGCACGGTCAGACAGAGCGGAGCGGAGTGCGCCCTGCTTCATCTTCTTGGGGGTGCGCTGCGAGTAGTCGCGGGGCTGCGGGCCGTGAACAACGCCACCGCCGGTGAAGTGAGGTGCACGGGTCGAACCCTGACGGGCGTTACCGGTGCCCTTCTGGCGGAACGGCTTCTTACCGCCACCGGAAACCATGCCGCGGGTCTTGGTCGCGTGCGTACCCTGACGGGCGGCAGCGAGCTGAGCCACGACGACCTGGTGCATCAGCGGGATGTTGGTGGGAACGTCGAAGATCTCTGCGGGGAGGTCGACAGAGCCGGCCTTCTTGCCTTCGAGATCGAGGACGTCGACGGTACGGATTTCAGACATGATCACGCACCCTTCACAGCGGAGCGAACCAGCACGATGCCGTTCTTGGGGCCGGGGATGGCACCGGCGATGAGCAGCAGGCCCTTCTCGGTGTCAACGGCCTGCACGCGCAGGTTCTGGACGGTACGGCGAACGCCACCCATACGGCCAGCCATACGCTGACCCTTGAAGATGCGTCCGGGGGTTGCGCAAGCGCCGATGGAGCCGGGCTTACGGTGGTTACGGTGTGCACCGTGGGAAGCGGAAACGCCGGCGAAGCCGTGGCGCTTCATCACGCCCGCGAAGCCCTTGCCCTTGGTGTTGCCGGAAACGTCAACACTCTGGCCGGCTTCGAACAGGGAAGCTTCGAGTTCCTGACCCACTGCGTAGGAGTCGGCTGCGGAGGTGCGCACCTCGGTGAGGTGACGACGGGGCTCCACGCCTGCCTTGGCGAAGTGTCCGGCCAGGGGCTTGGTGACCTTACGGGCATCAATATCGCCGAAGCCGATCTGGACGGCGTTATAGCCGTCGGCGTCTTCGGTACGCACCTGGGTCACGACGTTAGTGCCAACCTGCACGACAGTGAGGGGCACGAGGCGGCCGTCGGCGTCCCAGACCTGGGTCATGCCGAGCTTGCGGCCGAGCAGCGCCTGAACGGGCGCGGCAGCGTGCTGCTTGTTGTCAGTTGTCATTGCAGATGTCCTCAGAGCTTGATCTCGATGTTGACGTCCGCAGGCAGGTCGAGACGCATGAGCGAGTCGACGGCCTTGGGGGTCGGGTCGATGATGTCGATGAGCCGCTTGTGGGTACGCATTTCAAAGTGCTCGCGGCTGTCCTTGTACTTATGGGGCGACCGAATCACGACAAACACGTTCTTTTCGGTCGGCAGCGGCACCGGGCCCACGACAGTGGCACCTGCGCGCTGCACGGTGTCCACAATCTTGCGCGCGGAGCTGTCGATGACCTCGTGGTCATACGACTTGAGCCGGATGCGGATCTTCTGTCCCGCCATGCCGTCTTACCTCTTCTCGTACAGATTCGGCACCGATCCCCGCGTTCGGGCGTGTCGCATGCGACGCACACAAACCCACTGTTCCCAGCGTGAGAACCGGTGTCTTGTCCAAAGATCTTGGGCATTTTGCCCAGCCTGCACATGATGGCATATGCAGGCCGCCCCGACTCTGCGGGGCAACCGTCCCATTTTGTCAGATCTTCGCCGTTTTCACCAAGCTCGAGAGCCAATGAAAGCGTGTGAATCCTCCGACAGGGGCAGTATGGTTCGCAGGCAGCGCTCCGCGAGGAGATGCACTACGCACCGATTGACTACCGTACACCGCACTCGGGCGTGTCGCAAAGTAAGATAGGTCACGACCTATATATATTTCAGGCAGAATTTCAGCTTTTAGCCGCTCATATGTGACGAGCACCATCACCACAGCTCTTCATATTTCAACGCTTTTATTCGCCCTCTCCCATTCAACGATATCGATAGGAGGGGATAAAAATTCCTGTGGGGTGGAAGCGTCAGCTTCCACCCCACAGGAGCGTCTCGTTCAGTGCCGAAGCACTGTCAGATTAGTTTCAGGCGTTACGACGACGCAGAGCAACTGCTCCGGCGCCAGCCAGCAGCATGGCTGCAGATGCGCCACCGATCACGAGGGCATCGGAACCGGTGCGAGCGATCTTGGGGTTCTGCATTCCGGGCTTGCCATCCTTAGGAGCAGGCTTGCCTTCTTCCATCGGAGGCTTGGGAGCCTCAGCCTTGGTGACAGTCCAGGTGCCGACAGCCTGAGCCAGGTAGCAGTCGGAGCTCATGGCCGGATCATCGTTCCATGCGGCAGCGGTCTGGTTCCAGCCTTCGAAGGTCCAGGTGTCGTTTCCAACGACAACCGTGTCGCCCGCTGCGGGCGAGGTCACCATGTCGGCGGCCTGAGCCTGGCCGGTCACGCCTGCGGGCAGGGTGGCCATGACCTCGGCGGGCAGAGCTTCACCGGTGCTGGACACGTAGGAGGTGGCTAAAGCGTAGGTGGAGGTGGTGACCAGCTTGACGTCTTCAGCGGCCGGCTGGCCGAAGGTGATGGGGAATCCAGCGCCTGCAAGAGTGTTGTTGATCGCCTGACCGAGTAGCCCGCTTCGGGGAGTGACCGGCTTATTGAAGGTACCGGTAACAGTGGGTTCCGTCAGAAGGAAGTTCTTGGTGCTCTCATCCACGGCCTTGAAGTGCGCCTTGGAGACCTTGAGCAGCCCCTTCATGGTGTCAATCTTGAGAGCCTTGAGGGACTGGGCATTGTAGGTATTGTCCATCTCGCCCGCGGTCAGGCCGTCTGCCAGCTTAAAGAAAACGGTGACCTTGCCGGTTGCGGCATCGTGGGTCGGGGTCTTGGAACGATCCACCACCATTTGGTTGGGGAAATCGGTTCCAGCGTTGGCAGCCTTGTAGGCAGCATCCCACGCATCGTGATCCACAAGCTTAGTCATGTCGACGTCCACAACGTTCTTGTCGACGGTGAAAGTGAACTGGAAGTCGCCACTCACCTTCAGCTCATTGAATAAAGTGGAAAAAGCAGGGATACCCGGGATAAGAGCGCCCACGTGATCAAATGCATCACTACCCTGAGCCTTCAGGTTATTCCATGCGGTGACAACGGGAACCATATCCAGGTTGCCACGGTAGCTCACCAGGTACTCGGCTTTACCGGGGACACACACCAGACCCAGACCTTTACCGGTCTGGGTGACATCACCGTACTGCTCACCGGGCAGAGCAGAGGCGGAAGTGGTGGCGTTCGGAACGTTCAGTGCCAGAGCAGAACCTGCGCCCAAGCCCATGAATGCAGTCAGGGCAACAGCACCGGCAGCAGCACAGGCCGCGGAGCGTCGCATATGGGTTATACGCACGGGGAAACTCCTCAGTGAGCGAAAGCTACAGCTCCAGATCAAGACGGACTCTGTGAAAGTATCAATACTGCAATCATCAAACAAGGACTTTTCCCCTGCATCTCAAGGAAAAGTCAGGTATCAAGTAAGAGCAAAAACAGCAAATGCAATCAACTGATACCAAATATCACGATGAGCAATAGCTAACGAAGAGGCACATGACTCCAGACCCCCATTCCCCCGCATCTCCCTTCGGAGCACACGTCTGATCTCAACGAGTCCCCAAGCCCCTCCCCATCAAGGAGATCAACGAAAGGGGGAGCAGGAGCCGCAGCTCCCACTCCCCCACGCGTCTACCGGAAAACCCGGCAGCGCCTCGTCAATCAGGAATGACGACGACGCAACGCTACAGCTCCAGTCCCTGCCAGAACCATCGCGGCAGTAACGCCAGCGACCGTCAGCACATCAGCACCGGTCACTGCCAGCTTCGGGTTCTTCTTTCTCGCCTTCGGGTTCGGCTGAGCCGAGGCAGTGGCACTCATCGAGGGCTGCGTGGGCGTGGAAGAAGAAGTCGGATCCGCGCTGGGAGTCACGGAAGGCGTCGGAGTCGGCTTGGTCACGGACCACACACCCACCAAATCCATCTTGTGGCAATCCGCGCTCACAGCGGGATCATTGTTCCAGCTGACAGTTCCACGTTCCCATCCCTGGAATGTCCAGGTATTGTCACCGTCTTTCACTTCTTCTCCCAGGCGCGGGAGCGTCGGTTCAACGACGGAATCCTGGTTCTTCATTTCTCCCGGAAGGCGATCCATCACCGCGGCAGGAAGAGCCTCACCGGCCAGCGCGGAACGGAAAGACGGCGTGAGGTGGTAGGTCGACTTGGTCACCAGCGGGGCGACAGAATCGGCGGGCTGACCGAAGGTCACAGGGAAGATAGATCCCATCACCAGAGGGATTCCGAGAGCCAGCCGGAAATCACCACCGGTGTACTGCGGCGGATCGAAGGTTCCAATCACCTTCGGTTCGGTCAACAGGAACTTCTTGGCGTTCTCATCGACAGCCTTGAAGTTATCCTGCGACACCGACAGCAATCCAGGCAGAGAATCGATGGTCAGCGTGGTGAGGGTCTTGTAATCCTCATCAAGCTCACCAGCGGTCAGACCGTCCTTCAGCTTGAAGTAAACCGTGACCTTACCCGTCGATGCCTCGTAGGTCGGAACCTTCGCCTCATCGATCACCATGTGCTGAGCGAAAGCGGACTCCGTATTTGCTGCCTCATACGCGGTCTTCCAGGCTGCAATATCGACCAGCTTCGTAGAATCCACAGCGACAACCTTCTTGTCCACCTTGAAGGAGAACTCGAAAGTACCGCTCACGCGCAGGGCAGCGAAAGTCGAATCGTAGGCATACCAGTTCGGACGAAGCGCGCGAACCTTTTCACGCCCTTTTTCCTTCAATTCGTTCCACTTCGCAATGACCGGAGCCATCTTCAAAGTACCGCGGTACCCGATCGAATACTTTTCCCTACCGGGAACGCAGATCAACCCCAGCCCACGTTCCGTCTGAACAGTGTCTCCCACTTCAAGGGCGACAGCATCGGTGGTGACATTGGGAACGACCGTATCAGCAAAAGCTGCCCCCGCTCCCACAGACATACAGGCCAGCGCGCCGACAGCTCCCAGAGCCACTGCACGTCGCATGCGAGAAATCCGCACGAGAGTCTCCTTCTTTCAGGAAAGAATAAAAATATGAGTCGCGGTCAAATTTACCAAGATTCATAGCAAGACACAAGAGCAGCGACAACCATCAAGATCTTAAATATCAAGGAAAAGTGCGTGCCTAAGCAGCCGAGCGCAGGGCTAAAAAATTTGGTCAAATTTTAGAAATTTTCTTCTGCTCTCGGTCCAGGACGCGCATGCACCCCACATACTGTCAGCACACTCCAGCGAACACACGTCTCCCCACCTCACATATTCGACATACACCCAGTTCCGTCCATCCCGTATACGCAAAAAGGGAGTCCGCACCCTGACGGGTGCGGACTCCCTGAAGCCGCGTGATCAGAAGATCAGCGAATCAAGCATGTGCTTGAATCAGCTCACTTCTGGATCTCGGTAACACGACCGGAACCAACGGTGCGGCCACCTTCACGGATGGCGAAGCCGAGGCCGGGCTCCATAGCGATCGGCTGGATCAGCTGGACGGAGATCTCGGTGGTGTCGCCAGGCATGACCATGTCGGTGCCCTCGGGGAGGGTGATGACGCCGGTCACGTCCGTGGTACGGAAGTAGAACTGCGGACGGTAGTTCGTGAAGAACGGGTTGTGGCGGCCGCCTTCTTCCTTCTTGAGGATGTAGACCTGGCCGGTGAAGTCGGTGTGAGGGGTGATCGAGCCGGGAACGGCGACGACCTGGCCACGCTCGACCTCGTCACGCTTGGTGCCACGCAGGAGCAGACCACAGTTTTCGCCTGCCCAGGCTTCGTCCATCGACTTGTGGAACATTTCGATGCCGGTAACGGTGGTCTTCTGGGGCTCACGAATACCGAGGATTTCAACTTCAGAGTTGATCGGGAGCTTGCCACGCTCAACACGACCGGTCACAACGGTGCCACGGCCGGTGATGGTGAAGACGTCTTCGATGGGCATGAGGAAGGGCTTGTCCATGTCGCGCTCCGGGGTGGGCACGAAGGAGTCCACGGCTTCCATGAGTTCCTCAACCTTGGAGGTCCATTCCGGATCGCCTTCAAGAGCCTTGAGAGCGGAAACCTGAACGATCGGGGCGTTCTCGCCGTCGAAGCCCTGCGAAGAGAGCAGGTCGCGGCATTCTTCCTCAACCAGTTCCAGCATGTCGGGGTCGTCCACCATGTCGGCCTTGTTCAGGGCGACGAGGATGGTGGGCACGCCGACCTGACGGGCGAGCAGCACGTGCTCGCGGGTCTGAGCCATGGGGCCGTCGGTGGCGGCGACAACGAGGATGGCGCCATCCATCTGTGCCGCACCGGTGATCATGTTCTTCACGTAGTCAGCGTGGCCGGGGGCGTCGACGTGTGCGTAGTGACGCGCCTCGGTCTGGTACTCAACGTGAGAAACGTTAATGGTAATACCGCGGTCGCGCTCTTCAGGAGCGTTATCGACCTGATCGAACGGGGTGAACTCGTTCAGATCCGGGTACTTGTCGTGCAGAACCTTGGTGATTGCTGCGGTCAGCGTGGTCTTGCCGTGGTCAACGTGACCGATGGTGCCGATGTTGACGTGCGGCTTGGTGCGCTCGAACTTGGCCTTCGCCACTTGTGTCCTCCTGGACTCGGGTAGAAATTCTCAGCCTATGGCTAGGTGTCACTTTAACACCCACTGGGGCATGAGACCTACAGGTTATTGAATTCATGCGAGGCAGGTCACGCGGATCACACTGTGGCGATCCGCGTGACCGCCCCTGTGGGACTCACTCGCCCCGAGACTTTCCGATGATCTCATCCGCGACATTACGCGGGACCTCGGCGTAGCTGTCGAACTGCATGGAGTACACAGCACGACCCTGCGTCTTGGTACGCAGGTCACCAATGTAACCAAACATTTCGGACAGCGGAACCTGTGCGCGGACCACGCGCACACCGTGCTGCTCATCCATCGACTGGATGGCACCACGACGAGAGTTGAGGTCGCCGATGACGTCGCCCATGTACTCTTCGGGCGTACGAACCTCGACGGCCATGATCGGCTCGAGGAGCACCGGGGAAGCCTTCTTGGCGGCTTCCTTCAGAGCCATCGAACCGGCGATCTTGAACGCCATTTCCGAGGAGTCAACTTCGTGGTACGCACCGTCGAGGAGCGTGGCCTTGATGTCGACCATCGGGAAGCCGGCGAGAACACCGGTCTGCATGGCGTCCTGGATGCCCGCGTCGACCGAGGGGATGTACTCGCGAGGAACGCGGCCACCGGTGACCTTGTCCTCAAACTCGTAATCCGTCTCACTGCCGGCCGGGATGGGCTCCAGAGCGATGATGACACGCGCGAACTGGCCGGAACCACCGGTCTGCTTCTTGTGCGTGTATTCGACCTTTTCGACGGCCTTGCGGATGGTTTCGCGGTAGGCAACCATCGGCTTACCCACGTTGGCCTCAACCTTGAACTCGCGACGCATACGGTCGACGATGATGTCCAGGTGGAGCTCGCCCATACCACCGATGATGGTCTGGCCGGTCTCGGCGTCAAGCTCAACGGTGAAGGTCGGGTCTTCTTCGGCCAGCTTCTGGATGGCAACACCCATCTTTTCCTGGTCGGCCTTCGACTTGGGCTCAACGGCCACGTGGATCACGGGCTTCGGGAAGGTCATGGATTCCAGGATGATCTGCTTGTCCAGAGCGGACAGCGTGTCACCCGTGGTGGTGTCCTTCAGACCGATCACAGCGTAGATGTGACCTGCGTGCGCTTCTTCAACAGGGTTTTCCTTGTTGGAGTGCATCTGGAAGATCTTGCTGATGCGTTCCTTCTTACCCTTGGTGGAGTTCGCCACCTGGGCGCCCGCTTCGATCTTGCCGGAGTACACGCGGATGAAGGTGAGCTTGCCATAGAAGGGGTGTGCGGCAATCTTGAAGGCCAGAGCCGAGAAAGGCTCACTTTCAGATGCTTCACGCTTCTCGGTGGGCTCCTCGTCTTCCGAACCGGGCTTGAAGCCGGTCACGGCGGGGATGTCCAGCGGGGAGGGCAGGAAGTCGATCACGGCGTCGAGCACGGGCTGAACGCCCATGTTCTTCAGGGCGGTTCCGCAGTAAACCGGGAATGCCTTGCCGGAGATCGTCAGGGCGCGAATACCCTGCTTGATCTGCTCGTTGGTGAGCTCACCGTTTTCGAGGTACAGCTCCATGAGTTCGTCGCTGCCTTCGGCGGCGGCTTCCATCATGGCTTCGCGGTACTCTTCAGCCTTTTCCTGGAGCTCTGCGGGGATCTCGGAGCGCTCAACAATGGAACCCAGGGTGGGGTTGCCCTTGTCGTCCTTCACCGGGTAGTGCAGGGCTTCCATGGTCATCAGGTCAATCTGACCCTCGAATTCGTTCTCAGCGCCGATGGGCAACTGCATGACGATCGGGGTCGCGTTGAGACGATCACGGATGGTCTGAACGGAGAAGTAGAAGTCCGCACCCATCTTGTCCATCTTGTTGATGAAGCAGATACGGGGAACGTCGTACTTGTCAGCCTGACGCCACACGGTTTCAGACTGCGGCTCCACACCTTCCTTGCCGTCGAAGACAGCCACGGCGCCGTCGAGCACACGCAGGGAGCGCTCAACCTCAACCGTGAAGTCCACGTGGCCGGGGGTGTCGATGACGTTGATCTGGTTACCGTTCCAGAAGGAGGTGACGGCTGCGGAGGTGATGGTGATACCACGCTCCTTTTCCTGCTCCATCCAGTCGGTGGTCGAGGCGCCGTCGTGGGTCTCGCCGATCTTGTAGTTGATGCCCGTGTAGAACAGAATGCGTTCGGTCACGGTTGTCTTGCCGGCATCAATGTGAGCCATGATGCCGATGTTGCGAACCTTCTTGAGGTCGGTCAGCACGTCCTGTGCCACTGCGTCAATCCTTCGTTTGAAATGCAGATGTTAAACGTCCGTGCGAATAGTGGCTGCCACGTCATGCGACAGCCAGCCATTCGTCGGGGTGATCACCAGCGGTAGTGAGCAAACGCGCGGTTCGACTCAGCCATCTTGTGCATGTCCTCACGGCGCTTCACAGCGGCACCCAGGCCGTTGGAGGCGTCGAGGATTTCGTTGGCCAGACGCTCGGTCATGGTCTTTTCACGACGCTGACGCGAGAAGTCGACCAGCCAACGCAGCGCGAGGGTGGTGGCGCGGGCGGGACGAACCTCAACCGGAACCTGGTAGGTTGCGCCACCGACGCGGCGGGAGCGAACCTCAAGAGCCGGACGAATGTTGTCAAGAGCGCGCTTGAGAACGGTCACCGGATCCTGCTCCGTGCGCTCGCGCACGGTCTCGAGTGCACCGTAGACGATGCGCTCAGCGACGGTCTTCTTGCCGTCGAGGAGGACGCGGTTCACGAGCTGGGTGACGACCTTGGAGCCGTAGACCGGATCGTCAACGAGGGGGCGCTTGGGAGCGGGGCCTTTACGAGGCATTACTTCTTCTCCTTCTTTGCGCCGTAGCGGGAACGAGCCTGCTGACGGTTACGGACACCCTGCGTGTCGAGGGAGCCACGGATGATGCGGTAACGCACACCGGGGAGGTCCTTCACACGACCGCCGCGAACGAGCACGATCGAGTGTTCCTGCAGGTTGTGGCCTTCGCCGGGAATGTAAGCGGTAACTTCGATGCCGCTGGAAAGGCGGACACGAGCAACCTTACGCAGAGCCGAGTTCGGCTTCTTCGGGGTGGTGGTGTACACACGGGTGCACACGCCGCGACGCTGGGGCGAGCCCTTCAGCGCCGGGGTCTTCACCTTGGAGCGCTTGGAGCTGCGGCCCTTGCGGACGAGCTGCTGAATGGTAGGCACTGGTTCTCCAGTTCAATTCCGTCGTATTTCAGGGGATCCCTGAAATCTTGTCAGTCATCCGTGACCGAGTGGTTCCCCTGGGCACACAGTGTTCCTCCAGGGGCCGGTGCGCCATGATAGACGAGGCATTGCCCCCGTCCAGAGAATGACGCCCGGAGCTCCGACGGAGGGAGCCCGCGTGTTCCCCGCTGAGCGAGGAACGCTGATCACCCCAACGGGCGAAAACAGCACAGGGAAACCCGCAGTTACGGGTACCGGAGTACAGAGTAGTGGGAGTTCCTCCCTCCGGTCAACGCAGCAGATAGAACGTGAGGCATCCCCTATTTTTCACGAGACGCAGCTCCCTTTCGTGCACCTCTCCCCTTCTCGGGGAGGAAGACGGGGAGCGCGGATAGACCGGTGCCCCGCTCGCGGGAGCGAGCGGGGCACCGGGACATTCATCAACCGGGAGAGGTCACTCCTGGAAGGTCATGCCGAAATCAATGGCGCCCAGGGCATTGAGGAAGTCCACGGACACCTCGCCATCCTGGAAATCCAGCTCCGAGTAGTTGGAGTTGGCCAGTGCTTCAGCAGTCGGCTCCACAGTCACGTTGTTGTAACGTGCCAGACCGGTACCGGCCGGGATGAGCTTACCGAGGATGACATTTTCCTTCAGACCCACCAGCGAATCCGACTTGCCGTTCATCGCGGCTTCGGTCAGAACCTTCGTGGTCTCCTGGAAGGATGCGGCAGACAGCCAGGAATCCGTGGCCAGCGAGGCCTTCGTGATACCCATGAGCATCTGACGACCGGAGGCGGGCTGACCGCCCTCGGCAGCAACCTGACGGTTCTGAGCCAAGTAGGCCATGCGATCCACCAGTTCACCCGGCATGAAGGTCGTGTCACCCGGCTCCAGGATCGTCACCTTACGCAGCATCTGACGCACGATGACCTCGATGTGCTTGGAGTGAATACCCACGCCCTGGTCGCGGTAGACCTTTTGGACTTCGTCCACCAGCTGCTTCTGAGCCACGTTGCGACCCATGATGCGCAGGACTTCCTTCGGATCCAGCTGGCCTTCGGTCAGCGGAGTGCCGGCCTCAACGTGCTGGCCTTCCTCCACCAGGAGCTTCTGACGGCGAGACACCTCGACCACAGAATCTTCCTTCGCGTCATCACGGATGATGACGATACGGCGCACGGCCGGATCCTCATCATCGATGTGCACGCGGCCGGCGGCCTCGTTCATCTTCGCCTCGACCTTGGGGGTACGAGCTTCGAAGAGTTCCTGAACACGAGGCAGACCCTGCGTGATGTCCGCAGCAGATGCCGCACCACCGGTGTGGAAGGTACGCATCGTCAGCTGGGTACCGGGTTCACCAATCGACTGAGCCGCGATAATACCGA
The DNA here is from genome assembly GCA_963525415.1 of uncultured Actinomyces sp. Classification (GTDB taxonomy): domain Bacteria; phylum Actinomycetota; class Actinomycetes; order Actinomycetales; family Actinomycetaceae; genus Pauljensenia. Next base: position 103,787 of record CAURIY010000002.1, read on the forward strand.
CGGCTTCACCGATATCCACCTGCTTGCCCGTGGCCAGCGAACGACCGTAGCAGGTCGCGCAGGTTCCCACGTGAGACTCACAGGTCAGAACGGAACGGCACACCACCTCGGCAACGCCGGCGGCAACCAGAGTGGCGAGCATGTCGTCACCCAGGTCGGTGCCCGCAGGAGCCACCACGGTTCCGTCTTCAGACACGGCGTCGCGAGCCAGGGTACGGGCGTACGCGGTCGTCGAATTCGTGTCCAAAGCCAGCCATTCGCCGGACTCGCTCTTCTCGGCGATCGCAATACGCACGCCCTGACGGGTACCGCAGTCCGCCTCGCGAACGATCACGTCCTGCGACACGTCGACCAGACGACGGGTCAGGTAACCGGACTCGGCGGTACGCAGAGCCGTATCGGCCAAACCCTTACGGGCGCCGTGGGTCGCGATGAAGTATTCGAGAACCGTCAGACCTTCGCGGTAGTTGGCCTTAATCGGGCGCTCAATGAGCTTCTGCTTCGGGTCGGACACCAGACCGCGCATACCGGCCAGCTGCTGAACCTGCGACCAGTTACCACGAGCACCGGAGGACACCATGCGGTACACGGTGTTGCGGGCATCGAAGTGGGCGCGCATGTCGGTTGCGACCTCGTCGGTGCACTCCAGCCAGAGCTTCACCAGTTCTTCGTAGCGGGTCTCCTCAAGGATGATACCCATCTCGAACTGTTCCTGAATCTCCGCGGCCTTCGCCTCGTAACGAGCAAGAATTTCTTCCTTGTTCGGGGACGCCTGAATATCGGAGAAGGAAATGGTGATACCCGACCAGGTCGACCAGTAGAAGCCGGCAGCCTTCAAAGCGTCCAGGCACTCGGCCACGAGGACGTTCGGGTAGCGCTCGGTCAGCGTGTTGACGATCACCGCCAGCTGCTTCTTGCCGACAACCTCGTTCACGTAGGGGAAGTCGACGGGCAGCTGCTCGTTGAAGATCGCGCGACCCAGCGAGGTCTCCAGGACGATGTCGTCTCCCTCGGACCAGCCTTCGGGAGCTTCCCAATCCACCGGCGGAACCACACCGCTGAAGCGGATGCGGGCGCGAGCGTTCAGGTGCAGATCTCCGTTGTCGAAGGCCATGCGAGCTTCGGCTGCGGTCGAGAAGGACGGGATGATTTCCTCGCCCTTGTCGTCGCGGGCAACCTCGACGGCGGCATCCGGATCAGAGGTCAGGTGGAACAGACCGATGATCATGTCCTGCGACGGCATGGCCACGGGGCGACCGTCGGAGGGCTTGAGGATGTTGTTCGTCGACAGCATGAGGATGCGTGCTTCGGCCTGAGCTTCGGCACCCAGCGGCAAGTGAACGGCCATCTGGTCGCCGTCGAAGTCCGCGTTGAAGGCTTCACATGCCAGCGGGTGAAGCTGGATGGCCTTACCTTCAATGAGCTGCGGTTCGAAGGCCTGGATACCTAGACGGTGCAGCGTAGGTGCACGGTTGAGGAGCACCGGGTGTTCGCGGATGACGTCGTCGAGGACGTCCCACACCTCGGGGCGCTGACGCTCCACCTTGCGCTTGGCTGCCTTCACGTTCTGCGCGAAGTTCTTCTCCACCAGTCGCTTCATAACGAAGGGCTTGAACAGTTCCAGAGCCATCTGCTTGGGCAGACCACACTGGTGCAGCTTGAGCTGCGGGCCGACGACGATCACGGAACGGCCGGAGTAGTCCACGCGCTTACCCAGAAGGTTCTGGCGGAAACGACCCTGCTTACCCTTGAGCATGTCCGCAATGGACTTCAGGGGACGGTTACCGGGGCCGGCAACGGGGCGGCCACGACGACCGTTATCGAAGAGGGCATCCACAGATTCCTGCAGCATACGCTTTTCGTTGTTCACGATGATCTCGGGCGCACCCAGCTCCAGCAGACGCTTAAGGCGGGTGTTGCGGTTGATCACGCGACGGTACAGGTCATTGAGGTCGGAGGTCGCGAAGCGGCCACCGTCCAGCTGCACCATGGGGCGCAGATCCGGCGGGATCACCGGGATGTTGGTCAGAACCATGGATTCGGGCTTGTTGCCCGTTGCCACGAAGGCGTTGATGACCTTCAGTCGCTTGATCGCACGGGTCTTACGCGGACCGGTTTCGCTCTGGATGATGGAACGCAGCTGCTCCACCTCGGCCTCGATATCAAAGGTCTGGAGGCGCTTCTGGATGGCAGATGCGCCCATGTCGCCCTTGAAGTAGGTGCCGTAGCGGGTCATCATGGCGCGGTAGAGGCGCTCATCGCCTTCCAGGTCACCGACCTTCAGGTTCTTGAAGCGCTCCCACACGGCTTCCAGTCCCTCAATGTCGCCGTCGAAACGGCGACGGATCTTCGCCATGTCGCGTTCGCCGGCCTTGCGGTGGCGGTCGCGTTCAGCGGCGGAGGAACCGGCTACTTCCAGCTCGGCGATTTCGGCTTCGAGCTTTTCAGCAAAGTCGTTGATCGCGGTGTCGCGCTGGTTTTCCAGGTGTCCCTTTTCGACTTCCAGTTCGGCGCGCAGATCTGCCAGATCTTCGTCGCGCCCCTTTTCGTCGACCTCGGTGATCATGTAGGCCGCGAAGTAGATGACCTTTTCCAGGTCCTTCGGTGCCAGGTCGAGCACGTAGCCCAGGCGGGAGGGAACACCCTTGAAGTACCAGATGTGCGTCACGGGGGCGGCGAGGTCGATGTGTCCCATGCGTTCACGACGCACCTTGGAACGGGTGACCTCCACGCCACACTTTTCGCAGATGATGCCCTTGTAGCGGACACGCTTGTACTTACCACACGCGCATTCCCAGTCGCGTGTGGGGCCGAAGATCTGTTCACCGAACAGGCCGTCGCGCTCGGGCTTGAGCGTACGGTAGTTGATGGTCTCCGGCTTCTTCACCTCACCGTGGGACCAGCTGGCGATATCGTCGCCAGTGGCCAGGGTGATCTTCAGGCTGTCGAACGTCTTGGCGTCCAGCAAAGTCATTGCTCCTTATCAGATCGCATCGATGGTCGCCGCGGCGTTCGGGCGGGCGTCAAGAGTGATACCCAGTTCCTCACGCGCAGAGAAGTCTTCGTCCTGGTCACGCAGGTCAATGGCGTTGCCGGCTGCGTCGAGGGCTTCGACGTTCAGGCACAGGGAACGCATTTCCTGAATGAGGACTCGGAAGGACTCGGGAATACCGGGCTCGGGGATGTCCTCGCCCTTAACGATGGCCTCGTAGACCTTGACGCGGCCGGTGGTGTCGTCGGACTTGATGGTCAGGAGTTCCTGGAGGGCGTAGGCGGCGCCGTAGGCTTCCAGAGCCCACACTTCCATTTCACCGAAACGCTGGCCACCGAACTGTGCCTTACCACCCAGAGGCTGCTGCGTAATCATGGAGTACGGGCCGGTGGAACGAGCGTGAATCTTGTCGTCCACCAGGTGGTGCAGCTTCAGCATGTAGGCGTAGCCCACAGCAATCGGGTACGGGAAGGGTTCGCCGGAACGTCCGTCGAACAGACGCGCCTTACCTTCTTCGTTGGTCAGGCGAGCACCGTCGCGGTTCGGGCGCACCGAGCGCAGCAGACCCGCGAGTTCGTCGGCTTCCAGACCGTCGAAGACCGGGGTGGCCACGAGGGTCTCGGGGTCGACCACGATGCCGTCTTCGGGCAGGTGACGCGTCCAGTCTTCGCCGGCCTTGACCGCTTCGGAAGCGTCCCAGCCCTGGTGGGCGAGCCATCCGAGGTGGTATTCCAGCACCTGGCCGACGTTCATACGGCCGGGGACACCCAGCGGGTTCAGGATGATATCCACCGGGGTACCGTCCTCGAGGAACGGCATGTCTTCGACGGGCAGAATCTTGGAGACGACGCCCTTGTTTCCGTGGCGGCCTGCCATCTTGTCACCGATGGTGATCTTGCGGCGCTGAGCCACGTAGACGCGCACCGTCTGGCGCACACCGGGGTTCAGGTCGTCTTCGTCGTCGTTGAATTCGCGAACGCCGATGACGATGCCTTCTTCACCGTGGGGGACGCGCAGCGAGGTGTCGCGCACTTCGCGAGCCTTTTCGCCAAAGATGGCGCGCAGCAGGCGTTCTTCCGAGGTCAGTTCGGTTTCACCCTTCGGGGTGACCTTACCGACGAGGATGTCGCCGGCCGTGACCTCGGCACCGATGCGGATGATGCCGCGTTCGTCCAGGTCTGCCAGGGATTCTTCGGAGACGTTCGGGATGTCGCGGGTGATTTCTTCTTCACCGAGCTTGGTTTCGCGAGCGTCGACCTCGTATTCCTCGATGTGGATGGAGGTCAGGACGTCCTCTTCCACGACGCGGCGCGACAGGATGATCGCGTCTTCGTAGTTGAGGCCTTCCCAGGACATGTAGGCCACGAGGAGGTTCTTACCCAGGGCGACTTCACCGTTGTCGGTTGCGGGGCCGTCTGCGAGGACGTCGCCGACCTCAACGCGGTCGCCTTCATCAACGATCACGCGCTGGTTGGTGCAGTTACCGGGGTTGGAGCGTTCGAACTTCTCCAGGCGGTAGGTGTCGCGGCCGCCCTCGTCGGTGGTGACCACCACGAGGTCTGCGGAGACCTCGGTGACCACACCGGAGTGCTGTGCCAGCACCATTTCGCCGGAGTCGTGTGCCGCGCGGCGCTCCATACCGGTGCCGACCAGCGGCGCTTCGGTGGCGAGCAGCGGAACGGCCTGACGCTGCATGTTCGCGCCCATGAGGGCTCGGTTGGCGTCGTCGTGCTCCAGGAAGGGGATGAACGCGGTGGCCACGGACACCATCTGACGTGCGGAGACGTCCATGTAGTCCACGCGGTCGCGCTGGATGAGGGTCGGATCTTCGCCGGCCACACGGCACAGGACGAACTCTTCTTCAAAGTTACCCTTGTCGTCCAGCGGGGACGAGGCCTGTGCGATGTAGTGTCCGAATTCGTCGTCAGCGGTGAGGTATTCGACCTCGTCGGTGACGTGTCCGTCGCGCACCACGCGGTAGGGGGTCTCAATGAAACCGAAGGGGTTGATGCGGGCGAAGGTTGCCAGCGAACCGATCAGACCAATGTTCGGGCCTTCAGGGGTTTCAATGGGGCACATACGGCCGTAGTGCGAGGGGTGGACGTCTCGGACTTCCATGCCTGCGCGGTCACGGGACAGCCCACCGGGACCCAGTGCCGACAGACGACGCTTGTGGGTCAGTCCGGCCAGGGGGTTGTTCTGATCCATGAACTGCGACAGCTGGGAGGTTCCGAAGAATTCCTTGATGGCTGCCACCACGGGACGGATGTTGATCAGGCTCTGAGGCGTGATGGAGTCCGCTTCCTGCGTGGTCATACGTTCGCGAACAGTACGTTCCATGCGGGCAAGACCGGTGCGTACCTGTGCCTGGATGAGTTCACCCACGGCGCGGATGCGACGGTTGCCGAAGTGATCAATGTCGTCCGATTCGACGCGCACCTCGACGGGTTCGCCGTGACGAACACCGGCGAAAGTCTTCTGTCCCTTGTGCAGAGCCAGGAGGTACTTCACGGTGGCGACGATGTCGTCGATGGACAGCACGGATTCCATCGGAGATGCCGGGGAGTCCACTGCCAGCTTCTTGTTGATCTTGTAGCGTCCGACCTTGGCCAGGTCGTAGCGCTTGGTATCAAAGTAGAAGTTGTGGAGGAGGGCTTCTGCGGCTTCCACGTTGGCGGGTTCGCCCGGACGCAGCTTGCGGTAGATGTCGGTCAGAGCCTCTTCACGGGTCTGAACGGTGTCCTTCTCCAGGGTTTCCAGCAGCACCGGGTAGTCGGCGAAGCGTTCGCGGATTTCCGCTTCGGTCAGGCCGAGAGCCTTGAGGAAGTGGGTGACGGACTGCTTGCGCTTGCGGTCGATGCGCACGCCCACAGAGTCGCGCTTGTCGATTTCAAATTCGAGCCATGCACCGCGGCTGGGGATGATCTTCGCGTTGAAGATTTCCTTGTCCGAGGAGCGGTCGCTGGTGCGTTCGAAGTAAACACCGGGGGAACGAACGAGCTGCGAGACGACGACGCGTTCGGTGCCGTTGATGATGAAGGTGCCGCGGGGGGTCATGAGCGGGAAGTCGCCCATGAACACCGTCTGCGACTTAATTTCACCGGTGTTGTAGTTCATGAATTCGGCGGTGACGTACATCGGTGCCGAGTAGGTGTAGTCCTTGGTCTTTGCTTCTTCGACCGTGTATTTCGGACGTTCCAGGCGGTGATCACGGAACGAGAGGGACATGGTGCGTGCCACGTCCTCAATCGGCGAGATCTCCATAAAAATTTCTTCGAGGCCTGACGTATCGGGGACGTCGACGCGTCCTGCAGCCTTTGCGGCTTCAACGCGAGCCTTCCATGCGTCGTTACCCAGCAGCCAATCGAAGCTCTCGGTCTGCAGTCCCAGAAGGTTCGGGGCCTGCAGCGGTTCGCTGAGCTTCGCGAAAGAGATGCGGTTCCTGGGCTGGTTGGCAGTGTTGTGACTTGCAGCCAACGGGGGTCCTTCCCTGCGTTTTCATTGCGCGCGCACGCCTGAGCCCATTACCTGACTCCGTTCCATATCGCCCAGCGCCTGTTTCGGCGAAATGGGTACGGATCACCTCGGGCACACTAAGGCGCAACTATCCATAATAGGAGGAAGGCTTTCGGGGAACAATACACCCACTTCTTTGTGAGTAGATTCACGAGGCGCAGCTCATTTTCGCTTCTACATCTCGTTCGTCGGCGGCGGGCTTCTCCCCCACCAACGAGGCGGGGTGCGCTTTCCCCGCGGCGCCTCGCCACGAGGCGAAACGAAAGCGAGCGGTGCCCCAAGTCGGGCTTGAACCGACGACCGACGGGACGTAGGTTCATCTCACGCGCGACGGCTGAAATACTTCGGCACAAGCACGACCAAAGGAAAGCCGCTGCCCCCTGCAGGGCACGGAGGCGGGTGGAAGCTTTGCCAGTGCCAAAGTCAGAATCAGAATCCACGCCACGTTCGCCAGCGACTCGTGCGGATGAAGAAGTAGACGACGAAGCGGCGACTCGAACCGAGAAGGTCCGGGCCGCCGCTCGGCGCTCGCATTTCACGGAGTCACGGGCTGGTCAGGTGATCCGAGAGACGTGTCAGCGAACTCTACTCGCCCGCCGATGCATTCCTGCGCTGAAGAAGCACCCAGGCGCCCGCTCCAACGAGCCCGCTACCGCAGATCCCTACGAGAACCCACTGCCACCACTCCGAGCCATTGCCGTACGAGGCGGACCCGCGCTCAGGGTTGAGCAGGGCGCTCGCGGGGGTAGCGGGCTTGGCGAGCGCCCGCGTCGTGGACGCTCCCGACTGTGAGGAGTCCGCGAAGTCCAGACCCTCGACGCCACTCGACTGGGAGCCGTCGGCGCTGGAAGGACCCGATGTTCCGGAGCCGGAGGTCGTCGCCCCCGCGCCAGCCGCCGAGTTCGACGACAGCAGTGAGCCGGACACGGTCGACCCACCGGTCACCGGGGTCCCGATCTGCCCAGCGCCCTCGGCAAGGCGCACGGCGGCCGCGGTCGGGTTGCCGATCGACGAGGCCGGGGCGCTCGCACTTGCTGAGGGGAAGCCAGTGGAGGGCGATCCGGTTGACGGGGAGGCGCCCGGAGCGAGCGAGGGCTCGCCGGGCCGGTGTGCACCGGTGTTCGGGTTCGTCCAGTTCCTGTGGGACTCGGCGTTGAGTTTCGCGACGAGTTCGTCGATGGGAAGGGTCTGGCCGGGTTCCGGGTTCGGCACGGGCGAGGGGTCCGACTCAACCCCCCTCTTGATGGCGTCGTTACCGACGAGGAAGATCGCATGGAGCGTCTTTTCGGTGGTGGAGCCGTCGGCGAGGTGCGCGGTGTAAACAAAGTCAGTCGAGTAGCGCCCGGGCTTCGTGAAGTAGAAGGCCTGGTGGTCGTGCGATCCGAAGAGGTAGCGGAGGACCATGTCGGGCTTCGTCGAGTCGAGTCGAGGTGTGAATCCCTCGAAGAGGGAAGAGACGCCGGTGACGAGGCGACCGGGGCCGGTGAAGTTCCTCATCGCGACCTCGACGCCTTTGCTCGAGAGCTGCGAGTAGTCGACACGCTGGGTTGAGAAGCCAACCCAGGGGATGCCCTCAAGCTGGGTCTCGGGCAGGATCCACACGCCCTGGGGCGCCGCAGCGGCGAGTTCGCTGTAGCCCTTCGCACCGGCGGGGATCTTCGCGTGCGTCGAGTCGGGGACGGCGTAAGCGAAGGTTCCGGAGGCGCGGTGGACGGGGTGGCGCGGGTCGGCGGTGTCGTCAACGAAGACCTCCGCCTTCCCGTCCTTCAGGGACATCGCCTGATCCATGTGGCCCTCGGTGATGATGTGGATCGCCGAGTCGCCGGGATGGGAAGGGGTGGACGGATCGGTGGGATCGAGCCTCGACGGATTGGAGGGTTCTGCTGGCGTCGAGGGATTACCTGGCTGAGCGCTGCCACTCTGCGGCGCGTCGACACCCGAGCCCGCAGGGTTCGGGGAGGGCGCGGGCGAAGGTGAGGTCGCCTCGCCGTTGTTCTCCGCGGTGATCGCGCGCAACGCCGAGATCGCAACGTCGCCGACGACGAAGTAAGCGGAGCGGGACTTGTAGGAGAAGTTCCCGTCCTTGTCGCGCGTCTCGATATTGAAACCGACACTGTACACCCCTGGCTTCGTGAAGACGTGGGCGAGGGGAACTGCGACTGCATCGACAGTGAAGCCACGATTAGGGTCGCGCGTCGTATCGAGGGTGACGTTCATTGCCCCGTCGGTGACGGTCCCCGCAATGTAGCGGCCACCCTTGGGACCGTCGAAGGTATCGACGGAGTAAACGGCTGGATCGGAGCGCAGATCGGCGGGCATTCCGGTGAAATCGAATCCGAGCGATCCGTGCTCGCCAGAGGCAGGCAGGACCCAGCGGTCGCCGTCGGCGGTCGTCTGCTTGAGTGAGTCGGGGATCTCGAGGATCGGTTCCCCTGGGACCGGCTTGTCGTTCGCGCTCACCTCGAGGGTCACCCGCTTGATCGGCAAGCCAGCCCGCACATCGTCTTTGAAGGCCCCCTTGTAGACGTAGCGGGAGGGGGACGAGGGCGAGGCTGGCGCCTTCGCGGCGGAGCCGAAGAGCGCCTCAATCTGTTTGCGGGCCTCGGCCTGCGTGAAGGGAGGCTCAGGTTCGGCGGGCGTTTCCTCGGTGGAGAGCTCGCCGGAGGCGATCATCTTCTCCTTCACCTGCTCGGCAGTCGTTCCGATCGGAGTGAGGGAGGTCGTGGTGCCTTCGGGCAGGCCGACCTCCTCATCGGAGCCGACGAGCCACGTGATGGTCGAAGGCAAGGATTTGACGGCCATCTGGGACCAGGTGGACGTGTAGGAGGCAAGCATGTCGAGCCGGTAGACGCCCGCTTTCGAGAAGGTCCAGTTCCAGTGGCCGTGGGAGCCAGCCTGGAGAGAGAGTGGCGCGAGCGAAGGGTCGGAAGAGAGTCCTCGGCTCAGGGAGTTCGCGCCGATGGTGCGCCACACCTCGACGGCTCCGGGTCCGGAGGAGTTCACGATCGAGAGCTTCACCTCGTCAAGAAGGATCCCCTCGGGCTGGGCGACCTCGTGCTCCGTGTCGAAGGCACCGATGCCAGCCCAGACGGGACGCCAGTTGTCAATCTGTTCCTGAGGGGCGCGCCAGACGATGTCGCCGGGCTTGCCAATGAAGTCGAAGAGGCCACCGGAGGGGACAACCATGCGCGAGACCTCCTGAGAGTCCGAGGCACGCGCGTCGGGGGCAAGTCGGACGCAGACGGAGTTTGGGTCCTTGACGACCTTACGCCCATCGACAACGGTAACGGTGAAGGTCTCGTCGACACGGGTAACATAGGCGGCGTCAACGTGCGCGTGGTGGAGGAGCTTACGGCCAGCGCACACGTGGGGCACGAGGCCGTCGGGCCCGGGGGTCGCCTCCGGGTCGGCGCCAGGCGAGCCCGCAGGGACCGTGAGATCTGCGGGCACGTGGTCCCCGTAGCCGGCCTCTCCAGGCAAGTGCTCGCGATCGTCGGGCACTCCGGGGGACAAGGGCGCGGGCTCGGCGTTGGTCGGGGCTGCGTGCGCCGCGGGCGCGACGAGTATCGGCGCAGCGAGCAGGGCGGTCGCGGCGAGCAGGCCGGTGAACGGCAGGGTCCTCATGCGAGTGTCCTTTCTGTGGTCTGCGCCGCCGGTCGGGCGCGAAGGAGGAGTCCGCGCCCAGGCGAGAGGAGCTGGGCGAGGACGAAGAGGAGGGTTGCGACGAGGACGATCGCCGCGCCCGACGGGATGTCGAGCGACCAGGAGGCCCAGATGCCGAGGAAAGCAGAGACGGCGCCGATGGCCGGGCCGATGAGCATCATGGGGACGACACGGTCGGTGAGGAGTCGCGCGGTCGCCGCGGGAGCGACGAGGAGCGCGAGGACGAGGACGTTCCCAATCGTCTGGATGGAGACGACGACGGCAGTCGCGATGGCGAGGTGGAGAAGCAAATCGATGCGCCCAACGCGCAGGCCCGCCGAGATCGCGAAATCGCGGTCGACACTTACGAGAACGATCCGGTCGTGGAAGAGCGCGAGGGCGATGCCGATCGCGACGCACGCCCCGAAGGAGATGAGGACATCGGTGTTCGTCACGCCGGTGAGCGACCCGAAGAGGAGCGATTCGAGGGATCCCGTGTAGCCGGGCGTTCGTGCGACGACGACGAGGCCAAGGGCGAAAGCGGCGGCGAAGAAGACGCCGATGACGGAGTCTTCGCCGACCCGGCGGTTCTGGGAGAAGACGGAGATGAGGATCGCGACGAGGATCCCAGCTGCGGCTCCTCCCAGGAGGATCGACCCCTGGAACGCGAAGGCGATCGCGATTCCGGGGAATACGGCGTGTGAGAGCGCATCGCCGACGAAGGAGAGTCCGCGCAGGACGACGTGCGCGCCGACGAGGCCGCAGATGAGTGAGGAGAGGACAGCGATGAGGAGAGCCCTCGGGAGGAAGGCGAGCGAGGGGTTTGCGAGGTCGGAGAGGAAGTCGAGGAGGCTCATCGGCGCACCATCCCGAGGGAGCGGAGGAGTGCGGAGTCCTCGGAGACGTGGAAGGTCTCCATCCACGGCTCCGGCGAGCTAAGTTCACAGGGCTCACCCTCGGCCTTCACAGTCCCGTTGAGCATGACGAGTCGGTGGCAGATATCGACGGCCTGCCCGAGGTCGTGCGTTGACATGAGGATTCCGACTCCGCAGCGGGCGAGGTTAACGAAGAGGCGCGATAGCGCGTCCTGGTTCGGGTGGTCAAGCCCGGTGAAGGGCTCATCGAGGAGGAGCAGACGCGGCGATGCAACGAGCGCCCGGGCGACAAGGATCCTCTGCTTCTGACCGCCCGAGGTCTCGTTGATCGTCCGATTGCGGTACGCGTACATGCCGACCGCGTCGAGGGCCCGGTAGACGGCCTCAAGGCGCGACGCGCCTCGAGGCGTGCGACGCCGACCGGTGAAGGCGGTCGCGACAAGCTGGGCGGCGCTCATCGGATAATTCCAGTCAAGGTCCTGGCGCTGCGGGACGTAGCCGATAATCGAGCCACTCGTCTCAATGCTCCCGCGGTAGGGGACGAGTCCCATGATCGCGCGCATGAGCGTCGTCTTGCCAGCCCCGTTCGGTCCGATGAGGCCGACAAGCTCGCCCTCATCGACCCGAAGGGACACATCCTCGAGGATCGTCCGCCCGCCAAGGTCGACGTGCAGGCCGGACACCTCCAGTGCGCGGCTCATCGCTGAGACCCCTGGTCGTCGACATCATCGGATGCTTCCGGCTTCGGCTCGACGGAGCCGGAAGCCCCACCCTCGATGATCCTCTCAACGGCCCGCTCGCGCTCATGGTTGCGGCGACGGGTGACGAGGACAAGAGCGACAAGGATGAGAGCCGTGGCGCCCAGCCCCGCGGCAATCCACAGCGGGAGCACGGTCGAGCGGTCGAGGATCGACGGCGAGTCGACGGAAGCGAGGGACTCAGGGGCGTTCGAGATGTTCCACTGGGCTTCGAGCGCCTTCTGCGCGTCGGCGGCGTCCCCGACGGCAAAGCGGAGGACGCGAGTGTCCTCAACGGTGGTGCCGTCAGTGAGCTGGGCCTGGAGGCTGAGGCGGATGAGGTGGATCCCCGGTTGCGTGAAGACCCAGTTCGCATGGGTGTGTGTGTTTGCATCAACGTGGATCGGCTGCGAGTTCGGCTTCGTCGAGTTCCACAGCTCCTGGGGCCCCGAGAAGTTTCCGGCCTGAACAAAGGCGTGGAAGTCCCCCTCTCCCTCGTGTCCCTCGAAGACGAGGGTCGCGCCCTGGGCGAGCCTGCCGACGACCTCGGGGTCCTGGGTATTCCAGCCAAGCCACACGACGTTGGTGATCTCGGACTGAGGGATGGCCCAGACCGGGCCGTTCGCCGAGATGAAGGAGTACTGGGGGTCGGCGGGGAGTTCGAGCTTCGCGGCGTCAGAGACGCGTAGGACGACGTCGTCAAGGTGGCGCCAGGTCGGCGTCTGATCGGAGTCGTCGCGGGCGAGGAAGGTCCACGCGCCGTCGAGGAACTTCGGTCCGAGGTCGACGTGCCCGGCGGAGATCTCGACAGGCGTACCTTCAGGGGCGACGGTCTCGTTCGAGTCAACGACCTGGGTGAGAGAGGGGTCCTGCGTCGTCGTGTCTGCGGCGAGTGCGGCAGGGGCGAGGGCGATGAAGGCCGCGGTGGCGAGCGCGAATGCGTGCGTGAGTTTCACTGGTCTCCTCGGGTGGGATTCGGGATGGATGCCTCCGACTCGAAGGGCCAGGCGGACAGCGAGGCAGGGTCGAGGCAGGACTTGATCGAGCGCGTGTTGAACACCATGAGGTCTAGGTAGGTGGGAACCTCGTCGGTGAGCGTGTCGGAGTAGAGCAAGCAGACGGACTTGCCGGTTGTGTGCGCGAGTGCGACGAGCTCGCCGAGGTGGGAGCGGGAGGTCGGTTCAAGGAAGACTCCGGCGGCTGGCGTCTGCTCGAGAACACGCGTGAGATTAGCGAGTTGGAGAGCCGAGGGTTCAAGGGACGGGTTCGGTGCGACAAACCCGCTGATCCGCAGCCCGTAGGCCTTCGCGTAGTAGCCGAAGGAGTCGTGCGCGGTCACGAGGGCGCGGCTCTTCGCGGGGATGGTGGCGACGACCTCGCGGATCCATCGGTCGAGGGCCTCAAGTTCAGCGTCGCGGGCGGCGGCATTCGCCCGGTACTCAGCCGCATGCGAAGGATCGAGGGCTACGAGGCGCTCGGCGACGAGGTCAGTGTAGGCGATGGCGTTCTTCACGTCGTGCCACATGTGCGGGTCGATCTCACCATGGACGTGGGTTCCGATGACGGCCTGGGCGAGGATTCGGGCAGAGGCGCCGGGTTCGGCAAGGAATCGCCACCGATTGTCGGGGATCAAGGTCGTCGTCGTGTCCGGGACGGCGATGACGATCCGGTCGGGGTCGAGGTCGCCTGCGGGGGCGTCTGCGCGCAGGGTCATCGAGCCTTCAAGCTTCGCGGTGAGATCGGCGTGCCCGGAGTCGAGGACGGTCCGCCCAGTGGAGTGCGGGTCGACGCCGACGGCGAAGACGAGGGTCTTCTCACCGAGCGGAACATCGCCCGTCGGCGAGTGGAGCGTCGCCCGCAGAGAGAGCGAGTAGACGCCGGGATCGGTGAAACCCCACGACATGTGGGTGTGGGCGTTGGTCGGGAGCTCGACGCGGTCGTTCGAGTCGATCCCGTCTTTCGAGGCAATCCACGGGCGCGGCTCGCCGAAGGTGCCGGTCGTGAAGGCAGCGAGGTCGCCGGGGCCCGTCGCCGAGACCGCCTCGAAGGAGACGGTCGAGTCGCTCGAAGCGCGTCCGTCGACACGCAACCCGAGCCAGATCGTAGCGAGAGAGAGGTCCTCGACGAGGGGGATCGGACGCGCGCCGAAGGGGACGGCCTCCTCGCCGAGGGCGACGTGCTGGGCGCCCTTTGGGAGGTTCGCGTCGATGGAGGAGGTGAGTGCGCTCTGCTCGAGGAGCAGTCCGTTAGAGAAAGCGATGTCGGCGTGCACGATGTCTCGGAGGGCTGCCATCGAGGGCTCGAAGGAGTGCGGATCGACGTTTGCGGGGACAAGCGTCGCGATGCGCGCTCGCGGGGCGACCGCGCGCACTATGTCGGCGATGATCGGCGTCGTCGCAACAATCCGAAGCTGCGACCCGTCATCGGCCACTTCAGTGCTGCGCGGTGCGGCGGACTGTGATCGTGCGCCGGGGACTTCCTCGGCAGAGGCTCCGCCGTTCGCGAGGGCGGAGGAGCACGCGCCGAGGAGCAGCGAAGGAACGCCGATGAGGAGGGAGAGCGCGAGGGCACCCCCAGCGCGACGCGCTCGGGAGCGCCTCACCTTCTTGCCCAGCGTCGTGCGGCAAGCCCAGCGAGGGCGAGGAGCGAGGCGAGGACGATCGGGGCGGTGGCGCGCGCGCCGGTCGTCGCGAGACCGCCGGGAAGGGCCGAGCCGTCAACAATCTTGCCCTCGGCGCGCAGACGATCGATCGTCGCCTGGTCGAGTTCGCAAGGGCGCCCGTCGGCGGTGCGTCCGACGTAGACGATCCGCGAGCCCGAGCCGATGCCGCCGAACCAGCGGGCGCCGACGAGCGAGCCGAAGTTGCCGGATTCGAAGACGGCGAGCGAACCGGGGCCGGAGACGCCGTTGAGCGTCCAGGTGACATCGCCGGTCGTGCGAGCGAGGAGGTCGGGGTGCATCGTGTTTGCGCCGACCCACGGGACGGAGGGAACCTGGCTTGAGGAGATCATCCAGATCCTCTGGCCCTGCTTCGCGATGAACTCGATACCGGCGGGGGCGGTCGTCTCGGCTGCGGAGCCAAGTCCGAAGATGAGGGAGGAGGGGGCGACCCAGCGCGCAGGCTGCGAGCGGTCGTCTTTGACGAGCATAGAGATCGACGAGGGGCTGGCGCTCGTCCCGATGTCGAAGTGGCCGGAGTCGGCGTTTCCGGCTCCGCCGACGTTGAAGGAGAGGACGTCAGAGGCCGAGACGCGGGCACCGGACTTCAGGGTCGCGGTCTGGGTGATCGAGACTTTGTAGACGCCTGGGGCGGTGAAGACCCAGTTCGGGTGAACGTGGGTGTTCGCGCGGATCGTGTGGGATCCGCCGACTGCCGTGCCGCTCCCGTTCGAGGTGACGGGGGTGGGAAGACACTCCTCAACGGCTGGCTGTACGGACGCTTGGGGGGCGGTGGGCTGAGACGCTGGCGCGGGGGTTGGGGTCGATCCGGTGCCGAGCGTTGACGGCTCGACGGGAGCCGACGCTCCGGGGCTGGCTTGCGCGATCGCGGCGGCGCCCACAGCGAAGGTGTAAGTGGCTGGGTCGGAGACGAGACGCCCCTTGGGGGTATCGACCTCGCCACGGAGAGTGAGGGAGTAGGTGCCCGCAGCTGTGAAGAGCCAGTTCGCATGCTCGTGTGCGGGCGCGCTCTGAAGGATCGATCGCCCGGGAGCGACCTCGAGGGAGCCCTGCTCGAAGATCGGGGAGGTCGCACCGAATGTGGCCGAGCGCCAGAGGAAGATGCGGCCAGGCCCGGAGACCTCGTCGATGACGAGGCGGATCGCGGTCGGGCGCAGGAAAGCGAGGGCGTTCGAGTCCCAACCGGGCCACAGGAGCGCGGGATCCTCGGACTGGGGAAGTGCGTAGCCGGCGGTTCCAATGCCCTCGATCATGTTGGTCGCGCTCGTCTTCGCGACGTCGGTGACGCCGAGGATGAGCTTTGCGGGGTTGTGGTAGGTCGGCGCACCCGGGGTGGTGACGTCCTCCTTGGCGACGAGGGAGATCGTCGGCCCGTTGGGGACGAGGGCGAAGATGTCGGCGTGCCCGCGAGTGAGGAGCACATTCGTCGTTGACTCTCCGCTCTGCGGGCCGGGAGCAGCGATCGTCGGCGCAACAAAGAGCGCGAGGGCGAGGAGCGCGATGAACAGGGCGAGGAGGGAATGAATCCTGCGGTGGGCGGCGCGCATGACAAACCTTCTAGCGATAATGAGAATGACTCGCATTACCATACAAGGTTATCCGCAAACCGCGCAACTCGGCACGCATCACACAGACGCCCCTTCTCAACCTCTACTGGAAGACCGTCAACACTACCCTGCTGAGAACGAGGCAGCGATTGTGGACACCATGCATTCACTGGCCAAGGACAAGACCGTCATCGTGATTGCGCATCGCTTATCGACCATCGCTGAGGCTGACCAGATCGCCATGCTCGAAGACGAACACATCACGCAACTGGGAACCCACAAGGCACTACTCGCCCAGGAGGGGCGCTATCGCAGTTTCTGGTCGGATCGCCAGCGAGCGCAAGGCTGGAAGGTCTGATAAGGGCGGGGGCCACTCCACTTTTGGCGTGCGCAGCTGGCTTCTTGGACGTTCCTGTCGAAGTGCTTGTTCCAGCTGAAGCCATCGAAAAAACAAAGCGCCCGACCCTTTCGGGTCAGGCGCGTGAGCTTATTGGAGAAGTGCCCCAAGTCGGGCTTGAACCGACGACCCACGGATTATGAGTCCGCTGCTCTGACCGACTGAGCTATTGGGGCATTCCCATGGTAGCGGGTTTGCCCCCACAAATCGTAAATGCACAGAAGAGAAAGCGTTTAGCGCTCGTCGCTAGCGCCTACAGAAGCCTCGTGTGCACGCAGGGCACCATCCTCGTGGCGGCGGCGCCACAGGGTCGTTGTCCCCACAACGATCGGGGGAACGATCAGCGCGGCACAGAGGGCAATGGCAAGACCGTAACCGGGGAAAGTAGAGCGGGCAACCCAGTAGAAGGGGATCAGGGTTCCTACACGCACACACCCCATCACGATGCCGCGCAGGCCAGAAAACTCGGTATCCCAGCGGATCGCGAGGATCTGGAGGAGAAACTGGGCACCAACGAAAATGATCAAGGTCAATGCCAGAGCCATGGTGTCCTCCTCACGTCCTTCTGCGTCATACACCCGAGGTCACGTGCAACACATATGCCACAGCGCGGACGCACGCCACAGAACGAACAGATTTCCGTCGTGCGGCAGCAGACAAAGGTGCGTTTCCTCGTTGCGCTGATCCTAGCGAAAGGGATGGCGGTTTGTGAGGAAATAAAAAATTTTCCGGAACGCTGTGTGTTCCGGAAAAAGAAAAGCTCCCGCGACTGGATTCGAACCAGTAACCGTCCGATTAACAGTCGGATGCTCTGCCGTTGAGCTACGCGGGATTGCATAGAAAATATTACGGGGACGGCGGCGCACAACGCAAATTCAGAGCCACTTCCTCCCCATGTCATCGGTCACACCCGCACGCGCCTTCCCCCAGATACACCTGTCCCCCGGAACCGGGGGTTCCGGGGGACAGGCATTCAGCTGAGTTCAGAGCCTAGGCTCTGACGCAGGCAGCGAGCATCTCCCGTGAGGGAGAGGCAATCACTTCAGGGTGACCTTGCCGCCGGCCTCTTCGATTTCAGCCTTGGCCTTTTCGGCGTCTTCCTTCTTGGCGTTCTCGAAGATGGTCGAGGGGGCGCCGTCAACCAGATCCTTGGCTTCCTTCAGACCCAGGCCGGTCAGGCCCTTGACGGCCTTGACGACGGCGATCTTCTTGTCGCCTGCGGATTCGAGGACGACCTCGAACTCGGTCTTTTCTTCTTCAGCAGCGGCTTCACCGGCGGGAGCAGCGGCAACGGCAACGGCGGCCGGAGCAGCAGCGGTGACGTCGAAGACCTCTTCGAAGGTCTTGACGAAGTCAGACAGCTCGATGAGGGTCATTTCCTTGAAAGCTTCGATGAGCTCTTCAGCGGAGAGCTTAGCCATGATTGGCATCCTTCCTTGTTGGGCCTGCTACGCGAGCAGATTTTCGGTAGAGATCGCGCGGAACACGTCCACGCGAGGCCTGTCGCGTCAGGCCGCTTCGCTCTGCTTTTCGCGCAGAGCGTCGATGGTGCGCACTGCCTTGGACGGAAGTGCATTGAACGCGTAAGCCGCCTGGGAAATCTTGGCCTTGAGAGCGCCTGCAGCCTTGGCAAGCAGAACCTCGCGGGATTCCAGATCGGCAAGCTTCTTAACCGCCTCAGCGGACAGTGCGGAACCGTCCATGGCGCCGGACTTCAGCACCAGCTGGGGGTTTTCCTTGGCAAAATCACGCAGCGCCTTGGCTGCCTCAACGGGCTCACCAGAGACGAAGGCGATGGCGGTCGGACCCTTGAGATCCTCAGCCAGGAAGTCGAGACCGACTTCCTGCGCCGCCAGACGCGCCAGCGTGTTCTTCACCACGGCGTAGCTCGCGTTGTCGCCCAGGCTGCGACGCAGCTGCTTCAGCTGCCCCACAGTCAGGCCGCGGTACTCAGTCAGCAGGACGGCGTCAGCTGCGCGGAAACGTTCCACGAGCTCGGCAACCGCTGCCACCTTGTCAGACCTCGCCATGGTCCTCCTTTCAGATTGTTGCCGCCGGACACACAAAAGCCCGGCACGCAGGAAAGCGGCCGGGCATAAAAATCCCAGGCAACCCCGAAGGATTGCGAATCACTCACCTGCGTCGGCGGCTTGAGCGCTTGGCATCCGCGGAGCGGATGACCGACGGTCTTTGGCAAACCCCAACGGTAGCAGCTCGCCTCTCATCCAAGCAAGACATCGGCCTGTAACCCTCAGCACAGCATCATGCGCGCGAGGCAACGAGTGTCTCCAGCCCCCGAATGATGATCTCGACTTTCTGCCCCACCGCATCCTCATAGGTGGACGGAACTTCCCACACCATCGGGGGAAGTTCGCCCCCAATTCCGCGCTCCGCCTCGATCCTCGCGTGAGCGGCACGCATCCCCGCAGAGTTCTCATCGCGATAGTTCCCCAAGGCCATATGCACCGACATCACAGTGTCTCCAACAAAACCCAAGGCCAGCATCGCAAGTTCCGCCGTAAGCCCCGCGGTCTCTAACTGCGCAGCCATCGCACGTAAATGCGAGGCAATATGGGTTTGCGGGTAGGGGAAGGTCAGGAGGGTCATCGCAAAACCCTCGTGCGCTTCGCACAGATCCCACGTCATACGCGCACACTGGCGCAGCTGATCCTGCCACAACAGCGTCCCGTCCGCGAGATGAATCTCCTGCGCGATCCTGTCCAAAGCTGCATCAATCATCGCCTCGCGTCCGGGAAACACCCGGTACAGAGCAGATGATGAGACACCCAGACGGGACGCGATCTGCGAAACGGTCACCATCGCCAAATTCTGTGACAGGACAACATCTACGACATGGTCGGCAGAAAACTGAGGTTGTGGCCCCGTTTTCTTCCCCACTCGCCCACCGAGGTCTTCGTCCGCCCGCGAGCCAGACGCGTGAGAGCCTCTTGGATGTCAGCTTCCGACTCCGGGGCGGTCATGGCGGTCGCCTCCTCCAAAATGATGATCGGGGTGTCCGCAAGGAGCGCTCGCGCAATGGAGATGCGCTGTTCCTGGCCGCCCGACAACTGTGTATCTTCGCCGTACACGGTATCCAGCTCCCGGGGAAGAGAGCGGATGAAGTCCACGATTCCCGCATCCGTTGCGCAGCGCATAATTTCTTCATCGTTGGCTTGCGGCCTAGCCAGGGCAATATTGTCGCGCAGGGACATGTCGAGAAGCTGGGGATCTTGGAGAACGAAGTAGAGGGCGGAGAAGGCACCGATATTGACGGCTTTTTTCGCGAGGAATGCAGAGTTCTCGCCAGTTTCCTGAAGTGCGGGAGATGTCATCATTGACTCTTTCCACCCAATAAAGAATAGCGTTCTCCGTTAAGTTAGCGCAGCCTTATTTTTAGGGGAAGAGATTTGACGGGAAGCGCGGACATACAACAGAAATAGCCTGCAAGAGAAACCCATACCCCAGTTTCAGATACTGACATTCCAAAACTTCATCGCAAGAACATCGCTATGCGATAGCCTCATCCCACGAGAACACATGACACCTTCCACTGAGAATCTCCGGGCAGCGGCACCCCAGTGGCTGGTTCACAACATAACCCCGGCGATATAGCCGAAACTGGTGATCGTTCCGGGGTCTTCGTAGATAACCCTACGCAGAGGGGGCAGACAGTGACTAGCAACGTGCATCACGACTGGGACTACCAGGTTATGCTCAATCTCTGTGGCACGAGCGCATGGCCACATACCTCGAGGCCTGCCAAAACAGGTGAATCATATACACGGCTGGGGGCGCCGCGCCGGGTGCGCGGCGCCCCCCGCACCAGTGTAGTTTTCAGCCCGTCACGTCTTCCCGATAATAAGCCGGCTAAACCGATCGGCAGGCGTGCGAGATGAGCCCCTGGATCAGGCTGCGTCCTCGGTGGCGAGGTTGCGAGTCTTGGTGATGTCCAGCGGGATGCCCGGGCCCATGGTGGTGGCCACGGTGCCCTTGGAGATGTAGCGACCCTTGGCGGAGGTCGGCTTCAGGCGGAGCACCTCTTCCAGGACAGCGGCGTAGTTTTCGGCCAGCTGCTCTGCGGTGAAGGAGGACTTGCCCACGATGAAGGCGAGGTTCGCGTGCTTGTCGACGCGGAACTCAATACGACCACCCTTGATTTCACGGACGGCCTTGGCGACGTCCATGGTCACGGTGCCGGTCTTGGGGTTCGGCATGAGGCCACGCGGACCGAGGACACGACCCAGGCGACCCACCTTGCCCATGAGGTCGGGGGTAGCAACGGCCACGTCGAAGTCGGTGTAGCCCTTGGCCACCTTTTCGATGAGTTCGTCGCCGCCGACCTCGTCGGCTCCGGCGTCGAGTGCTTCCTGTGCACGCTCGCCAACGGCGAAGACCAAGACCCGGGAGGTCTTGCCGGTGCCGTGCGGCAGGGAAACGGTGCCACGCACCATCTGATCGGCCTTACGGGGATCAACGCCCAGTCGGAGCACGACCTCAACGGTCGAGTCGAACTTGGTGACGGTGGTTTCCTTGGCCAGACGCATGGCGGCCAGGGGTGCGTAAATTTCGCCAGCGTGGATCTTCTCCGCCGCTGCGCGGTAGCTCTTGGAGCGCTTCGTCATTCTGCTTCTTCTTCCTTGCAGGTGTGGGTTTCGGGCAGCGCCTGCCCTACCACAGGGGTTATCGTCTGAGATCAGGCGTCGACGGTGATGCCCATGGAGCGGGCGGTGCCGGCGATGATGTTGGCGGCTGCGTCGATGTCGTTCGCGTTGAGGTCAACCATCTTGGCCTGGGCGATTTCGCGCACCTGATCCATGGAGATGGAGGCGACCTTGACGGTGTTCGGGGTGCCCGAACCCTTCTGGACGCCAGCGGCCTTCTTGATCATTTCGGAGGCCGGAGGGGTCTTGAGGACGAAGGTGAACGAACGGTCTTCGTACACGGTAATTTCCACCGGGACGATGGAGCCGCGCTGCGATTCGGTGGCAGCGTTGTATGCCTTCGTGAATTCAACGATGTTCACACCGTGCTGACCCAGAGCCGGGCCAACAGGCGGAGCGGGGGTCGCGGCGCCTGCAGCGATCTGCAGCTTAATGAGGCCGGTGACCTTCTTCTTCGGTGCCATGTTTCGGGTCTTTCTTCTGTCTTACCTTGCCGGGGCGTTTGCCCAGGCCGTCCACGCAGTGCCGCACCACTGGCAGAGCTCACCAGCGGACACAGTGCACCCACGCGCACGAAGCTCCATCTTAACGCGTCGAGGTCGCACACCCAAGTTCGGGTGCGCGACCTCACTTTTCACGCAGTGTCAGAGTGTGCGGCGGATTCCCGCCAGCGCATCACTCTTCGATTTTCTCAACCTGATCGAAGGTGAGTTCCATCGGGGTTTCGCGCTCGAAGATCGTCAGCAGAACCTTCAGGCGCTGCTGTTCGGGCATGATCTCGGAAATAACCGCGCTCATGGTGGCGAACGCACCCTCGACGACGGTGACGACTTCGCCCACCTCGAAGGCCACCTGGACTTCCTGGACGGGAGCCGAGCCGCTCTTCTGCTCAACCGCAGCGGCTTCGAGCACGTTCGGGGTCAGCAGCATGACGACCTCGTCGATAGACAGCGGCACGGGGTTGTGCTGGTCACCCACGAATCCGGTCACCGCAGGGGTTTCCTTGACGACTCGGTAGGAGTCTTCGTTAAAGTCCATGCAGACGATGACGTATCCGGGGATGCGCACGCGGCGCACGCGCTTCTTGGCGCTTCCGCGGTATTCCATGACGTATTCGTCGGGAACCTCGACCTGGAAGATGGAGTCTTCCATGTTCTGGCTGGTGATGCGCTGCTCCAGGTTGGCCTTGACCTTGCGCTCGTGGCCGGAGTAGGTGTGCAGCACGTACCAGTCGCCGGGCATCATGTAGAGATCGCGGCGCAGCTTGGCGACGGGGTCTTCATCCGCTGCTTCAGCTGCTGCGCCGTCCACAACCTCTTCGGCTGCTTCGGCGGTTTCTTCGCGCACCTCGGCGGCTTCCACGGCTTCTTCGACGGCAACTTCTTCAGTTGCTGCGGCTTCCAGATCCTGAGCCTCGGTGTATTCGTCGCTCATTCTTGTCCTTCCTCAGGGAACGCGGGCTTGCCGTAGAAGAAACCCGCCTGCAGTGTCCTGCGGGCGGGTTGTCGGCTCAGCCGAAAATCAATGCGCTTAGTCTACCGAATCCGAAGTCCAAAATTCCAGTGAAGGCCATAATTGCGACGACGAACACGACAACGACAAGGAAGTACGTCCAAGTTTCCTGCGCGGTCGGGTAGATGACTTTCTTCATCTCGGCAACGACCTGCGAGACGAAGAGGACGATGCGTCGGAAGACGTTGGGCTGGGGGGCAGCTTCAGATGCGGCCTGACGCGAACGCGTAGCACCGGTCTTGGTGCGATCCTTGTGTTCGGATTCGCCGGATACGTGAGTCTCGCTCATCGTTCCTCCCCCGTTCTTGTCCGTGGTGGCAGGGCAGGCGGGACTCGAACCCACAACCGCCGGTTTTGGAGACCGGTGCGCTACCAATTGCGCCACTGCCCTATGCACGCTTCTTCATGGTGAGGAAACCTGCTCGCACGAGTCTAGGGGACTTCCCCTCAGCTGTCCAATTCACGAGGCAACGCTCACATTCCCTTCACCCATCCTCCGGCGTTCGCATAGCGACCTGAGCTACCGCCTCCGGAAGACACGTGCCACGATATACGGGTGAGCACCTCTCGTATTTCCACTCGTTTTGCATCTATTACTCCGTCTGCCACCCTCGCGGTTGACGCCAAAGCTAAGGCTCTGAAGGCCGCGGGGCGCCCCGTGATCGGTTTTGGCGCGGGTGAACCTGACTTCGCGACCCCCGACTACATTGTCGAGGCGGCCGTGGAGGCGGCACGCAACCCCGCGATGCACCGCTACACCCCGGCAGCGGGTCTTCCTCAGTTGCGCAGTGCGATTGTAGAAAAGACCCTGCGCGATTCCGCTTTCGAGGTCACCCCCGATCAGGTTTTGGTGACCAACGGTGGAAAGCAGGCTGTTTTCCAGGCTTTTGCGGCTCTGCTGAACCCCGGTGACGAGGCTCTGCTTCCGACCCCCTACTGGACGACCTACCCGGAGGCGATCGCCCTGGCGGGCGGCGTGACCGTCCCCGTTTTTGCGGGAGCCGACCAGGAGTACAAGGTGACGGTCGAGCAGCTGGAAGCTGCGCGTACCGAGCGCACGAAGGTTCTTCTGCACTGCTCTCCGTCCAATCCGACGGGCAGTGTCTACACTCCGGAGGA
The DNA here is from genome assembly GCA_963525415.1 of uncultured Actinomyces sp. Taxonomy (GTDB): domain Bacteria; phylum Actinomycetota; class Actinomycetes; order Actinomycetales; family Actinomycetaceae; genus Pauljensenia. The sequence goes on from CAURIY010000002.1 coordinate 127,465, forward strand.
GACTCGCGCGATCGGCGAGTGGGCGGTTGAGCATGACATCTGGGTCATTACCGACGAAATCTACGAGCACCTGCTGTACGAGGATGCTCAGAGCGCCCACATCGCAACTCTGGTTCCCGACCTGGAGAAGTACCTGATTCTCAACGGCGTGGCGAAGACCTATGCAATGACCGGTTGGCGTGTGGGCTGGATGATTGGCCCCACCGATGTCATTAAGGCCGCAACGTCCTTCCAGTCGCACCTCACGTCCAATGTCAACAACGTTGCTCAGTGCGCGGCTTTGGCTGCGGTGAGCGGCTCCCTGGATGCCGTCCACACGATGCGCGAGGCCTTTGATCGCCGCCGCCGCACCATGGTGGACATGCTCCGCAGCATTGACGGTTTTGAGGTTCCCACCCCGAAGGGCGCGTTCTACGCCTACCCCTCGGTGGAGGGCATCCTGGGTCGCGAAATCCGCGGTGTTGTCCCCACGACCTCGGCTGAGTTGGCTGACCTCATTTTGAACGAGGTTGAGGTGGCCGTTGTTCCCGGCGAAGCCTTTGGCCCCTCGGGATTCATTCGACTCTCCTATGCGCTGTCGGACAGCGACCTGGTGGAAGGTGTCGGACGCATTCAGGATCTCTTGGCCGAAGCCCGCTAATTCGGCGGAGCACACGCACCTCACCGCACACTCACGTGTCCCCCCGGGCGCCCCGCGTCCGGGGGTTTCGCATCACCGCAGTACACGCCACTCCCCCCACTCTCCACTCACTCTCTCATCTCTCCTCCCCACCCCTCAGGTCGGGACGCCACACACCCTCGTGTACACCTCGTCACCCGCACAAAAACTGCCACAATGTGGCTATGGACATTCGCACCCAGCGCACCACCGCCTCGCCCGTGCGAGGCCACGTCCTGATCGCGCACGGATACGCCGAACACTCCGGACGTTACGCGCGCCTCATCACCCAGCTGCTCGACGGCGGATACGACGTGAGCTTCTACGACCACGAGGGGCACGGCACCTCCCCGGGGTCGCGCGCGCAGGTGGATGTGGGGCGGCTGATTCGCGACCACATACACGCGCGACGCCTCGTTCTGGCCGAGTCCCGTTCCCCGCGCCTTGTCCTTTTCGGTCACTCCATGGGCGGCCTCATCACCGCAGCGTCCGCCCTCATTGACCGCTCACACCTGCGGGGCGTCATCCTGAGCGCTCCCGCCTTCCAGCCTCTCCCGCACGTTTCCCCCACACTTGTGCGCGCTCTTCTCCCCCTGGCTCGACTTTTCCCGGGCATGAGGATTCCCGCCGGCGCATCATCTCTGGACAACCCCCTGCTGTCGAGGCGCCCCGAAGTCCAGATCGACTTTGATGCCGATCCGTTGAACTACCACGGGGCAACTCCCCTGCTCACGGCGGCCACGATCGTCACCCAGGGACAGCAGGCTCTGGCGCACGCAGCGCGTATGAAGGCTCCACTGCTGGTGTTCCACGGGAGCGCGGATCGTTTGACCTCTCCCAAAGGCTCCCGCCTGTTTGTGGATAGGGTTCGCGCCGCCCACGAAGGAGCCGGAGTGGACGCGCATCTGCGCGTGATCGACGGAGCTGCTCACGAGCTGCTCAACGAGCCGGAATCTCCGATGATTATGCGCGACATTCTCCTGTGGTTGGATCGACACTGATGACCGCTTTTCCGTCCGCTGCAGCGCCGCATGACGCACCGGCGTCGCACACCCCCTCGCGGGCGGCACATCCCACCCAGGAGATGCGTCCCGAGCACCATCCGCACGTGTCGCACACGCCGCGGGAGTCCGCCTCGCACGGCACAAACCCGGGAAGCACCCAGCCGTCGCTGACGCAGCCCGCACCCACACCTCCGGGGCGGCGCGACCTCACGACCCTCCCGAAAGCTCACCTGCACCTGCATTTCACGGGGGCCATGCGCCCCCGCACTCTTGTGGAGATGGCGGATGAACAGGGAGTGCGCCTGCCTCCGCACCTGCTGGATATGGATCCTCTGACGGTTCCTGCGGATTCTCGCGGCTGGTTCCGTTTCCAGCGCTCCTACGATGCCGCCCGCGCCCTGGTGCGTTCGGAGGCAGCCATGCGTCGCCTGGTGCGCGAAGCCGCGCAGGACGAGGCGGCGGAGGGATCCGTTCATCTGGAAATGCAGGTGGATCCCACGTCCTACGCCCCGTGGGTAGGCGGGATTACTCCGGCGCTGGAGATCATCTGTGACGAGGCACGCGCCGCCTCCGCTGCGACCGGCGTGCACGTGTCGATCGTGGTGGCCGCCTCGCGAATCCGCCATCCCTTGGATGCACGCACACTGGCGCGTTTAGCGGTTCAGTACGCGGGGTCTGCTCCGGGCGAGGTCGTGGGTTTTGGCCTGTCGAATGATGAGCGCGTGGGAAATACCTTCGCTTTTGCTCCGGCTTTTCGGATTGCTCGCGACGGGGGTTTGGCGTCGTTGCCGCACGGCGGCGAGCTACTGGGCGCCTCGTCTGTTCGCGACGTTGTGCAGGCGCTGCATCCGGCGCGCGTGGGGCACGGGGTACGCGCCAGCGAGGATCCCGCACTCCTCCATCAGCTCGTCGAGTCCGGTGTGGCGTTTGAGGTGTGTCCGACGTCGAATGTGCATCTGGGGGTCTATCACGCGCTGAGTGACGTGCCCCTGAAGACGCTGATGTCCGCCGGGGCGACGGTGGCGTTGGGAGCGGACGATCCTCTGCTGTTCCGTTCGCGTCTGGTCGCGCAGTATGTGGCGGCGCGCGATGTTCACGGAATGAGCGATGAGCAGCTGGCTGCGCTTGCGCTGCACAGCATTGATGCCTCATGCGTCTCGGATTCCCTCAAAGAGGAGTGGCGAGGCGGAGTGCGACGTTGGGTGGATTCTCCGCCTTCTGCATCATCTCCCCTGGCGTAGCTTCGGCGCTCCACCTTCCAGCGGGAGCACCCTGGGTGCCGGTCACCTCGAAGGGGGCGGTGAGGGTCATGCACTCACCGATGCGCCATTCGCTGTCGCTGGCAGCGAGCAGGTAGACACCGTTGCTCGCGCCGGGCTCGGTGTCCGGGTTGTAGCCGCGTCCGTGGAGCACAAAGGTCATGTCCTTGGACACGTCATAAGTTGCGGGTTCTTCGATCCTCAAGGTGACATCGGAGTGGCGCGCATCTTTGGAGTGTCGGGGGTGCATCCACTTTCAGCGGCGCAAGCGGGCGCATTAATAGGGAGCGGAGAGTCCGACACACGAGGTGAGAATCAGCGCGAAGGCAGCACACAGGCTCACGAGCAGACGTCCCACGTGCATGCGCTGTGCGTCATTGTGTTGCACGGGTTTTCCTTAGTGGATCGCGGTGTGTCGACAGCGACACGACACACTATAGGTGAACCTTACTCAGGAAAGACTAGCAACTAGTTCATAGGTCACAGAAGATAAAAATATGTGAAAGCTCACGCATGTATCACATGCATGTCAACTTAAGCAACCCTTCACTTTTTCTTTCACAGAGAAGTTCTGCACACGCCGACTTCACCAGGCAATTCCCAGGGCGACCGGCTCCGGTTCCAACACGATTCCATAACGTTCACACACCCCCGCGCGCACCGTACGCGCCAGCTGCACAATGTCTTCCGCACGCGCAGTACCGCGGTTCGTCAGTGCCAACACGTGCTTCGTCGACAGGGACGCAGGCGCGGTCCCCTCATGCACATCCCCCTGCACGCTGTAGCCCTTGGGGAAACCGGCATGATCAATCAGCCACGCAGCCGACGTTTTCACCATCTCGCGCCCCTGCGCACCCACTCCCGCCGGAAAACGCGGCGCCCCCTCAGGTAGAGGCGCATCGGTCGGAAGAATCGGGTTCGTGAAAAACGAGCCAGCACTCCACGTATCGTGATCGCCCGAATCCAGCAGCATTCCCTTGCCCGCGCGCAACGCACACACCGCCTCGCGAATCTCACGCGAGCCGGTGCGCCCGCCCAGCTCCACGCCCACACGATCGGCGAGCTCCCGGTACAGCACGGGCGCGCCCCAGGGCGAAACCTCCAGATCGAAGGTCACGTCGAGGATCACCCAACGCCCCGTCGCGCTCCCCGCCCAGACGCCCGCGGCATCCGCCAGAGAACGTTTGATCACCGAGGAACGGTACGCAAATCCCAGCGCCTCCGCGCTCAGGCGCACCTTCTGCGCGCGTGCGCGATCCCAGGCGGTCACCTCGACGATGAATTCTGCGACCTCGTGTCCGTACGCACCGATGTTCTGGACGGGCGCTGCACCCACCGTTCCGGGGATCCCCGACAGCGCTTCCAAGCCCGACAGGCCGCGTTCCACGCTCCAGCGCACGACGTCGTCCCACACCGCGCCCGCACTGATGCGCACGCGCACGCGCGAGGCGTTGCTTCCCTGCGTCGTCTCCACTCTGTCCGACGTAGCCTCGACGGGCAATGCCGGTGACGAATCCTCAACCGTACTGCTGTCACAGGCACCGCCCGCGTCCACAGCATGAGGCGCCGCCTCCTCGTCCGAGCACACCACAATATCCGTGCGTATATCACGCACCACGCGCCCGTCAAAGGGAGCATCCGAGGCCAGGAGGTTCGACCCTCCGCCGAGAACCAGCAGGGGGATCCCCACCTCGTCCGCGCTGCGCACCGCATCGATCAGCGCCTCCTCAGAGGACACCTCGCGGTAATCCGCGATGGAGCCACCGACGCGGAAAGTGGTCAGGTCAGCAAAAGCAGTCACGTTTCTATCCTTTCACGAGGCGTCGCTCGGGTGAGCAGCGACACCGCCGTCGGGAAGGTCACGAGGCGGAGCCAACTTCTCCGCCTGGCGCAGGTAGCGGGTCAGGAAGATCCCGATACTCACCGGAATGAGTAGGAAAATCAGGGCACGATGGTAGCCGAGATGTTCGGCAAGCACACCGAGAACCGGCGGCCCCACGAGGTACGCCGAGTAGTTCACCGTTGCCAAAACCGAGGCGCGCGCAGCCGTCATCACCGGATCTTTCGCCAGGGCAGACGACGCCGTCGGATAGATGAGCGCCGCACCCATCCCCCACAGGACGACCCCGGCCAGCGCCACGAGCGCGGACGCGCCGAGAGCCACGCACACTACTCCGATACAGGCGGCGATCAAGAGGGTGCGCAGCAGCACATCGGGGGCGAAGCGCCGATGCAGACGCGTCGAACTCAGACGCATGGTCGCCATGACCAGCAGGAACAGGGAGAGCACCGCGGAAGCTTCCGCGCCGCTGAAGTTGTAGCCGTCCACCATGGCCAGGGTGAGCCAGTCGTTCGCGGATCCTTCCAGAAGCCCGGCAGACATCACCATGAGGGCGATGAGGAGAGTGGTTTTCTCTGTCCATGCTCGCTTCGTCCGCCCCTTGAGTTCGCCGCTTGTCGAGGCGGAGGGGGCGCGCGCAGATAGGACATCGTTTTCGTTGAGGAAAAAGTGCGTGGCCAGTGTCATCGACACCCACACGAGGACAACGATCCCGATGAAATGCAGAGAAAGCGAGAGGTCAATGCGCGCAAGGCCCGCGCCCACGAGCGCACCGGCCACCGTCCCGATGGAATACATGGCGTGCAACTTGTCCAATAGGACGCTGCGCAGGAGAACTTCTGTCAGGCCGCCGGCCGTATTGATGGATGACGCCCAGAAGCTGATGCCGCAGGAAAGGGCAAGCAGGCAGGCCATGGTGAGGGACAGGGAGAGGAGGTAGAGGGCGTAGACGACTCCGAGAAGCCCCAGTCCCCAGATGAGAACTCCGGCTCGTCCCACGATGCGCGGACCGAAACGACCGATGAGGGGGCCGGCCGAGGGAAGAGCAACGAGGGATCCCAGTGAGCCGATGAGCAGCATCATGCCGATGGTGGAGGGTGCGAGCCCGAGGGCGTCGCGTACGGCGGGCAGGCGTGAGAGCCACGAGGAGGAGGCGAAGCCCAACATGAAAAATCCGACGGCGAGTGCCTCCGCTGAGCGACGAACCCGGTTTTTCTGCGCTGTCATGTGTCCTCCTCACGTATTGCCGCAGATGCAACGAACCCCCGTTCAGCCCAGCTGAATCGGGGGTGTTGAAAAGACGATGCGCGTCAGCGAGTCTCGCGGTGCGCGGTCGACTTGCGGCAGCGCGGGCAGTACTTGTTGAGCTCCAGGCGATCCGGCGTGTTACGACGGTTCTTCTTGGTGATGTAGTTGCGCTCCTTGCACTCCGAGCATGCGAGAGTGATCTTGGGGCGAACGTCCTGAGACTTGCTTGCCACGGTGATTCCCCTTTTGCTTAATGGCGTAGTCGGCGTGCGACCGGATGATAGTTGGTAGCGGGGGCGGGGCTCGAACCCGCGACCTCACGATTATGAGTCGTGCGCTCTGACCAGCTGAGCTACCCCGCCGCAGCGGTTGCGGCACTGGCCGCGACCTGAGCCCCGAAAGGGAATCGAACCCTTGACCTTCTCCTTACCATGGAGATGCTCTGCCGACTGAGCTATCGGGGCAACGCCGAGAAGCCTAACTCATTGTCGAATCTCAAATCAATTCGACGCCCTGAGAAGGACATCACATGCGAGTTTCTTTCGAAACCGTGGCAGGTGAGGGATTCGAACCCCCGAAGCATTCCGCGGCTGATTTACAGTCAGCTCCCTTTGGCCACTCGGGTAACCTGCCAAGCTCCGCTTTCGCGGTGCCGTGAAAGAATAACAGAGTTTGCGGGACGCGCGCCAATCGACGACTGATACTCCCGTCACATCCGCACCAAAAAGCGGCTTTTCTCCGGGAAAGACACATCTTTTTCCCGCGCACTCTCATGCACCTCTCCACCTCGACAGGCCTTGCACAAATCCCCCCCACTCCCAACAAAGCTTTGCCCCCTGTGCTCGGGCACGTATCCTCTAGTCATACGACATTTCACAGGATCCCTTCGTGAAGAAAAGAGGCAGACTATGGCCGATTCCTCATTTGACATCGTCTCCAAACTCGACCGTCAGGAAGTCGACAATGCCGTGAACCAGGCGGCGAAGGAAGTGGCACAGCGCTACGACTTCCGAGGCGTGGACGCAGCCATTCGCCTGTCGGGCGACGCAGTGGAAATGGAAGCCAACACTCCCGAACGTGTCATGGCCATCGTGGACGTGCTCCAGTCCAAGTTGTTCCGCCGCGGAGTTTCCCTCAAAGCCCTGGATCTCAAAGATCGCGAGCCGAAGGCCTCCGGCAAGATTTTCAAGCTGGTGGCTCCTCTGCGCGAAGGCATCGAGCAGGACGTTGCGAAGAAAATCACAAAGCTCATCCGCGATATGGGTCCCAAGGGTGTGAAGGCACAGATCCAGGGAGACGAAATTCGCGTCTCTTCCAAGTCTCGCGATGACCTGCAGGCCGTAATCGCACTGCTCAAGGGCGCTGAAGGCGAAAAACTGGACGTCGCCCTCCAGTTCGTCAACTACCGTTGATTTCTTCTCACGAGGCGCCCGCCTCCCGACGCGTATCGCCGTCGGAGAGCGGGCACCTCGTTCGTATTCAGGACGCACTCCAGCTCACCCGCATACTCCACTCACCACACGTGGGGTTGCTCTCTGGCCGCGAAGGCATTCGGAGAAGGACGCGCAGACTCCAGCAGCGGCGCATGACACCCCCCGTTCTCACAGGGACAGAATAGACAGGTCGCGCATCGCAGTGGGATGCGAACACGAGCTGCAATGGAAGCAGATGCATCAGCCGAGACCGCAGGTCTCACAATCCCACGAGAGATGAATGCAGTGAATACGGGGAGTCCCGGATCCCCGAGGGATCCGGGACTCCCCGTCACAGGTGTCAGTAGCCCGCGATCTTCTCCAGGCGTGCGATACGCTCCTCCATCGGCGGGTGAGTGGAAAACAGGTTGCGCGCACGGAAGGGATTCGCAATCATCATGGCCGCAACATTCTGATGAGCCGGAGTTTCCTGCAGGGGCATGACCTGAGCGCCCTGCTCCAGTTTGCGCAGAGCCGAGGCCAATGCCAACGGATCCTGCGTCAGCATGGCGCCGTCCTCATCCGCATCGAATTCGCGAGTACGCGACAGGGAGAACTGGATGATCGTGGCGACGATTGGGGCGAGAAGCGCCATGAGGATGACCGCGACGCCTCCCAGCGCACCGCCTCGTTCCCCGTTACGCGAGCTGCCGCCGCCAAAAAACATCAGGAACTGCGCGATCGAGGAAATAAGCCCGCCCATAGCTGCTGCCACCGACGAGGTGAGGATATCTCGGTTGTACACGTGCATGAGTTCATGCCCCAGAACGCCGCGAAGCTCGCGCTCGTTGAGCAGCGCCAGGATGCCTTCCGTGCAGCACACCGCGGCGTTTGCCGGATTACGTCCGGTCGCAAAAGCGTTGGGAGTATGCGTGGGCGCCACCCACAGGGAGGGCATGGGCTGACCGGCAACGGACGAGAGCTCACGCACGATGCGATACAGTTCCGGGCGCTCCGATTCTGACACCGGGTAGGCGTTCATTGAGCGCAGAGCCATCGTCGCAGAGTTCCAGTACGACCAGACGGTCTGTCCCAGTCCGATAGCGGCAAAAACCCATATCCAGATGCTGTTGCCACTGCCTCGTGCGATCAGTCCCCCAATGGCGATCAGCAGAGCCCACATTCCGCCCAGGAGCAGTGTGGTTTTCAATCCGTTGTGATAGTGACGCATCGATCCTCCCGACTTGATGATCCCCACCGTAGTGCGTCACACCCTATTGTGCTCGGCCAGAACCCTCTCAGACTCTTTTTCCCAGGAAACATTCACTGAATCCACAGAATATGTCACCCCGCGCTCCCCAAGACACAGGCGCGGGGAGCGCACTCACGTGCACACCCCGCGCCTCACACGTCCTCAGCGCCTCACGCGCCAAACGTCACTTCAGCGACACATGACGACCACCCGGGCCGGTGAAATCATCAAAACGCTCGGGAGCAGAAGGAACATCCATCTCCCCCATCTCACCGATCAGATCCGCACCCGAGGAGGCTGCCCCTCGCGAAATATCGGTCATCGCACGACGCGACACCACCTTCACGCGCTCACGCACCCCGCGCTCACCCGGAAGCTCGCCAAACTGCGACCCCAGCTCCTGCTCGTACGCATCCAGAAGCTCCCAGCCTTCCCAGGTAGTGAACTCCACGCCGCGCTCCTCCAAAAGCGCCACCATCGCCTCGTGACCCACATCGGAGGATGTTGCGTGCAGGCGCCCCTCCTTCGCGTCCTCCACGAGATGCGCGATCGTCTGCTGAGCATCCGACTTCGTCGAACCGATCAGACCCACGGGTCCGCGCTTAATCCAGCCCGTCGCATACAGGCCGGAAATCACCGGAGCCGACTCATCCTGAGTGGTCTCGCCCTCGATCACACGCCCTTCCACATTCGGCACCACGCCCTTGCGCACATCGAAAGGCACGCCGGGAATCGGAGACGAGTAGTAGCCAACCGCGCGATACACGGCCTGAACCGGCCACGTGGTGATGACACCCGTGCCGCGCACATTTCCATCACCCGTCAACTCCGTACGCTCCGTACGCAGGGCACGCACGTGACCGTCCTCGTCCGCAACAATCTCCACGGGAGACTGGAACAGGTGAATGTGAATACGACGCGACGCCGTGTGCTCCGACGGATCCGCCATCGCGTAGTTCGTCAGGGTCTTCACCACCTGACGCTGCTGATTCGAGGCGCGCAGAGCCTCTTCGGAACCCTCATCAAACTCAAAATCTGCCTCGTCCACAATGATGTCGACATCGGGCACATGCCCCAGTTCACGCAGCTCCAGGGGCGTGAACTTCACCTGGGCAGGACCGCGACGACCAAACACGTGCACATCCGTCACCGGGTTCTCCGCCAGTCCCTGCGCAACATTTTCCGGAACCTCGGTCACCATCATGTCGTCCACATGCTTTGCCAGCACGCGCGCGACGTCCAGCCCCACGTTCCCCACGCCCAAAACCGCAATTTCGCGCGCCTTCAGCGGCCAGGTACGCGGGTAGTCGGGGTGGCCGTCATACCAGGAGACGAAATCGGCAGCACCGTAGGATTCCGGCAGATCCACACCCGGGATATTCAGCGGCGCGTCGCGGTCAGCACCGGTCGCGATAATCACCGCATCGTAGTGAGCCTGAAGATCCTCAATAGTGACATCACGTCCCACCTCAACATTGCCGAGGAGGCGGATATCGCCGCGCTGCAAAATGCGGTACAGCGCCACAATAATCTGCTTAATACGCGGGTGATCGGGGGCGACACCGTAACGCACCAGACCGTAGGGCGCGGGAAGTCGTTCAAAAAGATCAATATTCACGTCGAGTTCAGACTTCGACAAAATATCCGAGGCATAGATACCGGCAGGCCCCGCTCCAATGACAGCAACGTTGTACGTAGTCACGTGTCTTTCCTCTGCTCACGGCCACCCGACTCAGGGCAGCCTTACACCGGGACAATCCTACAAGCCGATGAGCGGGAGGGCAGATGAGGCAGAACACACCACCTGCGCACCGCTCCCCCGCACATACGCACGAGGCGACGCCCGGGTGATGCACTCACCTCGTCCGTCGCCTCGTCACTCCCGTGGGAGAATCGCCCAGCGCTCAGGCCACGCGATCCACCATCAGATGAGCAAACGCCACAAGCGCTTTCTTCGCGTCACCTTCGGGAAGGGGCTCAACGCATTCCAGGGCGCGCGCGCACCACTGGCGTGCCAGTTCGCGCGTCTCCTCCACCACGTCGTGCTCACGCAGCAACGCCACCAACTGCGCCAACGCCTCGTCCGAGGACAGATCCTCATCCAGCATCGACAGGATCTGCTCACCCGCAGCATCGACGGTTCCCGCCTCCGCACGGCGCATCAGCAGCAGCACCGGAAGAGTGCGCACGCCCTCACGCAGATCTGTACCCGGCGTCTTCCCGGAATTCGTGCCCTCCGGCGACAGATCGATGACATCATCAGCAATCTGGAAGGCCACCCCCAGGCGCTCACCGAACTCCTGGAGAGCCGCAATCGTATCCTCGGCGGCACCCGCATGCATCGCACCAAAAGCCGCGGCAGAAGCCACCAGCGACCCCGTCTTATCCGCCAGCACCTGGATGTAGAAATCCACCGGATCATCATCCGACGTCGGCCCGAAGGTCTCGTTCAGCTGGCCGATACACAGACGCTCAAAAGTCACCGCGTGACGACGCACCGTCTCCTCACCCAGGGTCGCAATCATCGACGATGCGCGCGCGAACAAAATGTCGCCCGCCAAAATCGCTCGATTGTTACCCCACAGGTGCTGAGCCGAGGGAACACCGCGACGCGTGGGAGCAGAATCCATGACATCGTCGTGGTAGAGCGACGCCAAGTGCGTCAGCTCAATGCCGGTCGCAGCCGTGAGCACCTCATCGCTGAACGCGCGCTCGAGATCCCCAAACTGCGCGGCCACCAGGGTCAGCAACGGACGCATGCGCTTCCCGCCCGCTTTCGCCAAGTGGCTGGTCAGCTCACTCACCAAATCGCGAGCGTCGGAAACTGAGGCACGAAGACGCTCTTCAACGGCCTCAAGGCCCGGAATAATCCGAGCCTCGAGATCGGGAACGTGTAGGTCAAATGTAACGCTCACGGGAGAAGCACAACCACCTGATCGAGAAGTGACAGAACGGGACTCGGGAAGAGACCCAGAACAATCGTACCCGCAGCGCAGAGCGCAATCGCAACGGAGGCGTATCCCTCGGACGCAACGACCTCGACATCACCCGTCGGTTCCGTGAAGAACATCAGTCGCACCAGGCGGAAGTAGTAGAAGGCCGTCACCGCGGAACACAGCAGAGAGAAGCCCACAAACCAGCCCAGTCCCGCGGCAAACGCGTCGGAGAAGACCACGAACTTGCCGATGAAACCGGCCGTGAACGGGATCCCCGCGAAGGACAGGATGAAGATCAGCATTGCGCTGGCCAGCCACGGATTGGTCTTGCCCAATCCCGCCCAGCGAGACAGAGCCGTCACCTCGCCACCGACATTGCCCTGTGCGTCACGCGAACGCACCAGCGCAATAATGCCGAAGGCACCGACCGTAGCCAAGCCGTAAGCCAGGACGTAGAAGAGAACGTGGCCGGAACCGCCGCGCACCAGAGACATGATGCCCAGGAGGATGAAGCCCGCGTGCGCAATCGACGAGTAGGCCAGCATGCGCTTAACGTCCTTCTGGACGATGCCCGCGAAAGTTCCCACGCACATCGTCAGGAGAGCGATCACCGCGAGAACCGGGGTGAAATTCCACTGGAGAGGGCCGACGACGACCGCGTAGAAACGCAGGATCGCTCCGAAGGCCGCGACCTTCACGGCAGCCGCCATGAAACCGGTGACCGGAGTCGGCGCCCCCGTGTACACGTCGGGAGTCCACGCATGGAAGGGGGCGGCACCCACCTTAAAGAGCAGACCGACCAGCACCATGAGGACACCCGCCATGAGCAGGGCGTCCATTCCCGCCATCGTCGGGAGAGCAACGGCCACCTTCGAAATCGTCAAGGAACCGGAGAATCCGTAGAGGAAGGCCGAGCCCATGAGCATGAAACCGGACGAGAACGCGCCCAGCACGAAGTACTTCAAAGCCGCCTCGTGTGACAGCTGGCGGCGACGACGCGCGGTCGCAGCCAGAATGTACAGCGGCAGCGACATCACTTCCAGAGCCACAAACAGGGTGATGAAGGAATCTGCTGCGGGGAAAATCATCATGCCGCCGGTCGAGAACAGCATGAGCGGGAACATTTCCGAACGCTGATAATTCTGCGCGTCCGTGCGTTCCTCATCCGAAGAACCCGGACGATCCGAAGGCTGGCCAGCAAAGGCTCCGTCGCCCAGTCGGCTGCGATCTGCAACCACCAGAACGGCGACGAAAGCGACCAGCACCAGGATCATCTGCGCAGCGATCGTCAGCGGATCCTCAATGTATTCACCGAAGGAAGCCGGTGCCTGCGTGACCGCAAACCAGCGGCTCACCAGGGCAACAGCGGCCGCTAGAAGGGAAAGAACGCTCACCGAAATCACGCCGACGCGACGCGCGCGCGCCGGAGCCAGGGACTCCACGAGCACACCGATCACACCGCCCGCAAGCACGCAGAGAATCGGGGTCAGCCCCATCCAGGGGATCGTGGGCGGGGTGAACTGCAGGGCAGTAGCCAGGAGATTCACTTGGCGCTCCCTTCCGAAGTCGTCAGAGCGGACAGGAGCATCTGAGCACCCTCATCCGCGATGGGGGTCAACGCGGCAGTCAGAGGTGCCGCCCAGATGCCCAAAATCAGCATCGCGGCTACCAGCGGAACCATGACCGTCTTTTCACGGCTATCCAGATCGGCAAGAGCATCCTTCCCCTTGCGCGGTCCACCGGTAAAGACCCGCTGGTAGGGCATGAGCATGTAGAGGGCGGCGATCACGACACCCAGCACAGCAAACAGCGCCAGGGGGACGCTGGCCTTCCAGGTTCCCATAAGCACCAGGTATTCGGGGACGAAGCCCGACAGACCCGGCAGGGCAACGGACGCCAGACCCGACACCAGCCACAGACCCGCCAAAACCGGGGTCACCCGCTGCATACCGGAGTATTCGCGCATGTCCTGAGTTCCACCTCGCGACGAAAGCCAGCCGGACAGGAGGAACATCGCCGCAATCGACACCCCGTGAGCCACCATGTAGAGCATGGCACCGGTCATCGCGACCGACGAACCCACGAAGATGCCCAGCACCATGAAACCGAAGTGGGACACCGAGGTGTAGGACACGAAACGCATGATGTCGTTCTGGCCGATCGCCGCAAGACCGCCCCACAGGATCGAGAAGACCGCGAGAGCGCAGATCCAGGTGTGCGACGCGGCAGCGGCCGCAGGGAAGAGGCGCAGGCACAGGGCGATCATGCCGAAGGTGCCGATCTTGTCGAGGACACCCACGAGGAGAACCGAAGTCCCCGGGCGCGCCACGGCGGCGGTATCCGGGAGCCATGTGTGCACGGGCACCATCGGCGCCTTGATCGCAAAAGCGACAAAGAACGTCAGGAAGATCCCGATCTGCACGCCCAGCGGCAGGTTCGGCGTCGCAGAGGCCAGGGTATCCAAGCGGAACAGCGTCTCACCGCGGCGTCCCGCCATCGCCCACACGGCCACCAGGCCACCGAGCATCACCAGACCACCGGCCAGGGAGAAGAGGAGGAACTTCATGGCTGCTGCGCGACGCGCCGCCTCGTCCCCCACCCCGTAGCGGCCGATCATCAGGAAGAGCGGCACCAGCATGCCTTCGAAGGCCAGGTAGAAGAGCACGACATCGTAGGCCGCGAAAATCAGCACCATGAAGGTTTCGAGCATGAGAACCAGCGACAGGTAGGAACCGGCCGTCTGCGCGTCCTCATCATCATTCCAACCGGCCAGGATGACCAGGGGAACCAGAGCAACCGCCAGGAGGATCATCACCAGACCCAGGGCGTTGACCGACAGCGCCCAGCTCACACCCATCTGCGGAATCCACGAGTGGGACTCCAGTATCTGGTACGAACCGGCGGCCCCCCAGTTAAAGGAGGTGACAGCAGCCGCGCAGGCCAGAATGAGTTCGACCAGGGAGACGCCCAGAGCGACAGGGCGCCCCACGCGGCGCAGGCCGGGAACTAGCAGCAGTGCCAGGGAGCCGAGCAGCGGAAGAAGCACGAGCACCGTCAACCACGGCACCTGAGCGTTCACCATTTCTGTGATCTGCATTGTGTGTACTCCCCTCACAGTGTGAAGCCGAGAACGGCGGCCAGGGCGAGGACGACCCCACCGAGAATGTAGAAGGCGTAGACGCGGACACGACCGTTCTGCGTTGCCCCCAGGATGCGTCCCATACCGGCAGAAGCCGAAGCAATACCGGAAACAACCCCGTCCACGACCAGACGGTCACCGTGGGTTGCGCCCTTCATCAGGGCGACGCCGGGAGCCATGAAGAGGGTCTCGTTCACGGCGTCCTGGTACAGATCGTTGCGTGCTGCGCGAGTCAGGGCGCGGCCTGCGGGGACAGCGGTCGGAACCTCAGCGGCTCCGTACATGCGCCACGCCAGCGCGGCACCGAGAATCACCACGGCGAGCGTGCCCACCTGAATAGCGATTTCGGGGGCAACCGGGTGAGCGTGCTCGGTGTGACCGATCGCGGGCTCCAGCCAGGTGGTGAACACGTTCCCCACCGACAGCAATCCACCGATGCAGGCGGCCGCAACGGCCAGGACAATCATGGGAATGGTCATCAGCGGGCTGGACTCGTGCGGGTGCACGGGAGCGCCTTCCGCTTCCGTCGTCCAGCGAGCCGTGCCGTGGAAGGTCATGAAGAACAGGCGCGACATGTAGAACGCGGTAATTCCCGCACCCAGCAGAGCAATCATGCCGAAAATCCAGCCCGCCCAGGGGGCGTCCTGACCGGCGAAGGTCGTCGCACCGAAAGCGGCTTCGATGATCTTGTCCTTCGAGAAGTAGCCGGAGAACGGCGGCACACCGAGGATCGCCAGCCAGCCCATCATGAAGGTCAGCCAGGTGACTTTCATGGCGGTGCGCAGGCCGCCGAAGCGACGCATATTGACCTGGTCGCCCATCGCGTGCATGACCGAACCGGCTCCCAGGAACATGAGCGCCTTGAAGAAACCGTGAGTGAAGAGGTGGAAGATCGCGAACGCCCACCCGATCGATCCCAGACCCGCACCGAGCATCATGTAGCCGATCTGGCTCATGGTCGAAGCGGCCAGCACCTTCTTCATGTCGTCCTTGGCGCAGCCGACGATCGCACCGAAGAGCAGAGTGATCGCACCGATCACCGTGACGGCGGCGGCGGCCACGGGAGCTGCCGTGTAGATCGCACCGGAACGCACCACCAGATAGACGCCGGCGGTCACCATCGTGGCCGCGTGGATAAGGGCGGACACCGGAGTCGGGCCGGCCATGGCGTCACCCAGCCAGGCCTGGAGCGGGAACTGCGCGGACTTACCGCAGGCACCCACCAGCAGGAAGATGCCGATCACCGTGGCTGCTGCGGGAGAAATCGTCGTGACCTTCTCGTTGACCTCGGCCATATCGACCGTCGAGAAGTTCGCGACCATGGCCATCATGGCAATCAGGAGCCCCATGTCACCCACGCGGTTCATGACGAAGGCCTTCTTTGCGGCCACCGCGTAAGCGGGCACGTAGTTCCAGAAACCGATGAGGAGGTAGGACGCCAAGCCCACGCCTTCCCACCCCACGAAGAGTCCCGCGTAGGAATCGGCCAGCACCAGGGTGAGCATGGCCGCGATGAAGAGGTTGAGGTAGGCGAAGAAACGGCGACGATCCGTATCGTGCGACATGTAGGCAATCGCGTACACGTGGATGAGGGAGCCGACGAAGGTCACCAGCATGACGAAGGTCATCGACAGCGGGTCCACCATCAGCCCGAAGTTCACGGTGAAGTCCCCGGCGGGAATCCAGGTGAACAGGGGCAGAGCGAAACGACGCGCATCCGGTGCGGCAGAAAGCATCTGCACGAGGATTGCGGCGCCCACCAGGAAGGCGCTCCACGAGGCACAGGTGGACAGGAGGTGTCCCCAGCGGTCGCTGCGGCGTCCCAGGAGCAGCAGGAGTCCGGCGCTCAGCGCGGGAATGGTGATCATCAACCAGGCGTACTGCGCCGCGCCCGTTGCGGGGGTGAGGGCAGCGACCGTCGACGCGGGCAGAAGAGAAGAAAGAGTCATAGTTCAGCGCCCCTCAGTTCTTCAGCAGGTCGAGGTCATCCACGTTCGTGGTGGCCCGGGACTTAAAGATCGACACGATAATGGCCAGACCCACAACGACTTCGGCGGCGGCAACCACCATGACGAAGAACGCCATGATTTCGCCGCTCACATTGCCGTGGATCCGGGCGAAGGTCACGAACGCGAGGTTCGCGGAGTTCAGCATGAGTTCAACGCCCATCAGTGAAATCACCGCGGAGCGACGAACCAGAACGATAGCGGCGCCGATCGCAAACAGCACGCCTGCGAGCACCAGGTACAGTGCCATGCTCATCAGTTTTCCTCCGTTGCGGGTGCGTCGACATCGTGGGCGTGGACGTCCTCGGCAGAGGTGTCCGTACGAGGCATCGGCTGGTTCAGGCCGACGGGTGCGGAATCACCGGGCATGCCCCAGGCGCGCGAACGTGCGCTGGTGGCTTCGGCGTCGCGGGCAAACATCGTGTCTTCGAGACGTCCGGCGCGGGCGAGGGACAGGGATTCGGCAACTTCTGGTTCGACCTGTCCGATGCTGCGATCCAGTCCGCGCACGCGCAGAACACGCGGCACCGAGGCTTCCACCGGCCCGTGGGTTTCGCCCGACAGTGCCGGGACATCCACGGCGTTGGAACGCGCGTAGACACCGGGCGACGGGAGCTGGCCGATACGGCGACCGGATTCCTTGAAGGCGCGCATCTTGGCGCGAGCCGTTGCGGCCTGGGTGATTTCCGGGCCGAGGTTATCCGAGTGCGTGAGCAGCATGGCACCAATTGCGGCGGTGATCAGGAGGATTCCCGACAGCTGCATCGTGAACCAGTGTTCGGAGAAGAGAGCGGTTGCCAGGTCGGTCACCGGCTCATTCGAGTAGGGGGCGTCGGTCAGGCCGCGCGCCTCACCGGGCATCTGCGAGCGCACGATGCCGCCGACGATCAGAGCCGCCAGGCCGAGCGCGCACAGGACGGCGGCGACGATGCGTCCGCGTCCCTGGACAGCGTACTGGTCGGAGGCTCCCAGACCGATCATCATGATGACGAAGAGGAAGAGCATCATGATGGCGCCCGTGTAGACGACGATCTGCACGGTTCCCAGGAATGCGGCTCCCTGCGTCAAGTAGAGGACGGCCAGTCCCAGCATGACTCCCACCATGCAGATCGCACAGTAGGCGGCTTTCTTGAAGAAGAGGACGCCCAGGGCGCAGAGCACCATGAAGACGGCGACGCATCCGAAGAGGAGCATCTCCCCTGTTGACCCCATTGCGGGCCAGTTCATCGCGGGTGTCACTGACGGACCTCCTTGACCACGGGACGTGCAGTTTCCAGGGAGGGATCGTCGGGACGACGTTCCTTCACCCAGTTGATCTGTGCCTGAGTGGGGCCGTGAACCTCACCGCGGTAGTAGTCGCCATCCGACAGGTTCTCGACCTGCGGGTGGGGCGGTGCCAGCATACCGTCGGCGAGGGGAACCAGAAGATCCTGCTTCTCGTAGATGTCGTCCTCGCGTCGGTATTCGGCCAGCTCGAAGTTGTGTCCCATGGTCAGGGCACGCGTCGGGCAGGCTTCGATACAGTAACCGCAGAAAATGCAGCGCAGATAGTTGATCTGGTAGACCGCTCCGTAGCGTTCGCCGGGACTGTACTGTTCTTCCGGCGTATTCGAGGCGGCCTCGACAAAAATGGCGTCCGCGGGGCACGCCCACGCACACAGCTCACAGCCGATGCACTTTTCCAAGCCGTCGGCGTAGCGGTTGAGCTGGTGGCGTCCGTGGTAGCGAGGCTCTACGAAAGGCCCTTCAAAGGGGTACTGTTCGGTGACCGTCGGGCGGAAGAAGGACGTAATCGTCACTCCGTAGCCCGCGAACGGCGCAAAGAACTGGCCGATCGGCCCCTTGGGATCCTGCTCGTAGCGCATCTCCTCGGGCTGAGTCATCTCACTCATCGGTATCCTCCTGAGTTGCCGCAGCCACGGCCGTGCGAGCGGCACGCGGCGACGGGGGAAGGGTCTGTCCGGGAAGCGGCGGAACGGGGAAACCGTCAGCCATCGGGTCAAACTCAGCGGGCGCCTCGTCACTCACCTCAGCGGCGGGAGCACGATCCGCCCACCACATGACGAT
The DNA here is from genome assembly GCA_963525415.1 of uncultured Actinomyces sp. GTDB lineage: Bacteria > Actinomycetota > Actinomycetes > Actinomycetales > Actinomycetaceae > Pauljensenia. The sequence continues at coordinate 146,286 of CAURIY010000002.1, forward strand.
CAGCACGATGACGAAGATGCCCGCAAGACCACCGATCATGGCGGGAACAGACAGAGCCACCCACTGGGTGATGCCGCGAATGATCGCCACCATCACCAGCCACGCCAACGAAATCGGGATGAGGCGCTTCCAGCCCAGCTGCATGAACTGGTCGTAGCGGAAACGCAGCAGGGTCGCACGCGTCCAGATCATGAGGAACATGAAGAACCACATCTTGAGGAAGAACCACAGCATGCCGAACCAGCCGGAGTTCAACAGTTCAATGTGGGACAGCGGCCACGGGGCGTGCCAGCCACCGAAGAACATGGTGGTGGCGACGGCCGACACGTTGAGCATGTTCACGTATTCGGACAGGTAGTACCAGCCGAACTTCATGGACGAGTACTCGGTCATGTGACCGGCCACCAGTTCGCCTTCCGCTTCCGGGAGGTCGAAGGGCAAACGGTTCACTTCACCGACCATCGAAATGAGGTAGATGACGAAGGCGGGAGCCAGCGGCAGGAACCACCAGATCTGTCCCTGTGCGGCTACGATGTGCGAGGTCGACATGCTTCCCGACATGAGGAAGACCGAGACCAGCGCCATACCCATGGACAGTTCGTAGCTGATGACCTGAGCCGAGGAACGCACCGCGCCGTAGAGGGGCAGGGTCGATCCCGTCGACCAACCACCCAGGATGATGCCGTACAGACCCAGCGAGGTGATCGCCAGAATGTAGAGGGTCGCCACGGGCATATCGGTCAGCTGCAGCGGCGTCGAGTACCCGAAGATCGTGACATTCGGTCCCATGGGGATGACGGCGAACACGCTGAAGGCGCAGAACGCGGAGATCACCGGGGCAATCAGGTAGATGAACTTGTCGGCCTTACGCGTCCACATGTCCTCTTTGAAGAGGAGCTTCACCGCGTCGGCGATGGCTTGGAGCAAGCCCAGGGGGCCGGCGACGTTGGGTCCGGGGCGGGTCTGCATGCGTCCGAGTCCTCGGCGTTCCACCCACAGGGCAAGCAGAACGTTGAGGATCAGGAACACGATGATGAACACGGCCTTGATGACGGTCAACCACCAGGTTTCCTGCGAGAAATCGGAGGGAACGTAGTCGGGTACTGCCAGGGGAAGAAGGTTCATCGGGCCACCTCCTCGCTTGCACTCAGTGCCACAACAGAGCCAGCCGCTCCCAGTGACGTATGGACGTAGGAACCGGCAGAACATTCGGGCAGCCACACCACCTGATCGGGGAGGTCAGCGGCCTGAACGGGCAGGGTGATGGAGCCGCGCGACGTGGAAACCGTCAGCAGGTCACCTTCGCGCACGCCCGCGGCCGACAGGGTGGCTCGCGAGGCGAAAAGGACACTTCGGCGCGCAGATTCCGCGAGGCTGTGGGCGCCGTCTTGCAGGCGACCGGCATCCAGCATCGGCTTATGCGTCGCCAGGAGAGCCTGCCCGGGGGCGACGGCGCTCAGCGGCGCGGGGGCGGCGGCCTCGAATGCGGGGCGCGCGCCCGTCCACGTCATCAGCGGGTTCACTTCCGCGTAGACGTCCTCCAGGGTGTGCACGCCGAGATCCGCGTCAAATTCGCGCGCCAGGCGCTGGAAGACATCGCGGTCGGTGAGGCCGCGCGAGGCGATGGCCTGGCCGAAGGGGCGCAGGCGGCCTTCCCAGTTGATCCAGGTTCCGTTCTTTTCCAGCGGGGGCACGACGGGCAGAACCACGTCGGCGCGTTCGGTCACTTCGCTGGGACGCACTTCCAGGGAAACCAGGAAGTTCACGGAGTCGCAGGCTGCTGCGGCTTGTGCGGGATCCGCGAAGTCGCGCAGATCCACACCACCGACGACCAGAGCGCTGACAGAGCCGTCGCGGGCGCCGGCCAGCATCTGCTCGGCGTCAAGGCCGCGCGTCTGCGGGAGGGACGCCCATCCCAGAGAGTCACGCGCCGCCTCGTCGGCAAGCGGGCGACCGAAGGGCAGGAGGCCGGGCAGGAGGCCGGCTTCCACCGCGGCGCGATCGCCGCTGCGGCGAGGCACCCACTGGAGTCGCGCGCCGAGGCGCTGCGCCAGGTCGCGGGTGGCGCTCAGCAGGCCGGGGGTACGTGCGGCGCGTTCACCCACGAGGATGACGCCGCCCGACAGGCGCTGCGCGAGGTCTGCGTGCTGTCCGCCCTCGGCGACGGAGGAGAGGACTTCGATTTCGGTTCCGGGGGCTGCGCGCAGCAGTTCCCCGTTCAGCTTGGCGAGGCCGCGCGACGTCATCGAGGCAAGCGAGGCCACGCGGACGCGACCCGCGCGCATTCCCTTGCGCAGGCGCAGGAAGAGGGCGCCGCATTCGTCCTCGGGTTCGAGGGCAACGAGGAGTACCTGTCCGGCGTTTTCCACGTCCCCGTAGGTCAGGGCGAGGCCGCTTCCGGCCACGTCTGCGGCCAGGAAGGAGCGTTCTTCTTCGCTGAGCGTGCGGCTGCGCATGTCAATGGAGTCGCTGTCCATGACAGTGCGCGCGAACTTCGACCACGCCCAGGCGTCTTCGAAGGTCAGGCGGCCGCCGGGCAGGAAGCCCACGGTGCCCGCGGCGCGGGCAGCTTCCAGGCCGCGTCGCACGCGATCCAGGGCGTCCGACCAGGACGTGGGGACAAGCTCACCGTTTTCGCGCACCAGCGGCGTGGTGATGCGATCCTGGTTCGCCCACGCGAAACCGAAACGATCCTTGTCGGTGATCCACTCTTCGTTCACCTCAGGGTCGTTGCCGGCCATACGGCGCAGCACTTCACCGCGACGCATGTCGACGCGAATCGCGCTGCCCGACGCGTCGTGTTCGGTCACGGACGCGGTCGACACGAGGTCGAAGGGGCGGGAGCGGAAACGGTAGTCGACGGAGGTCAGGGCACCGACCGGGCAAATCTGGATGATGTTGCCGGAGAAGTAGGACGCGAAGGCACGCCCGGAGGCATCGATGTCGGCGGGAGCCAGGTCACCGGTGTTCAGCGACCCGATGATGCCTTCCTGCCCGTAGGGGCCGGAAATTCCCGCGGTCTGGTTCTGCACAGCAGCCGGGTTGTGGTAGCCGAGAACCGCGGTGTCGAAGGAGCCGATCTGCTCCCCCATGAACTCGTGGTGGTCGGTCGGGGCGCTGCCACCGCCTCGTCCCTGAAGGTCGAGGAACGCGTCGCCCGCGATTTCCTTCCCGAAACGCACGCAGCGCTGGCACAGGATACAGCGGTCGCGGTCGAGGAGAATCTGGCTGGTCAGACGCAGGGGCTTGCGGTAGGTGCGCTTAGCGTCGGTGAAACGGCTCGTTTCGCGGCCGTCCTGGATCGCCTGGTTCTGCAGGGGGCATTCGCCGCCCTTGTCGCAGATCGGACAGTCCAGCGGGTGGTTGATGAGGAGGAACTCCATGACGCCCTCCTGCGCTTTGCGCGCCACCTCGGAGGTCACCTGAGTTTTCACCACCATTCCCGGGGTGACGGTCTGCGCACACGACGGCTGGGGCTTGGGCATGAAACGTACTTCGCCGGTGTTGCGGTCGGGCATACCGACCTCCACCAGGCACTGGCGGCACGCGGCGACCGGCTCCAGGAGCGGGTGGTCGCAGAAACGCGGAATGCGGATTCCCGCTTTTTCGGCAGCGCGAATCACCAGGGTTCCGGAAGGAACGCTGAGTTCCACATCGTCAATGGTGACGTTCACCATCGTGGGGGACTGAGTCATCGGTTCCCTCCTCGAGTGAAGACCGCGGAGGCCTCGTAGGGGAAGAGCTCACGAGCCGGGGTCGTCAGACCCGCTTCGAACTCTTCACGGAACTTCTTCACGCCCGACATGATCGGGGTAGCCGCAGCGTCGCCCAGGGCGCAGAAGCTTCGGCCGAAGATGTTGTGGGCAATTTCGTCCAGCAGATCGACGTCACCGGGCAGGCCGCGACCCGCTTCCAGGCGCAACATGATCTGCTTGAGCCAGTAGGTTCCTTCGCGGCAGGGCGTGCACTTACCGCAGGATTCGTGCTGGTAGAACTCGATCCAGCGGGTGATGACGCGCACCACGGACGTGGTTTCGTCAAAGACCTGGAGGGCACGGGTGCCCAGCATGGAGCCCGCGGCACCCACGGACTCGTAGTCCAGGGGAACGTCGAGTTCCGCCTCGGTAAAGATCGGGGTGGAGGAGCCGCCGGGAACCCAGAATTTCAGCTGGTGTCCCTCGCGGATGCCACCGGCCATGTCGATGAGTTCACGCATGGTGATGCCGAAGGGAGCCTCGAACTGGCCGGGGTTCTTCACGTGGCCGGACAGGGAGAAAATGCCGTGCCCCTTGGACTTTTCGGTACCCATGGCCGCGTACCAGTCCACGGAGTTCTGGAAGATTCCCGTGACCTGGCTGATGGATTCCACGTTGTTGATGACCGTGGGGCGGGCATAGAGGCCGGCGACCGCGGGGAACGGGGGCTTCAGACGCGGGTGTCCGCGGTAGCCTTCCAGGGAGTCCAGGAGCGCGGTTTCTTCACCGCAGATGTAGGCTCCGGCACCCGCGTGCGCCGTGATCGTCAGATCGCCCAGGACGCCGGAGGCGGTGGCCTCTTCGATGGCGGCCAGGAGACGTCGGTAGACATGAACGACTTCGCCGCGCAGGTAGACGAAGGCGTGCGTGCAGTTGATGGCGCGCGAGGTGATGGCGATGCCTTCCAGCAGGATGTGGGGGTTCGCCATGATGGTCGGGATGTCCTTGCAGGTTCCCGGTTCAGATTCGTCGGCGTTCACCACCAGGTAGCGGGGCTTGCCGTCGTCCGGAGGCAGGAAGGACCACTTGAGGCCAGTGGGGAAGCCGGCGCCACCGCGTCCGCGCAGCCCGGAGGCTTTCACGGCTTCGATGATGTCGGCGGGTTCCATGGTGTTGGCTTTGGCCAGGCCGGTGTATCCGCCGCGCGAACGGTAGGAGTCCAGTGTCCAGGAGCGATCCTCGCCCCAGCCTCGGGTGAGGATCGGGGTCAGGGTACCGGGAGCAGAATACGCGGTCATTGCGCGCCTCCTTCCTGCTGCGCAGCGTCACTGGTCGGCTCTTCCACGGACGAGGCGTCCGCCTCGTTGACGGGGACGGGCGCGGCCCACCCGTGTTCCTCAGCGATACGCAGGCCGAGGACGGAGGGGGCGCCGGCGCTGGGGCCGTCGTGTTCGTGTCCGTCAAGGAAGCCGGCGAGGACGTGCTCGGTTTCCTTGAAAGTCGGGAGGACAGAGCTGCCGCGCGTGGGGTGCAGGTCGCGTCCGGCCTCGATGTCGTCGATCATCGCGAGCGCGGACTCGGGGGTCTGGTTGTCGAAGAATTCCCAGTTCACCATGACGACGGGGGCGTAGTCGCAGGCCGCGTTACATTCGATGCGTTCCAGGGTGATACGCCCGGATTCGTTGGTTTCGTCGCTACCGACGCCGACCTTTTCGCTGACGGCTTCCCAGATTTCGTCGCCGCCCATGACGGCGCACAGGGAGTTCGTACACACGCCCACGAGGTAGTCGCCCGTGGGGTGGCGCTTGTACTGGGTGTAGAAGGTGGCCACGGCGGAGACCTCGGCGCGGGTGATTCCCAGGAGGTCGGAGCACAGGGCAATTCCGTCGGCGCTCACGTAGCCGTCCTCGGATTGGACGAGGTGGAGCATGGGGAGCAGGGCGGAGCGGGCGTGGCCGCTGGGGTAGCGCGCGATGATCTGCTGGGCTTCGCCCGCCAGACGCGCGTAGGTTTCATCCGTGTATGTCATCGGTCAACGCCTCCCAACACGGGGTCGATGGTGGCAAGGGAGACGACGACGTCGGCCAGCTGGCCGCCTTCGGTCATCATTGCCAGCGACTGAAGGTTCGCGAACGAGGGGTCGCGGAAGTGAGCGCGGAAGGGGCGAGTTCCACCGTCGGAGACGAGGTGGACGCCGAGGATGCCCTTGGCGTGCTCCACGGTCTGGTAGACCTGACCCGCGGGCACTTTGAAGCCTTCGGTCACGAGCTTGAAGTGGTGGATGAGGGACTCCATGGAGGTGCCCATGATCTCTGCGATGTGTTCGGCAGAGTTGCCCTGTCCGTCGGTGGCGACGCTCAGCTGTGCCGGCCACTTAATGTGCGGGTCGGACACCATGACGGGTGCGCCTTCGGTCTTTTCGAGGCGGCGCAGCACCTGGTTGATGATGCGCATCGACTGGTAGCACTCATCGAAGCGGATGAGCGTGCGGTTGTAGGCGTCGTTCGCATCGTAGGTCGGCACGTCGAATTCGAATTCGTCGTATCCGCAGTAGGGCTGGCTCTTGCGCAGGTCGGCGGGGACACCCGCTGCGCGCAGGCTCGGGCCGGTCAGTCCCAGCGCCATGATCGCGGACAGCGGCATGTAGCCGACGCCGATGAAGCGCTTCTTGAAGATGGGGTTCTGCAGGACGAGGTCTTGGAGTTCTCCGATGTCGGCGCGAACCTTGGGGAGCTTTTCGCGGATGTATTCGACCATCCCTGCGGGGAGATCCTGGGCAACGCCGCCGGGGCGGATGAACGCATGGTTCATGCGCAGGCCGGTGATGCGTTCAAAGATACGCAGGATTTCTTCGCGGGCGCGGAAGCCGATGGTCATCATGGTGGTGGCGCCGAGTTCGTTGCCGCCGGTACCGATGGCCACGATGTGGGAGGCCAGTCGGTTGAGCTCCATGAGGAGGACGCGAATGAGGGTGGCGCGTTCGGGGATGTCCTGGGTGATGCCCAGGAGTTTTTCGACGGCCAGGCAGTAGCCCACTTCCTGGAAGAAGGGGGCGACGTAGTCCATGCGGGTGCAGAAGGTCACGCCCTGGGTCCAGGTGCGGTATTCCATGTTCTTTTCGATACCGGTGTGCAGGTAGCCGGTGTCGACGCGCGTTTCGCGGACGGTTTCCCCATCGAGTTCGAGGATCAGGCGCAGAACCCCGTGGGTGGAGGGGTGGACGGGTCCCATGTTGAGGACGACGCGTTCGTTGCTGATCTTTTCGATCTCGTTCAGGACGTCTTCCCAGTCACCGCCCTGGGCGAGAACCTCGGGAACGTCGTCGACGTTGAGTCCGGCGGTGCCGGATGTCGCGTGGAATGACGTGCTCATCAGTTGTACGACCTCCGAGTGTCTGCGGGCGGAGTGGTGGCTCCCTTGAATTCCACGGGGATACCACCCAGGGGGTAGTCCTTGCGCTGGGGGTGTCCTACCCAGTCATCGGGCAGGGCGGTGCGCGTCAGTGAGGGGTGGCCGTCAAAAACGATGCCCATGAGATCCCAGGTTTCGCGTTCCTGCCAGTCGTTTGCCGGGTAGATGGCGACGATGGAGGGGATGTGGGGATCTGCGTCGGGGCAGGTTGCTTCGAGGCGCACCATGCGGTTGTGGGTGAGGGACATGAAGGGGTAGATCGCGTGGAGTTCGCGTCCCGTATCTTCCGGGTAGTTCACGCCGTTGGTGCCCAGGCACAGTTCAAAGCGCAGATCCTGGTCGTCGCGCAGGTGGCGTGCGACGCGCTGGATGTGGTCGCGCACGATGAAGATGGTGAGTTCATCGTGTTCGATGACGACCTTTTCGATGACGTCGGCGGGAGCCAGTCCGTCGGCTTCCAGGAGTTCTTCGAGGATGTCGACGATCTCGTCGAAGTAGCCGCCGTAGGGGCGCTGGGCTGCGGGAGCCGTGGTGACGACGGTTTCGAGTCCACTAAAGCCGGTGGTGTCGTCGCCTGCGCGGGCTCCGAACATGCCGGTGCGTCGGGTGACGACCTCGGGGGTCGCGAAACGCACGGGTTCGACGTCGTGTGCGGCGGCGGTGTCGATGTTCTGCTCGGGGACGTCACTCATGCCAGCAGTCCCTTCATCTGGTGGGTGGGTGTTGCGGCCAGCGCGGCCTGTTCTGCCTTGCGGGCGATTTCGCGTCGGTGGACGCCCAGGGGTTCCTTGCCGATCTGTTCACGCAGGGTGAGGATCGCGTGGATGAGTGCCTCGGGGCGAGGCGGGCATCCGGGCAGGTAGACGTCGACGGGGACGATGTGGTCGCAGCCCTGGACGACGGCGTAGTTGTTGAACATGCCGCCGGAGGATGCGCAGGCTCCCATGGAGATCACCCATTTGGGTTCCGGCATGGAGTCGTAGACGCGGCGGATGATCGGAGCCATCTTGTGGGAGACGCGGCCGGAGACGATCATCAGGTCGGAGTGGCGCGGCGAGGCGCGGAAGACTTCCAGGCCGAAGCGCGACATGTCGAAGCGGGGGGTGCCGGCTGCCATCATTTCGATGGCGCAGCAGGCCAGACCCATGGTGACCGGCCACTGGCTGTGCTTACGTGCCAGTCCCAGGATTTTTTCGATGCTGGTCAGTGCGACGCCTGCGGGCAGGCTCTCTTCGATACCCATGTTGTTCTCCTCAGGTGTCCTCAGTAGTCCAGTCCGCCACGGCGCCACTCGTAGATGTAGGGCACGGTGATGAGGGCGATAAACGACAGCATGGCCACCAGACCGAAGAGTCCCAGGTGGTTGAAGCTGACTGCCCACGGGTACATAAAGACGACTTCGATATCAAAGACGATGAAGGTCATGGCCACCAGGTAGTAGCGCACGGGGAAACGTCCGCGTTCCAGGTGCTGTTCGGTGGGGTCGATGCCGCATTCGTAGTTGTCGGCCTTGGTGCGGCTCTTCTTGGTCGGGCCGAAGATGGCGGATGCGCCCAGGCCTCCCAGTGCCAGCACCAGAGCCGCCGCGGCCATGATGAGCAGCGGGACGTAGGGGTTGGTCATCGTTCCTCCCACAGACGGGTTGTGTTGGTGTCGGTCATGCTGTTGGCGCAATCGTCGACAGCAGTGTGATCAGTCGGTCGTCGAAGTCTCCGCCCTGGCGTTCGAAACCGTCGGAGAGCAGTTTGTGAACCAGGGTCATCAGGCGCGGGATCGGCAGGCCGTAGGCGGTGCACATGCGCATGATTTGGGGGTTTTCGATGAGGCGCACGAAGACGCGTCCCAGCTGGTAGTAGCCGCCGTATTCATCACGGACGCGTTCGGGGTAGGCGCTCATGGCGCGGTCGATACCCACGCGGGTGGGGCGAGCCAGTGCGACAGCCATGGCTTCGGCGGCGTAGCGGCCTGCGCGCATGGCAGGGGCGATACCTTCCCCGTTGTAGGGGGAGACCATGCCGCCGGCGTCTCCGACCAGGACGAGTCCGCAGGTGTAGTGCGGTGTGCGGTTGAAGCTCATGGGCAGGGCAGCGCTGCGCAGCGGGGAAATCTGGTTCTCCGGCGTGAATCCCCATTCTTCGGGGAGGTTGGCCGTCCACTGTTCGAAGACTTGGCGGTAGGGCAGCGCGGTGGCTTTGGCGTTGGAGGCAACGGAGCCGAGTCCGACGTTGACGATGCCGTCGCCCATAGGGAAGATCCAGCCGTATCCGGGCAGGAGGTCGGATTCTCCGGGTTTGCCCGACCAGAGTTCGAGGTGGGATTCCATCCATTCTTCGTTGCCACGAGGCGAACGGAAGTAGGCGCGTGCAGCGACCCCCATGGGGCGGTTGATGTGCTTTTCCAGTCCGAGGCCAGTGGCGAGTTTTGCGGAGACTCCGCCGGCGTCGACGACGAGTTTGGCGCGGATGGTGAGTTCGGTTGCGCTGTTTCCTCGGCCGAGGCGGGCGGTGATGCCGGTGAGGCGTCCGGTGGCGTCTTGGAGGGCGCCGGTGACGCTTGCTCCTTCAACGAGGCGGGCGCCGGCTTCGGTGGCGCGCGTGATGAGCGCGTGGTCGAGTTCTGTTCGGGCGCGGGTCATGCCGTAGCCGGGCAGGGATTTTTGATCCGGCCATTCGAGTTGGACGGTGTGTCCGCCGCCGATGACGGTGAGGCCGCGGTTGCGTGCCCATCCGTCGGTGTTGATGCCCATGAGGACGAGTTCGTGAACTGCGGCGGGGGTGAGTCCGTCGCCGCAGATTTTGTCGCGGGGGAAGGTGGCTTTGTCGACGACGATGACGTCAATGCCGAGGGATGCCAGATGGTAGGCGGTTGAGGCTCCGCCCGGTCCTGCTCCAACGATGACAACGTCGGCGCTCATGTCGCCCGGCTTGTCGTGTGCCATCGTTCCTCCTCTGCGTGACGGTATGGGGATATGTGCACAGCGCGTTATGCACTGCACTCCAAATGGTCACCCTATTCCGACTTCTGGCAGCGGAGGTTCAAGGGGTATAAATCCCAGTATTTCAAGGGTTAACAGGGTGACACTTTGGACATTCCGACGACAAATTCCGAAAAATTTATTTTGACTAATTGCCCATCTGTGCAGCACCTCACAAAGCATTGAAATTTCGGGGGAAACGCGCTCCCACTTCCATGCCTTGGGAAGCAATTTTTCTCACACCCCATGCACCTTTTCTCACCCCTCCTTCGGATTAATACGCACCCCTCACCGCACGCCCACAGTCACGCCGCAGCGATCCCCCACCACACGCCTCGTCTCCCCTTGCCCAATTCACGAAAACTCACCGATACGGTACCCACAGCCTCCTCCGCCCATCGACGCAGCACCTTGTCACCCCCTCAACACATCCGCCTCGCCGCACACACGAAGGTGGCGGCGCGCTCACGCACACCGCCACCCCTACGACTCGACCGAGCTGCCTCGCAAAAATCGCCTAGACATACGCCTTTCGTCCGCGATGGAGGGCAACGATTCCGCCGGTAAGGTTGCGATATTCAACATCCACCCATCCGGCTCTGCGCATCATCGCACCCACCGTTTCCTGATCCGGCCAGTCCAGGATCGATTCGGCCAGGTAGTCATAGGCCACGTCATCGGAGCTCATCAGCCCAGCCAGTCGGGGCATCACATGATGCAGGTGAACGCTGTAGGCCGCGCGCAGCAGCGGCGAAGTGGGCGTCGAAAACTCACAGACCACCACGCGCCCACCGGGACGCGTCACGCGCAGCATCTCTCCGAGCACATGTTCCGGGTCGGGAACATTGCGCAGCCCGTAGGAGATCGTGACCGCATCGAAGGTATTGTCAGGGAATTGCAGATCCATAGCATCCCCCTGAACGAAATGAATCTCCGGGTGACGCATCCGCCCCACGGCGATCATGCCTTCCGACAGATCGCAGGCGGTGACATTGGCTCCGGCGGCAGCCAGAACAGACGAGGACGCTCCGGTTCCCGCAGCCAGATCCAGGAGCTGCTCCCCTTCTTCGGGTGCAACGGCAGCTCGGAGGGCACGCAGCCACACGCGATCCATTCCGCCACTCAGAACTGCGTTCATCACGTCGTAGCGCGCGGCGACATCGTCAAACATTGCGGCAACGTCAACCTGTGCCTTGTCGAGATCGGCGCGGCGTGGAGCGGACGAGGCGGAAGGCTGCTCTTCGTACGCGCAAGGGGCACCGGAAGTGTCATGTGAGCTCATGGGGTCTATCTTCCCACGTTTCCATGCGCACACATCCCTCATGGCATGCGCACCCCCACTCACCCCATTTCCAATCAGTTCTTATGAGTTCTTTTCAAATAATTACAGTTGAACTCTGTTGATGAAGTGGCAATAGTGTGGAAGCAAGGGACTACCATAGGGTTATGTCAACGAGAAACACTTCCTCAATCCCCGCCTTACACGTGAGAATTGCGGTTGCCTCAGATGACATTCTTCCCGCAGACTTCCCATTGCTCACGCTCCTTCCGCCTCGCGACTGCCTGATTTGGAATCACGATCGCGCCTTTTTCGGCTGGGGACGAGCCTACGAACTCTCCCTCCCCGACCTGGAGGATCAGCCCGTCGCGCATTTCCAACGCAACGAAAGCATGTCGGCATCCGCGCGCTTCTGGGATCTCCTGTGCGAACAGGCACGCGTCGACTGGGAAGGCGACCTCCAGCCGGAGGATTACCCCACGCTGCCCGCCTTCCCCCTGGCCTTCGCCTCGTTCTCTTTCGCGCCGGGCGGCGGCGGAACGCTGATCGTCCCCCGCTTCCTCCTCATTGACGAGGCGGGCGTACGTTTTGCCGTATCCACCGCCCCGGGAACGGCAGAAGATCCCCTGGAGGTTCTGCGTCGCGCACGCGCGGACGCCTCGCCAACCACACTCCCCCACCCCGAGGATCTGCACCTGTCTCAGGGGCAAATATCGCGTGACGCCTGGCGCACGGCCGTCGCCGACATTACCCAGCGTCTCAAGTCGCACGAAGCCGCAAAAGTCGTCATGGCGCGGGATATTTCCCTCTCCTCCCCGACCCCCGTTGATGAGCGCGCACTCGCTGAACGCCTCCACGTCCTCTACCCACAGACGTGGGTCTTCACAGTGGACGGCCTGGTGGGAGCCACCCCGGAGATGCTGGCGCGCGTCCACAGCGGAACCGTGTATTCGCGCGTTCTGGCGGGAACGTCAACACAGGGAGACGGCGAGGCGCTGTTCCACTCCCTTAAAGACCGCACAGAGCACCTGTTTGCCGTCGAATCCGTCGTGCGAGCACTGTCCCCCCTGGCGTCTTCCGTGCAGGCTCCCGAACGCCCCTTCATCCTGTCGCTGCCCAACGTCTCCCATTTGGCGTCGGATATTTCCGCACAGTTGGAGGGGGCGAATGTCATCGACGTGGTCGCGGCACTGCACCCCACGGCTGCGGTGTGCGGCACCCCCCTCAAACGAGCGCAGGCTCTCATCGCAGAACATGAACACATGTCACGCGGACGCTATTCCGGTCCCGTGGGCTGGATTGATGCGCGAGGCGAGGGCGAATTCGGTATTGCTCTGCGATGCGGGCAGCTCAGTGCCGACCGCACGGAACTACGCATTTTCGCCGGTGGGGGCATCATGCCCGACTCGGATCCCGATGCCGAGGTGCGGGAAACGGAAGCCAAGATGCGTCCCCTGCTGGACGCTCTCGGAATGCCTCACGACCTGTAAGAAGAAGCCTCATACACGGTGTCCCGGCGACCGGGGATCAGGTCGCCGGGACACCGTCGCATCAGGGGTCTTCTGCGGGAAAATTCTCGTCTTACTTGCTGTCAGACTGCAGGGTGACCTGGACGTCGTGGCTGACGCCATCGCGCACGTAGGTCACGGTCACATTCGATCCACCGGTGTAGCGTCGAATGTAACCGACCAGGGATTTCGCGGAGGTCACCGTGTTTCCGTCGACGGCTGTGATCACGTCGCCCTTACGCAGACCGGCCTGCTGTGCGCCGCTTCCGGCGACGACCTCACCGACTTCCGCTCCGGCCCGGGAAGAGCCGTCCACCTGGGCAATTCCGGTGGTGATATTGACACCGAGTTTCGCGTGATCCACGGTGCCCTTCTCAATGAGCTGGTTGACGACGGTCATCACCAGGTCTGAGGGGATCGCAAATCCCAGGCCGATGGATCCGCCCTGACCTCCGGCAGAGGAAGGCATGGAGGCGATGGAGGAGTTGATGCCGATAACGGTTCCCTGCTCATCAAAGAGAGGGCCGCCCGAGTTTCCGGGGTTAATCGAGGCGTCGATCTGGATGGCGTTGGTGGTGATCGCCTCCGCGCTCTGCTTGCGTCCTCTCTGCGGGAGCTGACCGAAGGGGTCACTGGAGTCTCCCCCACCGGATTCCGAGGCGGAGACCTGAACCGGTCGGTTCAGAGCAGAGATGATCCCCGTAGTGACGGTGTTTGACAGTCCCAGGGGGGAGCCGACGGCCATGACCGGCTGTCCGACCTTGAGCGAGCCGGAAGAACCGAAGCTGGCAACCGTGAGGTCGGCGGGGGGCTTGATCATGCGGATCACAGCGAGGTCTGTGCTCTGGTCATGTCCGACGATCTGCGCGTCGTAGATGCGTCCGTCGCTCAGGGTGACCTGGACATTGCCCCCTCCGCCGAGGGCGGAGGAAATCACGTGGTAGTTGGTGACGATGTGTCCTCGCGCGTCGACAACGGCGCCGGAGCCAACCCCCGAGCCGCTCTGGCCACTGACGTTGATGGTGACCACGGCGGGCGAGACCGCTGCGGCGACAGACTGCCAGTTCACGGCGTTTCCGGCACTGGCTGCGGCCTGCTGGACAACCTGCGTTGTGGAGGCGGTCGGTCGCATATTCACCATCGTGTAGGTGACACCTGTGGAGATCAGGGCGGTGGTGGCCATGGCGGCGGTCAGTGCCAGCCAGCCGGGGCGTCGACGACGACGCGGAGCGGGCGAGGCGGAGGGCGTGGGCACTCCGTACGCATTCGTTTCCGGCAGGGGAACCCCATAGGGGGTGTAGCCGGGCGTGGGAGCAGGCGCGGAATACGCGCTGTCAGGCATGGGAGCACCTGTGAATGCAGGAGCGGCGTATGCAGCGTCGGGCAGGGGAGCATCTGCACGTCCGGGTGCAGGCTCGGGCGCGGCGGGCGCATAGCCGGAATAGCTCGGAACAGCGGCGGGCATCGCAGGTTCAGCAACGTCGGGCGAGGCGAAAGAAGCGTGTGCGGGCAGGGTCTCCGTTTCCGCGGGAACGTTCTGGGACGGCTGTGCCCAGGGTTCTTCGTGCCGTTCGTCCCCTTCCCCACGAGGTTCGCTGGGAGAAGCGTTCTGGAATTCGGGGTTTTCCGGTGTCTGGCGGGGGTCGCTCATCACGCCTTCTTTCTGTCAGTGTTCATCGCTGGTTTCAGTGTGGCGGATCTTTTTCAGCAATTCCTGGATCATTCCTGAACGTTTTCTGAAAACGCAAACGCCGAAGGAACACAGCCCATCAGAACACGCCCCACCGGGAACACATCTCCGCGAGTATCACAGGGATTTCAAGACCTCCAGGAGGCCGGGATCTCGACTCAGCGGGACATACAGCACCTCAATCCCGTCAGCCTCACGCATCAGGGAAGCACGCAATTCCGTGCAGGAGGTGATCGTCTGTACGCGCGCGCCGTAGGCGCGCGCAAGAGCCGGAATATCGGTTTCCTGAGCCACTCCAAACCAGCGCTCATATACGGCCTCCGGTGCGCGAGAGTGCTCCAGGGAGGCAAAAATCGCTCCCCCGGCGTCATCGAGCACGACGACACGCAGATGCGGACTCACCTCCCCCCGAGTGACGGCCAATGCTCCCGCATCGTGCAGGAAGGTCAGATCTCCCATCACCGCGGTCACGGTTTGTGAACGGCCGTCATCCCGCACGCCAGCAGCACAATCACCTTCCTCTACACGGGAGATGCGCCATTGAGCGATCCCGACGGCGGTTGCGATCGTCCCGTCAATTCCCGCAAGGCCGCGGTTTGAAAAGACCGCGCACGGCCCCGGACCGCTGGCCACCAGATCGAGCACGCGAATCGAATTCGACGCCCCCACAACGAGGGTGGAGGCCTGTTCCCACAGAGCGCGCACCACCGAAGCGGCGTTGGGGCTGTCCCCGGCGTTTTCCAGCAGGCGCAGGCAGGTGGATTCCGCCTGTGCACTGGCCGCACGCAAGTTCTCCTGCCACGAGGGGGCGCGAGAATCCAGCAGATCGCGGTGCGCGCGCGCCCATCCGGGCGAGGCGGGAGAAAGATCGGGAACAACGCAGGATGCCTGCCCCGCGACATCCGTCCAGGTCGAATGGGGGTCGACCACGATCAGGCGCGGAACGCGCGCCAACAGCGCTCCCACCGGTCGCGACAGCGTCGGCCGCCCCACAAGGACGACCTGCTCAATACTCCCCGCAATCTCCTCGTCACCGAGCAAAGCCTGCTGGTGAGGAAGCCAGGCGGCTGACGACACGGAGCGGACAGTCGGCTCCGCCAGGAGGGGCACTCCCGCAGAGTCCGCCCACAGTCCTGCCTCATCACCCGCACCATCCGCGGCCAACACCAGGGTGCGCAGTCCTGCGCGGACAACCGAGTCCCATTCCAGAGGCATCGGCCGCGAGACGTACACGCGAGGAATCTGCGATTCAGACAGCACCTGAGGCTCCGACGACACCGTCCCCTGAGAGAGGGGCTCCCAGGAGGTCGGCACCAGAGGATCACGGAAAGCCACGTTGAGATGAACGGGGCCGGGACGCCCCGTGGGCAGGCCGCAGGCGGTGGCAACCGCGCGTGCCACGCGCACGCTCAGCTGCTGCCCCGGCTCCGTATCCGCGGGAATTTCCTCAAACGTGCGCGGGTGGCTGCCGAAAATTTTGACCTGATCGGTGGTTTGCGAGGCACCCACTCCACGCATCTCATGGGGACGATCCGCGCTGATGACCACCAGGGGAATGTCCGCGTGCGAGGCCTCAGCAACAGCTGCATGAAGTTCGGCAACGGCGGTTCCCGAGGTCGTCACAATGGCCACCGGCTCATCCCCACGCGGGGTGCGCATGGCGTAGCGACCATTCGCTTCCTCGCACGAGCCGCTTCCTTCCCCCTGCTCACCGCGCACGCATGCGCGCGCACCCATCGACAGTCCCAGAGCCAGGAAAGCCGCGGAGCGTTCATCCAGTCGCACATGTGCACTCACCTGTCCGCGAGCGCACGCCCCCTCCAACGCGTAGGCCAGGGGCGCTGACCGCGACCCCGGGCAGTAGACCACGTGGCGCACTCCGCTTGCGATCAGTGCCTCGACGATCCGGCGAGCGACTTCTTCTGAGGGGTGCACAGCTCCTTCTTTCTCCCTGCTGTCCTACGTGACTGTACACGAGGGGGCGGACATCTGCGTGGCCTCACCCGAAGCTCTCAACATACGTTTCTTCACGCGCGATTCTCAGCGCGCCTGCAGGAACTCCACCATCGCGTGGCACCTCACGCGCCACGCGTCTCGCAGATCCTCGTCCGGCGCGGTGAGCAGCGCCTCGTCGACGCTCACGGCGTCGCCGGAAAGCGCGCCGTTGAGCGGAAGGAGGGGGCGCCTCGTGACGTCGCGGGCGAGGAGGGATGCGGTGGCCAGGCCGCACGCCAGGGGTTCTCCGTCGAGCGAGCGGGCGACGTCGCGTGCGTAGGCCAGCCCGACGCTGGTTTCAAGAGCGGAGGAAATGACGACGCGCAGCCCCAGATCGCGGGCAATCTGCAGCGCTCGCATCCCCCCACCCAGGGGGGCAACTTTGACAATCGCAACGTCGGCGGCCTGCGCCGCGGCAACTGCGTACGGGTCGTCTGCTCGGCGGATAGATTCGTCTGCGGCCAGGGGGACGTCGATGCGCCTGCGTACCTCGGCCAGTTCTTCGACACTCGCGCAGGGCTGTTCGACGTATTCCAGGGGAAGTCCCCCGGCGTCTTCAACCGCACGGTTGAGTGTGGCAATGGAGCGACAGGCTTCGTCGACGTCCCAGCTGCCGTTGACGTCGATGCGGATGCGGGCGCGTTCACGCCCCACGCTGCGCACCAGGGCGTCGGTGACGGCGGCAACTCTCTCGCAGTCCTGAGCGAGGGAAATCCCGGGGTCGGCCACTTTGATTTTGGCGGTGGCACACCCGCTGTTGGCGGCGCGCTGCGCGGCGGCGGTGGGCGGCATGACGGGGATGATGACGTTGACGGGGATGGTTTCGCGCAGGGGGGCGGGCGCCCCGTCGCGCGCAGCTTCGAGGGCGGAGGCAAGCCAGCGCGAGGATTCCTCCGCCTCATACTCGGCGAAGGGCGCGGCTTCCCCCCAGCCGCCCGTTCCATGGAGGAGGACTCCTTCGCGGCTGGTGACGCGGCGGAAGCGCACGGCCATGGGGGTGCGGTACACCAGGATCCGGTCGATTCCTTCCAGGGCTGAGCGACACCGCGCGCTGAGGGTGTTCATCGGCAGATCGCAGAGGACAAACTCTGCCTGCCCGCCCTTTTCTTCCGCTTGCGGGCGCGCGTGCTCAGCCTCGGAGACCCTTCCCTGGTTTGCGCCGCGGCCCCCGTTCAACAGTCCGTACTCCTCCTCACGCATGAGGCGCTTCCCGTTGGTCGACGATCAGCGCGGAGCGCGGGGCGATGAGGACGTGTCCGGTGCACTCGCCCCCTCCGACGAGGTCTTTCCCGAGGATTCCGGGGATTTCGACGGCGCGATCCCCGTGGTTGAGCAGGAAGAGGACATGTTCTCGACGACAGGCTTCCACCCCGTCGGGCAGGTCGGCGACAAGGGGGCGCACCCGCGCGTAGGCGGCGACGAGGCGGAGGACGGCGTCGCGCGATACCTCGTCCAGGTCTGTGGCGAGGTACCAGCCCGCTCCCCTGCCCAGGGGGCGTCGCGTGAGGGCGGGCATTCCCGCGAGGTCGACCCCTCCGCCTCGTCCATCGAAGGAAGCGATGATCTCCACATCCCCCCACTGGGGGTGGAGTGCACCCGGGCAGGCGGGAAGGTCGGCGGCAGGGCAGAGTTCTTCCGCCCACATGCCGCCGCGCAGGTCGGGGGACGGGGTACCCATGTGGGCGAGGACGCGTTCCAACGCGGGTGTCTCCGCGCGGACGCCCACCCACGTGGCGGCAGCAGGGGTACCGACTGCGCGGGAGATGCGGGAGACCATGGCGCTTCGCCCCGGAAGCTGCGGATTTCCCACAATATTTCGCGAGGCGGAGGGGGCGTTTCCGGGTTCTCCCGGGGTCGGCGCGTATGCACCCAGGCTCCCACCCTCGGGGTTCTGCGTGCTCGTCGAAAGAGGTGTTGGAGCTGCCGTGGAGGCATTCCCCACGAGGGGCGCATGCCCCACGACTCGCACCCCCAGCCAGGTACGCCACGACCCGTTGTAACCACCGCGGATCGCGCACATCTGTTCATCGACCACGGCGTTGGGACCGCACACCAGTACCTGAGCACCCGCGCGCGCCACCTCTTCCAGGGCGGCAGACAGGGGCGGGTTGTCAATGAACAGTTCCGGGCAGATCACCAGGCGATAGGCGGAAAAATCTGCGTCAGATCCAACGACGTCCACGGGGATTCCCGCTTCCCACAGGGTGCGGTGCCAGGCTCGCGCCAAAGCCATGTGGCTCTCACCTTCGCCGTCATCTGTGGGGCCGATCGCGCAGGCTCTCGCCCACGCGGACTCCCAGTCAATAACGATGGCGACCTCCGAACGGACGCGCGTGCCCACCAGGGTGCCCATCTGCGAGAGCGCGTCCCCCAGGTCGCGTACTTCTCGCCAGGTGCGCGAGGCACCTTCCACGTGAGGCACCATGCCCGAGTGGAAGGTCTCCGCTCCCTGGATGGACTGGCGCCATTGGAATTGGAGGATGGCATCGGCGCCGTGCGCCAGATGGGAAGCCGACCACAGGGCGTACTGTCCCGGTCGTTTCACGCAGTTGCGGCGGCGCCACTGGACAGCCGAGGGAGCCTGCTCCATGAGGATCCACGGGGCGCCCGCTTTCAGGCCACGCATGACGTCGCCTTCCCAGGCAATCTGGTGTGCGGCCGCGGGGTCGGCGGGGTCGGGGTAGCAGTCGTTGCTCACGACGTCGACGTGTTCCGCCCAGGCGCGATAGTCGAGGGCGGGGAAGGTTCCCATGAAGTTTGTGGTGATGGGCAGGGTGCTGTAGCGGCGGATCACGGCGATTTCTGCGGTCATGAGGGAGCGCAGCTGGTGGTCGTTGAAGCGTTTCCAGTCCAGCATCTGCGCGGGGTTGTGGCAGGTCGGCATGGCGCGTGGCGGCTGGATCTGGTTCCAGTCGCTGTAGGTCTGGGACCAGAAGGCCGTTCCCCACGCGCGGTTCAGCGCCTCGCAGGTCTCGTAGCGTTCCCACAGCCACTGACGGAAGGCGGCGGCAGATTCCTCGTCGAAACTCTCAGCGACGTGGCACCCGTATTCGTTGGAGACGTGCCACATGACGACGGCCGGGTGGGAGGCAAAGCGCGAGGCCACGCGGTCGACCAGGGCGAGCGCCGCCTCGCGAAAAACGTGCGAGGACGGGCTGTACTGTTGGCGCGACCCGAACCCCAGGTGCACGCCGTTCGCGTCGACGGGGAGGGTGTCCGGGTGGGCGGCGGCCATCCACGCGGGGGGCGAGGCGGTGCCCGTTGCCAGGTCGACGCTGATTCCCGCGTCGTGCAGGCGGTCGAGGAGTGCGCCCAGCCAGTCGAGTTCGTAGTGGCCTTCGCGGGGTTCGAGTTTCGCCCAGGAGAAGATACCCAGGGAGATCAGGGTAACTCCGGCTTCGCGCATGAGGTCGATGTCTGCGGCGATGGTGGCGTCGTCCCACTGTTCGGGGTTCCAGTCGCCACCGTATGCGGGGGCGGTGAAGGGAAGATGGGGTGTCGTCATGGTGGAGTCTCCTCAGGTTCCCGCGGGGGAAGGGGTCGGTTCCTCGGCAACGAGGTTCCGCTTGTACGTTCTGTGCACCACCGCTCATAGAGTACACAATTTCCGACGAGGCAGAGCACGCGGGGATGCGGGGAGGGGTGAGAAGAAAACGCAAGGGGTGATATAAGCAGTAAAATTTTTTTCATTTTTCATCTTCCCTCTTGCGCTGACAGATCGGCGAAGGCTTTTGACACGGATGACAAAACCGTTTTTGCGCGCAATTCTGCTATTTCTTTACGGCATCCCTCTTGATAACCTGGTGACGAAGCACCTAATTGTGGGGAACCCGAAACACCGGGAGGAACGCCATGGATCCGGACAGCGCCTCACTCGCCATCGGCATCAACGTCGACACCACCAGGATCACCGGCCTGCTGGCCACATCCACCGGACACATCATCGCCCAGGCAGAAGCCGTACCCACCCCACACTCCACACCCCAAGACGTAGTCAACGCCATCACACGCATGGCACGCACCCTGCGCGAAGCCTCGGTTGACGCCCCCGTCGGCGTCTGCATCCCCGGCTGCGTCGACGAGAGCCGCGGAGTCAGCATCCAGTGGGACGACCTCGGATGGAAAGAAGCTCCCCTGGCACAACTGCTCACGCAGTCCCTCTCTTCCCCCGTCAGCATCGGAGGAACCGCGTCCTCTCAGGAACTCGCGCAAACCCTGTGGGGGGTGGATCCCTCATCTTCGACCTCCCAAGGCCTGGGAGCAGCCGCCCGCGCCCTCCTCACACACGGGACGTTCTCCCTCACGCACTAAACCTCAGCTCTCTCGGGGAGGAGGCTCTTCTGCCTCGCCAGCCCCACTCCCCCATACTTTCGCTCGGCAGAGACTGGTTAGTGCTGCGCAGCGCGGGTAGGTCGCCTCACCCCCTGGCCACCTTCGCCCCACCCGCGCCCCACCCCCCACCCCCGCGGGGGCACGCTAGTCTGGTGGCATGAGCGCTTTGGAATTCGTTTCGGACACGTTTGACGCCTCTCGCTGGCGCGCGGTCGAGGGCTTCACCCTCACCGACATCACCTACCACCGCGGCATTTCGCGAGGCGAAGTCGACGGTCGCCCCGCGGGAGACGACCTGCCCGTAGTGCGTATCGCCTTCGATCGCCCCGATATCCGCAACGCATTCCGCCCGCACACGGTGGACGAACTCTACCGATGCCTCGATCACGCCCGGCAAACCAGTGACGTTGCCGCGGTGATCCTCACCGGCAACGGCCCCTCCCCCAAAGACGGCGGCTATTCCTTCTGCTCAGGCGGCGATCAGCGGATCCGCGGACGCGACGGCTACCGCTACGAAGCTCCCGACGCGGATCCGAACGCTCCCCTGACTCAGCGCCGCGAACAGGTTGATCCCGCGCAGGCCGGACGCCTGCACATCCTGGAAGTCCAGCGCCTTATCCGCACGATGCCGAAGGTCGTCATTGCTGCGATCCCCGGGTGGGCTGCCGGTGGCGGACACAGCCTGAACGTCGTCTGCGACCTGTCGGTAGCCTCGCGCGAACACGCGGCATTCATGCAGACCGATGCAAATGTCGGATCCTTCGACGCGGGCTACGGATCCGCTCTGCTGGCTCGTCAGACGGGCGATAAGCGGGCGCGCGAAATTTTCTTCCTCGCGGAACGCTACGACGCGGATACCGCCGAACGCTGGGGTGTGGTCAACCGGAGCGTCCCCCACGCTCAGCTGGAAGAAACCGCCCTGGAGTGGGCGCGCATCATCGCATCGAAGTCCCCGCAGGCGATCCGCATGCTGAAGTTTGCGTTCAATTTGGCGGACGACGGGCTGGCCGGCCAGCAGGTTTTTGCCGGCGAAGCGACGCGCATGGCCTACATGACAGAGGAAGCGCAGGAAGGTCGCGACGCCTTCCTGGAGCACCGCGCTCCTAACTGGGCGCCCTACCCGTACTACTTCTGACACAGGCGGCGACGCACAGCGCATCGGCCGCCCAGGGCGCGTTTGCGGGTCACACTCACACACACCCATAGGCCGCACCATCTCCCGACGGCACAGGCCTGCGTCGACATACGCCCCTAAAAATATCCCTATCGCGCATCAATAAACGGTGGCGGTTCCCCTACGGGAACCGCCACCGTCATCGTTTCTGGTCAGAGCCTTTCAGCTCCGCATCTCAGTAGTGCGACATGACCGGAGTACCGACCTCGCCCCACTCATACACCCAGTGGGCTTCGCTCACCGGCATGTTGATGCAGCCGTGAGAGCCACCCGGCCCGTTCCATCCGAAGGTGTCCTGCCAAGGAGCGCCGTGGAAGGCGTAGGAGCCATGGAAGTAGGACACCCACGGCACTCCCTTCGCACAGTACGGCCAGTCGGGGGTGCAGCCCATGTCCTGAGCGCGGTACTTCAAGTAGATGTGGAAGAGACCGGTAACCGTCTCATGTCCGGGAGAACCGGGAACAATGAGCACCGGACCGTGCACAACGGTCGCCCCCTCATAGGCGGTCACCGAGTTATTCCCGAGGTTAATTTCCAGCCACTTTTCGCCGGGAGCCGCCTGGTACACCAGGTTTTCTGCGCCATCGGCAATGGTCTTGCGTTCGTAGGTCGGCTCCACCACGTCATAGGAGAAGTCTCCGGAGAACTGCTTGCCCTGCGCCAAGGCGGCAACCACTGAGGACGCCAGCTGATCCACATCCTTCGCGGTACGTCCCGCCACGCCCTTCTTCGGGGTCTGGACGATTTCTCCGCGCGTATTGACATTGTGTCGCCCATTGACGACCTCACGGTTGGTCGAGGCGGCACTGGAAGCCACCCATTCCTTCACCTTGTCCTCATTGAGAACCGGGTCAGCCAGGGTGCCGTTCTCCGTGACCGCGACCTTCACCCAGGAG
Source organism: uncultured Actinomyces sp. (assembly GCA_963525415.1). GTDB lineage: Bacteria > Actinomycetota > Actinomycetes > Actinomycetales > Actinomycetaceae > Pauljensenia. The sequence continues at coordinate 169,240 of CAURIY010000002.1, forward strand.
ATCTTGTCGGCCTGCGAGGGCATCAGGGCGCCCTCACCGTCCGACAGCTTCACGTCAAAAGCAGCCATGTCGTTGGCGGCTTTCGCCACGGCAGCGGCGCGCGCATCGTCAACGGTCGGCATCAGCGTCGAGGAGTTCAGCGTGCTTTCCCCGGCGGTCAGCGTGGTGGCGGCCGTCATCACGGTGTCACGCAGCTGGTCGAAGGCCACTCCCGTTCCCGACTTGGCGGGTGTCGTCGTGTAGGACTCTCCGCCCTCCGCAACGACGACGGTCGCATCGACCACGGGGTTCCCCAGTGCGGTCGCAATTTCCTGCGAAAGCGCCTTCATCTTTGCGTCATCCACAACCGTGGCAGCCGGGAAGTTCTTCCAGGAGAACAGGGCGCCAATGCGGCTCAGGACGCTGGCATTGCGAGCGAAGGCGGCATCTGCCGTCCCCTCGGCGTCCACGGTGACACCCGCGTGATCCAGGGAAGTTTTCGTCGCGGTTCCGTCCACGTGAACGATCACAGACGTGTCGGCGGCACGCGCGGTCACCATGTCGGCAACTTGAGCGCGGGTCATTCCGCGCACAGCCTGGCCGGCGACCGTTGTTCCAGGAAGCGCACGATCCGCGTAGTGGAGGGCGTAGGCGACCGTTCCAGCCCCCAGCAGGAGCAGGGCGACGACCGCGGCACTCAGCCACGCGACCTTGGGAGAAATCTTTGCAAACATCGTCAATATCCTAACGACTTTCCCCCTTCTTAACTTCTGTTTTTCACCCCGCTCACCCGCGTACGCTGGGGAATACACCACAGTCCCCTCCCCTCAGCTGGGCACCCGTGCTCTTCTCGCCCTACTGTGGGTGCAGCATCCGCCTCGTTCCCTGCCCGCACCACCCCAGGAGGCCCATTGTCCACGCCGCGCATGCTGGTCGTTCCCGGAGGAACTTCCATCGGTTCTGTCGCCATGGCCTACGCCTCTCTGCACAAGCTGGTCGAGCTGTACGAAGAGCGCCTCGCAGACCCCGATCATCCGGCGCCGCACACGGTCGCCGTCCTGCGCGCACCGGAACTCGTCCCTCCTTCAACCTTGCGCGGATCCGCGGTATCGCCTCGCGAGGCATTCCCCGCCAACGCCTACCCGGAGCTGGCCGACCGGATTGACGACCCCAATTTCTTCGACGGTATCGACCTGGTGCTGGCCTCTTCCGGTTCCTCCACCGGGACGCCTCGCCTGGTGGGCTTGTCAACGCGCGCCCTCATCGCATCCGCGCAGGCCACGCACGCCGCGCTCGACGGACCGGGACGCTGGATTTGTGCGCTTCCCGCCCACCATATTGCGGGCGCCCAAACCCTGTTGCGCGCCTCGGTCGCAGAGCTTCCCCCGCAGCTGGTGGACACGTCCGCGGGTTTTGATCCGCGCACCCTCCTCCCCGCTGTTGCAGGCGCAACCCAGGACGAGAACGTTCCCGGCTATCTCTCCCTGGTGCCCCTTCAACTCGAAACCTGCCTGGAGGTTCCCGAGGTCACCGACGCCCTCACGCGCCTGTCCGCCGTCCTCGTGGGCGGCTCCGGGGTGGTTCCCCAACTCAAGGAACGTGCGCGCGAACGCGGGATCCGCCTCGTCGAAACCTACGGAATGACGGAAACGGCGGGCGGCTGCGTGTACGACGGCGCCGCCCTGCCCGGGGTGAGCGTGCGCACCGTCGACTGGGAGGGCATGTCGCGCGTCGCCGTGGCCGGCTCGGTTCTCTTCACGCGCTACCTCAGCGGGGACGCTCCGTTCATTGACGATGCGGGGCAGCGTTGGTTGCTCACCGCTGACCTGGGAACGATCGACGCAGGCGGACGCCTGAGCGTGGGCGGACGCGCAGACGACGTCATCATTTCGGGCGGGTTGAATATTGCGCCGGGCACGGTGCGCGGTACGCTCAGCGGCGCTCCCGACGTGCGAGATTCGTGGGTGCTGGGCTTGCCGGACGAACGCTGGGGTCAGGCGTTGACCGCTCTCGTTGTTCCCGAGGCGATGCCCGCTTCCGCTGAGGAGGTTGCGGCGCGCGGGAGCGCCATTCGCGACTACGTGGGTGAGGTTCTGGGTCGCGCCCAGGCTCCGCGTCGCGTGATTTTTGTGGATTCTTTCCCACAGTTGGCCTCGGGGAAGATTGATCGCCTGGGGGTAAAGGCTCTGGCGGAGCAGCTCACGGGTGGTGCTCAGGAGTGGCGTCGCTGAGAAGCACCGGCGCGTAAAATTTCCCCTGTGCCCTCCTCGGGCACCCCGCGAGAGCGCTCTCGTAGCGCTCGGGCACTGCTCGTCAGCAAAGAGAAAGAACACGTATGGCGACCTTCTCAGATTGGGTTGAGGGCGCACGCCTGCGCACCCTTCCCGCAGCTGCAGCCCCCGTGTGTGTGGGCGCGTGCGCGGCTGCTCACCTGGGTTCTTTCTCTCTATTGCGCAGCGCCCTCGCCCTGGCTGTCGCGCTCTTCCTGCAGGTGGGCGTGAACTATGCGAATGACTACTCCGATGGGGTGCGGGGAACAGATGAGCACCGCGTGGGTCCTCAGCGTCTGACGGGAGGGGGTTTGGCTTCACCTCGTCAGGTTCTTGCCGCAGCGCTCGGCTGTTTTGCCGCTGCCGGCATCCTCGGGTTGACCCTGGTTGCTCTGTCGGGCACATGGTGGCTGATTGCTGCCGGAGCGTGCGCGGTTGTTGCGGCGTGGTTCTACACCGGGGGTCGTCGCCCCTACGGCTACATGGGCGTGGGGCTATCTGAACTGATGGTTTTCATGTTCTTCGGTCTGATGGCGGGCGTGGGAACGACCTGGACTCAGGCCTATGCAGCTCCCTGGTGGCTGTGGATCGCGGCCTCCTGCTTGGGCTTTCTGTCGGTGGCCATGCTCATGGTGAACAATATTCGCGATATCGCCACGGACACGGTGAGCGGGAAACGTACTTTGGCTGTCCGTATGGGAGATCGCGGTTCGCGCCTGTTCTTCGCAGGGTGTGTGTGGGTTCCAATCGGCGTTTTCGCTGTTCTCGCTGCGGTTGTGGATCTTCCATTTCGCACGTTCTGTGCGGTTGTCGCGGCAATGCTCTATGCCATGGCGGCGTGCTCTCTGTCGGCTCCCGTTCTGGGGGGCGCGCAGGGACGCGATTTGATTCGGGTGCTCAAGCACCTGGGGCTTGTGACTCTGGGATGGGCTCTTCTCGTGAGCGCTTTCCTTGTTCTGGGCTGAAAGCTCCCGCGATACCATAGTCGCCCCGCGCTTTCCCGGGCATTCTTCTGCGCGGCCACGGGCGGAGTTTTACACTCGAACTCATGATTCGTGTGCTTTTTGTCCTCATCTGGTTGGCTCTCTCGGTATATGCCATCGCGGATTGGGCGCGCACACATCCCGAAGAGATGCCGGCTCGCCTGCCGCGCATGGCGTGGCTGGTCATTCTGGTAGTGACCGTTCCGCTGCTGTCCCTGGGTTCTCTTGCGTGGGTTGTCATGCGAGCAGTTGCCTCGGCCGAGCAGAAGCAAGCACGCGCTTCGCATCCCGCGCCGCCGGTTGCTCCCGATGACGATCCGGAATTTTTGTTCCGTCTGAGCCGCGATATTCAGCGCGAACGGAAAGCTCGTCCCGCCGCAGATTCGCACCTCTCCCCCACTCCCTCTGAGGGTGAGACGTCGGACGCCCCCTCCTCTTCTGTTGACGAGGCACCCGCTGGGGAAGATACCTCGTCCTCCGATCCCACGGAGGAAACGGAGGACGATTCTCGCTGAGAGAGTTCTTCTCAGGCGCGCTCAGAGACGTTGTCAGCGCTTGAGCTGCGCGGCGGACACCCCCGGCACCATGTCGCTTGCCCCCGACAGGAGGTGTCCCGCAGGTTCGCTGTAGCGCATCCCAATCAGGGTGTTATCGGAGAAGATCAGGCTGGTCAGGGAGGCCAGTGAGCATTCGCGGCTGAGGGGGCTGTGTCCGAGGGGCTGCATGCGCAGGCTGCGCTGCAAACTCACGATCGGCATTTGGTGAGAGACCACCAGGGCTTCATGTCCGCGCGCGGCTTTCAGTGCTGCGGCAACGGCCGCTTTCATACGTTCGGCGGCTTCCGCGTAGGACTCTCCCCAGGAGGGGCGCATCGGGTTCACGTAGTAGCGCCAGTATTTGGGGTGTGCGAGGATCGCACGATTGGCGTTCACAGGTACGCCTTCGAAAACGGATGCGGCCTCGATCAGTCGCTGATCGTGGTGGACGGGCAGATCGTAGGCGGCTGCGGTGGGGGCGGCGGTGAGTTGGGCACGCAGCAGGGGCGAGGCGACGACATGGGTGATGTCGGCACCGGTGGCGACGAGGTGCTCAGCGACGGCTTGCGCCATGTCGTGGCCGCGTTCAGTCAGGCCATATCCGGGGAGACGTCCGTAGAGGACGCCGTGGGGGTTATCGACTTCTCCGTGGCGCATGACGTGGATCGTGGTCAGCATGGGTCGCCTTTCCGTCTAGGTCTTGGGGTGATCCTATCGGGTTCGCTCATTGGGTGGCTCTCTGACCACCCCCACAACAGCGGCACCACCCAGAGAACCGCACGGCAAACTCAACGCCGCAACAACGACACCCACACGCCGCAGGGCGACGCGATGAGCGTTCCACAGTGTTTCAAGCAAAGAACTGGCACAATGTTGTGCGATACGTCGCAACGCCTTTCAGCTAGGCCCCATTACCTGCCTTATGTTCAGTGCGCAACACACAAGAGTCGACCGCACACATTCACTATCAATTAATCATTAATACCCTTACTCCGAAGAAGATCCAATACTTTAGTACATCTTTATCCATAAAATTAGAGAAAATTCCTCCGTGAAATTCCCTCCCAGTATCACTCGGAACAAAAGTCCTGAACGACAGCACGTCCATATCTCACAGGCAACAAGAAGGGCTCGACCTCATCGGTCGAGCCCTTGCTTTCACAGCGTCACTTCTTGTTACGACGCTGGTGACGAGTCTTGCGCAGCAGCTTGCGGTGCTTCTTCTTGGCCATACGCTTACGGCGCTTCTTAATAACGGAGCCCACGGGGTTCCTCCCTCGAATGTGTTGGTTGCGGCAGAGGTCCCGCCGCCTGACGTCAGGTGCCTACAGGCACAGCCCTCTTATACTACCCGTTAAATCCGGCAACGCGGTCATCGATGTGATCAGACAGACCAGCGTTGATCAGCTGTCCCACAGCAGACTCGGGGACACGGAAGCTTTTTCCTACGCGAATCGCCGGCATCTCACCGCTGTGGATCAGGCGATACACCGTCATCTTGGAAACGCGCATCATATCCGCCACCTCGGACACCGTCATAAAACGGGGGGCAGACTGCTGGTTCATAGATGACTCCCGAAGCTTCACGAGGCGACGGAGTTCCATCCCCGTTCTTCATCAACCTCAGGCACCATGATAGTGGTACCACCCGCACTTCAGGCAACTTTCAGACAACAAAAATCCACTGTCTATTTACGCCCAGAAAAACAGCACCTGCAACCACATACGTCACTCCTGTTTCTCACTTCCCACAGATATCCCGCACCCGGCTGCACGAACAACTACGATAAGAACTCACACGCCCGCACCACACCCCGAGGTTCCCATGCCCCACACCCTGCACCCCGACCACGGGGCTTCGCGTGCACTACGCGAAACACGCAGCACCGGAACCTCCTCTGCAGACGCCCCCACTACACCCGAGGATCCTCGTGGAGCCATCCGCTCCCCCATCCTCTACCCCACCGCAAGCCACCGACACCGAGCCCTCGTCAAAAAAACACCCCTCCAACGCTTCCGTTCCTGGTTCGCCCGACAGGCGCGCTACTCCCCCGCGCGCCTCGCCCTGGGAATCTTTGCGATCATCGTCGCCGCCATTACCGCTCTCCTCTCCCTGCCCATCGCCTCGGCAAGCGACACCGCAGCCCCCTTCGTTGACGTCCTCTTCACCGCAGTCAGCGCCGTCTGCGTCACCGGACTCACCACCGTCAACACCGCCACATACTGGTCTCCCTTCGGGCAGAGCGTCATTGCCCTCGCCATGCTGGCCGGCGGCCTGGGAATCGTCACCCTGGCCACCATCCTCAGCTTCGCAGTTTCCCGCCACCTGGGACTCACCCAGCGCATGCTGGCCAGCGCCGAAACCAAAACCCGCAGCATGGGACACCTCACCGCCCTCCTCAAGGCCGTCATCGGCACCTCGCTGACCGCCCAGTTCCTGCTCATGCTGGCCTTCATCCCCCGATTCCTCACCCTGGGGCGCGACACCCCCACACAGGCCATCTGGCACGCCGCATTCATGGCGATCTCCGTATTCAACAACGGCGGATTCGTGATCCTCAGCGAGGGACTTGCCCCCTACGTATCCGACTGGTGGATGCTCTTCCCCATCTTCATCGGCACCGTCGTCGGCGCCGTCGGCTTCCCCGTCATGATGGATCTGTCCCAGCGCTGGCGCACCCCCACCAAGTGGGCGCTCCACACCAAACTCACTCTGGCCGCCTACATCCTGCTAACTTTTGTCGGCACCATCATGCTGGCACTCACCGAATGGACTAACCCGCACACTCTCGGAGCACTCGACATCCCCTCACGCCTGCTCAATTCCCTCCTCGCCGGCGTGAACACCCGCTCTTCCGGCCTATCCGCGCTCGACATCTCCCAGATGCGCCCGCAAACCCACTTCGTCCAAGACATCCTCATGATGATCGGAGGCGGCTCCGCATCCACCGCCGGAGGCATCAAAGTCACCACCTTCGCTATCCTCCTGCTGGCCGTCGCCACGGAAGCACGAGGAGACCGTGATATTGAAACCTTCGGGCGCCGCATCCCGAACTCCGTCGCACGCCTGGCCGTTGCCGTCACTCTTCTCGGATCCCTGCTCGTCGGGATTTCTGTCGTTGTCCTCCTGTCCCTGACGAACTACTCCCTGGACACGATTCTTTTCGAAACCGTCTCAGCCTTCGCCACCGTGGGACTTTCAACGGGCATCACTCCCGCCCTCCCTCCGCTGGCGAAGTATGTCCTCGTCGCACTCATGTTTGCCGGACGTACCGGCACCATGACTCTGGCGGCAGCTCTCGCCCTGCGTGACGGCTCCCGCGTCATCCGCATGCCCGAAGAACGCCCCCTCATCGGCTAACCCCACCACCGCCTACCCCGCGTTCTCCCCCTCCCGCGCTCCGCTTCGTCACGTCGAGAACACTTTCACGCCCAAAGAGTGCAAGAATGTCACCCATGGCAGAGGAGAAAGAACTCGTATCCGGCACACTCGTGATCGGACTGGGACGATTCGGGTCGGCCGTCGCCGTCACCCTCGAAAAGCTCGGCTACGAAATTCTGGCCGTTGAAAAAGACTCTCGACGCGTTCAGCAGTTCACCGGACGCTTCCCCCTGGTCGAAGCCGACGCCTCGTCCATGGACGCTCTCGAGCAGCTGGGAGCACGCGATTTCCACTCCGCTGTCGTCGGTATCGGATCTTCCCTGGAAGCGTCCGTTCTCATCACCGCGAACCTCGTCGATCTGGGGATGAACAATATCTGGGCGAAAGCGATCTCCCGCGAGCACGGGCGCATTCTGCGACGCATCGGCGCCCACCACGTCGTCTACCCCGAGTTCGACGCAGGCCAGCGCACCGCCCACCTCGTCGGCGGACGCATGATCGACTACATCGAGATGGATAAGGACGGCTTCGCCATCATGAAGCTCCGTCCCCCGAAAGAGGTGCGCGGCTTCACCCTCAACGAGCTGGATTTGCGCGGCCGCTACGGCGTCAACGTTCTGGGAATCCTGCGCCCCGGCGAACCCTTCGAGTACGCCACGGCTGAAACACGCATCAACCCCGAGGACATCATCATCGTGTCGGGAGACGCGCGCCTTCTCGAATACTTCGCAAACCGCCCGTAATTCCGCGCGCTTCACGCAAGATTCCGCGGGTGCGCGCACCTCCTTTTCTCCTTGTGCATCCCCGAGTTCGCGCCTCGCTGGCGTGCACGAATACGCGCACGATGCGTTACTGTCCACCCCTGCATGTACGGTAGAAACATGGCGAAAGACAAAACTCTGTACCGCTGCAGCGAGTGTGGGTGGACATCCCCGAAGTGGCTCGGGCAGTGCCGCGAATGTCGCGAGTGGGGCTCCCTTCAGGAAAGCGGCCCCGATTCTCCCGCGATGCCCACGGCACTTCCTCCGCGTACTCCCGCCCTCCCCATTGACGAGGTGGACGCAGAGATCGCCCGTTCTCGTTCCACGGGCGTCGGGGAACTGGATCGCGTCCTCGGCGGTGGGATCGTTCCCGGGGCGGTAATCCTCCTGGCCGGGGAACCCGGTGTTGGAAAATCAACCCTCCTCCTCGAAGTTGCCGCTCGCGCAGCGGCAGAGGCCGCTGCGACAGCCGCTCCGGGCGAAACACCCGCTCCCGTCCTCTACGTCACCGGGGAAGAATCCTCCTCTCAGGTGCGCGGGCGCGCCGAACGCATCGGCGCTCTCCACCCGCAACTCTTCCTGGCTGACGACAACAACCTCGCCACTCTCCTCGGCCACGTCGAAGCGACCTCCCCCTCGCTGCTCATCGTCGACTCCGTGCAGACCATCCAGAGCGATCAGGTCGAAGGCGGCGCGGGCGGCGTCGCCCAGGTGCGGGCGGTAACCGCGGGGCTGATTCGCATTGCAAAAGAACGTGCCCTGCCCGTTCTCCTCGTCGGCCACGTCACCAAAGACGGTGGGATCGCGGGGCCTCGCCTCCTGGAGCACCTCGTGGATGTCGTCTGTCATTTCGAGGGCGACCGCCACACGCGCCTGCGTCTGCTGCGCGCCGTCAAAAACCGCTACGGTCCCACCGATGAAGTCGGCTGTTTTGAACTCACGGACACGGGGATCGTGGGGCTGCCCGACCCGTCGGGGCTGTTCCTCTCACAGTCCCCGCAGGAGGTTCCCGGTTCCTGCGTCACGGTCACCCTGGAAGGACGTCGCCCTCTACCGACGGAAGTCCAGGCACTCGTCGCCGCGAGCGCCGGAGGTTCGCCCCGGCGCACCACTTCCGGCGTGGATCATTCGCGTGTGGCCATGGTGCTGGCCGTTCTCCAGGCCAGGGTCGGGGTGGATGCCTCGGGAATGGACGTCTACGTGTCCACCGTGGGGGGTGCGCGAGTCAGCGAACCCGCCCTTGACCTGGCAACTGCGATTGCGATTGCCTCATCGGGGCGCGGGGTTGCCCCCAAGCGAGGTCTTATTGCCATTGGGGAAGTCGGTTTGACCGGGGAATTGCGTGCCTGCGTGGGGTTGCGTCGTCGCCTGCAGGAGGCCGCGCGCCTGGGATTCAGCCTGGCGCTCATTCCCGCACAGGGAGCGGAGGAGGCCGCAGGTATCGAAGGGATGACAATCTTGCCTGTATCTGATCTCGCAGGCGCTTTGCGGGTAGCGCTCCCGTAAACTAGAAGCACTACTGATTACCGGGAAAGGTCGGGTCATGTCAGACGCCTCGCTTCTACGCAGCGCGCTCCAAGCTATCGCACCGGGCACGGCTCTGCGGGAAGGGCTCGAACGCATCCAGCGCTCGCACACGGGGGCGCTCATCGTTCTGGGACACACCCCCGAGGTCGACGCCCTGTGTTCGGGCGGTTTTGACCTGGACGTGGAATTTACCGCCTCCCGACTGCGTGAGCTGTGCAAGATGGACGGCGCGGTGGTCATCGATACCGATGAGTGGCGTATCCGCAAGGCCAATGTGCAGCTCTTCCCCGACCAGAGCATTCCCACGACCGAGTCCGGCATGCGTCACCGCACCGCGCAGCGCACCGCACGTCAGACTCACCTGCCCGTGCTGTCGGTTTCTGCATCGATGCGTCTGATCTCCATTTACGTCGGTCAGTACCACCACATCGTGGAAGAGCCGGAAGCTCTGCTGTCTCGTGCGAACCTGGCCGTGGATACCCTGGATCGTTACAGTCAGCGACTGGACGAAGTGCTGCAGACCCTCACGGTTCTGGAAATGCGTGATTCTGCAACCATCCGTGATGTTGCGACCGTCATGCAGCGCATGGAAATGATTCGCCGCATCACTTCCGAAATCAACGGTTACCTGGAAGAACTGGGCTCCAGCGGGCGCCTGCTTGCCCTGCAGGTCGATGACCTGGTGCGTGGTTCTAGCTCTGAGCGCGCTCTGGTGATCCGCGACTACATTAAGGATTCGTCGGGGATCGCCGCCGCCGAGGCCGCCCTGACCGAGCTGGCCGGCGACCGCCTGGTGGATCTCGCGGCGATCGCAAATGTTCTGGGGCTAGGTGTCTACGACATCGCAGATCTTGACCGCACCGTTCAGCCACGCGGCGTCCGTGCTCTTTCTCTAGTGCCTCGCCTGCCGTGGAACGTCATTAAGGAAATCGCTAGCCACTGGGGCACCCTGTCGGAGCTGCGCAACGCCAGCGTTGAGGAGCTTCAAGAAATCGAAGGCATCGGCCCCTACCGCGCGAAGCTCATCCAGGAAAACCTGGAGAATCAGTTCGCCATGGCATCCACGGGGCTTGTGGGCTGGTAATACAGCCCACCGGGATCCGCGGGCGACACCCCGGCGTTGACGCACGTTCACCGCGTGCCTGCACTAGGTGCCCCGCACCGCACCGCCTACTGGACGACGAACACCTTTTCGCTGCCCACGGGCAGAGAACCCACAATGACCTGGGCACGGTAGGTTCCAGCATCTGCGATGTCGTGGGCGCCGTCCGTATTCCCATCCACTGCCTGACAGCCGCTATACACGCGACCGTCCCAGTCCACGCTCCCCTTCCAGGACATGCCGGAGGCCAGCAGCAGCGGGGTTGTCTCACGATCCCGGTCGCAGCGCGAACTGTCGTACATCGTCTGTTCACCGCTGAGGATCTTCACATCCAAACGCCCCGCTTCGAAGCGGCAGGCCACCGGCGAACGGTTCTCAACGGTCACCGCAACTTTCTCACCGGCACCCACCTGTGTCATCGTCACCGCAGGCGTCACTAGGAGATCACTGATCGAACATTCGGGGATACGTACGCTCCCGTTCTCGCCCACAAACCCATCACCGGAGATCGTTTCCCCGGGGCGCGGTGAAGGCACAGCAGACGAAGATGTAGACGAGGAGGGCGTGGGTGTTCCAGACGCACTCGCTGTGGCACTCGCAGAGGGTGAGGTCGATGCGCTCGCACTTGCGTTTGCTGCAGCGTTCGTCCCCTTCCCCATGAGAGCACTCAGACCTTTCCACGCTCCCCAGATCACCAGGGCGAGGATCAGCAGAAGTCCCGTTCCCGTGACAATACGACGCACCCACAGGCTCGGCGGGGTTCGACGCCCACCGCCGCCCGCACCGGAAGCGGAGGATCCGCGCCCCGCGGAAGAGATGCCTCGCCCAGAGCGCGCAGAAGCCGCAGAAGCACGCGTCGAAGAAGAGGCCGATCCCCGCGTCGAAGCGGAAGAATGAGCGTGAGCGCGCGCACCGCCTCGTGACGACGATGACGAACTCCCCGAACGTTTCTGCTGACTCATAGGCGCAGGCTAACGCGACAGCGGCGGCAACGGAACTCAGGCACGCGGGGACAGCGGCCTCGTGCCGCGTCCCTCACCGTTCTGCGCGTCGTCATCGTCGTGAGGATCCACCACGCACCAGCGCTCCACAACGGCTCCAACCACGCACCAGACCAGTGCAGCACAGGCCGACAGAGAGGCGATACAGGCCGTCGCCAGCATGGCGTCCGCATCCAGACGCGTGAAGGCCACACCGGCGATTCCTACCAGACCACCGGCAAAAAGCGCACCCGCCATCGAGGACGCGCGCGCAAACATCGCCACGCGCAATGCCCCCAGGGGCGTCATCCAGGTCTCGCGGTGGGCGCGCAAACGCTTGACGTGCACGCCACCCCAGGCAATGAGAGCCGATACCAGCAGGAACGACAGAGCCAGGGCGGGACTCACCAGAATCGGTCCGGCACCCAGAGCCACCACCACGACTGTCACGCAGGCGGCACACACGGCAGCAGCAGCGCCCACAAGCAGCAGATTCGTGACGGACAGGGGTTTCATCGGCTGCGTCGCTCACGCACAATCGGAATTTGCCCGGTCACCGTCGGGCGCACCGTGACTCGGCGCTGCACCTCGGCACGCGGCTGCGTGGCATCATCACTGGCCGCCCCCCGCAGGAGGGAGTCGGACAGATCCGGTTCGAGAACCGCGCGACGTGCTGCTGCCCGCGAGGGCGAGGCGCTGGCGCTATCCGCAGGGCTTTCGACTGCGGTTTCGTCGTCGACGATCCGCACGTCCGTTGAGAAATCCCAGGCGGGGAGAGCGTGAGGTTGGTCGGCGCGACCTGCGCGGCGGGAGGTGGGAGTCTCGTCTACGCGGGCAGTAGTTGCGCCGTCAACGCCGCGCGCGGGGCGCGTCTTCTCTGCACGAGGCGCACTCCCCTCTTCGCGTTCATCCACCTCGTCCGGGGGGATCAGGGGCAGCCAGCGCGGCCCTCGGGATCGACGAGGCGAGCGATGATGGGCGCGCTGCTCGTGTTGCGCGTGCTGCTCGCGGGTCGCAAAGAGGCCACGGCGGGATCCTTCCGCACTGTCCTCGGCAGCATCCTGAGCGGAGGCGTCAGTATCCGAGGCGTTCTGCGTGCGCGCGTCCTCAGCATCTCCCGAGGCGTCATTTACCTCATGCGTGGAGGCGGCAGAGGATGCGGAGGGGGCAGATACGGTGCTACGTGTCTTGCGACGACTCGCTGTACGGCCTGCCGAGGAAGCCTCTTCCGCGGGAGCGGCCTCAGGAGTCCTATCCGCGTTGAGCGCAGCTTCTTCGGCATCGGTCGCACGCTCGCGCAGCTGCCCCGCAGACACGGTCGCGGAGAACATCGGGGTATCCCACGTGTCCTCCTCACTCTGATCCGAGGGGGAGGAAGTGTCGGGGGCATGCACGAACTCACCCTGCGGCAGGGGCGCAGCCCAGCGTTCCCACAGACGCTGCCAGACGATATCCGTCCCCGTTTCATCGGGGTGCAAGCCCACGCGGGATGCTTCCGGCAGGTGATCCAGACGCGAAGCGCGCGTACCGAGTTCGTGATTGACCTCGGGAATTTCCAGGGGCGGAACCGTCACCTGCGTGCGTCGAGGCAGCGGCTGTGCAACGGGGGAAGCCGGGAGGGATTCTTCGCCCAGGATGTGGGCGTTCGAATCCGCCACCACACTGTCCGGGGAGTCCACCCAGTCCGCCACAGCATCCACAATGCCGTCACGATCGGGAGTCAATTCCAGCAGGTCGGCGGCGCGACCACGCCCTTCCAGTACGGCATCGGGATCTGCCAGCACCCAGGGAGCCAGCACGAAAGCACGTTCGCGAGCACGCGGATGCGGAAGGATGAGATCCTCATCGTCGCTGCGCACGCCCTCCACCTGAATCAGGTCAATGTCGATGGTGCGCGCGCCCCAGCGCTCCGTGCGGACGCGTCCCAGAGCGGTTTCGAGGGCGCTCGTCACCGCCAGCAGCTCGTGAGCATCCAGGGTCGTATGTGCCAGAACGACGGCGTTCCAGTAGTCGTCTTGCGCCTCTTGACCCGGGCGCAGCACCGCACGGGTACGCAGGAGGGGAGACACCTCGTCCACGGTGATACCCGGGTGCTCAACCAGCTGCGCGATCGCCTGAGCCAAGGTCACGGGAACATTCCCCACGTTTCCGCCCAAAGCCAGGACGACGCGACGCGAGGCGAGGCTGGGCGATGCGGATTCCGCGGACGCAGCGGGTGCCTCGGAAAGAGCAAAGGAACGAACCGGCGCAGCAGCACGGGAATCCGGGTGCGCGTCCACCGCATTCGCGGCCGCGATCTGCACGGGAGCTCCAGAGGTGGGGACAGCCTCACCTCGCGCGGATGCCACCGGCTGCTGCGCGGGGGGTTCCTCGATAGACACCAGGGGCAGTTCCCCAATTTCTCCGCGGCGGATCGTCACCGACACGTCGGAAAAATGCTGCTGAATGGGGGCTTCGGGCTTGTGAACCGTGACCTCGACGCCGCGCACCCGCGGGTCGGTCATAACGGCCTGAGCGATACGGTGTCCCAGGGTTTCGATCAGTCGCATTGAGGGGCCGGTGATGATGTCTTCGACGCGCTGCGCAATGTCCGCGTAGGAGACGGTGTCAGAAATGTCGTCGGTGTGTGCGGCTCGCTGCGTATCGACCCACAGGGACAAGTCCACGGAGAAAGGCTGGGCGCGGTGCCATTCCTCGGGGAGGACACCGTGAATTCCGGTTGCACCCAGTCCACGAAGGGTGATCACATCGAGCTGTGTGCTCACTCCCGTTCCTCACTTCCCGCGCGTCGTACCAGCTGTGCGTGCTCGCGGACGGCGTGGACTCGCACAGCCCACATGCCCGCGCGCATCGCGTCCACACTCACATCTAATGTTGCCAGATCACGATCTTCGCGAGAAGAGTCTGCGAGGAAGCGTTTACGCGACGCACCAATAAGAACAGGGTACCCGAGGTCACCCAGAGTCGACATCGACCCCACGATCCCCCAACACTGTTCATTTGTCAACGAAAATCCCAAGCCCGGATCCACGATCACGCGCTCGGCGTCAACCCCCGCATCCAGGGCATCGCGCACCTGCCCGGCTACCCGGTCACGGATCGCCTGCGCAATCGGAGCCGTCCCGTAGTCAAAATGCTCACCGGGCATCCCCGGGAGCGCCCGATAGTGCTGCACCACGTAGGCGCACTGCGTGGCCGCAACCGCGGCGTTCATCTGCTCGTCCCACCGGCCGCCGGACACGTCATTAATGATCGCCGCCCCCGCGTCCGCCGCACGACGCGCCGTCAGGGCATGCAGAGTGTCCACCGACACCACGACGCCGCGAGCCGCCAAACGCTCAACGGTCATCCCGATACGACGCCACTCTTCAGCCTCGTCGATCCGAGCAGAATTCGGGCGAGTCGACTCCCCACCGATATCGATGAGATCCACGCCCTGCTCCAGCATCTCCTCCGCGTGCGCCAGGGCGCGGCCGCGATCATTCCACAGGCCGCCGTCCGAAAACGAATCCGGCGTCATATTGAGGATCCCCATGACCAGCATGCGGTTCGTCGGCAGCGCAAACCCCTGCGGCAGGCGCGGATGATGCGCCCCACCGGCCAGCGGGTAGGGGGCGGGTGTATCGCACGAGGCGGAGGGTGCCTCGTCGCGCAGGCGCCCCGTCACCGGGCGCCTCCCAGAACCAGCGACATCATTTCCGCGCGCGTCGCATCCCTCTTCGCGATCCCGCGCAGGGCGGAGGTGACCGTGGACGAGCCGGGCTTGGAAATGCCGCGCATTGTCATGCACATGTGTTCAGCCTCCACCACGACGATTACGCCCTGAGGTTCGAGAACCTCATCCAGGGCATCGGCGATCTGTCCGGTGAGGCGTTCCTGCACCTGCGGGCGGCGCGCATACCCTTCGACGACGCGCGCAAGCTTCGACAGGCCGGTCACGCGGCCGCCGCGCGGAATGTAGCCAACGTGGGCGTGGCCGTAGAAGGGCAGCAGGTGATGTTCGCACACCGAGTAGAAGGGAATGTCGCGCACGAGGACAATCTCGTCGGTGCCCACATCGAAGGTGGTTCGCAGGTGCTTGCGCGGATCCTCGTTCATGCCGGACAGGAGCTCTTTCCAGGCGCGCCCCATGCGTGCCGGGGTGTTGAGCAGCCCTTCGCGCTGCGGGTCTTCGCCGATGGCCTCCAGCAGGTCGGTGACGGCCTGGACAACGCTTTCTTCATTGTACTCTCCGCGCACGTCACTGACCTTCCGCGTCGGTCTCAGCCTGGGGTGCGGTGTCACTGGCGACATCTGCGTCAGCGGCGGTGTCTTCTTCGGCTGCAGATGCGCTGGCAACGGAATCCGCGATGGGGTTACCAAAGACGGTGCCGGGGACGGCGGCTTCGGCTCCGTAGTTCCACACGGGGCGCTCGTCCTGCTTGACGACATCGTGGAAGATTTCCGCGAGCGCCGCCTCGTCCAGGGTTTCTTCTTCCAGGAGGCGCTGAGCCAGACGGTCGAGGACGGCTCGGTTCTTCGTGAGGATTTCCCAGGCTTCACGGGTTGCGTTGTCCATGAGTTCACGGACTTCCTGATCGACGACGGCCGACAGCTGGTCGGAGTAGCTGCGAGATTCGCCCCGTCCCATGCCGTAGCCGGTCATCGGGTCGGAGTCATCGCTGGTCAGACGCACATTCCCCACGCGGTCGGACATGCCGTATTCGGTGACGAGAGCGCGGGCAGAGGCCGTGGCCTTCTGAATGTCATTCGAGGCGCCGGTCGAGGGATCGCGGAAGACGAGTTCTTCAGCCACTCGCCCACCCATGGCGTACACCAGGTCATCGAGGATCTGGTTGCGGGTCTTGGAGTAGCGGTCTTCCGTCGGCATGACCATGGTGTAGCCGAGAGCGCGGCCGCGCGGCAGGATCGTCACCTTGGTCACCGGGTCGGTGTAGCGCAGGGCAGCGGCGCACAGGGCGTGGCCGCCTTCGTGGTAGGCGGTCACGGCCTTGTCGTGATCGTTCATGACGCGCGTGCGCTTCTGGGGGCCGGCAATGACGCGGTCAATGGCCTCGTCAATCGCACGGTTATCGATGAGGTCGGCGTTGGAGCGCGCGGTTAGCAGGGCGGCTTCGTTGAGGACATTCGCCAGGTCGGCGCCGGTGAAGCCGGGGGTGCGCTTGGCGACCTGCTGGAGGTCGACGTCCTGAGTCAGGGGCTTACCTTCGGAGTGAACCTTGAGGATTGCGGCACGTCCCTTGAGGTCGGGGGCTTCCACGGCGATCTGGCGGTCGAAACGGCCGGGGCGCAGCAGAGCCGGGTCGAGGATGTCGGGACGGTTGGTGGCCGCGATGAAGATCAGGTTGGACCGGTCATCAAAGCCGTCCATTTCGACCAGGAGCTGGTTGAGGGTCTGGTCGCGTTCATCGGAGCCGCCGCCGTATCCGGAGCCGCGGTGGCGTCCGATGGAGTCGATTTCGTCGACAAAGATGATCGCCGGGGCGACCTTCTTGGCGCGTGACACCAGGTCGCGCACGCGCGATGCGCCCACGCCGACGTACATTTCGAGGAATTCTGAACCGGAGATGGAGAAGAAGGGAACTTCTGCTTCTCCGGCCACGGCCTTGGCCAGGAGGGTCTTACCGGTTCCGGGAGGACCGTAGAGGAGGACGCCGCGGGGGATGCGTGCCCCCACCTTGTGGAACTTGTCGGGCGAGGTGAGGAATTCGCGGATTTCTTCGAGTTCTTCGACGGCCTCGTCTTCACCTGCGACGTCACCGAAGGTCACCTGCGGGCGTTCCTGGTTGAAGTCCTTGGTGTTGGCCTGGCCGAAGGGGCTCATCATGCGTCCGCCACCCATGCGCCCCATGAACAGCCAGAACAGGCCGGCAAAGATCATCAGGGGCAGGAGCATCTGGATGAGTGCTCCCAGGTAGGAGGACTGCGGGTAGTAGGCGTTCCATCCCTGTCCGGGCGCAACCTTTTCGACGGCCTCGATGACGGACTGCGACTGGGTGCGGGCGTAGGTGAAGGAAATGGAGCGTCCGAGGTTGCGATCCATGTCGCCTGCGCCCCACGACTTGTGCGTCCAGTCGCTAGACAGGGTGAGGTTCACCTGCTGGGTGCCGTCGTTGACACTCACGCGTTCGATGGGCGCAGTTTTAAGGATTTCCAAGCCTTCTGAGGTGTCCACGACGCGCGGCTGGAACCAGTTCCAGACGAAGATCAGTGCGATGATCAGGAGGGTGGCGGGGATCCCCGCAACCATCCAGTTCCTTTTCTTCTGTCGTGTTGTTTCACCCATGGTCTCTCCCTTTCAGACCTTCCGTCGCGCCTGATGTGGCGCCGACACACCCGTGTCCTCTGTCGTGCGGCTTTCCGCGGCCGCGCTCAACCTCCGTAGACGTGCGGTGCCAGCGTGCCGATGAAGGGAAGCTGACGGTAGCGTTCGGCGTAGTCAAGGCCGTAGCCGACAACGAATTCGTTGGGGATATCGAAGCCCACATAGGCGACGTCAACCTGGACTTTCGCGGCTTCCGGCTTGCGCAGTGCGGCGGCGATTTCGACGCTTGCCGCCCCGCGGGACAGGAGGTTGTCTTTGAGCCAGGACAAGGTCAGTCCCGAGTCGATAACGTCTTCAACGATCAGGACATCGCGGCCGGCGACGTCCGTGTCGAGGTCTTTGAGGATTCGCACAACGCCGGAGGATTTGGTGCTCATCCCGTAGGAAGAGACGGCCATCCAGTCCATGGACAGGGGCGTGTGGAGTTTGCGTGACAGGTCGGCCATCACCATGACCGCACCTTTGAGGACTCCGACCAGCAGAAGCTCGCGTCCTTCGTAGTCGCGGTCGATGTCTGCTGCCATTTCACTCAGGCGACGATCCAGTTCATCTTCGCTAATGAGAATCCGCTGGAGGGCATCGCCCATATCGGTTGCGTCCACGAGTTCCTCTTTTCCTCGGCAGGGTTGGTTCAGCAACCCTTCAAGGGTGCCACACATTGGCGTCCTATCGCAGTCCCGAATGACTTTTCTCGCTCAGGGCGCATTCCCGCGCACGTCCCCACCCTTTGCGTGAACGTCACGCGCTTGGGTTTCCGACTACTGTTCTGTCGAGGGCGCGGCACACAGGTAGGGTTCTCCCGCGATTTTATCCCGCCAGATTCGACTTCCCGGGGCGTTGACTTCCCCCTGCCCCTTCCAGTCGCGGATCAGCGCGCAGACGCGTTCCACGTGAACTGCCGAGGGGGCGTATCCGGCACTGGAGGCGAGGCGGTGGGCGATACGCGCGAGGATTGCGTCGGGTTCATTGACGAGGCGTCGCACGCGCAGGCGCACTACGCGCCCTTCCCCGGCGGACGCCTCGTCGCTCTGGCGCGCACCAGCCGTCCCCCGGCTCGCGCCCTCCCCACATTCGCCTCGTCCCCGTCCGGTCAGCACCATTCCGCGGAGATTTTCTTCGCGCACTTCCGCCTCGTCCCACACGCGCTGCGCCCAGGCGTTGAGAGCGTCGTCGTCGCGCGCGGAGTGCGAGGCGGTGCGCGCCAGAGCGGGGATCGGGTCCATTCCCAGGGCGTTGGCGAGCGCGGGGAGGAGGGTGTCGCGCAGGGCGGCGCGGCGCAGGGGGGAGCCGTCGGCCGCTGTCCACGGGCCGTCGGAGGCGTTCGTCGGGTCGTCCACCCAGGGCAGGTCGAGCTGCCGACAGGCGGTCATGGTGTCGCGACGGGAGCAGGACAGCAGGGGGCGTACCCACCGCAGGTCGTCGTCACCGCTTTCCTCGTCCATTGCGCGCAGGGATCCCACCCCGGATCCTCGCGCCAGGCGCAGGAGCACCGTTTCGGCCTGGTCGTTCATCGTGTGCCCCAGGAAAATGGCGGCGCGTCCCCCCAGGTTCTCGTGCACGTGGGCAAGGAGCGCTGCGCGGCGCGCATCCCGAGCATTCGCCTCGGGGCCGCTGCGTCCTTCGACGCGGACTCGGCGCACGTGGGCGCGCGCCCCCAGGTGCGTCATGAGCGCGGCGACCTCTTCGGCTTCGCGGTCGCTGCCCGCGCGCAGGCCGTGGTCGACGGTGAGCGTGTGGGGGGTGAGTCCGGCGCGCGTTGCGTGGTCGATGACGACGGCGGCTAGTGCCGTGGAGTCCGCTCCCCCGGAGACGGCAATCAGCACGGGGAGACCGGAGTTCACAGCGCGTTCGACGAAGGGGCGGGCGGCCAGGGAGAGGGTGCGTACCGCGCCCTCGGGGTTGGCTCCGATCAGCTGAGTGGCGCGGGACGTATGTTCAGGTGGCATCTGCGTGCGGGTCATTTCTCGCGCGCGGTTTCGCCTGCCACGCGCTGTTCCCACAGGGAGTAGTCGGCCAGCTCTTCCAGAGTCGGCCAGCAGCGTTCGGCGGACACGAGCAGGGGCAGGTTCCCCTGCTCCACGATTTTCTGCGCGAAGAGGCGGCAGAAGACGCTCAGCGAGTCCAGTTCTTCGTCGGTGGGGATTCCCATGAGGGCGGCGCTTGCCCGGTACACCTGCATCGAGGTGTGTGCGCGGTGGGAACGGATCCATCCCAGGGAGGACAGGTCGCGTGTCGTCAAGCGATCGAGGTGGGCGGCGGCAATGGCGTCGATGAGGATCGGGATGCAAGCGCGTTCCTGGTCGGCCTGGGGGTCGCGAAGCCCCAGGTCTCGCGCGTCGGCTCGCAGGGCCTCCAGCAGGAAGGGCGCGGATTCCCAGATTGTTCCCGCGATGAGTGCTTTGAGGGCGACCCAGCGGCTCCAGTCTCCCTGGTCGAGGTTGTCGCGGACGGCGTCATCGAGGACATTGGGGGCAATCAGAATGGCTCGTCTGTTAACGGGATCCCATGTTCCCGTGACTTCCCACACGAGGGTGCGCAGAGCCTGGGCGGTGGGCGCAAGCGCCTCCCAGGGCAGTTTCTCGTCGTTGAGTGACGAGGCGAAGGAAGAGAGGGCGCGCAGCGCTCCCCTGCGCTCAACGAGCAGGGCGGGTTCGCGGGCGACGCGAGCGGCCGCCTCGTCCAGTCCCGTCAGGGATGCGAGGCGTGCAACAGACCATGCGTGTCCCTTGCGTAGGCGGGCAACACACGCCTGGGCTGCGTGGGGCGCGACCCACGATCCGGACTGCGTGAGGGGTGCGAGAACTGACGCCAGGGTGGCCACGGGAAGAGTTGACACCATGTCTGTACTTTAGCGGCAGGAGCGGCGTCGGGTCAGCTCTTTTTCCCGCGCACAGCTCCCGCCACTTTCCCTGCGGCACGCTACTTCCCGCGAGTATTCACTGCCTCTCACAGATTCGCGAGGCGTTGGACGAAGGCGTCGAGAACCGCGCGCGTCCCGTATGCCCCATCTTCGGGAACGCGATCGTTTCCGACGACGAAAATGAGGTCGCGTCCCGTCGACGTGGAGACTACACCCGCCAGCGAGGACACGGATGCCAGGGAGCCCGTTTTGGCCTGCGCGTTCCCGGCTGCTTCATCGACGTCCAGACGTGTGCGCAGCGTCCCCTGGAGGCCACCCCACGGAAGATCGCGGATGAGATCTCGACGGGCTGCGGGTTGTGTATCTGCGCGTGCAGAGTCTTTCAGGGTTGAGGCGATGACGCTCCCGGGAATGCGGTCGTTGAGAGACAGACCCGAGCAGTCGTCCAAAGAGAGTCCCTGCGTCGAGATTCCGGCGGAGTCCAGGGTGGCCACGATGTTCTGCGTGGCTCCGGAGAAGCTGGGCTCTGCCCCCGCGGCTCGGGCGGCCAGGCGGCAGTACTGTTCAGCCAGGGTGTTATCCGAGTGGTGCAGCATCCAGCGCACCTGTTCGCCCACGGTGGCTGAGCGGACGTTCGCGATTTCTTGCGCTCCCTGCGGGAGGTCGCGCCCTTCGCCAAGGCGCGCATCAATTCCGCGTTCGACGAGGCGGTGCGTGAGAATTTCGGCGACGTCGCGGGCGGGGTCATCCACGAACTCGTGGGCGCCGGGAGCTACGCGTCCGGCGTCAATGGCGTAGGCGCCGACCGCACCCTCGTAGTCCCACACGCCCTGCGATACCCATGTCTGCAGGCGGTCAGCTCCCGCGAAGGGCGAGGTTTGCCAGTGCACGCGCAGAGCCGTAGAAGATCCCGCAAGCGCGCTGCGCACCTGGTCGGCGAGGTCTGCCACGCCCGCGCGACCATTCACGTCGTCGCTCCCCGCGCCCTCCCCGAGAAGGAGGTCTCCTTCGCCTCGTATATAGAGGTCATCGCCCGCGCGGAACACCTGCGTTGCCAGACGATCCGCGGGCTTCAGGTGGGTGAGTGCCGTGTAGGCCGTGAGAATTTTAGTGATCGAGGCGGGTGTGTGGGCGTCGTCCGCTCCGTCATTGAGGAGGGTGGTGCCGCTGGTCAGGTCGATGACGGTACCCCAGGTGCTCCACTGCCCTTCGCGCGCGGCTTCTTTCACGGGCGCCCACGCTGCACGTATGTCCTGCTCAGAGGGAGCCTCGCCGGGGGTGCGTCCCGCTGTTGTCACAGAAAACGCCGAAATTTCAGTCATTTTGGGGGGTGAGGCGGGGCGAGAGTCCTCAGAGAGAGTGAGCACTCCCGGAATGACATCGTGCACATCTGCTACAACATAGCCTGCCCCCGCAAGTACAACGGCGAAAGCGCCTACAATCGCTGAAATAGTCCCGCGTCGCATAGTTCGGGGTGTCCTCTCGTGGTGATGCCTCAGGAACACCCTAGCTGTTCGTCGCGGATCTCAACTGCACACACGTCCACGTGGTGGATCACACGACGAAGGAGACTCCGATGGAATTCGATGTCACCATTGAGATTCCCAAAGGAAACCGTAACAAGTACGAGATCGACCATGAGACCGGCCGTATCCGCCTGGATCGCATGCTCTTCACCTCGACCCGCTACCCCGACGACTACGGCTTCATCGACGACACGCTGGGTGAAGACGGTGACCCCTTGGACGCTCTCGTTCTTCTGGAAGAGCCGACCTTCCCCGGCTGCGTAATCCGCTGCCGCGCTCTGGGCATGTTCCGCATGCGCGACGAAAAGGGCGGTGACGACAAGGTGCTGTGCGTGCCCGCTTCGGATCAGCGCGCCGCATGGCGTACTGAGATCGACGATGTCTCCGAATTCCACCGCCTGGAAATCCAGCACTTCTTTGAGGTCTACAAGGATCTGGAGCCCGGCAAGTCCGTGGAAGGCGCCCACTGGGTGGGTCGCGAGGCCGCGGAAGAGGAAATTCGTCGCTCCTATGAGCGCGCCAAGGAAGAGGGCTACGGCTCTCACTGAGACTCGTCGCTCCGTCAACGCCCTCGACTGATACGACGTCTCGTACGCCCCCGGACGCTCGCGCTTCGGCACGTAGCAGCCGGGGGCGTCGCATTGGGACACGGCAGACATAGTGGTGGCCGGCATCTTCCCCGGATGCCGGCCACCACTATGTCTGGGAAGCGCCCATTGAGGCGCGAGTGTTCGTTCAGACCACGCGCACCGCGTATGGGAGGACAGAGCCCCACCCGTAAATCGAGGTGATACGCACGGGAACCCCGAAAGTCGGAGCTTCGATGATCTGGTTGTTACCCAGGTAGATGGCAACGTGGTCAATGTTGCCGCCATCCCAGTTCCAGAAGATCAGGTCGCCGGGCTGCGCCTGGCTGACGGGCACGCGGTAGCCTTCGCTGTACTGCGCCTGCGACCAGTGGGTCAGGTAGATTCCCTGCGAACGGTAGGCCATGGTGACCAGACCGGAGCAGTCGTATCCGGGACCTTCACCGCCCCACACGTAGGGGGAGCCGAGCTTGCTCTTGGCCCAGGCGATCGCACCGGCTGCGGCGTCACTTCCGCCACCTCCACCGCCACTGGGCGGGTCATAGCTGGGAGCCGGGGGCGTGTAGGGCGCGGGTCGCGAGGCGGCTTCTTCCGCTGCTCGGCGAGCGGCCTCTGCGCGGCGAGCCGCTTCGGCTTCTGCGGCACGACGGGCGGCTTCGGCTGCTGCGGCCTGACGCTGGGCTTCCAGATCTGCTTCGCGCTGGTTGATGAGGTCAACCGTGGTGTTCTGCTTGCGAGCAAGTTCTTCCACCAGGACACTGCGCTGGGCGGAGGTGGTGTTCTGTTGGGCTTCGGCGCTCTGAGCGGCTGCCTGAGCTTCAGCGGTGCGCACTTCCACGGCCTGAGTTGCTTCGTTCTGCTTGGCCAGCGCCTTGTCGGCGGTCTCCTGCATGACGCGAGCGACCTGTTCCAGGGCGCTCACTTTCTGCATTTTGACGTTGGCTGCGCTGGAGAAGCTGTTGAGGGTGGTCTTTTTGGTTTCGACGGCCCGCAGACCGTCGGCGGCCAGGTAGGGGGCGAGGGCGTCCAGTGAGGAACCGCCTTCACGGTACGCGGTCTGGGCGATCGAGGCGATTTCGCGTTTACCGGCCTCATAGTTCGCGCGAGCCTGGTCGGCTTCCTTTTGCGCTTGGGTCGCGGTTTCGGTGGCCTGGGACAGCGCGTAGCGGGCACCGTTGAGTTCTTCTGCCGCGCTTTGCGCCTTCTGCAGAGCCAGCTGTGCGGAGGCCGTCACCGTTGCCAGCTGGACTTCGATCTGCGCAATTGACATTTGTGCGGCTTCTTCCGCCTGTCGTGCGCGTGCGATGTCATCTTCGCTGGGGGTGGCGTAGGCAATGCCGGGTGTTGCCACCGCGAGTACGGCGAGGAACGCAACTGCTCCCTTGCGGGTGATGCGTCGTTTCGTCATGGACACTGTTTCACCTGTCGTTGTGTGCGCCGAAGCGCCCGCGTACATACGTCGTTGAGGCTAGTTCACTTATCCCACTTTCGCAACAATTGTATTTTTTCGTCACATAAACCACATGTGTCACACGCGCATCAGATGCATCGTCTTCATATCCTCGGACACCGCTTGACACACCTCACCCCCTTGCTTCAGCAGAGCAGGCGCGATCACGCATAAGGAACACAACGGCCACCACAGCGCGAAGCAGTTCTTCCGCGAACCTCGCACTCCGCCTCGCCACGAATTAGGATCGAAACGTGAACACCGAGGATCCCACACCCCCCGACTACGATGCCGCCGCGCCGGAGTGGAACGGAATCGTTGACGACACCATCCTTGCCCCCTGGGGGCAGGCAGGTCCCGCGCCCGTTGGACAGTGGCGCGAAGACATTCTCGGACGCGCCTTCGAGTCGCGCACCCTCCCCCTCATCCCCGAAGACGATCTTGAGTGCGTGGCCACGCTCATTCGCTACCGCCCTCATCTCGACCCCCACTCCAGCGATACCGCGCGAGCTTTCCCCCACTTCGCAGCCCTCTACGTTCACGGGCGCAACGACTACTTCTTCCACACGGAACTCGCACACGCGATCGCCTCTGCCGGCGGAGCCTTCTACGCGATCGATCTGCGCCGGTACGGACGCTCACTGCGCCCCGGCCAGACCATGGGTTTCGTCAACGACATGTCGGTCTACGACGAGGACATTTCCGAAGCGCTCGACGTCATTCGCAGCGAAGTCGGAAACCTCCCCTTTGTCCTCATCGGCCACTCCACCGGCGGCCTCCAGGCCACGCTATGGGCACACCGCCACCCCGGAGCCGTTGATGCCCTGATCCTCAACTCGGCGTGGCTTGAAATGCAGACCATGGCTTCCATTCGTCCGGCCATGCGACCCATCATTGAACGCATTGCCACCTACAACCCCCTGTGGGCGGTCCCCGGAGGCAGCGGCGTCGACTTTTACGGGCGCTCCCTGCGCGAGGGCTGGGCGGGAAGCGACTTCCCTCTCCCCGAGCGCCTCGCTCCCTATGCGGACGACCCCGCAGTTCGCGGCTGGGACTACGCCCTCGAATGGAAGCGACCCGGTTCTTACCCCGCGTATGCGGCATGGTTGGATGCGATCCTTGAGGGACACGAGATGGTGGAAAACGCCGTCTCTCTGACGTGTCCCGTCCTCTCGATGTTTTCTACGTCGACCTTCCTCGGCCCGGAGTGGACGCCGCGGGTTTTCACTTCGGACACGGTGTTGGATGTCAGTGTCATTCACAAGCGCTCGGCTTCACTGGGATCTTTGGTGACGTTGGCACAGTTCCCGGGTCGCCACGATCTTTTCCTGTCCGATCCGGATGTTCGTCGCGACATCTGGGAGGTCATGGGGCGCTGGCTTCAGGCTTTTGTGCCCGCATCTCGCGATTTCAGCTAGCGAGGCACCCGCAGATTCCACGAATACGCGCGAGTTACAGATGACGCACAGCTACGGCCACGCACCAATGAGCGAGGCAAGACGCGAGCACGCAGATCACGTACAGGAGCAAGGCCACATGGGGTGAGCAGGGTTGCGCGAGCGAGCGGAGCCGCGCGGCTTGGCCAGACGGCACGGGGAGCGGAACCCCATGCGTGAGCAGCCGCGCGCTTTAGCGACGGGAGCGACGTTCCTCGGCGCGTTCATACTCGCGCACGATTTCGAGGTTAACTTCGTTCAATGCCTCGGCCAAGGTCGGACCTTCACCATCCCCCAGATGCCAGGTCGTCCACGCATCCCAGGAGCCGTATCCCAGATCCTGCAAAGCTTCCTGCGGGTCTTCCCACGACAGGTCTCTGAAGGAAATGATGCCCGTAGAATCCACGCGGGCACTCACTGTCCCCGTGGGCATCTGAGCGATCAGCGGAACTTCTTCACCCATCACCTGCGCGAGGACGCGAAGCCCCTCGCGATCACGCGCCATTACCGGCACACCGCGCATTCGCGCGCGCACGATTCCATCGGATTCCTCGCGAGCATCCGCACGGTGCGTCAGGCGAGCCGCCTCGGGAATACGCGAAGGAACGCGACCGGAATGGAAGGGAACGACGGGCGAGGATGGCTCCGCCTCGTCGGAAGTCACGGAAGGAAGCGCTTCAGCGGAGGGAAGGGAGGCGGAGGGGATGGGCAGGCTCGCGCCCCCGTCTGTGGGGGCGGCGATTTCTGAAACGTATTCGCTGCGCCCGGTCACCACGCGCGGGGCGTGGGTGTACATGCGCGGCCCCACCGCTTGAACGTCCAGGAAGGCGCGTCCGTTCGACATGTGGCGCACGCTCATTTCGTGCACTTCCACTCCGGAAGTCGCCAAGACATCCAACGCGGGGCGCACCTGCGGATCGATGGATCCCACGACCATCACCAGACGCGGTCCCGCACCGGGCGAGGGGGGCATCGATTCACGGAAACGAATCCAGCCGTCTTTAAACGCAGCGACCCCACCGGGATATTCATGCGCCAGATCGCTCCAGGACAGCGACGCGGTGCCCGCCAAGCGCGAGAGGGAGGTAATGAGAACCGTCGAATCCAGATGTTCGACAACTTCCACGGAAACGACCTGGCCGGCGGCATCCAGAGCCGTCAGACGGGGAGTCTCATCATCAATGGAGGCGGCGGACATGTCGCGCCACGTGATCGGAAAGAGGGGGCGTGACACGATTTCCAGAACCTGCGCACAGACGGCTTCCGTCATCTCGGGGGTTAGCCCCTGCGTGGAGACGCGTCCAAATTGGGCAGGGATCAGGCGTCCATGATCAAACTCAAAAAGAGCCATTTCTCATCCTCCCAGGGCATGTCCACTGCCACCATTCTCCCACATCCCTCGGACGACATAAGCCCCCTCGACAGGTTTCATTGACGGCCTTCTGCAGCCCTCTTTCCGGGCAGCAAAATTCAACAAAGGTGCAGGCGAGTCCGGAATGTCGCCCACAACCGATGCTAGAGCGACATTCGCCCCCACAAAAGGCTGAAAGGGCAACATTTTATGAGTGCTTGAGATAACAAAAAATGCACCCTCGGCCCCTCCCAAGCCCCCTCACCCAAAGGTGCACCATATTTCATAAGGGATGAACAAATATGCAGAAATGGTGCTTGAACTGCGAAAATATAATTTCATCAGACATGTTTTGTCTCTTGTACCACACACATGTGATGCACAACCTGGACAAAATTCCCATTAAGCACACGTACAGCTTTCATAATAGGTACCCTGCACGCCTCAATCAGGCGGACAGCGATGACTCACACACCTTCGACAAGGAAGTCAGAATCTGGCTATGGAACGACGGATTTACGCCCACCGCGGCCTCAACCACCTCGCCCCCGAAAACACCCTTTCGGCTATCGAAAAGGTTGCGGACGCCGGGCTCACCTGGATCGAAACCGACGTCGACATCCTCGGTGACGGAACCGTGATCGTCATCCACGACACCACTCTCGATCGCACCACCAACCATTCCGGCTCCTACTACGGAATGGACAAGTCCGACCTCGCAGGAATCGACGCAGGCTCCTGGTTCTCCTCTGAATTCGCAGGCGAACCCCTGCCGACTCTCGACCAGCTCATCGAACTGATGAACCGTCGCGGCATCAACGCCAACATCGAGATCAAGTCCAACGAAGCCGGTGGCGCCATGTCGATGCGCCTCCTCGACTCCATCCTGGACTCCCTGACCGCACTCGATCCCGAACGCGAAGTCCTCTTCTCCTCCTTCAACCACGTCCTCCTGGCCAAGATGAAGGAACGCGCCCCCCAGTACGAGGTCGGCTGCCTCTACGAAACCGTCGCCCTCTACGACGACTGGAAGTCCATGCTGGAACTGGTCGGCGCCTCCTACATTCACCCCGAGGATCGCGGACTGACGCGCGCCAAGGTTGAAGCCTACCGCGAAGCAGGATTCGGCGTGAACGTCTGGACGGTCAACTCCCTTGACCGCGCCAACGAACTCTTCAACTGGGGCGTCAACGGTATCTTCACCGACATCGCCGACCAGTTCCCCCGTCTCTGATATTCATCCCATCACAGAGAAATCCACGAAAGGTAAATCATGTCTGAAGCAGCGGGCGCGAAGTCGCGTCTCCCGAAGTTTATGCAGAAGGGACGCCTCGGCGGCTTCCTGACTGTTGTTGCTACCGGACAGCTCGTGTACGTCTCCTTCGAGGCGTTCAAGGGCTCCCTGATGCTCCCGATGACCGAAGCCCTCGGCATCACCGTGAAGGACTTCGGTACCCTCATGGGCTGGCTCGGCATCGCCATGTTCCTCTACGTTCCCGCCGGCTGGGTGAACAACCGCTTCCCCATCCGTAACATCCTGCTGACCTTCGCCGGATGGCGTCTGGCCACCTTCCTGCTCCTCTGGCTGGCTCCCTTCTTCGGACACCCGCTGGGCATGGGCATCCTGGTTCCGATCGCCATCTCCTGGGCTGTCTGGGACGCCATCGGCTGGCCCGCCGTCGTGAACGGCGTGGCATTCATGGCACGTGACGCCGACTCCAAGGGCCGTGGCCTCGCCATGGGTCTGCTCGAATCCATCCGTCGTGCCGTCGAATTCGGCATGAACCTCATCATCGTCGGCTGCCTGGCTCTGTTCCCGGACAAGGCCAACACCGTGATGCTCTTCTTCGGCCTGGGCTACTCCCTGCTGCTCATCCCGAACATCCTGTGCATCCTGCGCTTCGTGCCCGCCAACGCCGTGGCCGAATCCGAAAACCACTCCAAGAACACCGCAGCCCTCATGGGTCTGATCAAGGTTCTGGCTCAGCCCCGCGTGTGGTTCGCCGGCATCGCAGGCCTGTGCGTCTACTGGTGCTACGTCAACCTGATCTATGCTTCCGCCCCCTACCTGAAGCTGGTCTTCCACGCTTCTGACGCGGCTTCCGGCGCCTTCGGTATCTTCAACACCGGCTTCGTTGGCATCGTTGCAGGTCTGACCGCCGGCCTCCTGGCTGACTACGTCTTCAAGTCCTCCACCACCATGATGGCCGTCTCCCTGACCGTCATCGCCATCGGCGTGGGCTTCATCTACCTGCTGCCCCCGTCGGAATCCATGATGTGGCCGGCCGTGGGTCTGCTCGTTGTGATGGCCTTCGGCGTGTTCCTGGGCAAGTCCGTCATCCTGGCTCCCATCGCGGAACTCCACCTGCCGGAAGAAATCAACGGCTCCGCAATGTCCGTTGGCTCCTTCCTGGTGTACGCCTCGATCTTCTGGGCAAACCCGCTGACCGCTGGCCTGGTGGACGCACACAAGGACAACCCCTACATCGGCTACCAGCAGGTCTTCCTGATCACCCTGGGTGTGGCAGCCGTTGGCGCCCTCTGCGCCTACATCCTGGTGTTCTACAACCGCATCTCCAAGAAGAACGCTCCCGCTGAGGTTGCTGCCTGATCTCGGTAGCTTCTAACAGCACTCGGGGGTCTCGCTCTGGCGAGACCCCCGAGTTTTTTTATCGTTCACGCGGCGTGACCTCAGAGGTCACGGGCATTGTGCACTCAGCTGCGACGTCGCGAGGCACCCACCACCCACGCTCCGAGCGCTCCGGTCAGCAGAGCACCTGTCCCGGCGACTCCGGGAAGAGCACCGGTGCGCGCAAGAGACCCCGAGCCTTGGGGAGAGGGCACATTCTTTCCGGGAACCTCACGGCCAGGAACATCGCCGCTGGGACGCGTCGGCTGATCCGTCGGGGTGGGCGTAGGAATTGGCGAGGCCGTGGGCGGAGTCTGCACTCCGGGGGTCACCACCTTCTTCACGTGGATCTCAAAGAGTTGTTCCCGCACATCCTCGTGCGCCTGGGGAGAGTTATTGCTGGTGTCATACACCAGGTTTTCCGGGAAACTATTGCTCACCACTTCGTAGCCCGCCTGGCGCAGCAGGGCAAGCTGGGCGTCGGGGTGATAGGTCGAGGTGTACTCGCTCTTTCCCATCAGGGTTACTTCACCGAGAACAGATGCGGTGTCATCATCAACGTACGTGACGCGAGCAATTTGTGTATCGGGGAAAAGATAGCCCAGGGTGTTGAGCGCTTCGGGAGGAAAGACCCGCGCACCGGGGTCGCGAAGTGCTGCGTAGGCGGCCTCATCGGGGTAAACCCCTCTCATAGGGTTACCGTCCACATCCCGAGGAATACGTTCCTGCCCTTCGGTATCTCCTTCAAAGGGGACCAGACGACATCCCTGAGATCTGTCATTTTCATTCACCTGAGGCAACGCCCGATAGCCCAAGCCATGCTGACGGTTCTCGTGATAGTAGCGGACGTAGGCCGTCCACCCGTTATAGCAGTGGATGAGCGGGTAGCTCGGATCCGTGTAGGGCAGCATTCTGGTCGGGTCAACGGGGTCATTGAGGTAGGTGAAGGGTTGGTAGTTTTCTCGAATCCACGGGCTTGTCGCGGGGGTGGCACGGGAATCGTCGTAGCTCCATCCGGCACGAATCTGTTCATCGAGTGTGGGTTCAGCAGCCCAAGCAGCTGTCGAGGTCATTCCCACTCCCAGGGCACAGGAGAAGAGGAGAACGGCGGGGCGAGAAAAAACGGTATTCATAGGACTTGTCCTTCAATCACAGGTGACAACGGCGTCATGCTGCGGTCTGATCTACGATTGGGAAGCAGCCTCTCCCCCCCCCCGAGGATTCACGCACAGCAAGTGCACTTTCATTATGTCACTGTTACGTGAATATGTGTGTAAATTTTTGATGACGATCGACGAGGCGTTCTTCCGAGCATCGGCACAGGCGCGCTTATCCACTGGGAATGAGGTATTTCCTGGATGGAT
Organism: uncultured Actinomyces sp.; assembly: GCA_963525415.1. Lineage (GTDB taxonomy): Bacteria > Actinomycetota > Actinomycetes > Actinomycetales > Actinomycetaceae > Pauljensenia. Next base: position 200,288 of record CAURIY010000002.1, read on the forward strand.
GAAAAACGTGAGGGGGTCGCGCACGTATGCGCGACCCCCTCACGGGAGCATGTCACGTGTCAGCGGCGGGGCTGTGTTGTCACTTCCCTACGCCGTGACACGAGCCGAGTTTTCAGCTCAGGCTTCGGTGACGTTCTCTTCGACAGCGGCGCGGCCTGCTTCCAGACGGGCAACCGGCACGCGGAAGGGAGAGCAGGACACGTAGTCCAGTCCCACACCGTGGAAGAAGTGGATCGACAGCGGGTCGCCGCCGTGCTCACCACACACGCCGAGCTTGATGTTCGGCTTGGTGGAGCGGGCTCGACGCACGCCTTCGGCCACCACGGTGCCCACGCCGTGGACATCAATGGATTCGAAGGGCGAGACGCCGAAGATGCCGGCTTCGATGTACTGCGGGAAGAACACGCCTTCCACGTCGTCACGCGAGAAGCCCCAGACGGTCTGGGTCAGGTCGTTGGTGCCGAAGCTGAAGAAGTCAGCTTCGTGAGCCAGGTCTTCAGCGGTCATGGCTGCGCGGGGCAGTTCGATCATGGCGCCGATGGTGACACCGGACAGATCCACGCCCTTGGCGGCGGCGACCTCGGCGATGATGCCTTCGCCTTCTTCGCGGATCAGCTGGAGTTCGCGGATGGAGCCGACGAGCGGAACCATGATTTCCGGACGCGGATCCTTACCTGCGGAGACCAGTTCTGCTGCGGCCTCGCAGAGGGCGCGCATCTGGAGGGCGAAGAGGCCGGGCAGGTAGATGCCCAAGCGCACGCCGCGCAGACCCAGCATGGGGTTCTGCTCGTGGAAGCGACGAACCGTGGTCAGCATGGATTCGTCAGCCGCGTCCACGTTTCCGGTGGCGCGAGCGACTGCGACCTTGACTTCGAGTTCTGCCAGGGAGGGCAGGAACTCGTGGAGCGGCGGGTCGATCAGACGCACGGTCATGGACTTGCCGTCCATCACTTCCAGCATCTCCAGGAAGTCCTGCTTCTGGAGCTTCTCCAGCTCGCCGAAGGCTTCCTGGCGTTCCACGGAACCTTCTTCGGAGAGGATGACGCGCTCAACCAGCGGGCGACGGGCGCCGAGGAACATGTGCTCGGTACGGCACAGGCCGATGCCTTCTGCACCGAATTCGAAGGCGCGGCGAGCGTCCTCGGGGGTGTCGGCGTTGGCGCGCACGCGCAGGCGACGCACCTCGTCGGCGTGGGTCAGCAGGCGGTGCACGGCTTCGATGAGTTCGCGGGTGCCCGCATCGTCACCGGCGGCTTCCAGGCCGGCTTCGAGGCCGTGGGAGAGGTAGGTGGTCACCGGGGAGTCGGTGACGGGCACCTCACCCAGGAAGATTTCACCGGTCTGGCCGTCGATGGCGACGGTGTCTTCACCAGTCAGCACGCGGCCAGCAACGGTCACGGTGCCGGCTTCGGCGTCGATTTCCAGAGCTTCGGCGCCACAGACACAGGTCTTGCCCATGCCGCGAGCGACGACGGCAGCGTGGGAGGTCTTGCCACCGCGTGCGGTGAGCACGCCTTCAGCGGCCACCATGCCGGGGAGGTCATCGGGGTTGGTTTCGCGACGAACCAGGATGCACTTGATGCCGGCTGCTGCAGCGGCCTCGGCCTGGGTGTTGTCGAAGACGATGCGTCCCACGGCGGCACCCGGGGAAGCGGCCATGCCGCGTGCGATCAGTTCCTTGGAAGCGGATGCGTCGAACTGCGGGAACATGAGCTGGGTGAGCTGTTCGCCGGTCACGCGGGTCAGAGCCTCGTCGCGGGTGATGAGCTTTTCATCGACCAGCTGCACGGCCACGCGGAAGGCGGCGGCAGCGGTGCGCTTGCCGACGCGGGTCTGGAGCATCCACAGCTTGCCGCGCTCGATCGTGAATTCGATGTCGCACAGGTCGCGGTAGTGGGTTTCCAGCTTGCGCATGATGTCGCGCAGTTCGCGGTAGGCGGCGGGGTCGCGCTCTTCGAGAGCAGACAGGGGCAGGGTGTTGCGGATACCTGCCACGACGTCTTCACCCTGTGCGTTCTCCAGGTAGTCGCCGTACACGCCGGAGTGGCCGGTGGAGGGGTCACGGGTGAAGCAGACGCCGGTGCCGGAGCCTTCGCCCATGTTGCCGAAGACCATGGTGCAGATGTTGACGGCGGTTCCCAGGTCGTGGGGGATGCGCTCACGACGACGGTAGATGCGGGCGCGTTCGGTGTTCCAGGAGCGGAACACGGCTTCGGTTGCCATGTCCATCTGGGTGCGCGGATCCTGCGGGAAATCTTCGCCGGTCTGCTCACGGATGATGTTCTTGAAGGTTTCGGTCAGACCCTTGAGGTCTTCGGCCGTCAGGTCGAGGTCGGCGGTGGTGCCGCGTTCCTTCTTGAGTGCATCGAGGGCGTCCGAGAAGAGTTCGCCGTCGATGTCGAGCACGGTCTTACCGAACATCTGGACGAGGCGACGGTAGGAGTCCCACGCGAAGCGTTCGTTTCCAGCGGCCTTGGCCAGGCCGAGCACGGACTGGTCGTTCAGACCGATGTTGAGCACGGTTTCCATCATGCCGGGCATGGAGAACTTGGCGCCGGAGCGGACGGAGACCAGGAGCGGGTTCTCAGCGTCGCCGAGCTTGCGTCCCATAAGGTCTTCGATGTGGCGCAGTGCGACGGTCACTTCGGTGTCGAGCGTCTCGGGCGCCTTGCCTTCGCGCAGGTACACGCGGCAGGCTTCCGTTGAAATGGTGAAACCGGGGGGAACGGGCAGTCCCAGCTTGGTCATTTCAGCCAGGTTGGCGCCCTTGCCTCCGAGCAGGTCCTTCATGGACTTGTCGCCCTCGGAGAAGTCGTACACGTACTTGACCATTAGGTCCCTCAACTTCCGTTGTTTTCGATGAATCCGTCGCCGGATTGGAGCGATTTATTCTACCAAATATAGGACCTACGTCACCAGCCACAAATCCCGTTTTATCAGCTTTTTACCTCCCTTTCCGGAGGCCACTGTGACGGCAGAAAACCCCACTCATGACTCTCCCCTTCACCCCTCCCCTCACTCGGCTTCTGAGTGCCCACAGGAGAGGGCATCGACACCCCTCCAGCATCCTGTTGTTCTCCCTCATACGCGCCCACCCATGAGGAACCCATTCCCCGACCTCCACATGTCGCATGTGAAACCTCCAACAGGCATTCTTTGCCGACTTCTTCTTCCCCATCGATATGCACGGGGAAACCCACACGTACAGCGCACACTTTCACCCCCTGCTGGCGGGCGTCCCACGCAACCCACGGGTTCTCCCTCGGCCACAGTTCCTCGCTTTCCCCGTTCTCTCCACGCACACCGCCCTCCCAACTTTCTCCGCGTTCTCTGCTCCGCCTCGTCCCGCTCTCCCCGGACGCACCGCTCTCTCCGCCTCGCCTCGTAGTGCTCTCTCCAGGCAGCCCACCCCCTCCACCTCTCCTCGCACCAGAAGCGTTCCCCTCCTCGCAGACGAGATCGATGCTCTGCCACTGCGCAACCTGCGCTTCCCATGCCCACACGGGCGCCCGCCACACGTAGTGCTCTCCCCAGGGAGTCCACGCCGAGGCATAGGTATCCCCCAGGAGGGTGAAACGAGGCGATCCGCCCCTCATGTCGACAAAGGCGCAGGATCGTCCCTCTCGCTTGAATTGTTCGATCAGCTGCGCTGCATCCTCGCTTCCGTGTGTCACCCGATGGGCGAGGCGATCGTCGCCTGTCGCACTCAGGAAGAGTCCCGCGCGTCCCCAGTAGGCTCGCGCGTTCCCGGGGCGCACCCAATGACATCCGATCTGCAGCATGACGCCCCTCCTCTTTCACGCGCTTTCCGAAGCTTTCCCTTCCGGTTCCCTTACAGGCAGCTTCCTCCCAGAAAATCACTTCTTCAAGGGGGAGGCCACTTATCCACAGTTGGCGCTCTACGGACAGCGTTTTCCACAGGAAAAGTCGCACAGATGTTCGCTACCCGGGCGCACCGGAAGCGACCTAGGATGGCATCATGAGCATTTTCACCGTTGAATATCACTACGTCACTGACCAGGACGACGCTATGAACGAGGTTCGTCCCACGCACCGTGCCTTCAATGGCCACCTCGCGGAAGAAGGCCGTCTCCTGGCCGCAGGCCCCTACGTGGGCACCCACGACGCCATGATCATTGTCCGCGCCGACTCAGCAGACGAGGCTCTGGCCATGCTCGATGACGACCCGTTCATGCAGGCCGGCTACATTCGCGAGCGCATCGTACGCGAGTGGAATCCCATCATCGGCGTCCTCTCGAACTGAAATCCCAGAGCGTACGCTCACAGGCCGGGATCATACGCGTGTGGCCGCGCGCCCCCACGGGGCGAGCGGCCACACGGGCTTCAGTAGATTATCACAGTCCGTTGAAGGTGAACACTCGTTCGTCCCCTTATCCGCGAACTCCCACACTGACCACCTGGCCGGGGACAATTTCTCCGAAGAGAATGCGCTCGGACAGGGCATCTTCGATATCGCGCTGGATGGCTCGGCGCAGCGGGCGAGCACCCAACACGGGGTCGAATCCGCGGTCGGCCAGCAGTTCACGCGCCTCGTCCGTAATCTGCAGAGACATGTTCTGGCTTTCCATGCGCTTGGCGAGGTTTGCGATCATCAGATCCACGATCTGCTTGATCTGTTCCTTGTTGAGCGGCGGGAAGACGACCACGTCATCGACACGGTTCAAGAATTCGGGGCGGAAGTGCTGCTTGAGCTCTTCGTTCACCTTGGTCTTCATGCGCGAGTAGTCGTGGGTGACGTGTTCGCTGGACTGGAAGCCCGTGAGCACACCCTTGTTGATGTCACGCGTACCCAGGTTGGTCGTCATGATGATGACCGTGTTCTTGAAGTCCACCTTGCGCCCCTGGGCGTCGGTCAGGCGACCTTCTTCCAGGATCTGCAGCAGGGAGTTGAAGATATCCGGGTGAGCCTTTTCCACCTCGTCGAAGAGGACGACGGAGAAGGGACGGCGACGCACCTTCTCGGTGAGCTCGCCACCCTCGTCGTACCCGACGTATCCGGGGGGCGCGCCGAACAGGCGGGAGGCCGTGTGCTTTTCCGAGAACTCGGACATATCGAGCTGGATCAGCGCGTCCTCGTCTCCGAAGAGGAACTCGGCCAGAGCCTTGGCCAGTTCCGTCTTACCGACACCGGTCGGGCCGGCAAAGATGAAGGAGCCGCCGGGGCGCTTCGGGTCTTTCAGACCGCTTCGCGTGCGTCGAATCGACTGAGCCAGAGCCTTCACCGCCGTGTCCTGGCCGATGACGCGCTTGTGCAGTTCTTCTTCCATCTGCAGGAGCTTGGTGGATTCGGTCTGCGTGAGCTTGAAGACCGGAATACCTGTCGACATGGCCAAAACTTCGGCAATATCGTTTTCTCCGACCTCCGCGATCGCGTCACGCGACCCATCGCGCCATTCGCTTTCCTTGGCGCGACGCTGCTCGGTGAGAGTCTTTTCTTCGTCGCGCAGAGCGGCGGCCTTCTCGTAGTCCTGGTCGTCGATCGCGCTTTCCTTAGCGCGCTTGATTTCGGCGATCTTCTCGTCCAAGTCACGCAGCTCCGGCGGCGCCGTCATGCGCGTGATGCGCAGTCGTGCGCCCGCCTCGTCCATCAGGTCGATGGCTTTGTCCGGCAGGAAGCGGTCAGAAACGTAGCGGTCTGCGAGTTCGGCGGCTGCTTCGAGGGCGGCGTCGGTGATCATCACGCGGTGGTGTGCCTCGTAGCGGTCGCGCAGTCCCTTGAGGATGCCGACGGTTTCTTCGACCGTGGGTTCTTCCACGCGCACCGGCTGGAAGCGGCGTTCCAGGGCGGCGTCTTTTTCGATGTACTTGCGGTACTCGTCGAGCGTGGTGGCGCCGATGGTCTGCAGTTCGCCTCGTGCCAGCATGGGCTTGAGCATCTGCGCGGCGTCGATGGAGCCTTCGGCTGCACCTGCGCCGACCAGGGTGTGGATCTCATCGATGAACAGGATGATGTCGCCGCGTGAACGAATTTCCTTGAGGATCTTCTTCAGGCGTTCTTCGAAGTCACCGCGGTAGCGGGAACCCGCGATCAACGACCCCATGTCCAAGCTGTAAATCTGCTTGTCTTTAATGGTTTCGGGGACTTCGCCGTGAACGATGGCCTGCGCGAGTCCTTCCACGACAGCGGTCTTACCGACGCCGGGTTCGCCCACGAGCACGGGGTTGTTCTTCGTGCGACGCGACAGCACCTGCATGACGCGCTGCATTTCCGTGCGGCGTCCGATCACCGGATCCAGCTTGTTTTCGCGCGCGGCCTGCGTGAGGTTACGTCCGAACTGTTCCAGGATCGCGGAGTTTGCCTGCACCGATCCGCTGGCAGATGCGCCGACGCCCACAGATTCGCGTCCTTCGCCGTCGCCGCCTCGCTGGTATCCGGACAGCATTTCGATGACGGTCTGGCGCACCGTGTTGGGGTCGGTGCCGATCTTTGTCAGCACCTGCGAGGCGACGCCTTCGCCTTCTTTGAGGAGGCCGAGCAGCAGGTGCTCAGTCCCGATGTAGTTGTGTCCCAGCTGGAGTGCTTCGCGCAGGGACAGTTCAAAGACGCGCTTGGCGCGCGGGGTGAAGGGGATGTGTCCTTCGACGGGCTTTTCGCCTTCACCGATGATGTCGATGACCGTTGCACGCACGGCGTCGCGCTTCACGTCGAGAGATTCCAACGCTTTTGCGGCGACGCCTTCACCTTCGGTGATGAGGCCGAGCAGCAGGTGCTCAGTCCCGATGTAGTTGTGGTTCAGGCTGCGCGCCTCGTCCTGCGCAAGGACGACCACTCGCCTCGCGCGATCCGTAAAGCGTTCAAACATCGCTTCTCCTTCATTCCGTCCTCGGCTTTTCTCCCGTTCGTCCGTGCGGGACGAGGCGGTGGCCGAGTTTCACTGCATCCCACACTACGGGGTAGCGCCCTCCCGCGCTTCTTTGTTCACTATGGGCGGGAAAAGTGCGGTCGAGCAGCCGCATCTGTGCGCACGAGGCGGTGCTTCCGTGCGTTTACTTCCGGCGTTGCGGCGTTGGAGAGAGCGACTTCCCGCGGAGGGATAGGTTAGCTGGGCGATGTAGCGACGGTTTTACGCTTCAAGGATGAGGGTGTAGGGCCCGTCGTTGACCAGCTCCACCTGCATCATCGCGCCAAAACGTCCCGTTTCCACCTGCAGCCCACGGCCTCGCAAATCGGCGACCACCGCGTCCACGAGGGGTTCCGCGACGGAACCGGGGGCGGCGTGTGACCAGGAGGGGCGACGGCCTTTGCGCGCATCCCCGTAGAGCGTGAACTGGGAGACAACCAGCACGGGAGCACCTATTTCCGCTGCCGATACCTCGCCGTCTTCCGCGTCAAAGATGCGGAGTTCTGCGATTTTCCGGGCGATCGTTGCTGCCTGCTGCGCGGTGTCGTCGTGTGTCACTCCAACGAGCGCCATGATTCCGGGGCGGTCGATAGCTCCGACGGTCTGCCCGTCCACACTCACGGACGCCCGGGTGACTTTTTGAATGACGGCACGCATTTACTTCACTGTTCCTCTCGCTCCCAGGGCTCCGGCTGCCGGCACATCGGGGCGACGCAACTGCGGGTTCACCAGGTCTGCACCCGGACGGTTTTCCGGAGAGAGGGAGGACTTCCCGCTCAGGGGCACGATCACTTCCTGAGCGGCAGCGATTCCGTCCAGATTCAGAACTTCGTCCGCGGGAAGTGCTCGGGAGACCAACGCGAGGGCGATCGGCCCCATGTCGGCGTGACGCGCAACGGAGGTGATGATCCCCACGCGGCGTCCGCCTCGTTCGATAGCATCTCCCCGGCGCGGTAGGTCACCGCGCGACCCGTCGAGGTGCAAAAACACGAGGCGACGGGGCGGGCGACCGAGGTTGATGACACGTGCAATAGATTCTTGCCCGCGGTAGCAGCCTTTATTCGTGTGGACTGCGGTGCGCAGCCAGTCCACTTCCGCGGCGATTGTTCGGCTGTCGGTGTCGTATCCCAGGCGGGGACGCCATGCGGCGATACGGACGGCTTCCCATGCGGCAAGACCCGCTGCGCGTCGCTGCGGCTGGTCATTCACCCAGGTCTGCCAGAGGCGGTCGGCATCGTCTCGGCGCACCAGGTGCAGGTGGGCGCGCATTCCCTCTGCGGGATGTTTCCCTTGGAAGTATGCGGCTCCTCCTTCGACGATTCCCGGCCAGGGGTCGTCCCAGGTCATCAGCACTTCGGGCATCTCGGCGAGGCCGCTGTCCCCCATGCTCGCGCAGACCCACAGGTTCTCTGCCAGTCCCACCGTCACGCGCAGGGCAAAACGCATGGAATCAAGCCAGGCGGCCAGTGCGGGGGCGGAAGATCCTTCCGTCACGAGGTAGGTGACCTGTCCATCGTCGAGGACAGCCGCTGCGTGCTCAATGTGTCCCTGCGGGTTCATGATGAGCAGTTCGCGGGAAACTCCGGGCTGCATCCCGGTAATCACCTGCGAGGTGAGGGAGGTCAGCCAGGTCTGGCGATCTGCGCCATCGACGGTGACGACGCGCAGGTCGTTGCGGTCGACCAGGGCGCGCCCCGCTTCCAGAGCCCACTGTTCACCGGCGGGGTCGGAGTAGTGCAGGGCAACCGGCACGTCCAGTGGCGCGGGTGCCTGTTTCGCGGTTTCCTCCGAGTCAGCTTCTTCCGAGGGCGCCTTCAGTGGAGCGGTTTCATCGGTATCGGAATCGATGAGGACTGCTCCGGGAAGGGCCGCCAGTGGGGAGACCCAGGTGTCGGGGGGCATGTCGTCTGCGGGAGGTGTCATGGTCAGTTCTGCGCCTCGTCTGCGGTATCGGAGGAGTGCTCCGCGCCGTCTTCTACGCGCATCAGGCGACCGGAGAGTTCCACGTGGTCTTCTCCGTCGTTTCCACTACGTTCCTGTGCCCACATGAGTTCTCCCGCTACGAGGCCGTACATGCGGGAGAAGCGCGAATACTCTTCTGCGCCCGCTGCCGTGGCGATGGCGTCGGAGACCATCTGCATGCGCGGACCGACGCTGCGTCCCACCCACAGCACGGCGTATCCGTCATTTTGTGCTCCGGAAGCGGTCAATTCGCGCGGTTCGTATTCACCCGGCGGGGGGAGGACGCCGGAGCCGGGGAGGAGGCGGACGTACAGGGTTTCTTCGCGCAGCAGGTCGCCTCGTTCGAGGGCGTCCAGTCCCGTGGCGGCGTCCCAAAGGGGATCCATATCGCGGGTTGCTGTTGCTTCGTAGATCGTTGTTGTCATGCGCATCTGGGTTCCGCAGATGCGTGCGCGAACTTCTTCAATCACCGGGGTGTCGTCACCGTCTGTGACACTACGCATTCCCCATCCGCGCCAGTCCCCCAGGAACCAGGCCAGGGGAGCGATATCGAGGGGAAGATTTTCTGGGATCACCATCATGGGTATTAGCCTAAGTCTCGAAGGAAAAGGGCGCGAGATCTGGGATGCGCGCACCCCGAAGAGTCTGCGTAAACGGGGTTTAGATGCCGCCGATGCGGAACATGATGTAGATCGGAAGGGCAGCAACCAGGAATTTCGCACTTCCACGCGCCAGCGCTCCCAGGGGAGGTTTCGGACTCTCCCGATCGCCCAGGAAACCGTCCAACACGATGATGACCAGCGCAACGGCAATGGCCGTCACCACACCCAGGACGATCATCGCCCCCATGTCCCCGATCTGTGCGGCAATGACGGGGAATACCACGGGGGTCAGGTCGGACAGGGTTCCCAGGTACCACACGCCCAGGGAGGTGACTGCGCCGGAGATAACAGCAGCACTGAGTGCTCCCACGGATTGGGCGCGGAAGCTGCTTCCCAGCTGATCTCCCCACACGGTGCACGCGACGATGACGCAGGCAATGGGAATGCCGATACGCCACAGTTCCGAGGATGCCAATGCCACCCAGGAGGAGCCTGCGATAACGACCACGAGCGCGGTGAGTGAACTCATGAGCGAGGCGGAGGTGGAGTGGTGCTCCCAGCTGCGGTCAGTGCCCGCAGAGGCATGGGCACCGTGCGCATCCCCCGAGTAGTCGCGGGGTTTCGAGGCCGTGAGGATTTCGGTTGCCACAACCCCGATCACGGAAAACCCACAGACGCAGGTCGCCACCATCATGTCACCGCTGAGTGTCCCCGCAATTGCCACAATCATGCCGGAGAGGGCAACGACGATCTGCGAGGGAACGATGACTTTTGTTCCTGTCACCGCCGGCCACCCCACGGACAGGACGCACGAGGCTGCGGCCACGATGAGCGCAACAGCCCACTTTTCCCAGGGGGAGAACCAGGCGAGGAGAGTGCAGATCGAGAGGATCAGAACCGTGCACGCAGAGATGCGCAGCCCCGCCAAGATTGAGGTGGGCTGGCGGTACCCCCGTCGCGCACGGCGCGAGGGCAGGGGGATCTCTCCCGTGAACGTAGTGTCGTGGTTCTCCATGTCTCCATCGTCCCACATGGGATGGACAGAAAGGGATGCCTCATCTCATCTGCCCGTCGTTCGAGCACATCACAGCGCGTAACGCCCCGTTCAAACAGTGACGACATCCTCCTGGCGATGCGAGCGATCCTTTCTTCCCCGTCACCCACGTCACGATGCGAGGTCGTACCAACTGCCGTATGCTGTTGGGGCACCGAGTTGTTAAGCCCCGGGCTCCACACTCTGCCGCTACGAGCGGCCTTCGCGCCGACAGGCGCTTCTCGACTCGGTGCCCTAATGACATCACTGTGGGGGTGCCCCCCCCCCATCCACGCGGGCGGGGGCCCCCCCACGGTTCACGGCTTTACAACAGCCCGCGACATGTTATCCGGGTTGTCGTAGGGTGTCAGAAGCAGGGACTTCGGCTTACTCACCCCGTTAAAGGTGTCTTCGGCCAGGGCCGCACCGTGGGAATCCTTCCAGGTATCAGCGACGCCGGGCGCATTATCCCCTGCCCGCATCTCCCGGGTCGACACACGTCCCACAAAGATCCACACAGTGGCCACGCAAGGTCTACACACAGCCCACACACAACGTGGCGCCCCCCGGGGGGGGGGCCGCGGGGGGCCCGGGGCGCGGCGGGGTGGGCGAGACCCAACCCCCCGCCCACCCGGCCGAACCCCCCCCGCGGGGGCAC
>CAURIY010000003.1:0-182964 GCA_963525415.1 uncultured Actinomyces sp.
TAGAGCATCACCTTGCCAAGGTGAGGGTCGCGGGTTCGAGTCCCGTCATCCGCTCGGGCGATTGGCGCAGTGGTAGCGCGCTTCCCTGACACGGAAGAGGTCACTGGTTCGAACCCAGTATCGCCCACCACCTCCCTTGATGGGGAAGGAAACCCAGACCAGCAGGTCTGTGCGGATGTGGCTCAGTTGGTAGAGCATCACCTTGCCAAGGTGAGGGTCGCGGGTTCGAGTCCCGTCATCCGCTCACAACCTACCGGATCCCAACCGGAGTGCGGTGGGAATGTGGTGGGTTGGCCGAGAGGCGAGGCAGCGGCCTGCAAAGCCGTATACACCGGTTCGAATCCGGTACCCACCTCGGGCGATTGGCGCAGGGGTAGCGCGCTTCCTTCACACGGAAGAGGTCACTGGTTCGATCCCAGTATCGCCCACCACATGGAATCCCGCTTCGGCGGGATTTTTTTGTATCTCTGGATGTCTGTTGTGTGTGCGCATCGGACGGCGGGAATGTTGCGTACGTCATGGAAACATGTGTGTTGTTCTCATCCCGCCATATGGGAATAAAACGCTGAAATGACGGGGATTTTCAGAGATTCTGCGCAGATTTGACGTTCCCGCGGGATGCCGTGTTAAAGTTTTACCCGTTCGCGACTTTGGTCGTGGTCACCTGCGCGGGTGGCGGAATAGGCAGACGCGCTAGCTTGAGGTGCTAGTCCTCGTATTAGAGGGTGGGGGTTCAAGTCCCCCTCCGCGCACAGACAATGTCGAGATGTTCGAAACCGAGCATCTCGACATTTTTTATGACGCCCTGCGTCATCGGTCGATAGAGGAGGACTGAGTGCATATCGATGTGTGGGCAGATATCGCATGCCCCTGGTGCTATCTGGGAGTGCGCCACCTGCGTGCCGCCCTGGCAAGCTTCGAACATCGCGAACACGTCGACGTCACCTTCCACGCCTACTTCCTCGATCCTGAACTGAGCGAACGTCTGGACATCAGCGAAGCGGAATACCTGCACCACCACCGCGGCATGAGCGTGGACGACGTGCGTTCCTCTCATGAACGCCTCGAAGCACTGGGGCGTGCAGAGGGCATTGTCTTTGACTTCGATTCTCTGGTTGTTGCCCCCACGGCCTTTGCCCACAAAGCTCTTGCGGTTGCCCGAGAATATGACCTGGGTGAGGACACGACCTCCGGAGCGGACACTACGCAGTTCAAGCTAGCCGAAGCCCTCTATCGTGCCCGCTTTGAAATGGGACTCGACCTGTCTCACCCGGATGTTCTTATTGGATGTGCACAAGACATCGGGATGGACGCGGAGGATATTGTCTTTGCCCTGACCGATGAAATGCGTTCCTCCGACGTCTTTTCGGATTTCCAGATTGCCGTACAGATGGGCATCGACAGCGTCCCGACTTTCCTCATCGACAGGCGTTTCGTTGTCCAGGGCGCTCAACCGACCGTAGCCATGACCAACATGCTCACCAGTGCGTGGGAACACACCGCAAAGGAGAACTGACCGTGGGAGAACACTGCCTTCCTCGCCTCGAGGGCGAACGTCTGATCCTAACTGACTGGAAGCTCGCGGATGTCGACGACATCACCGCTCTTCTTCAAGCTCCCGAATACTCGCACTACACCACGGTGCCCTCGCCTTACACGCGTGCGCATGCAGAATCTTTCATTCACACAGCACACATGCGTAGCCGGTCGGGAGCTGCTTACTGGGCTATTCGAACGAAGGAGGACGGACGCCTCGTCGGCTCAATGAGCCTGGAAGCCCCCTCACTTCGCGGAAGCTCAGAAATTGGCTACTGGATGGCACAGGACTGCTGGAATGAGGGGCTGACGACTGAAGCCGTGCGCCTGGCCGTCGACTGGGGGCTGGATGAGCGCGGTATCGAGCGCATTGAATGGCGTGCCCGCGAAGGACACTGGGCGTCCTGGAAACCCGTGTGGCGATGCGGCTTCACCCGCGAAGGACTCGTGCGCACGCCGGAGGGACGCTACTGGAGTGCCGCCCTCCTGAAGGGCGACGAACGCGCTGCGAACACCCCGTGGGAGGGGCCGGAAAACGGTCGCCCCGCGCTGGAAGATCCCCGCGACCCCGTAGCTCTGGTCACCCAGTTCCACTCCACCTACTTCATGCCGAATCGTCTGGCTGATGGGGGAGAGGCGACCCTGGACTACGAGCGCCTCGGTATGCGCATGAGCCTCATTCGTGAAGAGTTCGCAGAGCTTATGGGCGCGGTGTACGGCACCCGGGCGCGTGCCCTCGTGGAAGCAGCAACCGAAGAAGCCGTTGCCGCCGACGATCAGACGCGCGATATCGTGGAAACGGCCGACGCCCTGGCAGACCTGGTCTATGTCATCTACGGGATGGCGCTCGAAAGCGGTATCGACCTGACGAAGGTGCTTGCAGAAGTGCAGGCATCCAACCTGTCGAAGCTCATGCCGGACGGAAGCGTGAAACTGCGCGAGGACGGAAAAGTGCTGAAGGGGCCGAATTTCTTCCCCCCGAATGTCCGCCGAGCTCTCGGTTTGTGAAAGCACACACTCTGAGCACTCGTGTCCCCGAGAGAAATCGGGCACAATGAAGGTACACCTGATGTGAAGGAGAGCGTCGTGGCCCGAGTCGTTGTCGTTGGTGGCGGATACGGTGGCATCACCGTTGCTAAGGGGTTGGATCCTCTGGCTGAAGTCATCCTCGTGGAACAAAAAGATCAGTTCGTTCACCACGCCGCCGCTCTGCGCGCAGCCGTGGACGACGCGTGGGAACACGCGATCTTCATGCCCTATTCCAACCTGTTGAAAAACGGCACGGTCATTCAGGGAACGGTCTCCCGCGTAGAGGGAACAACCGTCCACATTTTCGGACGTGACCCCATCGAAGCCGACTACGTGGTGCTGGCCACCGGCTCGACCTACCCCTTCCCTGCGAAGTACTCCTCCGCTCGCGCCGAGGTTGCGAAGGCTCGTCTTGAGCAGCTTCACGCAAACCTGTCGGGTGCCCGCTCTGTCCTCCTGGTCGGCGGCGGTACCGTCGGCATCGAGTTCACCGGTGAATTGGCCAGCGCCTTCCCTGGACTCGGTATCACCATCGTGGAGAAGGCTCCGGAAATTCTGTCGACTCCCGGCTACACGGATGAGCTTCGCCGTGAAATTCGCGAACAGCTGGAACAGCTCGGTGTGCGCGTGGTGACGGATTCGGAGCTGGCGTACCTACCCCCTCACAACGTGGGCGAACTCGGCCACTTCGTGGTGGATACCAAGAGTGGGGAACGCATCGAGGCCGACATCTGGTTCCAGTGCTACGGATCGCGCGCGAACTCCGGTTTTCTGCAGGGAACACCGTTTGAAGAGGTCGTGCGTCCCGACGGAACGGTGCGCGTTGATTCGAAGCTGCGCGTCGTGGGAGAAGAAAACATCTACGCCGTGGGCGATGTGACGGACGTGCGTGAATCGAAGCGCGCGGATGCCGCTCGTCAGCAGGCGCGCGTGGTGATCGCCAATATTGCCGCCCAGCTGTCCGGACATCAGGCTGAGGAAGAGTACCAGCCGACGAAGGAATGGGTGATTTTGCCCCTGGGGCCGAGCATGGGTGCTTCCCAGCTCCTGGATCAGGACGGCGAAACGCGTATCTTGGGTGCGGATCAGACCGCAGAAATCAAGGGAACGGATCTGATGGTTTCGGTGATTCGTTCGCAGCTCAACCTGCCCTGATCAACTCGTCCTGATCGCAAGGAGAACACCATGACGACGGATCCTCGCACTGCTTTGAGCAGGCTGATTGCCGCTTTCGAACATCACTTCGAGGTTGCGCAGTCACCGGACAGTGACGATGCTCAGCTGAGCCAGGCGGAAGAACGCCTGCGCGATGCGTTCTTTACCTACGATGACGAGCTTTTCACCCAGTTTGAGGTCGAACTTCCCTTCGATCTTCTGGATGACGAGTACGAGGATGATGAGGACGACGAAGACTACGATGACGCAGAGGACGACGACATCCTCGACATCGAAGCCGACTGAGTGACGTATTGCCCCGACTCAGTGCGTCACCAGTTCTGTGGCCATGAGGGCGGCGCCTCGCAAACTGGCGTCCTCCTGTGAGGCTTTTTCGATACGCAGAGAGCGCGTTGCCAGGGGATGGCACCCCGCGTAGAGGGCGGAGCGCACGGCCGCCTGAAAAATGTCCAGGGTGCTCATCGATCCTGTCAGGAAGATGGCTTCGGGGTTGAGCAGACCCACGGCCTCGCACAGGGCGTGCCCGACGTGTTCTCCAGCTGAGCGGAAGAAGCTAACGGCCAGGGGATCTTCTTGCTGGGCGCGTTCAATGAGCTCGGGGAGAGGCAGCTCTTCTCCCGTGTGTTCGCGCCACTGGCGTCTGAGTGCATCTCCAGAGGCGACGGTGGCCAGGCACCCGTTGTTTCCGCAGGAGCAGGGGAGAGAACCGTAGTTTTCGTGTCGCACGTGGGAGATGTCTCCGGCCGCTCCGGTAGCGCCCACATAGAGGGCGTTGTTGAGGACGATGCCCGCTCCCAGGCCGCCCCCGGCTTTCACGGTGATGCTGTGGCGGAGTTCGGGATGGGCGTGGTGTTCTCCCCAAGCGGCGAGGTTTGCGTCATTTTCGAGGCGTACGGGCACTGAGAACGCATCGCTGATTTTGGCGGCGACCGGATGGGAGTTCCACGTGGGCATGCGGGCACTCATTTCGAGGCATCCGCCCTCACTGTTGATGGGGGCGGGAAAGCCGATGCAGATTCCGGAGACGGCGTCGATTCCACTGTGTTCGAGGTGCTCACGCATGTGGGAGATAAGCTGAGCGGTTCCGATCTGAGGGTCTGATGCCGGTCTCTGGTTTCCTTTCAAGCGAGAAATGTAGGAGCCTCGCGCGTCGACGAGGGCGCTGTGGAAGTGGTGTCCGCTGATGTCGAGGGCAAGGGTTGTGGCCGATTGTGCACGGATGCGGAGAAGGCGTGCTTTGCGCCCGCCTCGTGAATGGGCGTCAGCGTATTCTTCGAGGATTCCGTCCTCAATGAGCTCACCCACGCGCAGGGAGACGGTGGAGCGTGCCAGGTGGAGTGTGTGTGCGAGGTCAATGCGTGATGTGGCCTGCTCGCTCGAGATTGCTCGCAGGATTGCATCGTGGATGGGGAGTCGCTCATCGAGTGACATGGGGCTACCTCGGAAGACGGGGGAGAAGGTGAGAAGTGGTGTCGAGGGAGAAGGGAATATGAGATACTCGTTATGAACAAAGCTACATTACTTTGTTCGTTTGTTCAATTTTAGCGAAGGTACGGTGACCAATGAACGTTCACTCACCACTCACTCGGGAAGACGCGGTGTATCTCGGACTCGATATCGGAGGAACCACCGTCAAATGGATGCTCGTCACAGATGACGGAACTCCTGTCGAACGAGGATATGAGCCCACGCGCACAGACCTGGAACAGCAGGTGCGCGATCTTGCCAAGGCTTTGCGCGCCACTGCCCCCCAACTGCGCGGATGCGGCGTCATCTGCCCGGGGATCGTCGACGAAACAGCGGGAGTTGTACGCTACGCCGCAAACGTCAATCTCACGGACGTTCACCTCGCAGAAACCGTGGCCGAGGCAACGGGCTGCCCCGCACACCTGGGACATGACGGACGCGCTGCGGGACTCGCAGAAGGACTCCTCGGCGCAGGACGAGGCGTCGCCTCCTTCGCCATGCTCCCCATTGGAACGGGAATTGCCGTCGCCCTCGTGAGCGAAGGACACGTTCGCGGCGGAGACACCCTGTGCGCAGGAGAAATCGGACACACGCCGGTTGCCTTCGACGGAGAACCCTGCCCCTGTGGTCAAAGCGGATGCCTGGAGGTCTACGCCTCGGCTCGCGCAATTGGTCGACGCTACGCCGCACGTACGGGGAAAGACATTGGAACCCCCGCCGTGGAACGTCTCCTGGGAAGCGATCCGGTGGCCGACGAAGTGTGGGATGAGGCTGTCCGCGCCCTGGCACACGCCCTCGCCCACCTGGTTCTTGTCTACGACCCGGGTTCCATCGTCATCGGAGGAGGACTCTCCCGAGCGGGAGACGCCCTTTTCGCCCCCCTCGCCCAACGCCTCGCCGAACACATGTCCTTCCGCACCCCGCCGCCCCTTCTGAAAGCAGAACTTGGTGAAGACGCCGGACTGTGGGGAGCGCTCATCCTGGCCACCCACGCAGCTGGAACAGACGATGCCAGCCACTGGAACGTTGAGAAGAAAGAACGATGACCATGACCCTGATCGAAGTATGCGTCGAAGACCGCGCAGGCGTTGAAGCCGCGCGCAACGCGGGTGCTGAACGCGTCGAACTGTGCGTCGACGTCAACTGTGGAGGGCTGACCCCCTCGCTGGAACTCGTCCGTGAATGCTGGCCGGTCGCCCCCTCGGGGGGGCTGAGAATCCTGGTGCGCCCCCGTCCCGGGGATTTCGTCCACGACGAGGCGGAGATCGAGGAGATCATCTCCTCCATCACAGCGATCCGCCAGCTTGAAGACACCTGGGAAGGGGAAAAGCCCGCTGCTCCCATTGGGTTCGTCGTGGGCGTGACCACGCCAACCGGTGAATTGAACGCGTCTGCGATGGAGAAGATTGCCCTCGCCTGCGGGGATGCTCCGCACGTGTGCCACCGGGCATTCGACGTGAGCGATGACCAGGATCGTGCAATGGATCTCCTGATGTCGCTCGGATACTGCGCGGCTCTGACCACCGGTGGGCATCCGAGCGTCGCTCAGGTAGAAGAACTGCGTCGCCTCCAGGAACGAGGCGGAGAAAAGTTCACGATCATCGCCTCCGGTGGGTTGCGCCCGCACAACGTTGCTGAGATCACGCGAGAGTGCGGTGCACGCGAAATTCATATGCGCGCCCCCTGGGCTGACGGGGGAGAGCACGAAGGAACAACCACCGACCCCGAGTGTGTCAGCACTATTGTCCGCTCGGTGCGACAGCTGAGCGAGAACGGGTAACGCCTGACGACCACTCGTGTTCGTCTCTCACGGTGTGGGGCCGGTATGCCATGGCATACCGGCCCCACACCGTTTCCGTATGAATCTCAGCGACGACTGGATGAGTGCGCTCGCAGAATATCCAGAGCCAACCCCGCGAGCAGAGCTACTGCGGTGGGAATAAGCCAGCCCAGCCCCTCCTCGTGCAGGGGTGCCCAGGCGATCAACGGTGTTACAGCCGATGCGAAGGAGAACGTCGCCAGAAGCGTGAGCGTCGACCAGAGGGTGGCCATCCACGCGGCGCAACGGAACGTCCATCGTCCATCGGTGAGATGACGCAGGGGATAGGTGACAAACAGGGTCGCCACCAGGGTGATTGCAATGGGATACAGGAAGATGATCAGAGGAACCGCAATCGCGACCACCGATGAAAGACCGTAGATCGCCAACGTGAAAGCAGCGACATCAAAGAAGAGCAACCATGCGCGGTAGGGGATGCGCGGGAACAGACGGTGGAAAAACTCCGAACATGCGGACAACAGACCCACAGACGTGGTCAAGCACGCCAAGAGAACGGTCGCACCAAAAGCCAAACGACCGGGGAAACCACCCAGCGTGAGAGCCGCGGCATCCGACAGCAGCAGAGCGCCGTCGCTGTAGTTGGACGCATTGGGCATCACGTGGCCGACGAAGGCCAGCCCCACGTACACCACTGCCAGGAGGACACCGGCAATGAGAGCGGCAAGGGTCGTGCGGCCAACGATGCGTGTCTGCTCACCTCCCCGGGTGCCTCGTCCCTCAGAGAACGCGCGAACGATAATGATGCCGAAGGCCAGAGCAGCCACGGAATCCATCGTCAGGTATCCCGTGAGGAGACCGGTCGTCACGGGGGAACGCACGTATGAAGGATCAGCGGCGGGGGTGGGGGTCGCCAGCAGAATGCTGGAACGCGCCACGAGGGCGGTCAGAAGTACAAGCAGGAGGGGCGTGAGGATCTTGCCCAAAATCTCAATGATCCTGCTGGGACTCCACGACAGGATCAGCGTCACCCCGAAGAAGAGCACATTGAAGCAGATGGATGCCGTCAGGGAATCCCAGTGGGTCAGAGGAACGAAAGCGGTCGTAAACGACACCGCACCCGTACGGGGTAAACCGTAGAGCGAGCCGATTGAAAGGTAGACCAGAGCCGGGAAAATCGCGGCAAAGGGGAAGCCCACTTTCCGCGAGAGATCACGCAGGTCACGTCCCGAGACGCCGATGGCGATAACAGCACAGACGGGAAGGAAAACTCCGCCGATGAGGAAACCGATCATTGCGGGGGTGAAATACTCGCCCGCCTGGATTCCCACCATCGGGGGGAAAATGAGGTTTCCCGCCCCGAAAAACATTGAAAAGAGAGTGAACGAGGTTGCGAGAAGAGCACCTCGATGTGCTGTGCGCGCGGGACGCGGTGAAGTCTGATCCACAGGTCATCCATGAGAAGAAGGGGAGAGCCGACGAAGGCGACTCCTTGACGGTTCAGTTTGTCAGGTTTTTAGTGCTTCTCCCACACCTGTCCACGTAAGATGCCTCACCGTGAGAGTGGGCGGTGCCCAGCGAGAAGTCCCTCCCTCGGATCACCGCAGCTTCTGGCGAGAAAAAGACCGGGGGAAACACTACGTCCACTGCGCCCCGCAGCATCGTCAGAAAACGCGCAATGGAAGTGCCACATAGAATGACAGACGTGAATGACACCTCGGCTCGCAGCACCATCTGCGATTCTTCCAGCGACGCGATCCCCGCTGCACTGGCGCAGCGAGACATCCGCTTTACCCTCCGCGAAGGCGACGCCCGCGCCTACCTGTGCGCTCGACTGAGGATTCCCCCCACGCGCGCCCTCCGCCTTGCCATCACCGGAGGAATCGGCAGCGGAAAATCAACCTTCACGCGTGCCCTCGCTGAAAACGGACACGTCGTTGCCGACGCCGACCTCCTTGCGCGAGACGTGGTCGCTCCCGGAAGCCGGGGACTGAATCGCCTGACGGAACGTTTCGGATCCCAGATCCTCGCCCCACAGGGAGAACTCAACCGCGCAGCTCTGGCAGCACTGGTATTCCACGACGAGGAAGCGAGGCGCGACCTCAACGCCATCACCCACCCCCTGATCGCCCAGCGCGCCCATGAAATCCTGAGCCGGGCACAGGTGGGACACTTGGCGATCTACGACGTGCCGCTCCTGACCACTACACAGGAAGCAGCGGCCTTCGACGCCGTCATCGTCGTCTCCGCCCCCGAACACCTGCGCGTGGAACGCCTGATGGCACGCGGTCTGAGTGCCGAGGACGCGCAGCGACGAATCGCCGCACAGATCAGCGACGAGCAGCGTGCGCGCCTCGCCACAATCTGGGTCGAAAACCTGGGAAATGCCGAGAATCTGGCCGCACTTGCCAGAGGCGTGGAGACCTCCTGGTTGTCCTAGCACTGATCGTGACTCACGCCTCCGAGGCGAACGCGCAGGAAAAAGAGGAAAACGGTAGGGTGAGTGCGTGAGTTCTCCTGTCATTGTGCGCCAAGAACACCCCTTCCACGTGATCTCCGAATACACGCCGTCAGGGGATCAGCCCAAAGCAATCCGCGAGCTTGCGGAACGCCTGCGCAGTGGCGAACAGGACATCGTTCTTCTAGGCGCAACGGGAACGGGTAAATCGGCAACGACCGCCTGGCTCATCGAAGAAGTTCAGCGTCCGGCGCTGGTGTTGGAACCCAATAAAACACTGGCCGCGCAGCTTGCGGCAGAATTCCGTGAACTTCTGCCGAAAAACGCGGTGGAGTACTTCGTCTCCTACTACGACTACTACCAGCCGGAAGCCTACGTCCCGCAGAGCGACACCTACATCGAAAAAGACTCTTCCATTAACGAAGAAGTCGAACGCCTGCGACACAGTGCGACAAACTCACTGCTTACGCGCCGAGACACCGTCGTGGTCTCCTCGGTTTCCTGCATCTACGGCCTGGGTACTCCGGAAGAATATGTCGCGCGCATGGTGGAGCTCACCCGCGGCATGGTGATCGACCGAGACGACCTGCTGCGCGCCTTCATTAACATGCAGTACACGCGCAATGACATGGCTTTCACGCGAGGCACATTCCGCGTGCGCGGAGACACCATCGAAATTATCCCGGTCTACGAAGAACTCGCCATCCGGATCGAGATGTTCGGCGACGAAATCGAAGCTCTCGCCGTCCTGCACCCCCTCACCGGTGACGTGATCAACGAGGTGGATCACGTCTACCTCTTCCCGGCCAGCCACTACGTCGCTGGTGAAGAACGGATGAAGCGCGCCATCGCCTCGATCGAAGAAGAACTGGACGATCGTCTGGCGTGGTTCGAATCTCAGGGCAAACTTCTGGAAGCGCAGCGCTTGCGTATGCGCACGACCTACGACCTGGAAATGCTCCGAGAAATCGGTACCTGTGCGGGCGTGGAAAACTACTCTCGGCACATTGACGGCCGTGGACCGGGAACACCCCCGCACACTCTCCTCGACTATTTCCCGGACGATTTCATCCTGGTGATCGACGAATCCCACGTGACCGTCCCCCAGATTGGCGCGATGTTTGAAGGCGATATGTCGCGTAAACGGACCCTGGTCGATCACGGGTTCCGCCTGCCTTCCGCCATGGATAACCGTCCCCTGAAATGGGACGAGTTTGTTCAGCGCATTGGACAGACCGTTTACCTGTCGGCAACCCCCGGCCAGTATGAACTGGATCGAAGCGACGGGGTTGTCGAACAGATCATTCGTCCCACCGGGCTCGTGGACCCGCTGGTCGTCGTCAAACCCACCCACGGGCAGGTTGACGATCTCCTGGAACAGATTCGCCTGCGCGTGGAAAAGGACGAACGCGTCCTCGTGACCACTCTGACCAAGAAAATGGCGGAGGATCTCACCACCTACCTGGCCGAACGCGGTGTCCGCGTCGAATACCTGCATTCGGATGTCGACACCCTGCGCCGAGTCGAACTGTTGCGAGAACTACGTCAGGGTGCTTTTGATGTTCTTGTCGGCATTAACCTGCTGCGAGAAGGCCTTGACCTTCCCGAAGTGTCGCTGGTGTCGATCCTGGATGCCGATAAAGAAGGCTTCCTGCGCTCCACGCGCTCCCTCATTCAGACCATTGGACGTGCAGCCCGAAATGTCTCCGGCGAAGTCCACATGTACGCTGACAACATCACGGACTCTATGGCTGCAGCCATTTCGGAAACGGAACGACGTCGTGAAATTCAGATCGCCTACAACACGGAGCACGGGATTGACCCGAAGCCTCTGCGTAAGAAGATCGCGGATGTCACCGACATGCTCGCGCGCGAAGAAGTCGATACGCAGGAACTGGTCAAGGGCGGCTACCGACGAGAGAAGGCGCATTCTTCAGTGACTGTCGATGAAATGGCCTCCGGTGCGCGAAGCCGCGAGCAACTGGCGGCAATCGCTGAGGACGACCTCGAGGCACTCATTGTGGAACTGAGTGAACGCATGATGAAGGCCGCGGAGAGCCTTCAGTTTGAAACGGCTGCACGCCTGCGCGATGAAGTCGCAGACCTGAAAAAAGAGCTGCGACAGATGCGCGAGGCGAATTAACGTTTTCTCAAGCCGTTGGGTTTTAAGGAAAATATCGGCGCCTGAGGAAGGACAAACTGAAGGTGGAAACGCGGGGCACTATCTACCTCGTAGGGGGTAATCCTTCACAGAAGCGCAGTTGTATGAGGCGACGCATGAGGGGCGAGAGCCTCGGAGCGATTGCGCGGAAATAGACGGACAGAAGCGGGGGAGAAAGAGACTTCCGTGCTATGAGTCCGTCGGAATCGCTATTTTTTCGCATAGACTGAAGGCAGTTTAAGTTCCTGACAACAACCCTGGAGGACACTGTGTCGTCGCCAACGGCCACGCCCACCACCGCATCCACACCGTGCCAAAAAGCCATGGCATGGGGGGCACACGCCTTCACCCTCACCGGTGTCCTCTGGGCGATCCTCGCTGCGATTGCCCTGAGCGAAGGACGCATCCTCGACATGTGGCTCTGGCTGGGAGTCGCCCTCATCGTGGACGCCGTAGACGGAAGCATCGCCCGCGCCGTCCACGTGCGCGACCACGCACCCAGCTTCGACGGCACCGCGCTTGACCTCGTGGTGGACTACCTGACCTGGACCTTCCTCCCCGCGATTTTCATGTACGTCTACATTCCGCTGGGAAGCAAGCCGATCGCAATCGCCACCGTTGCCGTCATCTGCATTTCCTCGATGTTCTGCTACTGCAACGTCGCCATGAAGACCCCCGACCACTACTTCATGGGATTCCCCGCGGCCTGGAACGTCGTTGCCGTCATCATGTGGATCTTTCAGACGGGACCAGTGTTCAACGTTATCGCCTCACTGGTGCTGTCCATCCTGACGCTCGTCCCCATCACCTTCGTGCACCCGTTCCGCGTAGGACGACTGCGCGTCCCCAATATCATTGCGGCACTCACCTGGGTGGCAACAACGGCAGTCCTGACCGCTCTGGTTCCCGTGCGCCCCCTGTGGCTCACCACCCTGTGGTGGATCTGCGGTCTGTGGATTCTGACCGTCAGCGCTGTGCGGACGATCCAGGGGCTCCCGCCGGAACTGCTACATCGCGATAGCGACGCACCAAACGATTGTTCTGAATGAAACGGACTCCTTCAATGACGAAGGAGGACACGATCATCACGGCCACCACAATGACCACGGTCTTGGGGTAGTTACTCCCGTACATCCAGAAGTAGATATACGGGGCAATAAACGTCACGAAAGCCGTGAGGGCACCGCTATAGCGCTCCAGGGGACGTGAGGCCGTGAACATGGCGAGCACACCCCAGGTGTAGGGGATCGCCGTGAGCACGTCAATTGCCCACAACATGGCAACAGAACCGTGGAACTGAGGAACCCAGATGACCGGAAGAGCGCGGAGCATCGAGTACACGAAAACAACCGTGTACACCCAAAAACGCGGATCGGCCAGAATCTGACTGACCAGGGAACGCCGGTAGACCCGCACCCTCGCAGAACGAATGAGGCGCGTGAGGTGACGGGGCGTCCGCGTCGCATTCATTCCCTCAAGAGCGCGACGGAACTCCGCCTCGTGAATGAGCGCCTCCACCACGTGCTCAACCCGCAGCGCGTAGGCTCCATGCCCGGTGGAGGGTTCTTCTCCCACGCGCACCAAAAGGTGAGCAAGCGAACCCGCTGCCTCCTCTGCCTCGCTGTGCGTGAGGGGGCCGAGCAACCAGATCAGTGCCCGCGTTTCCAGTGCCTGTCGTACCTCCGCGTACAGGGCATCGGGGCGGGAGAGAACCTCGGGGGTGATCTCGCGAACTTCACGTCGCCCAAGTTCGGCCAGCCGCGAGACGTGCGCGGCATGAGCGAGCGCCGTCGTATCGAAGCTGCACGAGCGCACCACCTTCAGTTCGAAGGGGGCGTTGGCAGAACCTAACAGCTGTTCTCTCAGGCGCGAGACCAGGGACTGGGACGTGGTGGGAGAAATTTCGCTCACCCGGGCGATCCTAGTCGAACGGGATGTGAAGCTCTCCACGACTCTCGCGTTGACCTGGGAGTGTGAGGCAATCGTTGTTAGTCTTGGTAGACGAGGGGAGTACTCCCGACAAGCGCGATGCCGTCATCGCGGCACGGATCAGTGCCCGGTGTCGCCACCCCGAAGCGGGTGGGAAGAGACCTCACGTTCGATGTCGTATTCCCTGTGAAAGGTGTCCTGTGGACGTTCATATCCTCGGATGGATCGGCCTGGGCTGTGTGGTGCTCGGTCTGATTTCCCTCGATATTTTTGGCCACGTTCGTCAGCCCCATGCTCCCTCGCTGAAGGAAGCAACCGCGTGGACGCTCAGCTACATTGCTCTCGCCCTGATGTTCGGCGTGGGAATCTGGACAATCTACGGCTCCACCTACGGTGCTCAGTTCTATGCCGGATGGATGACCGAATGGTCGCTGTCCCTCGACAACCTCTTCGTCTTCGTCATCATCCTGAACTCCTTCAAGATTCCGCGCGAATTCCAGCAAAAAGCGCTGCTCACGGGAATCGTTGTGGCGCTGCTCCTGCGCCTGGTGTTCATCATGATCGGTGCCGCCCTCGTGCAGCGCTTCTCCTGGGTGTTCTTCTTCTTCGGAGCATGGCTGCTGTGGACCGCCTACACGCAGGCGCGCGAAGGCGTCGGAAGCGATGATGAGGACGAGGCGAACGAGGAGTTCGCAGAAAATCGTTTCGTCCGTGCGATGCGACGTATTTTCCCCGTGACCGACGGATTCGTGGGGGATCGTTTCTTCTACCGCCACGCCGGGCGCACGTCGATGACCCCTCTGTTCCTGGTCGTGCTCGCGCTGGGATCGGCCGACCTGATGTTCGCCTTCGATTCCATCCCGGCAATTTTCGGCCTGACCAGCGAACCCTACCTGGTGTTTGCCTGCAACGCCTTTGCCCTCCTGGGGTTGCGTCAGCTCTTCTTCCTCGTCGACGGACTGCTCGAACGCCTCGTTTTCCTGCACTACGGTCTGGCGGTCATCCTGGGCTTCATCGGCGTCAAACTTATTTTGCACGCCCTGCACACCAACACCATGCCCTTTATTAACGGGGGAGAGGGCATCCATTGGGTTCCCGAAATTGGGATCCCCGTGTCCCTGTCGGTGATCGCTGGAACACTGGCCGTGACGGTGATTGCTTCCCTGATCTACTCCAAGCGACGCAGCCCGTCACCTGCGAAGTGATATCTTTCCCCAGTCGACGTCTTTTCCCATTGTCAGGAGAGAGAACATATGGCAGCTGATCGCGAGACGACGCCGCAGGACGTGCAGGTACCCGCCCACTCGCCCGAAGGCTTGAATGCCGCCGAGGTGCGTGAGCGCGTGGAGCGCGGACAGACCAATGTGACGCAGCTGCCCTCGTCGCGTTCCCTGTCCTCGATTATTCGCGCAAACGTCCTCACCCTGTTCAACGGGATTCTGGCTGCCGCCATCGTGATCGTCGCCCTCTTCGGCTCGTGGAAAGACGCTGTTTTCGGCGGAATTATGATCATCAATGCGGTGATCGGCATCGTGTCGGAATGGCGAGCCAAGCGCACGCTGGATGCTCTGGCTATCGTTGACGCGCCCAAAGCGACCGTGCGTCGCGACGGAGTTGCCCAGGACATCGACGTGGACGCGATTGTCGTCGATGACATTATCGAACTGAAGCTTGGCGACCAGATTGCAGCAGACGGTGACCTGCTGGAGGTGCGCGGTCTGGAAATTGACGAATCGCTGCTCACCGGCGAATCGCGCCCGGTACGCAAGGCCGTCAGCGATCAGGTTCTTGCGGGAACCTCGGTTGTGGCCGGAAGCGGCCTCATGCATGTGAGCGCCGTGGGTGAAGAACTCTACGCCCAGGGAATTGCCCGCCAGGCTCGTACTTTCTCCCTGACGGTGTCGGAAATCCAGCAGAGTATCAACAGGATTCTCCGCGTCATCTCGATTGCACTTCCGCCGATTATTGCGCTGACGATCTGGTCGCAGACCCGTGTGGCCGGCTTCCACGGACCCAACGCGTGGCAGCATGCCCTGGTGCTCGCAGTGGCCAGCGTCGTGGGAATGATCCCGCAGGGTCTGGTTCTTCTCACCTCGATGAACTTCGCGATCGGTTCGGCAACCCTTGCGCGCCGAGGCGTCCTGGTTCAGGAACTGCCGGCAGTGGAGGTGCTCGCACGTGTCGACGCCCTGTGCCTGGATAAGACGGGCACGCTCACAACCGGTGGGATTCGCGTGCGCGAATGCCATCTCATTGACACCGAGGTGGATCGTGCGGCGGTGGGTAACGCCCTCATCGCGTTGAACCGCGATGCAACGAACGCGACGGCTCGTGCAGTAAACGAACACCTGGCTGCGAACGGCGTGGAAGAAACCCCCGGTGACACCGGGACCTGGGAGATTGCTTTTTCCTCGGCTCGTAAGTGGGCGGCGTGGGGAACCTCGACACACGCCTGGGCACTGGGCGCGCCAGAAATTCTTCTCGAACGCGCACAGGACGTGCAGGCTGCTTGGGAGCTGAGCAACAGGATCGGAGAGTATGCCCAGCAGGGGCTGCGCGTCATCCTCCTGGTGTCTTTGCCGACTCCGCCCGCTGACGATGAGCTTCCCGAAGGTATCCGCCCCGTGGCCTTCCTCGTACTGGAGGAAGACCTGCGCGATGATGCGGAACAGACCCTGAGCTATTTCCGTGAGCAGGGGGTGCGTGTCCGCATTATTTCCGGCGACAATCCGACGACGGTTGCCGCTCTGGCCGCACAGGTGGGCTTGCGCAGCGAGGACGGCGGTGCTCCGGTCGCCTGGGACGCCCGCACTCTGCCGGAGGATATGACCGGTGAGGAGTTTGCGGAGATCGTGCGCCGCACCGATGTTTTCGGCCGCGTGACCCCGGAACAGAAACGCGGTTTGGTGCACGCCCTGCAGAAGGACGGCCACTGTGTTGCCATGACCGGTGACGGTGTGAATGACGCTCTGGCACTTAAAGACGCGGATTTGGGAATCGCCATGGGGAATGGCGCGCCCGCGACGAAGGCCGTGGCGCAGATCGTGCTGGTTGACCAGAAGTTCTCTGTGCTTCCGGGCGTCCTCGCAGAAGGCCGACGCATCATCGCGAACATGGAACGCGTCTCCTCGCTCTTCCTGGCGAAGACCACCTACTCTGCAATTTTCGTCATCCTCACGGCGATTTTGGCCTGGCCCTACCCCTTCCTCCCGCGCCACTTCACCTACGTGGATACGATCACCATCGGAATCCCGGCCTTCTTCATCGCGCTGGGACCGAACGCTCGACGCTACGTTCCCGGCTTCCTCAACCGCACGCTCTCACTGGCAATCCCCAGCGGACTCGTGCTGGCCGGCTCCGCTCTGTCGGTCTACGCCTATTCGGGCGTGGGCTCGCCCCTGGGGAGCACCGCAGCTGCGATGACCGTCATGGCCGGTGGCCTGTGGCTCCTCTCGATTACCGCTCGCCCCCTGGTGCCGTGGCGCATTGGGCTGCTGGTGGCGATGGCGGTCGCCGGAGTGCTCGGAGTGGCTCTGCCCTTCACCCGTGCATTCTTCGCCCTGCAGTGGCCTCCGTTGGCACTGTGGTGTGCGATTCTCGGCGTGGGACTGTTCGCGGGTCTGCTCATTGAAGCCCTGTCTCGCCTGATCCATGCGAAGAAGTACCGCGCCGCGGAGATCGCGGGCGGCGTGACCCAGGGGTGAGTGACCCCGATTGACGAGGCGGTGTGGCGTTGCGCGGAATCGCTGAGAACCGGAGGTGGGGAGTGCGTGCGTCGGCGTGTCTCCCCACCGGTGTTGGTAGAGGGATTCTCTCCGCAGGCATGCGGGCGCGAGAGTGCGGCGCGTAGCGGCCGACTTTCTCCTGAGGACGACCGCGCAGGGCTATGTGTGAGATGAGGAAAAATCAGCGCCCGTAGGCCACTTCGTCGAGAACAGCCCGCAGCGGCTCGGGCAGAGGCTCGCCCCCGGAAAGAATCTGCGACAGCTGACGCAGATTGCGCGGACCCACGATGAGCGAGGACACGCCTTCCGTGTCGCGCGCCCACGTGAGAGCAACATCCAGAGGGCTGCGTTCCAACCCGTCTGCCGCACGTGACAGCGCGTCGATGATCGAGGTGTACCCCGACAGGTAGGGACGCACCGTGTGCTGCAGGTGCGGTGACGCCGCACGTGAATCGGGCGGAGTGGAGTGCCGATATTTCCCGGTCAACACCCCTCCCGCCAGCGGCGAGTGCCCAATGAAACCAAAACCGTATGCCAGGGCGCGTTCACGCAGCGGTGAGGACGGGGCAAGAAGAGAAAACTCTTCCTCCACGGCATCCAGCGGAGGGGCCTGGCCGTAGCGACCCCAGGCACAGTACGCGGAGGTATCCCACAGGTCGCGGTGGGTCAGACCCGTGTAGCGAGCCCGGCCGGATCGCCGTGCCGCAGCCAGCGCCTCGATCGTTTCTTCAAAAGGCACCGTGGGATCGGGGCCGGCAAGCCACAGATCTACGTAGTCCGTTCCCATGCGTGCCAGTGCGTCATCCAGGGAGGACAGCATGTCGCCTCGCGCCTGCGACCAGCGCATACGTCCCGCATCCCAGCGGGAGGCGCCCCTCCAGATCAGCGTGATGCGATGACGCCCCACGCGTTCCAGGGCAGCTCCGAGAACCGCGGTGGCTCCACCGTCGCCGTAGGGAGCCGCGGCTTCCACCGTCGTTCCGCCCGCGGCCACGAAGGCTTCCAGCATGTCCACGGCTTCTGCTTCGTCCGTGTCACGTCCCCAGGTCAGGGTGCCCAGACCCAGAGATGACAGACGTAGACCCGATGTACCGCACTGACGAATATCCATGAGATAAGCCTACGGTGAGGCACTGTGAACAGCCTCAAGGGTGGGAAGAAACACGCCGCCTCAACAGAACATATCTCTTGTTTTGACTCACGTGGGGCATAGAGTGACACCCATGAGCTGGCTTGACGCAATCATCTTGGGACTTGTCCAAGGCCTCACGGAATTCCTCCCGGTGTCATCCTCCGCACACCTGAGGATCGTGGGTGAACTGACCGGAGCACACGATCCCGGTGCCGCCTTCACGGCCATTACCCAGATCGGAACAGAACTCGCGGTTCTCATCGTCTTCTGGAAAGACATCGTGCGTATTCTGTCCGCGTGGTTCCGCGCCCTGCCCGTCGTCCCCGCAGATCGACGCCTCCCGCAGTCGCACTCGGACGTGCGCATGGGGTGGATGATCATTGTCGGCTCACTGCCGATCGGCATCCTGGGGCTTGCCCTCCAGGACTGGATCGATACCTCCTTCCGCAACCTGTGGATCACCGTCACGATGCTCCTGATCTTTGGTCTGCTCCTGGGATTCGTTGATCGCTACGCCCCGCAGGAACGCACCCTCAAGCAGATGACGTGGAAGGACGCGGTGCTCTACGGCTGCGCTCAGGCCATGGCTTTGATTCCCGGTGTCTCCCGCTCCGGCGGCACCATCACGATGGGACGTTACCTGGGGTACACGCGCGAGTCGGCTGCCCGCTACTCCTTCCTCCTGGCAATGCCCGCGATCTTCGCCTCGGGTCTCTACAAGGTCTACAAGGTGTTCTCCGGCGGCGATCACGTCGATGTCGGCCCAACGCTGCTGGCGACGATCATCGCATTCGTGGTGGGACTGGTCGTCATCCTCTGGTTCCTCAACCTCGTCTCGACGAAGTCCTACGCGGTCTTCGTGTGGTATCGCATCGGCCTTGCCCTCTTTGTCGCTATCCTGCTGGTAGCAGGAGTTCTTCAGGCAAGCACAGGAGCAATCACAGGATGAGCACGACCCGCGCACTCCCGGCGGCGATTCTTTTCGACATGGACGGCACACTCGTCGACTCAGAACCCGTGTGGGGGTTGGTGGAAAACTCCATCGCCGAAGACATCGGCGGCCATCTCACTGAGGAAGACCGCATGCGGATGCTCGGTGGCTCCATGCAGACGATCGTCGAGGCGATGCTGGCAATCGCGACCAAGCCGACGACCGGTGAATACATCGAATACGAGATGAACCACCGGATGGTGGTGCGCATTACCGACGAGTGCCCGTGGCGCGACGGTGCTGCCGAACTCCTGACGTGGGCGAAAGAACGCGGAATCCCCTGCGCTCTGGTTTCGGCATCGGCACGCATCATTGTCGAGGCGGTGGCCGGTCAGGCACCCGTTGCGGACGCTTTTGCGGTGACGATTACCCACGACGACGTTGCCGAAACAAAACCCCATCCCGAGGGCTACCTGAAAGCTGCCGAAGTGCTGGGAGTGGAGATCGCCGACTGCCTCGTCGTTGAGGACTCTTACAACGGGTTGCGTGCGGGTATGGCCAGCGGCGCCCACGTGGTCGCTGTGCGCGGTATTGCGCCGGTGACCCCCAGCGGTTTTTCCTACGTGCGCGAACTCACCGACCTGGATGAAGACACCATCCGTCGTCTCACAGATGGGGAACTCATCGACTTGGTGAGTGAGGGAGAGTAACTTTCCGTGTCCGCTGAGGCCAAGGGTGGGCGTGCCGCGCGGCCTTTCCTGTCAGCTGCGTGGTGGGAACGGTACCAGGTGGCCGTCTACTGTGCCGCTCTGGCTGTGGGAGCATGCCTGGGGCTGACCGTCCCCGCTGTTTCGGCTCCCGCGGATCGGATGCTTCTGCCCGCCCTCGGCTTCCTCATTTTTCTCACTTTTGTGACGGTTCCTCTCACCGGGCTGATCCGCTCTTTTCGGGACTGGCGTTTTCTTCGCGCCCTCCTGGTCGTGAACTTCCTGGTCGTGCCTCTGGTGGTGTGGATGCTGACCCGCTTTGTGCAGTCACCGGCACTCCTGGCCGGATTCCTCCTGGTTCTGCTGGCACCCTGCGTGGACTACGTGATGGTGTTCAGCGCCCTGGCCGGTGCGGACGCTCAGCGTCTCCTGGCGGCCTCGCCCGTTCTCACCATCGTCCAGATGCTGATGATCCCCGCAGTTCTCTGGTACGTCATCGGAGCGTCAAGCGCATCCTTTCAAGTGTGGCCTTTTGTCGAAACGCTCATCGTAGTGGTTCTTCTGCCCCTCTGCGCCGCAGCGCTCGTCCAATTCCTCGGGGCGTCTTTTGCCCCGTTGCGTCGCGTCACGCAGGGACTCCTTGCGGGGATGGTGCCCCTCATGGGAGCTGTTCTTGCCCTGGTCGTTGCCGCGCATATTGACGACCTGCGCGGGCAGATGAGCCTCCTCCTCACCTTGATTCCGCTCTACTGCCTCTTCGTGTTCATCGTTGGTGCATGCGCCTACCTGGTGGGACGCTGGATGCTACCGGAGGCCAGAAGCCGTCGCGCCCTCCTCTTCAGCGGCATTACGCGCAACTCCCTCGTCGTACTTCCCCTGGCGCTTGCCCTCCCCGCGCCCCACACCCTCGCGCCGCTGGTGGTGGTCACTCAGACGATGGTGGAACTCGTGTTTATGGTGGTGGGAATCCGCCTCGTCCCGCTGCTGATCCCCGCGCGCGACGAGGCGGTATCCGACTAGCCGGCCACCGCCTCGCCACCTACTTGCGCCCCTAGGAGACGCGCATCTCCAGGAGGCTGCGCACACCTTCCTCGGGAAGATCCGGGGTCACTCCATCAAACTGTGGACACAGAGAACGCACCCCGCACCAGTTGCACAGCGGGTTCTTCCGAGGCGGAAAATAACCGCGCGTCGCATCGTTTTCAATCTGCTCCCACAGGTGGGTGATCTGATCCGACAGCACAGAGGTGTCGGCGGCAGACGGGTCGAAGGTCAGCACCTTCCCCGACGCTAAATA
Source organism: uncultured Actinomyces sp. (assembly GCA_963525415.1). Taxonomy (GTDB): domain Bacteria; phylum Actinomycetota; class Actinomycetes; order Actinomycetales; family Actinomycetaceae; genus Pauljensenia. The sequence continues at coordinate 21,326 of CAURIY010000003.1, forward strand.
CAGCAGCTGAGTGCGTGCGGGCAGCCGATCCGTCAGCTCCAGAAGGAGCGCATAGAAACGCATCTGCTCGATGGCATCATCCTGGAAGCGCGGAGCGGGAGCCTTCCCCGTCTTGTAGTCAATGACGCGCAGGGCACCGCTACCGGGCGCACGATCCACGCGGTCAATGAACCCGCGCAAACGAATACCGTCACGCGTGGTGGCCTCCACCAGCTGCTCGCGACCTGCGGGCTCGAGGAACTGAGGGCTTTCCATTGTGAAATAGCGGCTGAAAATCTTGCTCATGCGCTCATGCCACGCGCGAAGCTCGCTCTCATCGGCAAAAAGATTGAGAACATCGGGGGTGGCATGCTGAGCCTCTTCCCATGCGGCTGCCAGCAGGACAAGCCCGCGCTCTGCCGTGCGCTCCGACGCGGGGAGATCGAAGAGGCGATCCAGCGCCTCGTGAATGACAGTTCCCATCGTGGTGGCCTGAGTCGGCGGCTCTTTGATGCGATCCACGACGTGCAGACGGAACTGCAGGGGGCATCGACGATATTCCTTGGCGCGACTGACCGACAGAGCCGGATACCAGGCGCGTGAGGGAGGGGGAGTGGGAACCATAGGGACTACCGTAACCAGTTCCACGCTGATCTGCCCGATCCCACAGCTCAATTGTGGACAGAGCGCGATACCCTTGAAGGGATGAACAGCGAACAGCACACACGACACCCGTTGGGACAAGAACGCAGGCGAGGCCTGCTGGCCGAAGGCGATCGCGTGCAGATACGCGACCCCAAGGGACGCCTGCACACCATCATTTTGGTGGCGGGTGGACGCTTCCAAACAAACCGCGGTGAGATTTTCCACGACGATCTCATCGGGCGTTCCGATGGACAGGTCATCACCACCGAGGAAGGTCGTCAGTTCCAGGTGCTGCGTCCCCTCCAGGTCGACTACGTCATGTCGATGCCGCGCGGTGCCGCCGTGGTCTACCCCAAAGACGCCGGAACGATCGTCCACTACGCCGATATTTTCCCCGGCGCACGTGTGCTGGAAGCGGGCGTGGGATCGGGTGCACTCTCCATGGCTCTGCTGAACGCAGTGGGGGAGCACGGTTCACTGATCTCCGTGGAACGTCGTCAAGACTTTGCTGAGATCGCCCAGGCCAATGTTGATCTCTGGTTCGGTCGCCGTCACCCCGCGTGGGACGTGCGCGTAGGAGACGCCGCGGATCACCTGATGTCCCTGGACGAAGGAAGCCTGGATCGCGTTGTTCTCGACATGCTGGCTCCCTGGGAAAACCTGGAAGCAGTGGCGCACGCCCTGACTCCCGGAGGCGTTCTCCTCTGCTACATCGCCACCGTCACACAGATGTCGCGCCTCATGGAAGACCTGCGTTCCAGCGGATGCTTCACCGACCCCGTGGCCTGGGAAACCATGTCCCGCGAATGGCACGTCGACGGCCTGGCCGTCCGCCCCGAACACCGCATGGTCGCGCACACCGGATTCCTCATGGTGGCGCGCCGCCTTGCTCCGGGAACACAGCCGCAAGAACGCCACACCCGCCCCGCCAAAGCCTCCGAAGGACTGGGCGGAGCATGGGATCAGGAAGAGGGATGGTCGGATGCCGCCGTGGGCGCGCGCCTGACCAGCGACAAAAAAGTCCGCAAAGTCCGTCGTGAAGTGATGGGTAAAGCCGAAACCTGGGTGGAAGGGGAGACTCCCGCGTCTTCCGCACTCACTGCCTCGTCCGATACGTCGGACTCTTCCGTTGCACTCACGGAAGCGGACAGCGATGAGTGATGCTGCGCCTCGTCTCGAGGAATACGAACGCCGCCAGGCGATTCTCGAAGAGAAAAACGCCCACCTCACACGCGCCCTCACCCAGGCACGCACCCAGCTGGTCGCCATGGAAGAACGCCTGCGCCAGGTCAACCGGCCGCCTCACTCGCTGGCCACCTTCCTGGAAGCAGATGTGCCCGCGCGCGAGGTGATCGCCCACGTCCAGGGACGTCAGATGCGCCTGGCCGCATCCCCCGACCTGGATCTTTCCTCCCTGTCGCGGGGACAGTGGGTGCGCGTCGACGACAAAATGGTGGTCGTGGGAGCCGACAGCTTCTCCCGTACCGGAACGCTGGCAACCGTTGTGGAGCTGGTCGGTGCGGATCGCCTGATGGTGGCAGCGGAAGCCGGCGTACACCACCTGGTGCTCATGGCCGGCCCCCTGCGACACGGTAATATCCGTCCCGGCGACAGTGTGATCGTCGATTTGCGCACGGGACTCGCCATGGAACGCATCGTGCGTTCCGATGTGGAACAGCTCCTCGCACCCGAAGTTCCCGATGTCAGCTACGCGGACATCGGAGGCCTGGACGAACAGATCCGCCACGTTCGCGACGCCATTGAACTGCCCCTGCGCCAGCCGGAACTCTACCGCTCCTACGGACTGCGACCCCCGAAGGGCATCCTCCTGTACGGTCCTCCCGGATCGGGGAAAACCCTCATCGCCAAAGCCATTGCGAACTCGCTGTCGCGTGAGGGAGACGCCCAGAAAACCTACTTCCTATCCATTAAGGGGCCCGAACTCCTCAACAAATTTGTGGGAGAAACCGAGCGACAGATCCGCGCGATCTTCGCCCGCGCCCGCGCCCTGGCTGTGGGACGCGTCCCCGTGGTCATTTTCTTTGATGAAATGGAAGCCCTGTTCCGCACCCGCGGAACCGGCGTTTCCTCAGACGTGGAAACCATGATCGTTCCCCAGCTCCTGGCGGAAATGGACGGCGTGGAATCACTGGATAACGTCGTCATCATTGGCGCCTCAAACCGTGCGGACATGATTGACCCGGCGGTTCTGCGCCCGGGACGCCTCGACGTGCGTATCCGTATTGACCGGCCGGATGCCGCCGGTGCTCGTGAAATCTTCTCGAAGTACCTCACCGCCGACCTTCCGCTGCGCCTGCCGGAGGCAAGCCCCGCGGCAACGCGCGAGGCCTTCGTGGAATCCCTGAAAGATCAAGCGGTCTCCCTGCTGTACGCGCAGCACGCAGAAACGGCGCTTTTCGACGCGACTCTCCGCACGGGGGAGCAGCGCCGAATCTACCTGTCGGACATCGTGTCGGGAGCCATGATCGCAGGAATCGTCGAACGCGCGAAGAAACACGCGATCAAGGACGCCCTGCGCGGAGCGCCCTCCGGTCTCGCCCTCGAACACGTCCAGCTGGGCGTGGAAGAGGAAATTCGAGAATCGCTGGAACTGGCCGCAACCTCCTCACCCGAGGACTGGGCGCGCACCATCGGACTGGCCGATGAAATTACCGCTATCACGCCACTGAAAGCCGCACGATGACTCACACACCGAACGCTGCATCCGCACGTGTCATCAGCACAGAAACCGAATACGGAATCTATTCGCCGAGCGAGCCGACGGCCGACCCCGTTGAGCTGTCCTGCGTGATCGTTGACGCCTACTCGGTGGTCTCCCGCCGAGGAACCCCCGCGGAAGGTGCGCCCCCGGTGCGCTGGGACTACGTGGCAGAAGACCCCCTCAATGACCTGCGTGGAATGAGGCTCTCACGCGCGGCCGCAGATCCCTCGATGCTCACCGACGACCCCTACCACCTCGCCCCCGAAGGGGGACGCGAACGCGTGGCACGCCCCGCAAGCGAAAGTACGGGGTATCTGCCGGCGGCCGTAGCCGCAGTGCTCACCAACGGGGCACGCCTCTACGTCGACCACGCACACCCTGAATATTCGGCTCCCGAAACGCTGGGAGCACGCGACGCTGTCCTGTGGGATCGCGCGGGTGAAGTCATTGCCCAGCGCATGATGCGTGAAGCGGCGCACGCGGGTCGTGACATCGTCCTGGTGAAGAACAACACCGACGGGAAGGGCGCCGCCTACGGAACCCACGAGAACTACCAGATTGCTCGCCGCACAGACCTCGATGACGTCATTCGAGGGCTCACCCCCTTCTTCGTGACCCGCCCGGTTCTTTGCGGATCGGGACGTGTCGGGCTGGGACAGCGCAGCCAAGTCCCCGGATTCCAAATCTCCCAGCGTGCTGACTTTGTTGAAAATGAAGTCGGGCTGGAAACGACCTTCAACCGTCCGATCATCAACACCCGCGATGAACCCCACGCCAGCCCCGCGCACTTCCGACGCTTCCACGTCATCGGGGGTGACGGCAACCTCTTCGACTGCTCCACCTACCTGCGCCTTGGGACAACCTCCCTGGTGCTGTGGGCAATCGAGGCGGGACTCGGCTTGGAATGGGATGCACTGGGACTGGACGACCCCGTCCAGGAGACGTGGAACGTCAGCCACCACCCGGATCTGAGCTACCGTCTGTCCACCGCGGGAGGCGGTTCCTACACGGCTCTGGACATGCAGCAGCTCTACCTGGATCTGGTGCGCGCAACCTTCGACCGCCTGGGAATGCAGCCCTCGGAAGAAGACGCGCTGCTCATGACCTACTGGCAGGACGTGTTGGATCGCATGCGCGCCGACTTGTTCTCCGTGGCCACGGAAGTTGAATGGGTGGGGAAGTACCAGCTGCTCTCGCGCCAGAAAGAACGTGCGGGACTGGCGTGGGATGATCCGCGCCTGAAAGCCATGGATGTCCAGTGGTCTGACCTGCGTCCCGATCACGGCCTGGTGTGGGCACTGGATCGCGCGGGTTGCGTGCGTCGCATGTTCACCCCCGGCCAGGTGGAACGAGCTGCCGACGAGGCGCCGACTAACACGCGTGCTCACGTTCGTGGGCGCGCGGTGGCCACCGTCCCCAGCCTGGTGAAAGCATCGTGGACGTCCCTGGTCTGCGATCCCGGAGAAGGGGACTGGATTCGTCATCCCATGCCCACGGCAACCGACGTGGATGTGGACATGCTCGCCGCTCTTCAAGCTGGCACAATGGGGAACCTGTAAGGAGAAAAAATGTCACTTTCGCAGCTTTTTGCCGGAGGAACGGGTAACGGAGACGAAGCCGATGCCGGCCAGGTGCAGTTGACGCACACCCAGTCCACCCAGTCGATCGACGATCTCCTCGACCAGATCGACAGCGTCCTGGAAACTAACGCAGAGGCCTTCGTCCAGGGATTCGTCCAGAAGGGCGGCCAGTGACGTGAGGCGTCGTGTCATCGGAATCGAGACCGAATACGGTGTGACGGTCGCATCCCCGTCGGGACGCGTGCCGTCCCTCGATGTCGATGCCGCGGCGCGCCTCCTTTTCGAACCGGTTGCCGCCGGTGGTCGCGCCCCCAATCTCTTCCTCCGCAACGGAGGACGCCTCTACCTGGACGTCGGCTCCCACCCCGAATACGCGACCGCTGAATGCGACCGCCTCGACGATCTTCTCGCCCAAAATCGCGCGGGAGACGCCATGCTCGTCGCTCTCGCCGATCGCGCCCACGAACGCATGCACCCCAGCGCACCGGGCGCCTCGCCCATGGGAGCGGAAGGGGAGCGGATCTACCTGTTCCGCAACAACGTCGATTCGCAGGGAAATTCCTACGGTTGCCACGAAAACTACCTGCTCCACCGACGCAGGGATTTTCGTCAGGTTGCAGACGCGCTGGTCTCCTTCTTCGTCACGAGGCAAATCCTGGTGGGCGCGGGACATATTCGTTTGCGTGGGGGAAGTCCCGTCTACTGCTTCTCCCAGCGCGCAGAACACATGTGGGATGCCGTGTCTTCTGCGACCACGCGCTCACGCCCAATCATTAATACCCGAGATGAGCCGCTGGCTGATTCCGGATCCTACCGACGGATGCACGTCATCGTCGGAGACACGAATGTCGCCGAACCGACGACGCTCCTCAAAGCGGGGGCGACCCGTCTGCTGCTGACCGCCCTGGAGGACGGTCTCCATATTGAGGATTTGGCCGTAGCAGACCCCATGATTGCTATCCGCGAGATCAATCAGGATATTTCCGGCCGGCATCCGGTGGAGCTGATCACCGGGCGGCACGCAACAGCCGCCGATATTCAACGTGAGATCCGCGAGCGCGTCCTCGCGACCCTGGATGCGTCAGAACTGGATGACTTCGACCACTATGTGATCGATTTGTGGGGGCGCGGAATTGAGGCCATCTCCAGCGGTGACTGGACGCCGGTGGAGACCGAACTCGACGTGGCGATTAAGAAGAAGCTGCTGGACGGCTACGTCGCGCGCACTGGGGTTTCCCTGGGGGATGCGCGGGTTGCTCGCCTCATGCTGTCCTACCACGACATTGGGGCAACGGGTCTGCGTGAACGCATGGAACGCTCGGGGCTGATGCGTCGAGTGACCAGCGTTGAGCAGGTGGAACGTGCAATGACATGGGCGCCTCAGACGACGCGTGCGCATCTGCGCGGGCGTGTGATTGCCGCCGCCGAAGCCACGGGAACCGAAATAAGTGTGGACTGGGTGCATGCGCGCATGAGCGATCGTCCCACCCTGTCGGTGTCCCTCCACGATCCTTTCGCTACGGAGGATCCGGCTGTTGACGATCTGATCCGTATGATGACTCCTTCGTCCCCGCTGATTCCCGCATGATGATGTCTGAAACTCCGTCTCACGGCACCGGCCACGCGCAGAACCACGCTGAGGAGCGCACCCCGCGCGGCGCCTCGCACCGCGGTGGCCTGCCCCGTATCCGCCGGCGCGTCCTCGTCGCCTGCCTCGTCACCCTTCTCCTGGTCTGCGTGGGGGCGGCCGTACTGGTGTGGTATCCGCGCGTGGTGGCCTCCTCTTCTGCGACGGATACCCCGCAGTCGGTGATGGATCGGATTTCCGTCTCGGGACGCGTGGGAGCCACCCCGGTGTTGCGCGTCGATCTTCCCCTGGAGATTCGCGGCACCAAGCACCGTGTGGTGACACGAGGCGAAGGGCGCGTCATCCGTTCGGGTGACCCTGTTTTACTGGCGGTGACGTCCTTTAACGGGACGGATGGGAAGATGCTGACCCCGAGCGGTCATCCTCGGATCCTCATTGGGACAGCAGCAGCCGATTCCATCGGAGCGGATCTCGCGCGGGAAGTCGTGGGTCACGCCGAAGGAACGCGACTGCTGGTTGTGCGCCGGACGCAGCCCACCGAGGAGAACACTCCCTCGTCTTCTCCGACGACTCAGGCCGGGAGTACGCCGATTCCCGCGTATTCCTCGGAAATTGAGGTGCTCGATATTCTGCCTTCTCTGGCTGACGGCCAGGCATCGGGAACGGCCTCGTCGTCCGCTGCTCCCTTGACGGTGACCCTGGGGGATGAAGGGCCGGTGATCTCGCACGGTGCTGACCTTCCGGCAGGACCGACTCTTCAACCGCTGGTGACGGGTGCTGGCGCCCAGGTGCGCAGCGATGATGACGTGATCGCCCAGTTCATCGTGACGGGGTGGAGTGACGGTCAGGAACGAGAGTCCACGTGGCGTACGGGAACCCCGCAGCGGGTGCGCATGAGCGACATCATGCCCGGTTTGCGTCAGCTCCTGGTGGATCAGCGCGTGGGCTCGCGTCTGGCGATCACCATTCCTCCCGACCAGGCTACGGGTGATGACACGCTGTGCGTGGTGATCGACATTTTGGCGACGGAGCCGTCCTCGGCCTCATCGTGAGCACGCGCAGCCCAGGGAACCGGTTATATGGGACACTGGGGATATGCTCAGATGGCTTACCGCAGGAGAATCACACGGCCCCGCTCTCGTCGCCATTCTGGAAGGAATGCCGTCGGGAATTCGTTTGACCACGGATACTCTCAGGGATGCGTTGGCTCGCCGCCGCCTGGGCGCGGGGCGAGGCGCACGACAGAAGTTTGAACAGGACGAGGTGCGCATCCTGGGCGGTGTGCGCCACGGACTGACGACGGGCGCCCCCATTGCCATTGAGATCGCGAATTCCGAGTGGCCGAAGTGGCAGGTGGTCATGTCCCCCGATCCGGTGAACCCGGATGACCTGCTCATTGACGCGGGACGAGGCGATGAACGCGAAGTTGCGCGCAATAAGACGTTGACGCGGCCGCGTCCGGGGCACGCAGATCTGCCGGGAGTACTGTCCTACGACCTGGAGGACATTCGCCCGATTCTTGAACGTGCGAGTGCTCGTGAAACAGCGGCTCGTGTGGCTCTGGGCGCCTGCGCGGAAGCCCTGCTTGAGCAGGTGGTGGGAATCCGTCTGGTTTCCCACGTGGTTGCGGTCGGCCCGGAAGAAAGTCACCCCCCACTCCCGCAGCCGCAGGACTGTGCGGCACTGGACGCCTCGGATATGCGCACCCTGGACGCCGAAGCGGAACAGCGTTTCCTTGCGTGCGTGGAACAAACGCGGAAGAACGGGGATACCGTGGGCGGCGTTGTTGAGGTCGTGGCCTGGGGTGTGCCCGTTGGCGTAGGAACCCACGTGCAGGCGGATCGTCGTTTGGATACGCGCCTGGCAGCCGCTCTCATGTCGATTCAGTCGGTGAAGGCCGTGGAAATTGGCGACGGTTTTGATCAGGCGCGTTCGCTGGGGTCTGCTGCTCACGATGAAGTTGTACGCGGTGAGGACGGTGTGTGGACGCGCGCCTCCAACCGTGCGGGAGGCATTGAGGGGGGAACCTCGAACGGGCAGCCGATTGTGGTGCGTGCCGGTTTCAAACCGATTTCGACCGTTCCTCGCGCGTTGCGCACCGTGGATTTGGCGACCGGTGAGGAGGCAACTGCTCTCCATCAGCGTTCCGATACGTGCCAGGTGGTTCCCGGCGCAGTGATCGCCCAGGCGGAAACCGCTCTGGTGCTGGCCAGCGCGATCAGTGAACACGCGGGGGGATATTCCCTGGCGGAAGCTCGACGTAACTTGGAGGCCTACCTGGCTCACGTGGATGAACGGATGGGGCGATGAGCGCGCAGATGCAGCAGGACTGTGCCGTCGAGGGATCGGAAGGACGGGAGGGAGGCGTCAACCTGTCGTCTCCGATTGTCCTCATCGGGATGCCGGCCTCGGGCAAAAGCCGCATTGGACGTGAACTGGCTCGCCGTCTGGGATGCGACCATTCGGACAGTGATGCCCTGATCGAGGCGGAACATGGGCGCAGCGTCGCCGATATTTTTGCCGACGAGGGAGAGGCTGCCTTCCGCGCCTACGAAGTGCGGGCGATTGAGGGAGCTCTGAACGTTCCCGGTGTCCTGTCGTTGGGCGGGGGAGCGGCCATGCAGCCCGCTGTCCGCGAACTGCTGGCCGGCCACACGGTGGTCTACCTGGAAGCCCCCCTGGAAGAATTGATCCGCCGAGCCTCCCGCAGCAGTGGACGTCCCCTGTTGGCCGGAGACGTCGAGGGGCGGATGAGGCAGCTGTATGCGGAGCGCACTCACGTGTACCGCGAGGTGGCCTCGGTGTGTATCCCGACGGGAAACGGACCGTCCTCGATTGTGGTGGATGACGTGTGCCGGGCTTTGGGCTACCCCGTTGAGCATCCTCCCACGGTGATTGATGTTCGGGGAGATTCCCCGTACCAGGTGCATATCGGCTCTCACCTGCCGGGGGACACCATCGTGGGGGCGCTGCGCCAGCAGACGACGAAAGTGCTGGTGCTCTTCGCTCCGCCGCTCGCTTCCTATGCTCGCGAGGTTCAGGAGAACCTGACACGCGCGGGCTACGAGGTGCTCACTGAAGGCCTCCCGGATGGTGAGTCGGCGAAAACTCTGGAGGAATGCGCCCGCCTGTGGGATGTGGCCGGAGCGCATCGCCTGGGGCGCGCCGACGCGATCATCGCGATCGGGGGCGGAGCGACGACAGACCTGGGTGGTTTTGTTGCGGCGTCCTGGCTCAGGGGCATTGATGTCATCCAGGTGCCGACGACCCTCCTGGGGATGGTCGATGCCGCGGTCGGCGGAAAAACGGGAATTAACACCGACGCGGGGAAGAACCTCGTGGGGGCTTTCCATCCTCCCGTTCGCGTTGTGGAGGATCTGTCGCTCCTGGGGTCTTTGCCGCCCGAGGATCTGCGCGCCGGCTTGGGCGAAGTGATCAAGTGTGGTTTTATCGCGGATTCGCACATCCTGGAGCTCGTGGAGGCCGATCCTCGCGCGGTTGCGGATCCCGTGTCTCCTCTCGTGGAAGAACTGGTGTGCCGCTCGGTGCGGGTCAAGGCCGACGTGGTGAGCGAAGACCTTATGGAGTCGGGTCTGCGCGAGATCTTGAACTACGGCCACACCCTGGCTCATGCGATTGAGCGCTGCGAGAACTACACGCGCCGCCACGGTGAGGCCGTGGCGATCGGTTGCGTGTTCGCCGCTGAGCTGGCGCACAGCCTGGGAATGCTGTCCGCCGATGATGTGCGCACGCACCGTGATCTTCTGTCTTCCGTGGGCTTGCCGACCTCCTACGAGGGCGCGTCCTTGCGGGAGCTGCTTGACGTCATGATGACGGATAAGAAGGTGCGTTCGGGGCGTTTGCGTTTCGTGCTTCTCGAAGGCATGCAGCGTCCGGTGACCCGTGAGTGCAGTCCTGAAGATCTGATTGTTCCGGCGCGTCGCGTGGGGATTCGCGTTGACGATGAGTGACGAGGCAGTGGACGCGTATGCGTCGACGCGTGAGCAGGGGGCGGGCACAGTTCCGCTTCTGATCATGGTCGGGGTGTCGGGAAGCGGGAAGAGCACGGTGGGTGCTCTGCTGGCCGAGAGGCTGGGGCGTCCCTTCCTGGAGGACACGGATGTTGTCGGACGCTATGCCGTGCGAGCAGACGGCTCGTCGATGACCCTGAGCGAACTGGTGGTCTCGCAGGATCCGCGCATGGAGGAGTGGATGACTGCGGCCGCATTAGACGTCTTGGGACGCGAGGGGATTGTGACCTCGCTGTCCCCGTCTCAGATTCGTTCTGCGCGGGTGCGCGATCGCCTGGAGGAATGCCGAGAACAGGGTGCGTGTGTGGTTCATCTGGAGGCGCAGCTGTCGGATATTGCTCGACGTGAGGGAATGAATGTTCCTCGCGCTGTTGCTTTGGGTGCTCCGCGTGCTCTGTTGGCGCGTCTGAGCGACGAGGTGCGCCAGGCGTACGCCCCTTACAGTGAAGTCACCGTGGCAACCTCGGGGCTTTCTGCTGCTGAGGTCGCAGATCAGTGTGAGGCTGCGTGTAAAATAGTCTACGGTTCAATTTTGTCTGAAGAATGAGGGGCTCTCGTGGCAACCACAAATGATCTCAAGAACGGCACCGTGATGGTGATCGAAGGCCAGCTCTGGCAGGTCGTTGAATTCCAGCACGTGAAGCCCGGTAAGGGACCGGCCTTTGTGCGAACCAAGATCAAGAATGTCCTGTCGGGCAAGATTGTGGATCGTACGTTCAACGCGGGCATGAAGATTGAAACGGCGACGGTTGATCGCCGCGACATGACCTACCTGTACCAGGATGGCGCGGACTACATCTTCATGGATACCTCCACCTACGATCAGATCGCTGTTCCCGGCGACGTTGTGGGCGACGCCCGTAACTTCATGGTGGAAAACCAGGACGTCATCGTCTCCCAGCACGATGGACAGGTTCTCTTCATCGAACTTCCCGCGACCGTGGTGCTGACCATTGCTCACACCGAACCGGGTCTGCAGGGTGACCGTTCGTCCGCTGGCACCAAGCCCGCCACCCTGGAAACCGGCTACGAGATCCAGGTTCCGCTCTTCATGGAAGAGGGCACCCGCGTCAAGGTGGATACCCGCGATGGCTCCTACTCGGGTCGCGTGACGGACTGAGATGTCGCGTAAATATCAGTTCACGTCGCGTACGAAGGCTCGTAAGCGCGCGGCCGACGTGGTCTATGAGGCCGATCAACGCGGGATGGGGCGCAATGCCACCGTTCTGCGCGATCTCCTGATGGAACGCAAGGTTCTGACTGCCGCCCTGACCCCGCTTCCGGATTACTCGATTCAGATCGTGGAGGGGGTCGCGGATGAGCTCTACCGTATCGACCGTCTCATTGACGCGCATGCGCATACCGGCGTGGAGCGTATCCCCGCGGTGGATCGCGCTGTTTTGCGCGTCGCCGTATGGGAGATGCTGGAGAACACGGACGAGGTTCCCCCGGTGATTGCCATCGATGAGGCGATCTCTATCGTGAAGTCGATTTCGACGGATGAATCTGCCGGCTTCGTGAATGCGATCCTCGATGCGATCCGCCGAGATATGGCCTCCCCGGGCTGGACGCGTGAACGCGTATCGGATCAGCCACGTGAAGAGGTTTCCGCTGAGTCGGACGGCGCGGATCCCGTGGTCGTCTATGAAGAGGAGCATGCCTCTGCCGATGCTCCTCGTACGGGCGAGGTAGACGGCGCTGCCTCCGCTGAGGGGGAGAAAGAGCAGCCTCGGGTGTATCCCACGGTTGAAGATCTCACCAGTGCGGATCTGTCGGAGCTCGATGAGCTTTTGGACGAGTACTGACAGTGACTTCGACACCGCTGTGGGGGGTGGAACGCATGCGCGTTCCACCCCCCCACACGTGTATTGGCGTATGCATGGCGCGGTGGGCGGCCTCGGGATGCGAGAGTGCTGTGAGGAGGAAGGTGCCCCTTCTGTGTCGTCTGAGAGAGGCGGAATGTCCTTCAGCTGAGACACGCCGCAGCATCGTTTTCTGTGATCTTCAGCATATGCATTTTGTTGTCTGGTAGAGTATTTTTCGTTGACACGCATTAAAGACTGACAGACGTGGGGGAGGGGTGCTGTGACCGCGTTCGGTGGGACTGCCTGTGAGCCAAATGGGAGATGTCCCGTGCAGGTCAGAGAGCATTTGCTTTCAATCTTTTTCTCTTCCCGTGTTCGCTCTGCTTTTTTCTGGCATGGAAATGAGAAAAGAAAAAAGAAAAATCCTTCCCTCTGAAGAGTATTTTTCTTTTCGGGTCATAAAAAGTGAAAATAAGGCATTTTTTCGGTTGATCTTGCGCCAAAAAGGGTGCTTAAGGTGACATGCTTAACCGTGTCAGGTGGATTTGCGTTAAGGAGTGAGTAGAAATGGCACTGCCGAATCTAACTCCCGAACAGCGAGCCGAAGCGCTTGAAAAAGCGACGCGTGCTCGCCGACGGAGAGCAGAAGTGAAATCTGCTCTGAAGAGTCGTGAGATGACGCTCTCTGCTGTTTTAGATCTCGCTGAGAAAGACGAAGCCGTGGCGAAGATGAAAGTCATTTCGCTGCTGGAATCGCTTCCTCGTGTCGGCGTGAATACAGCTGCTGCGCTCATGGACGAGGTGCGCATCGCGCCTTCGCGACGTGTGCGCGGACTGGGGCCGGTGCAGCGTGAGGCACTCATCCGTCGTTTCGGATGAGTGCGTCTCAATGGCACTATTAATGCCATGACCACATCTCAGCTCACCGTTCTAGCCGGCCCGACAGCAGTGGGGAAGGGGACTGTCGTTTCAGAACTGAAACGACGCTACCCCCAGCTGCGCGTCTCCATCTCCATGACGACACGCGCTGCACGTCCCGGTGAAGAAGACGGTGTTCACTACTTTTTCGTAACGCGAGAAGAATTTGAACGCACCGTCCAGGAAGGCCAGATGCTCGAATGGGCGCTCGTGCACGGACAGAACCTCTACGGAACACCGAGAGAACCCGTGGATGATGCTCTACGTGCGGGCGTTCCTATGCTGCTGGAAATTGACCTCGCGGGTGCGCGACAGGTGCGCACCAATATGCCCGATGCGCGCTTCATCTTCCTGGCTCCCCCCTCGTGGGAAGAACTGGAGCGACGCCTCGTCGGACGTGGAACGGAAGATGAAGACGAACGTCGACGCCGCCTCGAAACAGCGCGCGTCGAAATGGCAGCAGAATCGGAATTCGATCTGACTGTGATCAACGACGACCTGGATCGTGCCGTGTTGGAACTGGCTCAGATCATGGGCTTAGAGTAAACTTTCACGCCGGAGACGTCCGTGCCGTATGCAGCGGGCGTCACAGAAATCAGGAGGAGCCGAATGTCCGGAATTGTCGCACAGCCCGAAGGAATCACCTACCCGCCGATCGACGACCTGTTGGAGCATGTTGATTCGAAGTACGCGCTGGTGATCTTCGCTGCCCGTCGTGCGCGCCAGATCAACTCCTACAACATTCAGCTCGAGCACAACATGATCCAGTTCGTCGGCCCGGTCGTCGACACCGAACCGGATGAGAAGCCTCTGGCAGTTGCCCTCCGTGAAATCGACGAGGGTCTCCTGACCCTCGAAGCCGGTACAAAGGCCTGAGAACAATGCCCGCTCGAATCGTCCTCGGCGTCGGGGCGGGCATTGCCGCATATAAAGCCGCCCTCATCCTGCGCGACCTCCAGCGTGCAGGGCACGACGTGTGGGTTGTCCCCACCCCCGCATCCACCCATTTCGTGGGGGTCACGACCTGGGAAGGCCTGAGCGGACACCCCGTACATACCGATGTTTTCTCCACCGGCGGCGATGACCACATCGAGCTGGCCAGACGCGCAGACCTCATTGTCGTCGTCCCGACAACGGCCGATCTCCTGGCACGCATCCGCACGGGGCAGGCCGACGATCTGCTCACCACAACGATCATCGCCTCCACCTGCCCCGTGATCCTCGCCCCCGCAATGCACACGGCCATGTGGTGTTCCCCCGCAACCCGAGACAATGTGGCAACCCTGAGGGAACGCGGCGTGCACATCGTGGAGCCCACAGACGGAGCGCTCGCCTCTGGAGATCAGGGAGTGGGGCGCCTGGCTGACGAGCAGGACATCTTGGAGGCGATCACACGAGTGCTTGCCTCAGATACCGCCCATACAGACACGCCCGCTCAGGAGCGGGATCTGGAAGGACACAGGGTCTGCATCACCGCGGGAGGTACGCGCGAACTCATCGACCCCGTGCGCTACCTGGGCAACCGTTCCTCGGGTCGCCAAGGTATCGCCCTGGCACTCCAAGCCCAGGCCAGGGGAGCAGAGGTCACCCTCATCGCCTCCAATATTGACCAGGCTCTCATTCCCCAGGGAATCCGTGTCATTCAAGCCCCCAGCGCCCACGACGTTGAACGTGCCGTCTTTACCGAGCTTCCGCAGTGCGACGTCCTGATCATGGCTGCCGCCGTCGCAGACTTCCGTCCCCGGCAGATGTCCGCACAGAAGATCAAAAAAGAAGCGGGCACGGACAGTGCGCCGGTGATAGAACTGGAACGCACCGTTGATATTTTGGCCACCGTCGCCACCCACCCCCAGCGGCCCGAGGTTCTTGTGGGATTCGCAGCGGAAACGGGCTCGCTCGACGAAGTACTGGCGCACGGAAGAACGAAAGCGCGTGCTAAGGGAGCCGATCTGCTGGCAGTCAATGCCGTGGGTGTGAGCGCCGGCTTCGGTGATGTCCCCAACACGATCCATGTCTTGGATGCGCAGGGGCACACCTTGGCCGAAGGCGGCGGAACGAAGACGGAAGCGGCGGCACTCCTCATGGATCTCATCGCACAGCGTCTGCACTCCCGCTGACTCCTGCGGGGAGCCCTCCCTCACCGAATATTCCCTCCTGCGGGTACCATGGGACGGGTGAGTGAATTTTCGAAACTTTTTACCTCTGAATCCGTTACCGAAGGCCACCCAGATAAGGTCTGTGACCGTATTTCCGACGCTATTCTTGATGCACTTTTAGCTGAAGACCCCCATTCTCGCGTTGCTGTTGAAACCATGGTGACCACGGGACTCGTCCATGTTGCCGGGGAAGTAACGACCGAAGCCTACGTGGAAATCCCGCAGATCGTCCGCCAGGAAATTCTTGACATCGGATACACCTCCTCCGAAATGGGATTCGACGGAGCATCCTGCGGCGTCTCGCTGTCCATCGGCCAGCAGAGCCCCGATATTGCTGGGGGCGTCGATCACTCACTGGAAACACGCACCGAGGCGAGTGATGACATTCGCGAACGTCAGGGAGCCGGCGACCAGGGACTCATGTTCGGCTACGCCAGCGATGAGACTCCCGACCTGATGCCCGCCCCGATTTGGCTCGCTCACCGCCTGGCACAGCGCCTGTCCGAGGTGCGTCGCAGCGGCACAGTCGACGGCCTGCGCCCCGACGGCAAGACCCAGGTCACCATGGGGTACCGCGACGATCGTCCGGTCGCCATCGATACCGTCGTCGTCTCCACCCAGCACAGTGAGGCGCTGAGCTTGGCAGACATTGACGAGGCGGTGCGTGAGTACGTGATTTCCCCCGTGATTGAGGAATCCGGGCTCGACCTGGACACCTCTTCGATGACGGTGCTCGTGAACCCCTCCGGGCGCTTTGTGATCGGCGGCCCCGCGGGAGACGCGGGCGTGACCGGACGCAAAATCATCGTCGACACCTACGGGGGAATGGCGCGCCACGGAGGCGGTGCCTTCTCCGGAAAGGACCCGTCGAAGGTTGACCGCAGCGCAGCCTACGCGGCACGCTGGATCGCCAAGAATATCGTTGCAGCCGGATATGCCCAGCGCTGCGAAATTCAGGTGGCCTACGCGATTGGACGCGCCCACCCGGTCGGCCTCTACGTGGAGACCTTCGGAACCGCAACCGTTCCGGAAGACGTACTGGCACAGGCCGTGAACACGGTCTTTGACCTGCGTCCCGCCGGGATGATTGCCGATCTCGACCTGCTGCGCCCCATCTACCGTGACACCACGGCCTATGGACATTTTGGTCGCCCCCACTTCCCGTGGGAGCAGCTCAATCGTGTGGAGGCCCTGAAAGAGATCCTTCAATGACGCTGACCGAAACTGCCACGAACACCGAACACCTGAGCTGGAGGCGCCGCACCGCATGCGAAATGGCGCTTTCCGGCATCATCGGCCTCCTGGTGTCTTTCGTCCTCTCGATTGAAGCCTGGCAACTGGCGAAGGATTCCTCCACGACCTTTGCCTGCGATGTCTCCTCGGTGCTGTCGTGCTCGACGGTCGCCCAGACTCCGCAGGCGCAGGTCTTGGGATTCCCGAATGCCTTTTTGGGGATTTTCTTCGAGGCGATTGTTCTGGCAGTTTCGGTCGCGCTCATCGCAGGCGTGTCCTTCCCCCGGTGGTATCTCCTGGGAATCGAGGCGCTCTACACGGTGGGAGTGGGCTTCGCCCTGTGGCTTTTCGCCCAGTCCTACTTTGTGATTCACGTCCTGTGCCCCTGGTGCCTCCTCATCACTCTCACGACGATCCTCGTGTGGTCGGGGCTGACGCGCATCGCAATTATTGAGGGCGCGATTCCCGCGCCCGATGCCGTGAAACGTCTGATTCGCACCGGAGCAGACTGGGCGTTTGTCGCCCTCCTCCTTGTGGTGATCCTGGCCATGATCGTGGTGCGCTACGGCCCGAGTCTCCTGGGCTAAATTCGCGTTTTCGTTTTCTGTTCCGCTGTGCCCGCTCGGGAAAGTTCCGCATGTGTCCACCCCCTGTGGTGCAATGGGTACATGCAGCAGACAGCGGACGTTCTTCTTCCCGGTTTTGAGGTGCCCGCACCCGAAGCCCAGGAACTGGCGCGCGTTCTTGTCGACATCGACCTGCCGCATCTCGATCACCCCCTGGAATACACGGTTCCCGACGCCCTGCTCGATACAGCGCAGGTGGGGCACTCCGTTCAAGTTCCCCTCGCGGGACGTACCTACTCCGGGTGGATTGTTGAACGCGTACGGGAACTTCCCGCAAGTGCCACCACTCGTCCCTTGAAGTCGGTGACCTCACGTCTTCCCGTCCTGACGGAGGATGTGGCGCGCGCTGCCCGACGAATTGCAGACCGCCACGTCGCCACGATGTCTCAGGTGCTGAGTGTGGCAATTCCGCCTCGCCACGCATCTACTGAAAAAAAGATTGCCGCACAGGACGCGCATCCGGCGCCGCTTCCCGCCGACACCTCCTGCGAGGCGTGGAAGGACTATCCCCACGGGGAGAGGCTGTGCGATCACCTTGCGCAGGGACGCTCTCCGCGAGCCGCCTGGATGGCACTGCCGGGCAGGCGCGACCGCCATCTGGCTGACCTCATCACAGCAACCCGTCTGAGTGGACGTCAGGTGATCGTCGTCATGCCGACCGTCCATCAGGCACAGCAGTGCAGTGCCGCCCTTGAGGAACTGACGGGATGCCCGGTCACCTGCGTGACGGGGGAAGACACCCCCGCCCACCGATACGGGACGCACCTACGTGCCCTTCGCGGAGAAGAAGGCATCGTGGTGGGGACTCGAAACGCCGTCTGGACACCGATGCAGAACCTGGGACTTATCGTGGTCTGGGACGACGGAGATGACCACCTGGTCGAGGTGCGCTCTCCTCGAACAAACGCCCTGGATGTTGCCGTGACGCGCGCCCATATCGAAAAGGCAGCACTGATCTGCGGGGCCTACACGCGATCCGTGAAGGCGCAGGAACTCGTACGCCGCGGGTGGGCGGTATCCGTTGAACCCACGCGCGAAGCCCTGCGCGCCTCGACACCGCTGATCCACGTGGCGGAAGAATACGCGCCCGACCGGGAGGGCGCCTCGGCTCACGGGCGCCTGCCGTCTTCTGCTTTCCAGATGATCCGCGAAGGACTGCGTCACGGCCCGGTTCTCATCCAGGTGCCCGCAGCCGGATATGTTCCCGTGGTGTGCTGCGCGCGCTGCCGCCATGTGGCCAGGTGTCCGCGCTGCTCGGGCCCCCTCTCCTGGGAGAAAAACGGGGAGATTCGCTGTTCCTGGTGCGAACTCTCCTCGTCGTCCTGGAGATGCCCGGCCTGTTCGGGTACCCAGCTACGTGCCATGAGCGTCGGTTCTGATCGCACGGGAGAAGAAATTGGGCGTGCCTTCGCCGGAGTTCCGCTGACCGTGTCCTCGTCGACGCGTACGGTGGAACGGCGTATCGATGCCCACTCCCGTATCGTTGTCTCCACTCCCGGAGCCGAACCTCACGCCGAGGGCGGCTACGCCTCGGTCATCATCGTCGATCCTCAGGCGATCGTGGGACGCCCCGAACTGTGGGCGCCGGAAGAATCACTGAGGCGCTGGATGAATGCCTACGCTCTGGCGCGCCCCGGAGTTCCCTGCTGGATTGGTGGGGGAGTGCCTACGGAATGCGCGCAGGCTTTGGTGCGATGGGATCCCGTGGACTATGCCCGTCGTCTCCTCGACGAACGCGAGGCGCTGGGCTTCTTCCCCGGTGCGATGATCGTGGCGCTGGACGCAGAGAGCGTGGATGATCTCAATGCCATGACACGCGACCTGTCGGGGGAGCTCATCGGGATCGTGCCCCAGAACCATCGCGGCATTCCGGGACGGAAGGAAGCAGCGGCAGACCAGCTTCGCGCCGAAGGGACGACGGGGAAGTGGCGTGCCCTCATGCGCTATCCCCTGGAGGGAAGCGCCAAGGGGCTTCGAGAAATCCGCGAATGCCAGCAGAGTCGCTCTGCGCGAAAAATGCCGCTGATCCGTGTGAGCATCAATCCGCCAGAACTCTTTTGATGGATTGCTGGCATCGGAAGATGCTGTGCGCCTCCGATGGGGCTGCGGTGTGTCCGTTATCGGCGTTTCTGTGGAAGATTTTCTGCCCTGAGACGACGTTTCCGAGTTTTTGTCCCCCAGGGAAACCTGCCTCATATGAGCTTTTCTGATCGAAAATTTCCGGAGTCGCTAAACTAGGCGGGTGCGCATTATTTTTGCTGGAACCCCCCAGGCTGCCTGTCCGACTTTGCAGGCTCTCATCGACTCACCCCACGAGATCGTGGCGGCTCTGACGCGTCCGCCGGCTCGCACCGGACGAGGACGTCAGCTCCACCCCTCACCCGTTGCTGAACTCGCCACGCAACACGGTATTCCCCTGGTGGAAACCTCCTCCCTGCGCGATGAGAGCATCCAGCAGACAATCCGCGATCTGCATGCCGACCTCGGTGTTGTTGTCGCCTACGGTGCTCTGGTTCCACAGTCTGTGTTGGACATGCCGACTCACGGGTGGGTTAACCTGCATTTTTCTGATCTTCCCCAGTGGCGGGGAGCTGCCCCCGTCCAGTGGGCGATCGCCTCGGGACAGACACAGACGGCGTCCTGTGTGTTCCAGCTGGAGGCAGGTTTGGATACCGGGCCGGTATTTTCGAGGCTTCCCGTGGATATCGGACATGAGACCAGCGGGGAACTCCTCGAACGCATGGCAATTCTGGGAGCACAGCAGGTACTTGATATCGTGGACTCCCTGGCTGAGGGCAGGGCGCAGGCAGTTCCCCAGGTTCTCCCGGAGGGGGAAGAACTGCCTCACGCACGTCGCCTGGAAGTGAACGACGGCTTTATTGATTTCACCCAGGATGCGCGTGTGGTCGATGCGCGTATTCGTTCGGTGATCCCCAGCCCGGGGGCGTGGACGACCCTGGGCGGTCAGCGCGTCAAACTGGGTGCGGTGAGCCTCAGTGATCAGCCGACTCCGGGCGTGGGACGCATGGTGGTCTCCAAGAAGAATGTCCTCGTGGGATGTGCCGACGTGTGCGTGGAACTGGGACAGTTGGCTCCGGCGGGGAAGAGCTGGATGGATGCGGCGGCCTGGGCGCGCGGCGCCCGACTTTCCGACGACAGCCGCATGGGAGAGCCCCTGACCAATGAGAAGGATCGCTGATGCCCACTCATCGTTATTCTGACGGCTATCGTGCCCGCCGCAGTGCGGATCCCGCGCGACGTATCGCATGGGAAGTTCTGACCCAGGTGCGCGAAGAGGACAGCTACGCGAACCTCGTACTGCCCAAGCTCTTGCGTACCGCACGCCAGGAGGAGGGACTCTCTTCCCGGGACGCGGCCTTTGCCTCGGAAATCACCTACGGAACCCTGCGCGAACTGGGGTATCTGGACTGGGTGATTGCTCGCCACGTGAACCGTCCTCTGGAAGAACTCGATGGACGCGTCCTTGACCTGCTGCGCATTGGCGCCTACCAGCTGCTGAAAATGCGTGTCCCCGATCATGCCGCGGTTTCCGAAACCGTTGACCTGGCACGCAATGTGGTCACTCAGGGGCCGGCGTCCATGGTGAATGCGGTGCTGCGGTCGATCACGCGTGAAAGCGAGGAGGATCGCAGTCGCGCTCTGGCGGCGATTGAGGATCCGCACGAGCGCCTCGCCATTGAAACCTCTCATCCGCGGTGGATGGTGGACGAGTATGCGCGTGCGCTGGAGACCAACGGGTGCCAGAGCGACGAACTGGAGGCGCTGCTGCGCGCCAATAACGAGGCGCCCCTGGTCACCCTCGTTGCGCGCTACTCTTTCCTGAGCGTGGACGACCTGCGTGACGAGGCGGAGGATCGTTTGCGGACACGCACCGCAGCGGGCGAGGTCAGCCCTCGGGCTGTGCTCATCGAGTCGGGCGATCCGGCGGCACTTCCGTCGGTGCGCGCGGGCGCTGCCGGAGTACAGGATGAAGGCTCGCAGTTGGCGGCGCTCCTGGCAGTCCATACCCCCCTGGAGGGGAGCGACGAGTCCTGGCTGGATCTGTGTGCGGGTCCGGGCGGAAAAGCCGCGTTGATCGCCTCGTATGCGCGGGAAAAGGGCGCACACCTGGTGGCGAATGAATACTATCCGCACAGGGCGCGTCTGGTTGCGCGCTCCACTCGACTGATGCCCGACGTCAATGTCGTGTCCGGAGACGGACGGACGTTTGGTGGGGAGGGGACGCGCTGGCCGCTGGGATCTTTTGACCGCGTGATTGTCGATGCTCCGTGTACGGGGCTGGGGTCGATGCGCAGGCGCCCGGAATCGCGCTGGCGTCGACGCCCCGAGGACGTGACGGAACTGGTGGGGCTGCAAGAGCAGCTGCTGACGCGCGCCGTGGAGCTGCTGCGTCCCGGCGGTGTGCTCACCTATGTCACCTGTTCGCCGCATGTGGACGAAACCCATGCGCAGGTGGAGAAACTTTTGAGTGGGGGGAGTCTGGAGCTCCTGGATACTCCGGCTTTGGCTGCGACGGTCACTCCACTGCCGCTGGATCTTCCTGAGGCCGGGAAAGCAATTGGTGGGCGGGGGAGTGCGCCTGCGGGTGCTGTTCTCCAGCTGTGGGAACACCGACACGAAACCGACCTCATGTTTATCGCCGTCTTCCGGAAAAAGATGGATTCTTGAAAGGACACTGCAATGGCTGCTGTGCATATTTCCCCGTCCATTCTCAATAGCGATCTCGCGGATTTGCGGGGCGAGCTCACGAAGATTCGTACCTCGGATATTGCGCATGTTGACGTGATGGACAATCATTTCGTCCCCAACCTGACCTGGGGGCTGCCCGTGGTGGAAGCCTGCGTGAAAACGGGGATTTTGCCCGTGGACGCTCACCTGATGATCGAGGATCCCGACCGCTGGGCTCCGGCCTACGCCGAGGTGGGGTGCGAATCGGTGACCTTCCATGCCGAGGCTGCTGCTGCTCCGATCCGTTTGGCTCGTGAGATTCGTCGTCACGGTGCACGGGTGGCTCTGGCGCTCAAGCCCTCGACGGATATCGCTGATTACGTGGATATCCTGCGCGAGTTCGACATGATTTTGGTGATGACGGTCGAACCGGGCTTCGGTGGCCAGTCCTTCCTGGACTCGATGCTTCCGAAGATTCGCCGTACGCGTGAGGCGATTAATGCCAGAGGCTTGGACATCAGTGTCCAGGTCGATGGCGGGATTTCCCGAGAGACGATTGCCTTGGCCGCTGAAGCCGGTGCGAATAACTTTGTGGCGGGGTCTGCTATTTTCCGCGCGGAGAATGCCGAAGCGGAAATCGCCCTTCTGCGTTCTCTGGCTCAGGAGCACAGTCACTGACCTGTGCTGTGGAGGCTCTCGCGCCCGTCGGCTCCCCGCCGACGGGCGCGAATTGCACATGGGAGAGAAAAACGTGGCACAATACGAGGGTGCTTCGGGGTCGGTGTAAGTCCGAACCGGCGGTGACAGTCCGCGACCCGTTCCCATGAACGGTTGAGCCGGTGTAATTCCGGCACCGACGGTGAAAGTCCGGATGGGAGAAGCTAACGGAGGGAGACCTCTGTATGCCTACGCATACCTCTAAGCGCGCTCAACGCAGGTCGAGGATGCGGATCTCTGACTCGTCATTCCTCGCGCCCCTGCTGTGTGGCGCGTTTTTTATTGCTCTGTGGTGGTGGCTGACTGCTGCGACAGGAATCGAATCCTGGCGCCTGCCGTCACCGGGAGACGTCTGGGAGCGACTTGTCGTGCTCTGTGGGCGTCCCGCCACATGGGCTGCTGCGGGAACAACAATTCACGAGGCTCTGGTCGGCAGCTGCGCCGCAATCGTCTGCGCAGTTTCGCTGAGCTACGCGATCTATCGTGTACCGTGGCTTGCAGCAGCTCTGGAACCTTTCTTGGGAGCAACACAGGCGCTCCCGGCGATCGCCGTGGCACCGCTTCTGGTGCTGTGGTTGGGCTACGGCAAGCTCGCGATCGCCGTTCTCTGCGCCCTGATTGTGTTTTTCCCTATTTTGGTGGCCTCGCTGCTGGGGCTACGCCACTTGGATCGAGAGATCCTGGAAGCGGCACAGCTCGACGGTGCCTCATCGTGGCGCATGGCGCTGAGCATTGAAATCCCCCTGGCTGCACCGGCAATTTTGGCGGGGATCCGCAACGGACTCACCCTGTCCGTGACGGGAGCCATCGTGGGAGAAATGGTGATGGGAGGACGAGGTCTCGGCCAGATGCTCGTCCAGATGCGCACGAATATCGATACGGCAGGAATGTTTGCCGTCATCGTGCTCCTGTGTGCAATGGCTGTCATCGTCCACGTGGTGTGTGCGGCGATCGAACGCCGCGTCGCAGAGCACGTACAAGCTCGCTGATGTGAGCTTCTCCCATCTGGAACTGATTCGTATCCCCCGAAGTATCAGTGACACCTCAAAGACAAAGGAATTATCTATGCGTTCCCTCCGCGCTCTGGCGATGACGGCAATCTGTGCTCTCGCCCTGGGAGCTTGCCAGCAGGCCTCGACCCCCACTAGCTCGCAGGAACCGGCACCTGCTGCCGTGACCCTGGGACTCAGCTACATCCCCAACGTTCAATTTGCCCCGGTCTATGTCGCCGATGCCCAGGGGCAGTACCGTAACCGCGGCCTCAACGTCACCCTCCGCCACCACGGGAGCGATGAAGGCGTCTTCACCGCTCTGACGACGGGGGAAGAACAGGTCGTCCTGGCAACGGGTGATGAAGTCCTTCAGGCACGCGCACACGGAATGGATATCGTGTCCGTTGGCGCCTACTACCAGCATCAGCCCTCTGTGCTCCTGGTGCGTGAGGACTCTCCCATTCGTACGGTTGCTGATTTGCGAGGCAAGAAGGTTGGTATTCCCGGAGAATACGGTTCTTCGTGGCTTGCCCTCCAGGCTCTGCTAGCTCAGGCATCGATGATGACTTCCGACATTCAGGTGATGTCCATTGGATACACGCAGACCACGGCTCTGAGCCAGGGGAGCGTGGACGCCGTCATGGGGATGAGCAACAATGAGGCCGTGCAGCTGGCTCAGGCGGGGATTCCCGTCCGCGCGGTTGACTGTGAGTGCACGCTTCCTCTGGTGTCCGCTGTTCTGGTGACCACCCGAAGCTGGGCGGATGCCCACGTCCACGAGTTGGAATCCCTGATTGCCGCAACCGAAGAAGGTATTCGAGCAACCGTCGCCTCGCCCGAGCAGGCGGTGAGTGCAACGGAACAGTGGGATACGACGCTGAGCAATGAGGTGACCCGCACGTCGGCACTGGCGATTGCTACTGCCACCAATGCCTTGTACACGCGTAGCGATGGAACGGTCACGATGCGTCAGGATCTCAACGAGTGGAAACGCATGTCGGACTTCCTGTCCGCACTTCCCGGTGTTCTTCCCTCACCCGTGGATGTGAACACGGCTGTCAGCAACTCCTACGTCTCGGGATCCTGAGACACACCATATGTATGAGTGTGCCCCGCGGGAAGCCGCGGGGCACACTCGCTGCTTCCGAGTGGCGCTCATGATCTGTCTTCACGGGTGCGATAGGGTGCAGATCGTGGGCTGTGTGCGCGAATGACGCCACCTTGCGTATGCCCTCTAATCGACGCATGACAGCATGGAACAGCATGGAAGGGGAACGATGACCGCCGAACGCCATCATGCGCGCCGCGCACTCGACCTCCTCCTCGAACTCATGCACGCCGAACGCGGACGGAGCCGTGCACAGATCGCTCAGCTTCCCGGCTATCGTGACCTGTCAGAAGAAGCCTTCACGAAAGCCCTCTACCGCGAACGCGCCTACCTGCGCGAGTGTGGGATCATCATTGATGCCACGCGTACCTCGGATGGAAGTGAACACTACCGGCTGCATCCGTCGAGTGACGTCCCGGAGTCCGTGAACCTCAATGCTGACGACCTGGAACTGATCCACGTGGCCGCGTCCCTCTGGAAAGACGCCGACCGCCTCGTCTCCCAACCCGTCATCAGCGCCAAAGCACGCGCCTACACCGACGAAACGGAACACCCGGCTCCCCGGATTTCGCTCAACCTGGAAGGCGCGGAAGTCGTCGCAGCCTGCCATGAGGGAATTCGCCGCAGGTACGTCCTTTCGTTCATGTACCGCAGTTTGAAGGGGAGTGATCTGCGCAGCGTCGAACCCTGGAAACTCATCGCACGAGGCCGAGCACTGTACCTGTGGGGATGGGATCTCGATCGAAACGGTGCCCGCCTCTACCGTCTCTCCCGCATGGTTGCGCCCGTGGAGTTTCTCGGTGAAGCCGGGGATGCGGCTCCGATGCCCCCGGATCACGATGATCCGCTGTCCTCTCTCATGGTGGCTCCGGTTTTTTCCGTATCCTTGCCGGACGTACTCGAACGTGTTCCCTTCGACGCGATCCCTCTCCCCGTACCCCCCGAAGAATTTTCCGCACACACCCCCGAAGGGGAGCAGGCCGCCTCGTCTATTGAGGAATCGGCGCGGGTAGCGGAAAACGAACGCGTCTTCTACCGGGGAGAAGAAGATACCCGAGGAGTGTGGATCACCCGTTTCCTTGCCTTCCCCGATCTGCGTCCCGAGGCACCGGAGGAACTGCGCGACGACCTGCTGAGCCGTGTCCGCGCAGCGGCACACTGGGGGAGTAATGCCTGAACCACAGACTCTTGTTCTCCAGCGCCTCTTGTCCCTGCTGACCTGGGCGAGCCGACACCCGGGGCGAACTGTCGCCGAGATCGCTCGACATTTTGGGCGTACCCGTCACCAGGTGCGACGTGATATTGAAACACTGGCGCTCGTCGGCGATTCCCTGCCGGGACGTTCCTTTGACGTGGACTGGGCGGCCTACGAGGAACAGGGCGTTCTCACGGTGCGCCCCGTGGAACTTCCTCCGCGGCCCGCGCTCAACCCCACGGAAAGCAGCGCGCTCATCATCGGCCTGTCCACTCTGCTCTCTTCTGTCCCCGAGCGGGAGCATGCGCGCGTGATGCACGCGATTGGCGCGGTACTGTCGCTGACGCCCGCGCGGGATGCACACGCCGCAGACGCGGGGCATACGCCGGAAGAGGCCCTGTCGATTCTGCACGTGGAGCAACCCGTCGCCTCGACGGAATTCCTTTCCCCCATTTACGAGGCGATCGCCCGCGCTCGCGTTCTCACCTTTGAGTATCCGTCGCGCACCTACGGGCAGACGAGGCAGATGGTGCTGCGGCGCGTCTTTCCTCGTGCACTGGCGAGTACGGGGGAATCCTGGGTGCTTTCCGCTTGGGATTATGAACGCGAGGCGGAACGGCACTTCCGCGTGGATCGCATGCGCAGCGTCACCGTGGGGGAGGCAGCCCCCGACGTTCCCGAAACGGTGGAAGATGCACCCGCGATGCTCCGCCTCGTCATTGATGGGGGAGCGCGCTGGGTATGCGAAGAATATGATCTGACTTTCACCGAAAGCGGTGAGGAGATCACCGTGGAAATCCCCGTGTGGGACGAGGCGTGGGTGGTGCGCTTACTCGTTGATATCGCCCCGCATATCCGGTGGGTTGATGACGAATGGGCACAGCGCATGCGCGGGTACGCTCGTGAGATTCTTGCGCGCTGGGAACGCCCCGAAAAGGAGAACAGCTGATGAGTCCCGCACGCCGACGCCGTCGCGCCCAGGCGCCCAGCAGGGAAATTCCCGCGTCGTCAGAGCCGAGCCCCGCCCAGCGTTTCGCCGCTTTCCGTGAGCATCAGCGCGTTGAAAACTCGATGCGTCACGCCTATGTTTCCTCCCTTCCCTTCACGCCCGACGACTTCCAGATTCAGGCGATGGACGCGCTGGAAAAAGGAACCTCGGTGCTCGTCGCGGCTCCCACGGGTGCCGGGAAAACGATCGTGGGAGAATTCGCGACCTACCTCGCCAGCGAGCGCGGTGACCGGGCGTTCTATACGACCCCCATCAAGGCGCTGTCGAACCAGAAATTCCTGGAACTGCGCGAACGTTACGGTGAGGATGAAGTGGGGCTGTTGACGGGGGACACGTCCATTCATCCCGATGCCCCTATCGTGGTGATGACGACGGAAGTCCTGCGCAACATGCTGTATGTGGGTGCGGATCTTTCGCGTCTTACCCACGTGATTCTTGACGAGGTTCACTATCTGGCGGATCGTTTCCGTGGCCCCGTGTGGGAAGAAGTGATGATCCACCTTCCTGAACACGTGCATCTGGTGGCGCTGTCAGCCACGGTGTCGAACGCGGAAGAATTTGGCGCCTGGATGAGCGAGATACGCGGATCCTGCGAGGTAATCGTCTCGGAAAACCGACCGGTTCCCCTCTACCAGCACATGCTGGTGGGAGAAACGATCTACGACCTGTATGCGCCTTCTCGCAGCGGCCAGGGGCGTTCGCAGCGCGTGAACCCGGAGCTTCTGGCGGCCACGTCTATCCGTGGGCGCCGTGAGCACAGGCGGTGGGAATCGCGGCCGGGGGCGCTGATCTCCCTGGATCGCGCCCACCTGCTTCCTGCGATTGTCTTTATTTTCTCTCGCGCGGGGTGTGAGGACGCGGTGTCGTCCGTCCTCGCATCTGGGATTGCTCTGACCAGTGCGTCTGAGGCACGTGAAATCCGACAGTGGTTGGAGGACGTGACCCGAGCGATTCCCGTGGAGGATCATGCAGTCATCGGTGTGGATCGTTGGATTCGTGCGTGTGAACGGGGGATTGCCGCCCACCACGCGGGCATGCTCCCGCTGATGAAGGAAGCCGTGGAGCAGCTTTTTGCTCGAGGTTTGCTCAAAGTCGTGTATGCGACGGAAACACTGGCGTTGGGGATCAACATGCCCGCGCGCACCGTTGTCATTGAATCTCTCCAGAAGTGGAACGGCGCGGAGCACGTGCATCTGTCGGCTGGGGAATTTACCCAGCTGTCGGGGCGTGCGGGGCGACGAGGTATCGATACGGAAGGCCACGTGGTGGTGACGGGGCGTGGGCGCATCGAGCCGGAGGAAGTGGCTGCCCTGGCGTCCAAACGCACCTACCCCCTGGTGTCGGCCTTCCACCCGACCTACAACATGGTGACGAATCTTTTGGCGCATTCGACGCGGGCTGCGACGCGTGAGGTTTTGGAATCCTCCTACGCGCAGTTCCAGGCCGATGGTGCGGTCGTTCAGCAGGCGCGCCGAGCGAAGGAGTATCAGAGGCGTGCCGAGGCACTCCGTCGGGAGATGACCTGCGAGATGGGGGATGCCTCGGAGTATTTCGCGATGCGTGATCGTTTGGCGCGTATGGAAAAACAGGTGGCCAAGGAACAACAACAGGCGCGCCGCCAGATGCATGAGGATCTCTTGGCGGGGATGCGTCCCGGTGATGTCCTTTTGGTGGGGAAGGGGCGTCGCACGCGTCGATACGTGGTGGTGGACACCTATCGGAGTGCGGGTTTCCGCGTTCTGGCGCGCACGATTGGAACCGATGGACAGTGGCATACCGTGGGCTCTGACGAGCTGAGTGCGGGTGCTGCGAATGCCGGTCACCTGCCGTTGCCGTCGTCTTCGGCTGCTCTGCGACGCCATCGGGAGCGTCGCGCGCTGGGGGAGAGGCTGATGAATGCTCCTCTGAAGGCGCAGCACCAGCGTGATGTTGTTCCCCTGTCCGGTGAGGAAGAGATCGCGCAGCTGCGACGTGAGCTACGCCAGCATCCCGTGCATCGTTGTCCGGAGCGTGAAATGCATGCGCATTCCGGGCATCGCTGGGCGCGCGAGAATCGCGAGTATGAGCGTGTGATGGCGCTTATCGACGGTCATACGAATTCTGTTGCGAAGGAATTTGACCGCGTGTGTCAGGTTCTCGATGAGTTGGGTTTCCTCAACGGTGAACAGGTGACGCCTGCGGGCGAGGATCTGCGCCGTATCTTCGGGGAGCGCGCCCTGACCGTGGTGGAGTCCGTGCGTGCGGGATTGTGGAATGACCTGTCTGCTCCGGAACTGTGTGCGATGGTGTCGACGTGCGTGTATGAAAGTCGCGGTGAGCGCGAGACTTCCCTGCGTTCGTGGAGTGGGAGTGTAACCCCGGCGTTGTCTGCTGCCTGGCAGGCGACCATGGATGTTGCCCAGCGTATTGCCGAGGTGGAAAAGTGCGTGGGTGCGCCCCTGTCTCCCCAGCCTGATGCGGGGGTTGCGGGTGCGGTTTTGGCGTGGGCTCACGGCGCGACCTTGACGACGTCCGTGGAGGATACGGAGATTCAGGCGGGAGATTTTGTGCGTTGGGTGCGTCAGGTGGTGGATTTGTTGGATCAGCTGCGCCATATTGCGCCCGAGGGGTTGCGTGTGCGTCTGGAGGAGGCGCGTCGCCTGATTCTGCGAGGGGTAGTGCAGTGGTCGCTCGCGTGAGTTCGCAGCGTTCGTCGCCTCCGTTGCGTTCGTCTTCTTCCTCGTCATCGACGAGGCGGAGCGCAGGTGGGGCACGCGCCCGGGCTTCTCAGCGTTATGGGGTGGGGCGTACCCTGTGCGATTGGGTGTTGAGTGCCGCCGCGGGTGCGGGATTGTGGCTGTCCTTTCCGGACTATTCGCTGTGGTGGCTGGTGGTGCCCGCGATGGCCGTGCTGGTTTCGCGCGTCGATACCGCGGGTGTGTGGCGAGCGGGTCTCAATGCCACTATTGCTGGAGCAACATTTTTTCTTCCTCTTCTGGTGTGGGCAATTCCCGCAACCGGAGGCTCCTATGCCCCGTGGATTGCGCTGTCACTGATCCAGGCTCTCATGTGGGGGCTGTGGGGAATGGGGCAGAGCGCGGTACGCGTGTGGGCGTGGACACGAACGGTCTGGGGACAAACATGCGCTCTGGCGATCCTCTGGGTCGGTGTCGAGCAGATGCGCTCTTCGTGGCCGTGGTCCGGTTTCCCCTGGGGAAACCTCGCCATTCCTCAAGTGGATTCCCCTTTGGGGCATCTGGCTCCCTGGGGTGGGGAGGTTTTGGTCTCCGCAGTGACCGTCGCCTGTGCGGTTCTCCTGCGCAGGGCGTGTTCCTATGCGCGCGCGCACGAGTCATCTCACTGGTGGGGACGTCCCCTCACGCTCCTGTGCGCCGTGGGGCTTTTTGCTGCTCCCGGCCTGATTCCACTGTCCTCGGCACAGGAAAACGGGGCTGTGCGTGTGGGTGCTATTCAGGGAAACATCGAGATTCCCGCTTTAGCGACCTATGCGATTGCGGGGAAAGTGACGGCAAACCACGCTCAGGTTATGCGGGAGGCTCTGGATCGGGGAGAGCGGATGGATCTTGCGGTGTGGGGTGAATCCTCCGTTGACCGCGATCCTCGCGTGGATCGAGGCGTGGGCGCACTGCTTTCATCAACGGTGAATCATGCGGGGATTCCCACGGTCGCGGGCTTTACGTCGTTTGAGGACTCCGCACGCTACAACTGGGTGGGTGTGTGGTATCCGGGAACGGGCGGGGATCCGCATCTGTACGGGAAGCAAATTCCCGTGCCTTTTGGAGAATATATTCCATTGCGTCAGGTGATTGCGCGTTTGGCAACGGAAGCAGCTCAGGTGGGAGTGGATCTTCGTGCCGTCCACAATTCATCGCGCATGGATATTCACCTCTCCGACGGTCGCACTCTTCCCGTGGCTATGGGAATTTGTTTCGAGGTGGCCTATGAGGGGCTGCTGGCTGAAGGCGTGCGAAGCGGTGGCGAACTCATCGTGATTCCCTCGAATAACTACCATTTCGGCACCTATGCGGAAGGTGCGCAGCAGGTTCAGATTCTGCGCTTCCGAGCGCTGGAGTTTTCGCGTTCTGCTGTCCAGGCATCCACGACGGGAAATTCGGCTTTGATCCGTCCTGATGGAGGGATTCAACTGATCAGTGGCAGAATGGTACCTGCAACGCTGATTGGGGATCTTCCACTGCGAACGGGAATCACCTGGTCTGCTTGGCTTGGGAATATTCCCTCGGTGTGCGTCATGGTCACCACTGCGGTGTGGATCCTGGTTGCGTGGGGGAGGACATATCGTGTGTACCGGAGGACTCGATGACGACGAATGAATTGGTAGAGCGGGGGAGCGGCGCCATTGCGGTGATTCCCACGTACTGTGAGTTGGAGTCACTTCCCGGAGTGATTGAGCGACTGCACGCGGTGCTTCCAGATCTTCATATTCTGGTGGTGGATGATTCTTCTCCCGATGGAACGGGGGAGTGGGCTGATGCTCGTCACGCGGAGGATCCGCGGATTCACGTGCTGCATCGTCCCGCGAAATCTGGTCTGGCTACGGCATATGTCGAAGGCATCACGCGTGCCTGCGAGATGGGTTACGACTACGTCATTCAGATGGATGCTGACGGTTCGCATCGCCCGGAAGACTTGCCGAAGCTGGTTGCACGCACGCAGGGTAGCGACCGCCCGGATATGGTCATTGGCTCGCGCTGGGTTCCCGGTGGGCGAACAAACGGGTGGGCGCCGTGGCGCATTGTTCTGTCGCGTGCGGGAAACCGCTACATTAATTTCTGGCTGGGAACACGCATTCAGGACGCGACCGCTGGGCTGCGCGTTCACCGCGCAGATTGGCTACGACAGACGCAGATCCTCCAGCGCGTGAGCACCGTGGGTTTTGGTTTCCAGGTCGAAATGACGCAGATGGCCGAGGGAATGGGCGCAACCATTGTCGAGGTTCCCATTACCTTCGATGAGCGCGTGCACGGGGAGTCCAAACTTTCCGCGTCGATCTTCGTTGAAGAACTGGTGATGGTGACGCGCGACGGGATCAAGCGTCGTTTCGGTCGCCACTGAAATTCTCAGAACAACAGACACTGATGGGTGGTACTCACGGAGTACCACCCATCAGTGTTATGTCAGAAAATGAGGGTCTGTGTGATCAGCCCTTGCGGTAGTGGCCTTCGGGGCGCAGACGTCCTTCGCGCAGCAGAGTGAGCTGTTCATTGAGAACTTCGTCGAGTTCTTCCATGGTGCGACGCTCGCAGAGCATGTCCCAGTGGGTGCGTGCGGGCTTTGCGGGTTTCTGCTCGTCATCCTCGGTGCTTTCGCCCACAAGGTCGGCCGTGGCGCCACAGCGGCATTCCCACGTCGGGGGTGGTGTGGCTTCTGTCGAAAGTGGAATTTCGAAATCATGGCCGTTGGGGCACATGTATTTCACGGAGTAGCGATCTGCGAAGACGACGCCTTCTTCAGATTCCATCGACTTTGCGCCAATTTGCATGCCGCGAAGCGCGCGATCTGCCACGATTCCTCCTGGGAAAGTTGGGGACTTGTCGAGTTTAGCTGATGCTCTGCGGAAAGTTCTATTAGTTATTATCCGATAATGTACATTATGTCAGATTTGTTGAAGGGAAGGCGCGGACTGCCCCTTCCCTCCGAATAGTCAATGGCTGCAGCTTCTGCCGCAGGCATTGGTGTGTGATACGTGTACCGATTAGGAAATGGAACGCTTGCGTTCGCGACGCTGAGCCAGTTCGTCGACCAGGACGTTGGTGGCTTGCTCCAGCGGAAGTTCTGCCAAGGAGCCCTCCACTTCGCGCCAGACACGTCCGACGGCAATACCGAAAACTCCCTGACCTCCCTGCAGAAGGTCGATGACCTCATCCGTTGAGGTGCATTCGTACACGGAAGCGCCGTCGCTCATGAGGGTGATGGACGACAGATCGTTCACTCCCCTGTTCTGAAGCTGTGTGACGGCCGTGCGAACCTGCTGAAGGGAAACGCCCGCATCGAGAAGTTTTTTCACAATCTTCAGGACAAGAATGTCTTTGAAGGAATACAGACGCTGGGATCCGGAGCCGCGAGCAGCACGGACGGAGGGCTGCAGCAGTCCTGTCCGTGCCCAGTAATCCAGCTGGCGATAGGTAATTCCTACAGCTGCGCAGGCAACGGGGCCGCGGTAGCCGCACTCATCGCCTTCGCGTCCCTCAAAGGGGTCGCCGAAGAGCATGCCCTGCCGCGCGTGGGCGGACTCAAGAGATTCGGCGCTCACCTGTGCTCCTTGCAGTGTGTGATGAAGATGTATCTCACGGTAGAGGCTTCGTTGAGGTGGGTCAATGATTTACCCGGCGCGCCTTAACTTCAACCTCAACTTGAAGGTTAGATTCCCGGGGTACTGAGTTGGGAAAGTGAGACACGAAGCATTTCCTGGTGAAGCTCGGCAAAGGCCTCCCCCAGTTCCATTGCCCGTGCCGCTGCCCGTTCTCGATCTCCCGAACGCTGACGAGATGTTTGCGAAGCAACAGTTTGGTCGATGAGATCCGCACTGCGCTCAGCACCCTGACGGACGGCGCGCAACAGCCGCGCATCAACCCCCATCTTTTCCAATGACATGATGAGGAGTACGACCTGAACGGAACGCGCGGGGAAAAAGCCCGCGATATCCGCGGTCAGAAGCCCCAAAGTCACGTAGCGATCCAGGGTCTCAAGGTCTGCGCCGGTGAGATCTGCAAGATCTCGTGCGGGAATGGACGGGCGAAGTCCAGTGGAAACCACTTTCCCGTCAGACGCCACGACGCGTGCGTTCTGTCGCGGAGTGACCTCGTGTCCCGCATCGAGGGCACGCAGCTGGTCACCGATGACGTCCAGGGGTGTGTAGGAGTCCCGCTGGCTGGCCAGGACGTAGCGCAGGCGCTCCACATCGGCACGGGAGTACTTGCGGTATCCCGCTGCAGAACGCGCGGGAATCACCAGCTGCTTGTCCTCCAGGAAACGGACTTTTGACTGGGTGATCGCAGGGAATTCCGCCTGCAGTTCCTCCACCAGCTGTCCGATAGAAAGTTCCGGTTCGCGCGACACTCCGCGCGGCCAGGGTTCCGGATCCCCCGTGACCGCGCGCAGAGCCTGCGCGCTCATGCGGTATGAGGTGAGGGCTGGTAGGTCAGGCGGTACTTGCCGATCTGCACTTCATCTCCGGCGTGCAGCTCGACCTGATCCACGCGCTCACGGTTGACATAGGTGCCGTTCAGGGAACCGGAATCGCGAACGATGTGTCCCCCCTGGTGGGCAAGGAACTGGCAGTGTCGACGGGAGACGGTGACGTCGTCCAGGAAGATGTCGGACTTAGGAGAACGCCCCGCGTTGGTGACTTCGGGATCCAGAAGGAAACGTGCCCCGGTGTTGGGACCGCGCTGCACGATGAGCAGAGCAGAACCTGCGGGCAGAGCATCGACGGCATCCCGATCGCGAGCCGACAGAGGCATGGGGGCATCCGTGGGTTCGTCTGTGACCACGAGGCCAAAAATAGACGTCGCCGTAGGGTCGAAATCCTGCTGGTTTTCCATCGATTCACTCCGTTGACACGCTGTTACTGCTCCCAGTCTAAACGCTTCCCCGTCTTCGCGTGGACGCTTCTTTCAACTTCCGGTGGAACCTGAAGGAAAAGTCTTATGAAGGACGAGCAAATTGGGGAACTCGAGGTGCTGCCGTTGACTCAATGGTGACCTTCTGCTGCTGGGTAATCCCCACAGAAGCGCCTTTTGCCCTCATCTGCGCGGCAGAACCCGCCTGAATTTCCAAGGCGGTGGCAATTGTCTGCGAGTCTCCGACAATGGACCAGACATACGGGGATTCCAGGAGCTTCCCATCAACCGATACCCCGGAAGCGTCCGAGAGGAAACTCGACGACATCGTGAGACGTACACCGTTCAGCTCGATAGCTTCGGCTCCCGCGTTGCGCAACTCTCCCAGAGTCATGACAAAGTGCGTTGCACTCAAGGCGTGAGCGGGATCGTATACCGACAGCACAACACCGGGACCACTGACAGCCACTTCCCCACTGTTGATCTTCGACTGGAGAACAGTTTTTTTCGCGGCCTCACGGGCGGCCTGTTCCTTGACGTTCTCATCCTCCAGGTCAGCTAGCTGCGTGCGCAGCTGAGCGCGTTGCGCGCGCAGGGACTGCTCCTGGGTGGAAAGCTCGTCCAAAATGACGACCAGATCCTCTTGGCTCAGCGATTCCAGAGGATCGGAACGCTGCGTTCGCACCTGTGTGGCCAGAGCGAGTCCCAGTGCCAAACAGATACACAGGAGCACGACGTGGAGGCCGCGAGGCGCTGCCCAGACAGCAGCGCGGAGACGCTGAGCCAGCCTCCGATGTCGATCGGAGGACGTGCGAGTGCGGGTGGCCTGAGCCTCCTCTCCCCCATTCTCAGGAGATGCGGAGGACGGGAGCTGTGCCTCGTTCGATACGGAAGGTGACATATCAGGCCTTAAAAATCAGACGACGAATCGAGGCCGTGTTGGAGAAAATACGAATTCCCAACACCACAACCACGGCGGTGGTCATTGCAGAACCCACGCCCAGCTGCGATCCCAAAAAGACCAGAAGGCAGGCGACGATCACGTTCCAGAAGAACGACATGAGGAAGACACGATCCTGAAAGATTCCCTCAAGCCAGGCGCGAGCAGCGCCGAGGAGGGCGTCCAAACCCGCGACGACGGCGACGGGAAGAAAAGGCTGCAACCAAGCGGGAACCGTGGGATCCAAAACGAATCCCAGGATGATTCCTGCAGCAAGGCCGATAATCGCAAGCACGTTATTCTCCTGATAGTGGGTGGACGTTGCGCGTAGTACGCAAGTCACGGGCTTCGAGGGTGAGGTCTCGGACGGATTGAGTAGTGATGCTGATGCCCGCAAGTGACTCCGTGCTGGAGAGGTAGTCCCCTGTAGAACCTCGCACCAGGGCAACAGACAGCGTGGAAGCGTCACCGATTGCTTCCACGGTGTAGGGAGAAGAAACGGGCGTAATATCCACCAGAATTGCCGATCCGGCCGTGCGGATGAAGGTTCCGGGTGCAATGCGAATCCCGTTCAGGCTCACAGCTTCAGCTCCCGCACCCCACAGGGCGTTAATGGTCATCCTCAGATCCTGGTCGCGCACGCGACCGGGCTTTTCGCGCGGCAGGGATGTGGCATTTGGTGCGTCGCTCAAAACGACCTGGAGTCCTGGACCGTGAACGCGAGTCGTGGAATTCATCAGGGCACTCTCGTCGGACACGCCAGTAGACGGGAGAAGCTGCTCGCGTGCGGTTGTGACCTGCTGGGTGAGATCGCTGAGATCCGCTTGGAGTTCTGCGACTTTTTTCTCTTGTGCTTGAGCGTGCTGGTAGAGAGTTGCATGAACAGACGATCCCGAATGCGCCCGTAGTCCCTGGATGCCCACTCCCATGCAGGCTCCCATGAGGAGAGCCACGGTGAGGACAAGCAGGCGACGCAGGATGCTTCGCGGACGTGATCGAGCGGGAGCTGGAGTGTAAAACCCGTAGCCTGCATCGAGGGGATTGCGCAGCAGATGGGTGAGCAACGACATGGACGCCGCGGGATCGCGTTCGCTGTTCTGCGCGGTGTGGGAGGCACTCATTCAGACATCCAGATTTTCTGAACGCGCAGACGACGCTCGCACTCATCAATCTTTTCCGTCATCAGGCGGTGCAGAGCACCGGCGGCATCGGCGTTCTCCTCCGACCAGGTGCGGGCTGCTGTCAGCAGATCCTCCGACCGTTCGGGAATGTCGCAGGCAACTCCCAGGGGGAAGCCTCCGTCAACGAAACGAATTCCCATGCCGATGGAGTGTGACTCCCAGAAGGGGCGAACCGATTCAAAGAATGCACTCGTCAGTTCGTGCTCCTCCCACGAAGAGGTCGCAAGTCCGGCCAAGGTCGCGCTCAGATGCTCATTGGACAGCTGCGAGGAAAAGATCGATTCCCACGCCGCCTCTCGTACGCTGCGATCCGGGAGGGCGCTGCGCGAGCGCAGGAAACGTGTCGTGTTCTCCCCCGTCGGATCGGCGTCACGCCACGCTTCCAGTTCGGCAAGAGTGACCTTGGCGCGTGCGGCCAGTGCGGTGCGTGCAGCCCACGCCAGCTCTGCCCCCGCAACTCCCTCGGGGAAAGACGAGGCGGAACGTCCCTCTGCGAGGAGGCGCAGCACCGCCTCGTCGCTGATCTCACTGCCTGCCCAGAGGCCGCACGCCAAGAGAAGCCAAGAACGTGCCCGGTCGGGAGAGGCAGAGGATGCCTCGCGCACCGCCACCCGGAAGGCGTGGTCGCGCAGGGGTTCGCGTTGTACGGAGGGCAGGAACGCCAGCGCCTCGCGAACACAGGTCAGCAGACGGTCAGCGATTGCGTCTTCGGATTCTGCAGGCAAAGCCGCCAAAGCTGCACGCAGGAAACGCTGCGGATCCAGGAGGCCGTCGCGTACGGCGTTCCACAGGGACGCCCAGATCACCGCGCGAGTCGTGGGATCTGCAATGGTGTGGGCGTACAGGAGCGCGGTCTCGGTGGAATGCTTATCCAGACGGCTAATGGCGTACGTGAGGTCGCCGTCGTTGATGAGGAGCAGATCCATCTCGTTCTTCCCCGCGGGAACGTCGAGAAGCCCCTCGGGATCGATAGGTGCCGATTCCCCGTCGATGCGTACCGCAAAATCGTGGGTACGCTCCAGGCGAGATCCACGTACCGCCCACGTGCTGACGCGCAGGCAGTGCGGGCGAGGCTCCCCCTGCTGGTGCAGGACGAGGTTGCGGACTTCGCCGCGAGGGGTGAGCGTCCACGTGGTGCTGAGAACCGAGGGGCCGGTAGTCGACAGCCACGCGTCTTTCCATGCGGTCAGATCTGTCCCGCAGCTTTCGCTCAGTGCCTGAAGGAGATCCGGGAGGCCGGTCGCAGCAAAGGCGTGGCGCTGGAAATACAGGCGCGTTCCCGCGTAGAAGGCGTCTTCTCCGACCCACGCCACCAGCTGCTTGAGGACGGCTGCTCCCTTGGCGTAGGTGATTCCATCAAAATTGTTCTTTGCCGCGGCAACGTCGGGGATGTCTGCGGCAATGGGGTGGGTTGTCGGATACTGATCCTGGCCGTACGCCCAGGCCTTACGCCCGATGGCGAAAGACGCCCACTCCCCCGTGTACTGCGTGGCCTGCGAGGCCGCGGTCGTCCCCTGGTTTTCCGCAAAGGACTCCTTCAGCCACAGGTCATCCCACCACGCCGGGGTTGCAAGATCCCCAAACCACATGTGGCACATCTCGTGCAGAATCGTGTTTGCGCGCTTCTGACGCTGCGCAAAAGTCGGGGTATCGCGAGACAGATAGGTTTCCGTGAAGGTCACGCATCCGGGGTTCTCCATGGCCCCCAGGTTGTATTCGGGGACGAAAATCTGATCGTACGTTCCCCACGGGTAGGCGAACTCGTAGCGCTCGTGGAAGAAATCAAGACCCGCTCGCGTCACTTCCAGAATGTCGTCACTGTCCATGAACGGCAGAAGCGACTGACGGCACATGAGGCGAAGAGGAATGGATGCCTCGCACAATTCTCCGCTCCAGCTGCCCCCGTCCACGACGGCCCACTGGCCGGCAACGACCGCAGTGATGTAGCTGGACAGCGGGGGCGTCGTCGTGAAAACGTGCACGCTGGAATCGGCCTCATCCACCCGATCCGTCAGTGCACCATTCGAGGTCACCACCCAGCCCGCGGGAGCCTGCACGCTGAATGTCCAGTGGGGCTTGAGATCCGGCTGATCGAAGCACGGCCACGCGCGGTGCGCATCATTGGGTTCAAACTGCGTGTAGAGGTAGACGCGCTGATCCTCCGGATCAACGTAGCGGTGAAGTCCCTCCCCCGTTCGGGAGTAGGCGCACTGAGCGCTGACCGTCAGTTCGAATTCTTCCCCCACGGGAAGCCCCTCGAGGAGTACGCGCTCACCGTCGTGACTGTACGGGTGCTCATTCCCGTTGACGGTGACGCCGCAGACTTTCCCCGCAAGATCAACAAATGTGGCCTCGCGATCCGTGCGCAGAGTGAAGGTGGAGGTCACCGGGAAGAAGGCGTCTTCGCCTGCCGCACCCCGAAGATCCAATTCCACGCGAACGTGGGACAGATGCAGATGTGCGGAACGTTCCTGGGCATCATGACGAGTCAGAATGTACATGATGTGATTCTACGGATGTCACCGACATCTGGTGAGGCAGGCGCGACGGATACCTCCTGAAAGGCTAGGGTGGTGCGCATGGTTTCCATCAGTGATATTCGCCCACGTGTTTCCCCCCTGTCGCTCCTTGACGCCTGTGCGGGGGTGTCCGTCGTTCGCTGGCCTCAGGGTGACGAGGCGGAGCGTCGCGCGAAGGAAACCCCGGTTTCCGGGGTCACCGTGAGTTCCATCGACTGCGAACCGGGCTGGGTTTTTATTGCTATTCCCGGGCTGACGCAGCACGGCATGCGTTTTGCGTCCGCCGCACTGGCGGCCGGCGCCGTCGCGATTATTACTGACGAGACCGGCTACGACACGGCATGCCGCGATTTCCCGGACGTTCCCTGCGTGCTCGTTGAGGATCCTCGCCGGGAAACGGCGCGCATCGCCTCGAATATCTACCGTCACCCCTCGCAGCGCTTGACCACGATGGCGATTACCGGAACCAATGGGAAAACCACGACTTCCTACCTCATGCGAGCAGCCCTGCAGGCGCGCGAAAGCAATCCCGCGCTGTGCGGGACGGTGGAAACCCGCGTGGGCGACCACCGTATCCGCTCCTCGAATACGACGTCGGAATCCCCCGTTGTTCAGCGCATTCTTGCGGCTGCGGAGGAAAGTGGGAGCAGCGCGGCGGTCATCGAGGTGTCCGCTCATGCGCTGAGCTTGAACCGTGTGGATGAGATCCTGTTCGACGTCGTGGCTTTCACGAATCTTCAGCACGATCACCTGGACTACTACGGGGATATGGAGCACTATTTCGCGGCGAAGAAGAGCCTCTTCTCCCCCGCCCACGCCCGCCACGGTGTCGTCTGCGTGGATGACGAATGGGGGCAGCGCCTCGCCAATGAGGCTGAAATTCCCGTGACGACGGTGAGCGCTCTGACGGATCACGAGGCGCAGTGGAGCGTGCGGGACGCTCATCCGGATCCCGACAGCGCACGCACCGTTTTCACTCTGGTGGATCCCGACGGCCAGGGGCACCGCGTGGCGATGCCGATCCTGGGCGATGTCAATATTCAGAACACGGCGCTGGCCATTG
This sequence comes from uncultured Actinomyces sp., assembly GCA_963525415.1. Lineage (GTDB taxonomy): Bacteria > Actinomycetota > Actinomycetes > Actinomycetales > Actinomycetaceae > Pauljensenia. Next base: position 61,602 of record CAURIY010000003.1, read on the forward strand.
TGAGCGGCGTGACCCTGGGGTATTCGGTCGAGGAAACGATCCGCGCCGTGGAGAGAGCCGAGCAGATTCCCGGGCGTATGGAGAAGGTGAACCCGGAACCGGGGAAGTTGCCCCTGGTTGTCGTGGATTACGCGCACACTCCCGAGGGTTTGGAGTGGACGTTGCGTTCCACTCGTGCACTGACGCGCGGACGCCTGGTGTTGGTGTTTGGAACCGACGGTGATCGCGATGCGACGAAGCGTGAGATTTTGGCGGAAATTGCGGCCGAACACGCGGATATTCTGTGGGTGACGGATGAGAACCCTCGAACGGAAGATCCGCAGTCGATCCGCGACTATCTGCTGCGCGGGATTGCGCGCGTGCGCCCCGATATGCATGATGTGACCGAGGTGAAAACGTGTCGACGTGATGCCGTGCGCAAAGCGATTCTGGCATCAGAGGCGGGTGACACCATTTTGGTGACCGGCAAGGGCGCGGAGTGGTATCAGGATATCGACGGCATTAAGCACGAATACAACGATGTTCCCGTCGCTTGCGAGGTGCTGGAGCAGGATCTGCGTTCGCGCATCTAGCCTTTTGTGGCGCCGTGGAGCGTTTTGCTCCGCTGAGGTGCGTATGACGTCGCCGCTGTATGCGTGGCTTCCTGCCGCTGTGGCGTGGGGGTGCGCGCGTGAGCGGTACCGTTGCGGCGCGGGGATGCGTGCATCCTTCTTGTGAGGATTGGCGAGGCTGTGGTTCCCTTTGCGCTTCCCTGTTGCGCGCGCAGGGGGGCACTGTTCTGTGAGCGGTGCCGCCTTGAGAAAAGAGGTGTGGGTCTGCCCTGATCTCATTTTTCCCCGTAGAATCAACGGGTGAGTGACGAGAACAGCATGGTGACAGAAGAAGAGATGGAGGTGCGCGCACGCACGATGCGCGCCTCCCTCGACCAGTTTGAACTGGATGATGACGACCTCGCCCTCCTCAGCGGCGAGGGGGAAACATTTGGCGATGAGGAACCCGAAGCGGGACTTCCCGTTCTCGCCGTTGTGGGACGCCCCAACGTGGGCAAATCCACCCTGGTGAACCGCATCCTAGGACGCCGCGAAGCGGTTGTTCAGGACACCCCCGGAGTGACGCGTGACCGCGTGTCGTACCCCGCAGAATGGGCGGGACGCCACTTCACGCTGGTGGATACCGGCGGATGGGAAGTGGATGTCAAGGGACTGGATCGTTCCGTTGCGGAACAGGCCGAAATTGCCGTGGATCTGGCCGACGCCGTCGTCCTGGTTTTGGATGCGACCGTGGGGGTAACCGCGACGGATGAACGCGTGGTCTCCATGCTGCGCCAGAAGGGCAAGCCCGTTGTGCTGGCTGCAAATAAGGTCGACTCGGCGATGCAGGAAGCGGAAGCCGCCTACCTGTGGTCGCTGGGCATGGGCGAGCCCTACCCCATTTCTGCGCTGCATGGGCGCGGAACCGGTGACCTTTTGGATGCTGTCCTCGATGTTCTTCCCGAGAAGTCTGCGGTGGCCGCTCCCCTGCCGTTGGGCGGTCCGCGCCGCGTGGCTCTGGTGGGACGCCCGAATGTCGGGAAGTCCTCCCTTTTGAATGCGCTGGCAGGCTCTGAACGCGTGGTCGTGAACGAGCTGGCGGGAACGACCCGTGATCCGGTTGATGAGTTTATTGAGCTGGATGGCCGCCCCTGGTGGTTTGTGGACACTGCGGGAATTCGCCGCAAGATGCATCGCACCACGGGCGCTGACTACTATGCGTCTATTCGTACCCAGGCTGCGCTGGAAAAGGCCGAGGTCGCGTTGGTGCTGTTCGACGGTTCTGTTCCGTTGACGGAGCAGGATGTGCGCGTGGTACAGCAGGCTGTGGATGCCGGCCGTGCCGTCGTGATCGTCAACAACAAGTGGGACTTGGTGGATGAGGAACGCCAGGCTCAGTTGAAGAGCGAGCTGGAGCGCGAACTTGTTCAGGTGCAGTGGGCGCCTCGCATTAACCTGTCGGCGAAGACGACGTGGCACACGAATCGTATTAGCCGAGCCTTGGAGACGGCCCTTGCCGGGTGGCAGACGCGTATCCCGACGGGGCGCTTGAATGCTTTCCTCGGGGAGCTGGTGGCTGCGCATCCGCACCCGCTGCGTGGTGGAAAGCAGCCGCGTATCCTCTTTGGAACGCAGGTGTCGTCGAAGCCTCCGCGTTTTGTACTGTTCACGACGGGCTTCCTGGATCCCGCATATCGACGCTTTATTGAGCGTCGCTTGCGTGAAGATTTTGGGTTCGAGGGATCCCCGATCCAGGTGTCTGTGCGCGTGCGTGAGAAGCGTCGCCGCTAGTCGTCTGCGCTGACTATTTTCGCTTGTGGGCGGTGGGGAAACCCGCCGCCCACAGGTGTATGTTGGGGTGCTCGCGTGTGCGTTGTGTGTTGGTGTGTGTTTAGTGGGTGGTGAGGGTACCGCCTTGGAAGTGTTGGCTGATGGTGCCGTCTGGGTTGGGGTAGGCCTCGCTGGTGGGGTAGCCTAGGGGGCCTCGTTCAAAGCCTTGGGTTTGGTATTGGGAGAAGATGGGGCTGTGTTCGACGAAGTGGGCTCCTGTGTTGGGGTGCCAGTAGGCTGTGCCGTGGGTGTAGAGCTGGTATACGCCGCCGTTGGTGGTGGGTTCTTCGTTACTGGCGGGAATGCCCATGGATCCTGTTGCTGCGCCTAGGTGGGTGTGGAGGTGTCCGAGTCCGGAGTTGGGGTAGATGACGTGTGTGGTGGCTGTGGTGGTGTTCCAGTAGATTACGCCGTTTTGGAAGGTTTGAGCAGCCCCTCCTGGAACCTTGTGTTCTTCATCGAGGGGGTAGCCTAGGGGGCCTCGTTCAAAGCCTTGGGTTTGGTATTGGGAGAAGATGGGGCTGTGTTCGACGAAGTGGGCTCCTGTGTTGGGGTGCCAGTAGGCTGTGCCGTGGGTGTAGAGCTGGTATACGCCGCCGCTGACGGTGGACTCTTCGTTACTGGCGGGAATGCCCATGGAACCAGAGGCACCACCCAAACGCCCCCACAACCACCCAATCGCACCAAAAGCGCGGAAAGTGGGATCAGTGGAGCCTTCTTCTGTGGGCACACTCGGGGTTTCACCTCGGATCGTCGACTGGGCGACGGAACGAATCTCATCGAGTTTGGCGTATCCCTGCGTGCCGGGGCACGAGGTCGGATAGGTGTCGCGGTGACCGGAGATACGCGCGAGGTTTACGCGGCTTCCCTTGGCGTACTTGGGGTTGGAGCCGCGCGGAATGAACGTGGATTTTTCGAAGGCATCGTTGACGCCCGCGCGCTTCAGGTGCCATCCGGCCAGGGTGCCGACGGTTTTCAGCGTTGCCTGAGAAGGAACCTCTTGCTCGTAGGTGCCGAGCATGGAGATTCCCATGGTTCCGGTGTTGAACCCCTGGTCGTGTGCGCCAACAACCATTTTTCCTTCGGGGGCACTGAGGCTCCCGCGACGTCCCTCGAAGGCTCTCCCCCATTTGTCGACGAGGAAGTTGTACCCGATGTCTCCCCAGTCCAGGGTGACGGCGTGGTAGTGGTAGATTCCGCGCACGATGTCGGCGCTTTGATCCATGGTGTAGTTGTTGGTTCCGGCGGTGTGGTGAACGACGACGTGCCGCGCGGGTTCGTATTCCGGCGTCCACGTCATTTTGCGTTCATCAGCTTGCCATTGGCTGCGCGTCGTTACGGGAATCGACAGTCCCTGGACGCGCTGCGCGAGGGGGAAGGCTTTGCGGAGCATACGGCCGTGTGCGCTCAGCGCGCTTCCCTGTCCCGCGATGAATCCCTTGCTCAGTTCGTCGTGAGGCTCTTCCTCGGTGGGGTCGTCGCTGGTCAGTGACGAGGCGGAGCTTGAGCTGGGTTCCTCATCGGGAGTGAGTGCGTACGGAGAAAGGAGGGAAGGAGATGCGTCCTCGGTGAGGGATGCCTCGTTGATCCCGGTGTTTTCTGCTGTTGTGGTGGTGACTTCGGAGGCGCTGAGTTCTTCTTCCCCGTTCGGGTGTGCCGGGATGAGGGAAAGTTCGAGGTTGGCGGGCAGGTCGTCCGGGTCTCCGGTGACGCGCACTTGGATGGCGTCCGCTCCGGAGGTGACGAAGGGGTCGGTGGCTCCGAAGGCGCTGTGTCCGTCTTTTCCGGCTCCTCCATCGATATCGGTGAGGTACCAGTCGGTCCACTCCCCTGCTTCTCGCACGCGAATGTAGAACTGTGTGCGGGGTGAAAGGTCGCCACTGTGGTTCCAGGAGAGACCAGTGACCATGAAGGGGGCGACTTTGAGGGGTTCTGTCAGGACTGCGGCGTCTTGTGTGGGGTCAAAGTTCTGTGAGGCAGCGGAGAAAAGGGAACGCGGGATGCGTCGCAGTGCGTGTCCGGTGCCGACGGGCAGCGTGTCGAGAGCCTGGGTGGCAATGGCGGTAGGTTCACCGCTTCTCGTGGTGAGGGAAATTGTTTGAACCGGGCGGGTATCGGTGCTGTTGTCGCCTGTCGGAGGGGCGGCGGGTGCCAGGAAGGGCATGAGGGTGGTTGAAGCTGCCAGCGTGTACGCCAGTGCGGAGGCGAGAGCCATTCGTTTTCTCCGAAATTTTACAGGTGACATTGTCAGCGGGTGGCTGTGATGTCTCCCGCTTGAGCGCTGTTGATACCTCTCAACACCACTTTCGCCATAATAGTAACAGTAGTAACACTGGTAACACACTGGGGTGAGAGCGATTCCGCAGGCGCGGGTGCGGTAAGAATGGGTTCTCCTGGACTCGATTGCTTGTATGAGAGACAGGAGTATTCGGCGTTGCTTATGGAGATCTGCTCGGGATCCTTCTAATTCTTTCTCTGGAAGGAGAGAGATAAGCGTATTTTGGGCTTCTCCCACTCTCCTTGCCCCAAGTGTGGGGTGGTGAAATGGTGTTTTCGTAGCGCTGCCTAAACGAAATGTGATCGCGCCCTCGGTGCGAGACGAACTATCAATTTGACAAATCTGTTGACATACCATCTAGGTCTATTGAGCCTTGGGGCAGCACCTCTGATGGTGTGATGCCACAGTCGTTCTATCAATGGAGATAGAGGTGGGGTGATGGTTGGGTCAGAAGAGAGATGGGGCGAGTTGTTTGACGCTAGTAGTTCTCTTCTTCCGAAAGGGAAATATGAGGGTGCTCGCCTGTTTCCTGCTTCTGCCAGTGCTCTACGTCTGCTCAATGTTGGTCACCGATTACATAGCAGTGGGAGTTGCCGCTGAGAGCGCCCGCATAGTTCATCTTGTTGTGCATTTTCTTGCTTTGAGTGTGGCAACGATGCTCACTGTGAAAGAAATGCGGATGGAAGGAGGTACGTCCTTGACTCGAGGTGTACCAGATATAAATGCTGCATAGCTATCAGCGATCCCGGCATTCGTGTAGTGAAATGTAGCCGGCCTGGTTGTCCCTCACTGTGTATTCACAGGACATGTCCCCACCCTGTTTGTTGCTCCGGTGCTCAAGCGATCCGCCGTTCCTTCGAGAGTCTCCCGCGAGTTTGATGTGGGGCTAAGCTTCTGATCCGTCACCCTCCCTTTCAGCCTCTTTTTGGGTTGAAAATGACGAAGCCTGGAATCACTTTTGGCGTGATTCCAGGCAATTTGTCGGGCTGGCGGGATTTGAACCCACGACCCCTTGACCCCCAGTCAAGTGCGCTACCAAACTGCGCCACAGCCCGTATTCTTGAATGTCCCCTCATCGGGCGACTTGGATAGTTTAGCCCACTCGAAGCTCATAACGCCAATCGATACGAGCGAGGCAGGTCACACCTGCGTTGTGGCAGCGAACCTCGCCGCCACATCTTCAGCAATCAACTCCAGCAGACGGCCAATAACCCCCTCAATATCCAGGTCGCTGGTATCCACCTCCACCACCCCGGGAGCAGGCGTCATAAAATCCGCAACCGTCGAATCCTTCGCATCGCGTTCCACAACCTGCTGACGCACACGCTCAATCGACGCCTCAGACGCATCCCCAAAAAGCTCCAGAGCACGCCTGCGCATACGAGCCTCCGGACGAGCCGTCAAAAGCACACGCACATTCGCATCCGGACACACCACAGTCGTGATATCTCGCCCCTCAGCAACCATGCCCGACCCCTGAGCGGCAGCCTCATGCATCCGACGACGCTGTTCAGTCACCATCCACGAACGTACCGACAGATTCGTCGACACCTCAGACACCGCCTCGGAAATACGCGTCTGGCGGATCGCAGAGGTCACGTCATCCTCCCCCACCCACACGCGAGGAGCACGCGGATGTGCGTCCAACACCAAAGGCATCACCGGCGCCAACGCAGTCACCGCCTCGTGATCCCCCAAATTCACGCCGCGCTCCAACGCAAACCACGTGAGCGCCCGATACATCGCTCCCGTATCCAAGAAACCGATCCCCAGACGATCGGCCACCGCTTTCGCCACCGTGGACTTCCCCGACCCCGCAGGGCCGTCAATCGCCACCGTCAGCCCCACGCGCTCAATCTGCTCGCGCACAACCGCGCACTCAACGACCGCCGAAGGAGAAGAAACAGGTATGCTGTCCGCGCCACTCATCGCACTACTCCTGACCGATGACGCGCCACCCGCGCGCACTCAACTCCTGCACGCCATCGCGCGCGCACGTCGGATCCACGCTCATACGAGCCACACCCACGGGCTGCCCCGCAGAGTGCTCCATCACGAAGTCTTCAACGTTCACGCCGATCTCACCCAGATCCGTGAACAGGCGCCCCAACTCACCTGGCTCATCAGGAACCAGAACAGAAATCTCACTGTAGCGACGCGGAGCACCACCGTGCTTACCGGGAATACGCGCCACTCCCCTGTTACCGGAATCCATCACCCGATGAACGGCACCCACACTTCCCCCGCGCAACGGCCCCAAACGTGCCGCCTCACGCAGGTGATTGACCAAATCCACCAGGTCAACACACAGCTCTTCTAAAACATCGGTCACCGGACCGGCATTGCCCGCCACAATCGCCGTCCACAGCTTCGGATCCGAAGCCGCAATACGCGTCGTGTCGCGCAACCCCTGCCCCGCAAGACCCAAAGCCTCCGACGGAGCATGCTCCAAACGAGCAGCCAACAGAGACGACACCAGCTGAGGAGCGTGAGACACCAACGCCACCGCGTGATCATGCGTCATCGCATCCATCTGCAAAGGATGCGCCCCCACGTCGGAAGCAAGCGCGCGAACGGCAAGCAACGCCTCGTCACAAGTCGTGTCATGGGGAACAATCACCCAGGGACGGCCATAAAACAGGTCAGCATCCGCCGCACCCGCGCCACTGCGCTCACGCCCCGCCATCGGATGCGACCCCACGTAGCGAGACGCCAACGAGGGATCCCCCGCCTGCTCAGCCTGAGCCAACACGCCCTCCACCACGGCACTTTTCACCGACGCAACATCGGTCACCAGCGCCTGCGGGTAGGCGTGTAACGCCTCAAGGACACACACGTCCACCACATCCGGAGGGGTCGCCACTACCACAAGGGAAGGCGACGCCTCGGGACTCGCGTGAAGGGACGAATGCGGCGAATCCACCAGGGGAAGACCCGCCCCCATATCCTGCGCCAAACGCAAAGACGTCGGAGAAGAATCGCTGAGGAGAACCTCCACTCCCCCAGCTTTCAACGCCAGGCCGAGGGAGGTGCCCAGCAGCCCCGCGCCGACAATGAGAACGGGGCCGCGGGTGGCCAGGGTGCGAGTGGGCGCCATCGGGTTACAGCCCCACGCTCTGGTAGAGAGCCACCAGGAGGTTGCCCTTGATGCGACGCATCGTGCCCGGCTGCAGGCGTTCCAAGCGCACCGGCCCGAACTGGGTGCGCACGAGTTCGCGAACCGGGTAGCCGACGGCCTCCATCATGCGGCGGACAATACGGTTACGCCCTTCGTGGAGAACGATTTCCACCGTCGTGATATCGCCGAACGTCTCGAGCGTGCGGAAAGAATCCACGGCAATCGGGCCGTCCTCCAATTCGATGCCCTCCATCAGGCGGCGGCGCACACCGGGCTTAACTTCCCCGTGGACGCGCGCCACGTAGGTTTTGGGAACCTCGTACCGCGGGTGCGCGAGGCGATTGGCCAGCTCCCCGTCATTGGTCAGCAGCAGCAGACCAGAAGTATCAATATCGAGGCGCCCCACGTAGTAGAGGCGCTCGGGGTAGTCCACCAGCAGATCGGCCAGCGTGGGACGTCCCTCGGGGTCGGACATCGTGGAGACCACGCCCACAGGCTTGTTGAGAGCCATGACAATGTGCTTGGTTTCGTCCAAGATCACGCGCTCCCCATCCACGTGAATGACCTGGCGGGACGGATCCACGCGCAGCCCCTGGCCGCGGACAATCTGGCCATCGACCTGGACGCGTCCCTGGGCGATAAGTTCTTCAGCGGCACGGCGAGAAGCAATACCGGCCTGCGCCAAGACTTTCTGCAGTCGGATACCGTCTTCGACGTAGGGATTCTTTCTCACAGCGTGTCCTCCAGTTCCTCCAGCTCCTCGCTGGGCGGCAAATAGGGTGCCAGGGGCACCAGGTCATCAAGCGAATCAAACCCCATGCGTTCGAGGAATTCTCCTGTCGTCCCGTACAAACGGGCACCGGAATCGGTTTCGCCCACTTCTTCAATCAGTTCTCGTGCTACAAGGGTACGCACTACCGCGTCAACATTCACCCCGCGAATGTGCGAGATCCGCGACCTTGTCACCGGCTGACGGTAGGCAACAACCGCCAGAGTCTCCAGCGCCGCCTGCGACAGGCGCGACTGGCCGGCTCCCACGATGAAACGCCCGACGACGTCAGCCCACATCGGCGAGGAGTAGATGCGCCACCCCCCGGCAACTTCGCGCAGTTCAAAACCGTGAGTGCGTCCCCCGCGCTCTCCCGCATATTCCGCGGCCAGGTCATGCAGCGCCTCGTCGACGAGGTGGAGGTCGAGATCCAGCGCATCGGCCAGTTCCGCCGCGGTGACGGGACGGTCGGTCACCATGAGAATCGCTTCGAGGGGTGCGTACAGTTCGCCCGTGCGGGGGTCGTCAGTGTCCATGGTGCCTCTCCCGCAGGATATGCGTTCTCAGGTGCTGTCTGTGATAGTGCGTGCTCATGCCAGTGGAGAGCTTCCCGAATAATCATCCCACTGGGCAAGATCCGGATCGTCATTCCCGCTCCACTGAATCGTCAGCGGAGCCAGGGGTTCTTCCTGCAGAAACTCCACGGCCTGGCGGCGATACAGTTCCAGGAGAGCCAGGAATCGTGAAACCACGACAGCCGTCGTGTCCGCATCGGCAACAAGCTCGTGAAAGGTCATGGCTCCGCGCTCCCGCAGGGCATTCATCACCAGCAACGCCTGGGTGGCAACGGGAACAACCGGGTCGTGAAGATGCGTGATCTGGACGGTCGGAGGCTGCTGGGACAGTGCCGCAGCGCAGGCGCGCGCCAGATCGTCCGCGATCCACGTCCAGCGCAATTCCGGGAGCAGTTGTGCGAAATGCGCCTCGAGAGGAACCGCGCGGGGAAAACGCCCCGCATTGTCCAGGAGCCTCTCCCCCAGGACACGACCGGCCAGCTTGAATGCCCGATACTGCAGGAGACGGGAAAACAGGAGGTCGCGCGCTTCCAAGTCCTCCCTGCTGATGTCCTCTTCGCCCTCGGGGCGAGGCAGGAGGCTCGCGGCCTTCATGTCGAGGAGGGTGGCGGCAACGACCAGAAACTCGGTGGTGCGCGACAGATCCGGGAAAGCCTTCATATGCGCAATGAACTCGTCGGTGACCTCGGAGAGCGCCACCTGGGTGATATCGAGTTTCTTGCGCGCGATCAGCTGAAGAAGCAGGTCAAAAGGGCCTTCGAACACTTCCAGGGAGACCTGGAACTGATCGATGGCGGTCTGTTCTTCGAGGAGATCAGGCGACGTCGCCACGGGCGATCAATTCCCGCGCGAGGCGACGGTAGGCGCGCGCTCCGGGATGGTTGGGCGCATAGCTGGTAATGGGAACGGTTGCGACCGACGCGTCGGGGAATTTCACCGTCCGCGCGATACGCGTCGTGAACACCAGATCACCGAAAGCATCATCGAGACGTTCCAGAACCTCACGCGAATGCAGGGTACGCGTATCCACCATGGTGGCCAGAATCCCGTCGATCTTCAGACGCGGGTTAATGCGATCGCGCACGGTTTCAATGGTTTCCACCAGAAGAGCCACGCCGCGCAGAGCAAAGAACTCGGCTTCCATCGGGACAAGAACACCGTGTGCTGCAGTGAGCGCGTTGACGGTCAACAGACCCAGGGACGGCTGGCAGTCCACGAGGATGAGGTCGTAGTCGTCGGCGACGGCTCGCAGAACGCGAGCGAGCGCCGATTCGCGCGCCACCTCGTTGACGAGCTGCACTTCGGCGGCAGACAGGTCAATGTTTGCGGGAATGAGGTCAAGACCCGGAACGGAAGTGTGGCACAGCGCCTGATGGATGTCCGCTTTGGGGTTCATCAGGAGGTTGTAGATGGTGGTTTCCATCTCCAGGGTGTTGATCCCGAGGCCAACGGAGGCCGCCCCCTGCGGGTCAAAGTCGACGATGAGCACGCGACGCCCGTACTCCGCCAGAGCGGCAGCCAGGTTAATGGTCGTCGTTGTTTTCCCCACTCCGCCCTTTTGGTTACACATCGCGATGATGCGCGCGGGGCCGTGCCCGTTCAGTGGCGCAGGAATCGGGAAGTCTTCTCCGTCAATGGGAAGATCTCCGGTAAGTGTGGGCTGAGCAGGATTCGTCACGTACTCATTCTAAAACATGACACGTGATCGTGTTTCGTCGTCGGGAACAATTCTCGACGACTCGCCCACAGTGTTGTGCCCGCTCACGCTGGGCTGACCTTATGGAGGCTATGGCTGCCGAGGGCGCTATCCCGGAGCTGAGGTTGTGTCCCCTCACGCTGTCAGTGTCTCCCTCCCCTTTGTGAGGTGGGCGTGGTTGTGTTGTCCTCTCACGCTAACGGGGTTGCGCTTTGTCGTCTGGCTTTGGTGTCTGCGCGCAGGCTCTACGTTGCGGGAAGCTGAGCACGTGGGTGAGCCGAACGGTACATTTCCCGCAGCGTCGTAATGGTGATCTTCGTGTAAATCTGCGTCGTTTGAACCGAGGCGTGCCCCAGGAGTTCCTGGACATCACGCACGCTCGCCCCGCCTTCCAACAGGTGCGTCGCAAAGGAATGTCGCAGGGTATGCGGGGAGATCTGCTGCTCAAGGTTCGCGCGCGCCGCCGCGCGCTGAATGATCTCCCACGCGGACTGACGCGACAGGGGTTTGCCCCGCTGGTTGAGGAAAAGAGCGCTCTCTCCCCTGCCTCGTGAAGCCAAAAGGGGACGCGCGCGTACCAGGTAGGCTTCCACCGCCTCGCGCGCATGACGTCCCACGGGAACCAAACGCTCTTTACGTCCCTTGCCGAAGAGACGAACCACGGGAAGCTCCTCGTCCAGATCCAGATCATCAGCGCTCAGAGCAACAATTTCTGAAACGCGTGCGCCCGTCGCGTAGAGCATCTCCAACAGAGCACTATCTCGAAGGGAGCGTGCATCCTCACCGACGCATGCCGCCTCAAGGAGGCGCGTCACCTCGTCAATCGTGAGCGCTTTGGGCAGATGCGCCCCCTGCTTGGGCGTGCGAATATCCGCGGTCGGATCACTCGCAGCGATCCCCTCGCGCAGGGCAAAACGGTGGAACCCGCGAATGGAGGCAGAAGCCCGTGCAATGGAGGACGGTGCGTGCGCGGTCCCGAGTTCACCGGACGCCATACGCGCCAGGTGATCGTGAATCACCTGCGGTGTAATCTGCTCCCACCGAGTGATGTCCTGCGCCGCAAGATCGTTGAGATAACGCGTGATATCACGCCGATAATTGGAGATCGTGTGCGGGGAGGCTCCTCGTTCAATACGCAGATGATCGAGCCAGTCGCGTGCGATGTTCTCCAGTGTTTCCACGCGTTCATCCTAGGGAAGGGATGCGATCTGAGCCGGGCGTGTGGGCGGCGCGCCATAGACGAGGCGGTGGACGGGGATGCACTGATGTGCACGTTGCGGGGACAACGTCCATACTCACGCGATATGCCTGCCTCCTCCGGTTAGGATAGAGCCAGCCCGAACCGGGAAGAGAACACCAATGGAGGTTGAAACGTGACACTCACGTGGAATGAACTCGACGACCGCGCGGTTGCAACCGCGAAGGTGCTGGCTGCCGATGCCGTTGAACGAGTCGGGAATGGACACCCCGGCACCGCAATCTCGCTTGCTCCCGCCGCATACCTGCTCTACCAGCGCCACATGCGCCTGGATCCGGCTCAGCCGCGCTGGCTGGGACGCGACCGCTTTATCCTGTCGGCCGGACACTCTTCCCTCACCCAGTACCTGCAGCTCTACTTGGCCGGTGCGGGTCTGGAACTAGAAGACCTCAAGGCTCTGCGTACCGAGAACGCACTGACCCCCGGACACCCCGAATACGGCCACACCAAGGGCATTGAAATCACCACCGGCCCCCTGGGAACCGGCATCGCATCCGCCGTGGGCTTCGCCATGGCCGAACGCTACATGCACGGCCTGCTGGATCCGGAAACCCCCTACGGTGAATCCATCTTCGATCACCACGTTTACGTGGTCGCCGGTGACGGCTGCTTCCAGGAAGGTGTCTCCGCCGAGGCATCCTCTCTGGCGGGCACCCAGAAGCTGGGCAACCTCATCCTCCTGTGGGACGACAACCACATCTCCATCGAAGGCGACACCAACATTGCCTTCACCGAAGACGTCCTCGGCCGCTACGAGGCCTACGGCTGGCACGTGCAGCGCGTGAACTGGCTGAGCGAAGACGGCTCCTACGCCGAAGACGTCGTGGCGTTGAACGACGCCATCGAAGCGGCGAAGGCCGAAACCGAACGCCCCTCAATCATCGCTCTGAGAACCCTCATCGCCTACCCGACCCCCGGCAAGACCAATACCCACGCTGTTCACGGCTCCAAGCTGGGAACCGAGAGCCTGCGCGGTCTGAAGGAAACCCTGGGCTTCGACCCGGATGTGGACTTCGGCATCGACGAGGCCGGTGTTGCTCACGCACGCGCCAACGTCGCCGAGCGCGCCCGCGCCTACCGCGCCGAATGGGACGTGCGCTTCGAGGAATGGAAGGCCGCCAACCCCGAACGTGCAGCCCTCCTGGAACGCCTCGAAAAGGGCGAACTTCCGGAAGGCTGGGATGCCGCTCTCCCCGTCTTCGAAGAAGGCAAGGCCATGGCAACCCGCGCGGCTTCCGGCCAGGTGCTCAACGCCATCTCCCCCGTTCTTCCCGAACTCTGGGGTGGCTCTGCTGACCTCGCCGGCTCCAACAACACCTTCGTGAAGGGCGCCTCGTCCTTCCTGCCCGCCGGACACGGCACGGAGGAATACACGGCAGATCCCTACGGTCGTAACCTGCACTACGGTATCCGTGAATTTGCCATGGGCTGCCTGATGAACGGTATCGCCGCCGAGGGACTGACCCGCATCTACGGTGGAACCTTCTTCGTATTCTCCGACTTCATGCGCGGCGCAGTTCGACTGGCCGCTCTCATGGATCTGCCCGTCACCTACGTGTGGACGCACGACTCCATCGGTGTGGGCGAAGACGGACCGACCCACCAGCCGATCGAGCATCTCTCCGCTTACCGCGCCATCCCGAACCTCGCTGTGGTGCGCCCGGCCGATGCCGCTGAAACCGCTCAGGCGTGGAAGGCTGTTCTCGAACAGCGTCACCCGGCTGCTCTGGTGCTTTCCCGCCAGAACCTGCCGAACCCGGCTCGCGGTGGACAGACGGGTCTGGCTCCCGCCTCCGGTCTGGCTCGCGGCGCCTACGTGCTGGCCGACACTGAAGGAACCCCGGATGTCGTGCTCTTGGCTTCCGGTTCCGAGGTCTCCTGCGCCCTTGAAGCCCGCGAGCTTCTGGCAGCGGAAGGCGTTGCCGCTCGCGTGGTGTCGGTTCCCTGTCAGGAATGGTTCTGGGATCAGGACGAGGACTACCGCGAATCGGTTCTGCCCGCAGGTGTTAAGGCTCGCGTCTCCGTGGAAGCCGGAAGCGCTATGTCCTGGTACCGCTGGGTGGGTGACGCCGGTCGCTGCGTGTCCGTTGATCACTTCGGTGAGTCCGCCGACGGCAACCTGCTCTTCAAGAAGTACGGTTTCACCGCCGAACACGTGGCACAGGCCGCTCGCGAATCGATCGCCACAGCCCGTGCGTGAGAATGTAAAACCTGCGTGATGGGACGCCTCGCAATATAACGGGGCATCCCGCACACGTAGAAGGTGGGGGGAGCTGATTTCAGCTCCCCCCACCTCTATGTCTCCCCCGTTTGCCCGGGTACATCTCATCCAGTGTGTGCGGGCGTCCCTCACCTATTTGCTTGGGTATATCTCCCCGCCCCGCGGGCGAGTGCCTCAGTTGTGTACCGCAGATTGCACGATGACATATCGCGCGAGTGGAATCACTCGTCATGCTTGTACGCCTTCGCGTCATACGGGTGTGTGAGGGTGTACAGAGAACCTTGTTCTGACTAGAACGTGGCGGGCGATCCTGGCCAGCTGAATCTGCCGGCTGTGTCTGCGGCTGTGGCCGAACCGTTTAGAGCAAGCCCGCGTCGTGCGCCAGAGCATCGTAAATAACGCGGAAGAACGGCAGCAGCCACAGGAGAAAAATAATGAGGTAGGGCATCAGATGACAGCGAGTCACCGCAATAAACTCGCGGATAAAAGCCGTCGGCCAGTAGTAGCTGCGCGTGTGACTGCCAATACCGTCAGCTTTCAAATGCAACTGACGCGCATAGGTGGCCGTCCGGAACACGTGGTAGTCACTGGTCACCAGCGCACAGCGATACGGCAGACCCCGATGATGCACATCCATGAGCTTCTGAGTAAAAATCAGGTTCTCCATGGTCGTCGTCGAACGATCTTCGTCCAGAATGGATTCTTCGGGAACCCCATGCGCCACAAGATAGCGGTGCATGGCCTCCGCCTCGGAAATCACCTCGTCACTGCCCTGCCCGCCCGAAGGAATCAGGATCCCCTGCTCCCCCTGCTTGCGCCACAGTTTCAGAGCTTTATCAATGCGCCCGCGCAACAGAGGGGTTGGTTCCTCCCCGTTGAGTCCCGCACCGTGAATGACGATGTAGTCGTAGACGCGCTTGCGCGGCAGAAGACGATAAAACGTTGAGTACACCAGGAGCGCCACGAAGGAGAAGAAAAACCACAGGCCTTCCATGGTGATGAGCGAGGCAAAAGCGGTGATCCAGGTGGGCAACTTGAGGGCGAAAAATACGGGGTAAATGGCGAACCAGCCGACGATCGAGACAGCAAAAAAGAGTGGAAGAAGAGTAGAGAGCCCCACCCCTTCCCTTCTCGTGACAATCCACGTGTTGACCAGCAGGAAGATGACGGTCACCACGGGGCTTGCCGCAATGATCAAGAAAATGGGGGCAACCATCCACCACTGAGCGAAGGCCAAGGCCAGATCAATGCAGAGGAAACCGATGAAAAAGAGGAAGAAGAACGCATTGCGGAACTGCCGAGGTTCCTTGTTAAAGGAGTAGAGGAACACGAGACCGGAAACGATCGTGGGCGACCACACGAGAAGGTACCCGATGAGCTGTTCAACGTTTGTCATAGGAGGTTTCTTTCACGATCCCAGAAAAGTGCCGACAGTTCGCCTCATATGTGGAGGAGATAGACAAGCGTCCTCCCTGAAGAGGAAGGACGCTGAGGAATGATGGTGAATCTCAAGCGGTGAACTTCATCAGAAGTCCGTAGCCGACAATGCAGACCGTCCACACGACCAGAACACCGAGAGTAATTCGGTTGAGGTTACGTTCTGCAACACCGGAAGAACCCGCGACCTGCGAAATGCCGCCGCCGAACATGTCAGAAAGGCCGCCACCCTTGCCCTTATGCATGAGGATGGTGAGTGTCAGCAGGAGGCTCGTCAGCACAATGAAGACGATCAGAATAATCTTGAGGGCAGCCACGTCGTTCGTATCCGATTCTCGATGTCGTTCTAACTTAATGGATTCTACCGGGTTTTAGGGGCAATCATCCAGTGAGACATCCCGGAGCCGCTGAAAGGGCTGTGCCCCGCAGGTGAGAACCTGCGGGGCACAGCGTCACGTCAGAGATCAGAGGGTCTCGAAACGTGCAATCTTGGCGAATTCTGCGGCCTTCAGAGAAGCGCCGCCCACCAGACCGCCGTCGACATCGGGCTGAGCCATGATGTCCTTGACGTTGGAGGAATTCACGGAACCGCCGTAGAGGATGCGCATCTTGTCGGCCAGTTCGGGCGAGTACAGCTCGCCGAGGCGCACGCGGATGGCCGCGCACACTTCCTGAGCGTCTGCGGGAGTGGCGACCTCACCGGTACCGATGGCCCAGATGGGTTCGTAGGCGATGACGATCTTCTCTGCGTCCTCGGCCGAGGTGCCGTCGAAAGCACCGTCGATCTGCGAGAGCACGTGCTCAACGTGACGGCCTTCCTTGCGGACATCCAGGCCCTCACCGCAGCACAGGATCGGGGTGATACCTGCGGCCACGGCCACGCGAGCCTTTTCGCCGACCAGGGCGTCAGATTCGCCGTGGTATTCGCGGCGCTCCGAGTGGCCGACGACCACGTAGGAGACACCGAGCTTGGTCAGCATGGCGGCGGAGATTTCGCCGGTGTATGCACCGGACGCGTGGACGGAGATGTCCTGAGCGCCGTAGCCGATCTTCAGCTCTTCACCTTCAACGACGGTTTGCACAGAGCGGATGTCAGTGAAGGGAGGAAGGACGACGACCTCGGTCGAGTAGTCGAAAGAGGCGTCGGCCAGTTCCATGGCCAGCCCCTGGACGAGATGAATGGCCTCGAGGTGATCGAGGTTCATCTTCCAGTTACCGGCCATCAGCGGGGTACGAGTAGTCATATATTTTCAGCCTTCCAGAACAGCGATGCCGGGGAGAACCTTGCCTTCGAGGAGCTCGAGGGAGGCGCCGCCACCGGTAGAAATGTGGGAGAACGTGGATTCGTCGAAGCCCAGGTTACGGACGGCTGCAGCGGAGTCGCCGCCACCGATCACGCTGAACGCGTCAGATTCCGAAATGGCGCGTGCCACGGCCTTCGTGCCCTCGGCGAAAGCGGGGAACTCGAAAACACCCATGGGGCCGTTCCACACCACGGTCTTGGAGGATGCGATGGCTTCGGCGAAGAGCTCACGCGTCTTGGGGCCGATGTCCAGACCCATCTGATCCTCGGGAATCTCCGAGGAAGGAACGATGGATGCGGGGGCATCCGGTGCGAAGTGGGGAGCCACGACGGTGTCGACCGGCAGAAGGAGCTCCACGCCGTTCTTCTTGGCCGTCTCGATGTAGCCCTTAACGGTTTCGACCTGATCCTGCTCCAGCAGGGAGGTGCCCACGCCGTGTCCCTGAGCAACGAGGAAGGTGTAGGCCATACCGCCGCCGACGATCAGACGATCGGCCTTGGACAGGAGGTTGGCGATCACACCGAGCTTGTCGGAAACCTTGGAACCACCGAGGATCACGGTGTAGGGGCGTTCCGGATCGTTGACGGCCTTGCTCAGGCACTCGATTTCCTTGGCGACCAGGAGGCCGGCTGCCGAGGGAAGGATCTGAGCAACGTCGTAGACGGAAGCCTGCTTGCGGTGCACGACACCGAAGCCGTCGGAGACAAAGACGTCGGCCAGGGAGGCGAGCTCCTGTGCGAAGGCCTGGCGTTCGGCGTCGTCCTTGGAGGTTTCTGCAGCGTTGAAACGGACGTTTTCGAGCAGAACGATCTCGCCTTCACCCAGCTGTGCGACAGCTGCGCGAGCGGAGTCCCCCACGGTGTCTTCTGCCAGGGTGACCTTGGCTCCGGTCACTTCGGCCAGACGCTTGGCAACGGGAGCCAGCGAGTAGTCGGGGTTCACCTGACCCTTGGGGCGTCCCAGGTGGGCGGCGATGATGACCTTGGCGCCCGCGTCCAGCAGGGTGCGCAGGGTCGGCAGAGCGGCCTGGATACGGCCGTCATCGGTGATGTTCTTGTCGGCGTCAAGGGGGACATTGAAGTCGGAGCGCACGAGGACGCGCTTGCCCTTGAGGTCGCCCAGGGACTCGATGGTCTTCATGAAACCTCTCAGTGATGTGAGTTGTACGTGCAGCAAGGCTGCGGGAATATCGCGGCTTTCTTCGAAAAGAGGGGGAACCGCAGACAGGATGGCGTCCGCACACACCGTGTGCGGACGCCATCCGTTAAGTGAGCATGAGGCTCAGAACTCTGTCGCTCAGGCGAGCTTGGAGCCGACCAGAGCGGTCAGACGAACGAGGGCGTTGGAGTAACCCCACTCGTTGTCGTACCAGGACAGAACCTTGACCAGGTTGCCGATGACCTTGGTTTCGGTGGCATCGAAGATCGAGGTGTGGGGGTTACCCACGATGTCGGAGGAGACGATCGGATCTTCGGTGTACTCGAGAACACCCTTAAGTTCACCCTCAGCAGCGGCCTTGACGGCAGCCTTAACGGCCTCGACGGAGACCTCCTTCTCAGCGATGAAGGTGAGGTCGGTCAGGGAGCCGGTGGGGGTAGGAACGCGAACGGCGAGGCCGTCGAACTTGCCCTTGAGCTCGGGCAGAACCAGAGCAACAGCCTGGGCAGCACCGGTCTTGGTGGGGATCATGTTCAGGGCTGCGGCGCGGGCGCGGCGCAGGTCGCTGTGGGGGGCGTCCAGCACGCGCTGGTCACCGGTGTAGGAGTGCACCGTGGTCATGATGCCGCGCTCAATGCCGAAGTGCTCGTGGAGCACCTTGGCCAGGGGGGCGAGGCAGTTGGTGGTGCAGGAAGCGTTGGACACGATGTTCATGTCGGCGGTGAGGTCACCGTCGTTCACGCCCATGACGAAGGTGCCGTCAACGTTCTTGGCGGGAGCGGAGATCACGACCTTCTTGGCGCCACCCTCGAGGTGAGCCTTGGCCTTCTCGCCATCGGTGAAGAAGCCGGTGGATTCCACGACAACCTCAACGCCGAGTTCGCCCCAGGGCAGATCGGCGGGGTTGCGCTCGGCGAGAACCTTGATTTCCTTGCCGTTCACGGTGATGGAGTCTTCACCGTAGGTAACCTCACCGTCGAAGCGACCCATGATGGAGTCGTACTTCAGGAGGTGTGCGAGGGTCTTGGTGTCGGTCAGGTCGTTGACTGCGACGATCTCGATGTCTGCGCCCTGCTCGATGGCAGCGCGGAAGAAGTTGCGGCCGATGCGGCCAAAGCCATTGATACCAACGCGGGTGGTCACTGTTGTCCTCCTGCTTGTGCCCCTGCGGACACTTTTTCTTCTGTTAACCAACGGATACGGGGTGCATCCGCGGCCCGCAATGTTCTGCGGTTCCAGTACCTCAAATCTACACCTAAAAGGAACCTAGAGAGGTGTCCTATGTCCCCTTCGAGACGTTGCACACATCTCAGAAGAGAGAGGACTTCAGTCCTCTTCCAGCATTTCCAGGGTGAGCGCTGCTTCCGTATCCGGGATTCCGCGTTCATGCGCCACTTTGTCGGCCATAGCCAGCAGGCGACGAATACGTCCGGCCACCGCGTCCTTCGTCAGAGGTGGATCCGTGTGCCGTCCGAGTTCTTCCAGCGACGCCTGTTTGTATTCGATGCGCAGGCGCCCCGCTTCTCGCAGGTGCTCGGGAATCTCATCCCCCAGAATTTCGAAAGCTCGCTCGACGCGCGCGCCCGCGGCAACGGCAGCTCGCGCGGAGCGACGCAGATTCGCGTCGTCAAAATTGGCGAGGCGGTTGGCGGAGCCGCGCGCTTCACGACGTTCGCGTCGATCCTGCCAGGCGCGGTAGGTTTCGGGTGCCCCGAGAGCAGAGATCAACAGTCCGATAGCTTCCGCATCGCGCACGGTCACACGATCGGTTCCACGTACTTCCTTGGAGCGCACGACGGCGCCCAGCTTGCGTGCGCACCCCACCATGGCGAGGGCAACTTCCGGCCCCGGGCACGTAATTTCCAAGGAAGAGGATCGTCCCGGTTCCAAAAGCGATCCGCGAGCCAAGAAAGCGCCTCGCCAAATGGCGGCGGCTTCTTCCGCACCCGATGCCACAAGCGGAGCGGGAAGGCCGCGTACCGGGCGACCCGCACCGTCGACCAAACCGGTCAAACGCGCCAGCTCATCGGCGCGGTGGACGACGCGTACAACGTAGCGTTTGCCTCGTCGAAGAGACGAACCCGAAACGACGACCACCAGGGACTCGACGTTGTAGAGCGCCGTGAGAAACGCGCGCAAGCGACGTACAGCAACCGAAGAATCCAGTTCGGCCTCGATGAGAATGCGCCCGCCCACCAGGTGGAGCCCCCCGGCAAAACGCAGGAGAGCGGCAACCTCTGCGGCCATGACGGCCTGTGAACTCACGGGGGTACGCGCAAGCTCGTCTTTCATGTCGGAAGTCAGCGACACGCAAGCTCCTTACAGGTGAGGGAAAAGCCCTCATCGGCATCGATACGAAAAATAGGGATGAAGGAGAGTCTAAGGCAACCAGGATTCGCTGTGTCCCACTTCCCCAAGAAAACCATCGAAAGCATCTCTCAGGGCAGCGGCCAAACGCAGAGGATCGTGGTGCGGGCGGCCGTCTCCCGTGCGCACCTGACGCAGGAGGACGCGCGCTCCCAATTCGTCCGCGGCTTCCACCAAATCGTCGATATCGTCGGTCGTCGTCGGATCGGCGATCACTACGTCCAGTTTGAAACTCGGGGCGTAGCGAGCCAGGACACGCACGTGGTCTGCGGTGGTCATGGTGTCTGTTTCACCACGTTGACGCGACAGGTTCAAAATGAGCGCCCGATGCGCGTCAGTCGTCACCAGAGCGCGGTTGAGATCCGGCACCAGAAGGTGAGGGATCACCGAGGTGTACCAGGAGCCCGGTCCCAGCACGACCCAGTCGGCTTCCGAAATGGCGTCCAGTACGGCTCCAGGTACGCGAGGCTGCTCGGGAATTAAGCGGATTTCTTCCACTGTCCCCGGGGCGACGGCCACCTGAGACTGGCCGGATACCGTGTACCGCTCCCCCAGGTGGTTCATCTCCGCTTCGATGTGCAGCGGGTCAATGGACATGGGGAGGACACGCCCCTGAGCGCCCAGGAGACGTCCCACGAGATCCAGCCCCTCGACCGGATCGTCCAGCAGCTGCCAGAGCCCGGCAATGAGAATGTTCCCCAGGGCGTGTCCATTCATGGGGCCGTCGGTTTCCAGGCGCATCTGGATGACGTCGCGCCAGGTGAGGCCCCACTCGGTTTCTTCACACAGGGACGAAAGCGCCATGCGCAGGTCACCGGGAGGCAGAATCTCCATCTCCTGGCGGAGGCGACCGGAAGAACCCCCGTCGTCGGCCACGGTCACAACCGCGGTGAGGCGTCGAGTGATGTGGCGAAGTGCCCGCAGGGTAGCCGAAAGTCCGTGTCCGCCTCCCAGGGCGACCACGCGATTGGAGGCTTCGCCTCGCTGAATCCATCCTGCTGCGTCGACGTAGGTCATGTCTTATTCCTTCCCCATGTCGCGGTGCAGGACGCGCACGGAAAAACCGTGCTCCCTCAGGCGTGAGGCCACCAGTTCCGTCGTGGCAACGGAACGGTGCTTTCCGCCCGTGCAGCCGATAGCAATTGTGGTGAAGGGCTTCAGCTCTGCGATATATCCCCTCAACATGGGAGCCAGAAGATCTGCATATCCCAGGGCGAACTCGCGCGCGCCCGGCTGATTGAGCACATACTCGGCCACGGGTTCGTCGCGCCCGGTCAAATGACGCAACTCATCCACCCAATAGGGATTCTTCAAGAAACGCACGTCGAGGACATGATCGGCATCCAGGGGAATCCCGTGTTTAAACCCAAAAGACTCCACCGTGACACGCAGGGGACGCTCCCCCTCTTCTGCGATGACATCGCGGATGTGACGCGTCAGATCGTGAACCGACATGTGTGAGGTATCGATGATGACGTCAGCTCGGGCACGCAGCGGAGCCAAAAGTTCTTCTTCCGCGCGCATCCCGTCCAGGAGTGTTCCCGCCCCCTGCATGGGGTGCGGGCGACGGTTCGACTCATAGCGCCGCACCAATACGTCCGTCGACGCCTCGAAAAAGAGAATGCGATAGGCGGCTCCCATAGCGGTGAGCTGCTCCAGAGTGTGGGCGAGGTCGGTGGAAAAAGCGCGAGAACGCACGTCAACCACGGTCGCCAGACGATGCACTCCCCAGTCTCCGCTGGGCATCATGCCTACGAGAGCCGGCAGCATTGCGGGGGGAAGATTGTCGACCACATACCAGTCGAGGTCTTCGAGTGCGCGCGCCGCACCCGTCCGCCCGGCACCCGAACGCCCGGTAATGATGAGGACCTCATTGGGGGCTGCTGGTTCGGGCGGCGTTGCCTGCACGTCAAGCAGAGGGATTCCTCCCGGGAAGGTCGGGGGGTTCTCTTCCTCGGTGGGTACGTGTTCACTCATAGGTATAAGGATGCCATTTTTGATCCGTCCTCACCGCTTTTTCGCCAGACTCCCACTCCGCCCTACTGCGCGGGGGCGGTGAGCGCCTCGTGAACGGTGCGCGCCAGGGCGACTCCAAAGCCAGGAATCTGCGCGATCTCCTCGACGGACGCCTCGCGAATCTTTTTCACAGACCCCATGGCTTTGAGGAGTGCCCGCTGGCGCGACGGTCCCAAACCCGGAATCGAATCGAGAACGGAACGGGTCTGTGCGCGGGTGCGCTTTTTCCGGTGCGCGGTGATCGCGAAACGATGCGACTCGTCGCGCACGTACTGCAGGAGGTACAGCGCGGGAGACGTTCGGGCAAAGATCAGCGGGAACTCATCGTCGGGGAGCCAGACCTCTTCCAGGCGCTTGGCCAGGCCGATCACCGGAATGTCGACACCCATGTCGTCGAGGGCGCGGCGTGCGGCGCGCACCTGCGGGAGACCGCCGTCCACGACCACGAGATCTGGGCGGTAGGAGAAACGCCGCGGTCGCCCGTCGGCGCCCACCGGCCCGCTCTCGTAGGCCACGCCTTCGTCATCCTCGCCGGTCTGCCCGTGTTCTTCGGCCAGCAGGCGCGTAAAACGACGACGCAGAAGCTCATCCATGGCGCGAGTGTCATCGGCGGCTCCCTCGCCGTTTTCGCCGCGAATACTGTAGGTGCGGTAGGCATCTTTGCGAGGAATTGCATCCTCAAAGACCACCATCGATCCCACCTGCAGATCGCCCTGGGTGTGGGAAATGTCGTAGCACTCGATCCGCAGGGGCGCCTGGGGCAGGGCGAGAAGATCCGCCAGCTCATCCAGGGCTTGGGAGCGCTGCGCAAGATCGCCCGAACGTTTCGTTTTGTGCAAAACGAGTGCCTGCTGAGCGTTTTCGCGCACCGTCTCCATGAGCTGCGCTTTCGGACCGCGGCGAGGCACGCTCAGGGTGACCTTGCCTCCGCGCAGAGAGGCAAGCCACGAGGTGAGTGTGTCGGTATTGGACGGCAGGACGGAGACCACGATGTCACGAGGCACCGCGCGCGTCGAGGTGTGCACGACGTCGTCGACGGACGCCGCCTCTTCCTGTTGCGCGTGCCGAGCGGGGCGGTCGGCAACCGGCAGGTCGGAATAGACCTGTTCGAAGAGGCGTTCCATCAGTTCGGCTTCGCTCGCGTCGTCCTCGCGGTTCATCACCCATCCTCGGGTTCCGCGTATGCGTCCCCCGCGCACGTGGAAGACGTGGACGGCAGCGTCTAGGTCGTCGGTGACGAGCGCAAAAAAATCTGCGTCGGTTCCGTCATTCAACACCATGGTGTTGCGTTCGAGGACAGTACTCAGGGCGCACAGGTCATCGCGGAGGCGTGCGGCGCGTTCAAAGTCAAGTTCGGCACTGGCTGCGCGCATCTGTTGCTCGAGGTCGCGCAGGATTGGGCCGGTGCGACCTTCGAGGAATTCGCACAGTTTCTCAGCGAGCTCGCGGTGAACGTCGGGGGCGATGCGGTCGACGCAGGGAGCGGAGCACTTCTCGATATATCCCAGCAGACAGGGACGTCCCTGAGCTTGGGCGCGTCGGAAAACCCCCGGGGCGCACGTGCGGACGGGGTAGACGCGCAGGAGGAGGTCGATAGTTTCGCGGATTGCCCAGACTTTGGTGTAGGGACCGAAGTAGCGTGTGCTGTGTTTTTTGGCTTCGCGTGTGACGTGGACTCGCGGGTAGCGTTCGCCCAGGGTAACCGCCAGGTAGGGGTAGGACTTGTCGTCCTTGAACATGACGTTGAAGCGGGGGTTGAATTCTTTGATCCACGTGAATTCAAGCGTAAGCGCTTCGATTTCGTTTCCGACGACCGTCCACTGCACCGACGAGGCGGTGGTGACCATCTGCTGCGTGCGCGGATGCAGATTGGCGAGGTCTTGGAAGTAGTTGGTGAGGCGTGCGCGGAGGTTTTTGGCTTTCCCCACGTAGATGACGCGTCCCTGGTCGTCGCTAAACCGGTAGACCCCCGGGTTGGTGGGGATATCTCCGGTGGGGGGACGATAAGTTGACGGGTCTGCCACGTTCCCACCCTATGACACGCGTGGGGCTTTTTCTCATTCGACGGCGCTTGCGTGGGATGCGCAATAGTTCGCCTGAGGACAGGTATGGCAGCTCCGGTG
Source organism: uncultured Actinomyces sp. (assembly GCA_963525415.1). Classification (GTDB taxonomy): domain Bacteria; phylum Actinomycetota; class Actinomycetes; order Actinomycetales; family Actinomycetaceae; genus Pauljensenia. The sequence goes on from CAURIY010000003.1 coordinate 86,282, forward strand.
GTGGGCTGCGCATCGAGACGAACGGCGGGTGAGCTGCGAAGAAACGAGGCGTAGGTGCAGTGAGAGTACCTGGGCAGGAGGCGGTGATTCCTGCTGGCGAGAGTGAAACATGAAAAATCAAGAGCAATTATTGAGCGAAATATGCAGATTTTTTGGCAGAGGGTTTATCATTTCTTGAAAGTCCGCTGTGTTTTTCTCACAGCGTTCTCCGCAGTAGGAACAGCTGGAAAGGTCCCTCATGTTCACCACACCCGAAGAAGTCCGTGAGTACATCGAACGTGAGGACGTGCGCTACATCGACGTCCGTTTCTGCGACCTTCCCGGCGTTCAGCAGCACTTCACCATTCCCGTATCCGAAGTGGAACACGGCGTCCTAGAAGACGGACTCATGTTCGACGGATCTTCAATCCGCGGATTCACCGAAATTCACGAATCCGACATGAAGCTCATTCCCGACCTCACCTCCGCCTTCATCGACCCCTTCCGCGCCAACAAAACACTGATCATCAACTTCTCGATCGTCGACCCCTTCACCGACGATCCCTTCTCCCGTGACCCGCGGCAAGTCGCCGCAAAAGCGGAAGCCTATCTGCGTGCCACGGGAATCGCCGACCAATGCTTCATCGGCGCCGAAGCAGAGTTCTACCTCTTCAACGACGTCCGCTACCAGGTCAGCCCCCACTCCACCTTCTTCCACCTCGACTCTGACGAGGCATACTGGAACACCGGTCGCACAGAAGAAGGCGGCAACCTGGGATACAAGGTTCCCGTCAAGGGCGGCTACTTCCCCGTGTCCCCCAGTGACCAATTCGCTGACGTGCGCGATGAAATGAGCAACCTCCTCACCGAGGTGGGGCTGACCATTGAGCGCGCACACCACGAAGTGGGATCGGGCGGCCAACAGGAAATCAACTACCGTTTCGCCACCCTCCAGGCTGCAGCCGACGACATGATGAAGTTCAAGTACGTCGTGAAGAACGCCGCTCACGCCTTCGGCTACTCGGCCACCTTCATGCCCAAACCCCTCTTCGGCGACAATGGTTCGGGTATGCACACCCACATTTCCCTCTGGAAAGACAGTGCTCCCCTCTTCTACGACGAACGCGGATACGGCTCGCTGTCGGATACGGCTCGCTGGTTCATTGGCGGTCTGCTCGAACACGCACCGGCTCTGCTGGCCTTCACCAACCCGTCGATCAACTCCTTCCGCCGCCTTGTTCCCGGTTTTGAAGCCCCCATCAACCTGGTTTACTCGGCACGAAACCGCAGCGCGTGCATCCGTATTCCCGTAACGGGAACATCCCCGCAGGCTAAGCGCGTGGAATACCGAGTTCCCGACCCCTCGGCGAACCCCTACCTGGCGTTTGCTGCCTGTCTGATGGCGGGTATTGATGGCATTCGTCGCCGCATTGAGCCGGCAGCTCCGATCGACAAGGATCTCTACGAACTGCCGCCGGCCGAATACGAGGGCATTGCGAAACTCCCCTCTTCCCTGGAAGAAGCCCTCCAGGCGCTGCGTGAAGACCACGACTTCCTGACCGAAGATGATGTCTTCACTCAAGATCTCATTGACACCTGGATCGAATACAAGGAAACCCAGGAAGTGGCACCGATGCGCGTCTACCCGCATCCCTATGAATACCAGCTCTACTACGACCTGTGAGTACTTCTCGAGGGTGGCCGGTGGTTTTTCCGCCGGCCACCCTTGGCATAACGGGAGCCTTGATGCCTTCGAGCTGAGGACAGCCACACTCGGGGAAGAAACGGGGATCAAGAAAAAGCTGACGTGAAGACTGATGGGCTGACATAGAGATACATTCCTGTATCTTGGTGGAGGCCGGGGTGCGCTAGCGTACATACTGTGGGGTTTTATACCCGCAGCAAGTGATACGGAGGATACGCATGAAGAAGCGACGCGACGGTTCCTACACAGAGAAGCCGCTTTTTACTCTGACGTCATCAGACACCATCCCGTCCCTTCTGGCTACTCGAGCACGCACCTTCCCCGATCAGATCGCCGTTGAACGACGCAGCGATGTCGGAGCCGTCCGCCCCGTCACCGCTGCAGAACTCCAGCGCATGGTGGAAGAAACCGCCAAAGGCATGATCGGCCTGGGCGTGCGTCCCGGAGACTCCGTCGCCATCCTCTCCTCCACGTCTTTTGAGTGGATGCTCCTTGACCTCGCAATCCTGTCGGCTGGCGGTGTCACTGTCCCCATTTACGAATCCGACTCCGCCGTACAGATCAGCCACATTCTGACCGACGCCACGGTGACCCGCGTCTTCACTGCCACCGTTCAGCAGGCAGAACTCGTGCAGTCTGTTGCACCGGAAGGCGTCCCCGTGGACTCTATCGACCGCGGAGCACTCCTGGATCTAGCGAACGCGGCCAAAGACGTGACCACCCGCCAGCTGGAACGTCGACTCGATGGCCTTGACATTGACGACGTCGCAACGATCATCTACACCTCCGGTACCACGGGACTCCCCAAGGGCGTTGTTCTTACCCACCGGAACTTTGTTGGGACCACCCAGGGTGTGCGCCAAATCCTCCGTGAAGTGATCGATTCCCCGGATACACGCCTCCTGCTCTTCCTCCCCCTGGCACACGTCCTCGCGCGCTTTGTCATGCATGCGGTGCTGTCCGGACAGGGCTGTCTAGCATTCTCCCCCGATATTAAGCGTCTGCTCCCCGATATCGAGGCCTTCAAGCCCTCGCTTCTGCTTGCAGTTCCCCGCGTCCTCGAAAAGGTCTACAACTCGGCGGTGGCGAAAGCCGGTGGCGGCCTGAAGGGCAAGATTTTCTCCTGGTCGGCCAAACAGGCTCGCACCTACACCGAACGCCGCAACAGCGTTCTCGGTCCCTCTCCCCTGCTGCGGATGCGCCACGGACTGGCCGACCGCCTCGTCCTGCACAAGATCCGCGAAATCCTCGGGCCCAACATTCGCTACGTGGTCTCCGGCGGCGCACCCCTGGCCACCGACCTCGCCCTCTTCTTTGAAGGCGTCGGTATCACCCTGATCCAGGGATACGGCCTGTCCGAAACCACCGGTCCCATCACCGTGCAGCGCCTCGACGCGAACCCCACGGGAACCGTCGGCCCCGTGCTTCCCGGAAACAGCATGAAAATCGCCCCCGACGGAGAAGTCCTCCTCAAGGGTGTCTCCCTCATGCGCGGCTACCACCGCAACCCCGAAGCCACGGCAGAAGCCATTGACACCGACGGCTGGTTCCACACCGGTGACCTGGGAAGGATTGACCGCCACGGACACCTGTCCATTACCGGACGCAAGAAGGAACTCATCGTCACCGCCGGCGGAAAGAACGTCTCCCCGGAAATCCTGGAGGATGCCCTCGCCACGCACCCCCTGATCGCCAACGTGGTGGTCGTTGGTGACCAGCGCCCCTACATCGGTGCCCTCATCACCCTGGATCGCGAGACGCTCACCGACTGGCTGACCCGACACGGCCTGCCCATCGTTGATGTCCCCGAGGCCGCCCTGCTCCCGCAGGTGCTGGATTCCTTGGATAAGGCCATCGCACGTGCTAACAAGCAGGTGTCGCGCGCGGAATCTATCCGCAAATTCCGTATCGTGGATGCCACATTCACTATCGAAAACGGATACGTCACCCCATCGATGAAGCTGCGTCGTTCTGCAGTCGTCCGCGACTTCGCACACGAAATCGACGCACTCTACGCAGAGAAGTGACCGCCTCGCCGCACAGCTAGGCATCCCCATTACCCAGACGAAGGCGTCGGAAACAGGGCAACGTGTTTCCGACGCCTTACGTGTGCCACACGCATGTAAGAGGAGAACTACCATGCCGATGATTCACCACCGCGATGGACGCTGGGAAAACCCCGCAACGCGCGAGGTCGACCCCACGCTCAACCTGCCGCGGATGCTGGAACGTCGCGTTCGTCTCCACCCCGGACAAACCGCCATCGAACGACGAAGCGACCTCGGACGCTGGACTCCCGTCACCATCGATGACTTCACTCGCCATGTACGCGACACCGCGCGCGGTCTGATCGGACTGGGACTCAATGCCGGCGACCATCTGGCGATTCTCGCCCCCACCTCCTATGAGTGGGCGCTCATCGATTTCGCTGCTCTGTCGTGCGGCGCGGTAACCGTCCCCATCTATGAAACCGACTCCGCCGCGCAAATTCGCCACATTCTCAGCGATGCCGACGTGCGTTTCGTCATTACCGCAACGGCGCAGCAGGCCGAACTTGTGGAATCTGTCCGCCCCGAGTGCGTCACCCTGGTTCTGTCCTGCGACCGAGGTGCCCTGCGCGCAATTGCCGGAGCCGCGAAAGACATCTCCGAACAGCAGGTCGAGGAACGTATCGCCCAGGTGACCCTCGAAGACGTGGCCACCATCATCTACACCTCGGGAACAACGGGACGTCCGAAAGGCGTTGTTCTCACCCATCGGAACTTTATCGGGAGCTTCGAGCAGGCCTACGACTTCCTACCTCTGCTCATCGACGACCCGAAGTCTCGTTCCCTGCTCTTCCTACCGGTGGCGCACGTCCTGGCACGTTTCGTCATGTACGCACTTCTCACCGGCCAGGGATGCGTTGGTTTCGTTCCCGACACCCGCAACCTCATGTCGGACATCGCGTCCTTCAAGCCGACGATGCTCCTCGTAGTTCCCCGCGTTCTCGAAAAGGTCTACAACGCGGCATCAACGAAAGCCGGTGGCGGCCTGAAGGGACGCCTCTTCCGCTGGTCCGCATTGCAGGCACGTCGCTATTCCGCAGCGGAGAAGCCCACTCCTTCTCAGGTGATTGACGAGGCGGGACAGCTTCCTTCCCCGGATACCACGCTGGTGCGCGACAGCGAGGCTTCCTCCATTCCGCTGGGGCTTACGCTGCGTCACCGCATCGCCGATTCGCTGGTTCTGTCGAAGATTCGAGCCATTCTCGGACCGAATCTGCACACCATCATCTGCGGCGGTGCTCCCCTGTCCCTGGATCTCGCAAACTTCTACCGCGGCATGGGGATCACCCTCATTCAGGGGTATGGTCTATCGGAATCCACCGGCCCCGTCAGCGTAGAAACTCCGGAGGATTTCCCACCGGACAGCGTGGGCTTTGCCTGGCCGGGCAATGAACTGAAAATTGCTCCCGACGGGGAACTCCTCCTGCGCGGAGTCTCCATTACCCCCGGCTACCACAACCTTCCCGACGAAACGAACGAGGCTTTCGTGGACGGTTGGTTCCGCACCGGTGATCTGGCCAGTATTGACGACAGCGGTCACCTGAGGATCACCGGTCGTAAGAAGGAACTCATTGTCACCGCGGGTGGGAAGAACGTCTCCCCCGAGGTGCTGGAAGAGTCCCTGCAGACCCACCCGCTGATTTCGCACGTGGTGGTTGTGGGCGATCAGCGTCCCTACATTGGTGCTCTCATCACCCTTGACACGGAAATGCTCCCGACGTGGCTGCGTTCCAAGGGACTGGAGGACATGGATCCGGTGAGTGCCGCCCAGCTTCCCCAGGTGCGTGAGTCCCTGGAAAAGGGCATCGCTCGCGCCAATAAGCAGGTGTCGCGCGCGGAGTCCATCCGACGCTACCGCATTGTGAATGCGGCGTTTACCGTGGAGAACGGATACCTGACCCCGTCGCTGAAACTCAAGCGCAACCTCGTGATCCGCGACTTTACGGACGAAATCGAGGAACTCTATGCCTCGCACGAAGGATGACATTCGCTGAGGGGGTGGGAAGATGCGCGAAGCATCCTTCCCGCCCCCTCAGCGCGTCTATGTTCTAATGCCGCGATGCGCCTCTGTTCTAGGGCGCATACAGGGGCTCTGACGTTTCCTCGCTGCTCTCCCGCCCGACGACCGGACGCAGGGTACATACGGGAGTTTCTTCTCCCAGCACCTTCACGGAGGCTGGGAGAAGACGTTCAGCCCTTTTGCGACTTCTTGGCCGCGGTTTTCTCTTCGGATACGCGATGTTCAGCATCACGTTTCAGAATTTCCTTCACGAACTGCCCCGTGAAAGAACCCTCAACAGCTGCCACATCTTCAGGCGTCCCTTCGGCAACCACCAGACCGCCACCGGAGCCACCTTCCGGTCCCATATCGATCACCCAGTCCGCGCACTTAATCACATCCAGGTTGTGCTCGATCACGATGACCGTATTGCCCTTATCGACCAGTGTCTGGAGAACCAGCAGCAGCTTACGGATGTCTTCCGTGTGCAGACCCGTGGTCGGCTCATCGAGAACGTAGACCGTCTTACCGTTTGAACGACGCTGAAGTTCGGAAGCCAGCTTCACGCGCTGAGCCTCACCACCCGACAGCGTGGTCGCAGACTGCCCCAAACGCACATAGCCCAATCCCACTTCCACCAGGGTGTTGAGGTGGCGAGCAATACGCTGGATGGGAGCAAAGAACTCCGCGGCCTCGGAAATAGGCATATTGAGGATATCGGCGACGCTCTTCCCCTTGTAGAGAACCTCCAGGGTTTCCCGGTTGTAGCGGGCACCGTGGCAGACTTCGCAGGGAACGTACACGTCCGGCAGGAAGTTCATTTCAATCTTGATGGTGCCGTCGCCCTTGCAGGATTCGCAGCGCCCACCCTTGACGTTGAAGGAGAAACGTCCCGGCCCGTAGCCTCGCAGCTTGGATTCTGTTGTTTCTGCGAACAGTTTGCGGATCTGATCCCACACTCCGGTGTAGGTTGCGGGGTTTGAACGAGGCGTACGACCGATCGGCGACTGATCGACGTGAACAACCTTCTCCAGTCCCTCAATACCCGTCAGCGTACGGTGACGTCCCGGGACAGTGCGCGCGCCGTTAAGACGAGCCGCCAAGGAACTGTAGAGAATACGGTTCACCAGGGTTGACTTCCCCGAACCGGACACGCCCGTCACAGCAACAAAAGTCGACAGGGGGAAGGAAACGGTCACATCATTCAGGTTGTTTTCCCGAGCACCGTGAACGGTAATCTGCCGCTCCGGATCGATGGGACGCCTTGAGACAGGAGCCAGGATTGCGCGCTCTCCCGACAGATACTGGCCGGTCAGTGAGCGCTTATTGCGTCGGATCTCGTCAACGGAACCGGAGTGCACAACCCACCCGCCGTGCTCCCCCGCTCCCGGGCCGATATCAACAATCCAGTCGGCCGCCTCGATCGTTTCCTCATCGTGCTCCACGACGATCAGGGTGTTCCCCAGATCCCTCAGGCGTTCAAGTGTCGCAATGAGTTTGCGGTTGTCCCGCTGATGCAGACCGATTGACGGTTCATCCAAAACGTAGAGCACACCCACCAGACCGGAACCGATCTGTGTTGCGAGGCGGATACGCTGAGCTTCGCCGCCGGAGAGGGTCGCTGCCCCACGCGACAGAGAAAGATACGACAGACCCACATCCACGAGGAAGTCCACGCGGGCACGGATCTCCTGCAAGATCGGCTGAGCAATTGCCGCAGCCCGTTCCTCCAGGGTCAACGAGGCCAGGTGTTCACGCGCCGCAGCAATCGACAGGTCAGAAAGCTCTGCAATCGACAGGCCACCAACGGTGACGGCGAGGACTTCGGGACGTAGGCGTGCCCCGTGGCACGAGGAACAGGGCACTTCGCGCATGTAGGAATCCATGCGGTCGATGACCGACTGCGATTCTGTTTCCTCTTTCTTGCGCTGAATGTAGGCCAGTGCCCCTTCGAAGCCCGTGGTGTAGGAACGTTCCCGTCCCCACCGGTTACGGAACTTCACTTTCACCTCGTAATCACGCCCGTTGAGGATCGCATCGCGAACCTCAGGAGTGAGATCCTTCCACGGGGTATCCATGGAAAAGCCGAGTTCTTTTCCGAGCGAGGTCAGCAGTGTCTTGTGGTACTTGAAGTTGGCGTTCCAGACAATGACGGCGCCCTCGCCCAAGGAGAGTTCCTCATCGGGAACCACCAGTTCGGGATCGACCTCCAGCTTGCTGCCCAGGCCGGAACAGTCTGGGCACGCTCCGTAGGGTGCGTTGAAGGAAAACGTCCGCGGCTCAATTTCTTCCAGCGCCAGGGGGTGGTCATTGGGGCAGGAACGCTTTTCCGAGTAGCGCCGACGACGCTCTGGGGAATCTTCATCCATATCGACGCAGTCGATGACCACCAGTCCGTCAGACAGACGCAGAGCGGTTTCAACGGAGTCGGTCAGACGCTGTCGCATCCCGGGGCGTACGGTCATACGGTCAATGACGACTTCAATGTCGTGCTTGAGTTTCTTTTCCAGCTGAGGGGGGTTGTCCAAACGAACCTGTTCACCGTCGATAATGGCGCGAATATAGCCGGAGGCACGCAGCTCTTCGAGGAGATCCGCGTATTCGCCCTTGCGTCCACGCACGACGGGAGACAGCACCTGGAAACGAGTTCCCTCTTCCAGCGTGCGCACGCGATCAACGATCTGCTGCGGCGTCTGCGCCTGAATGCGCGCATGGCACGTGGGACAGTGAGCGATTCCCGCGCGAGCGTACAGCAGACGAAGGTAGTCGTGGATTTCCGTAATCGTTCCCACCGTGGAGCGGGGATTACGAGAAGTAGATTTCTGGTCGATAGAGACGGCCGGCGAAAGCCCCTCAATAAAATCGACGTCGGGCTTATCCATCTGGCCGAGGAACTGGCGTGCGTACGAGGACAGGGATTCTACGTAGCGGCGCTGTCCTTCAGCAAAAATTGTGTCGAAGGCCAGTGACGATTTACCGGATCCGGACAACCCGGTAAAAACAATCATCGCATCGCGGGGAAGATCGAGGTCAATTCCCTTGAGGTTATGTTCACGGGCGCCACGGATAATCAGTTGATCATGCACACCAGCAAGTGTAACGCTTTCAAGGAAAAAGTGTCGAACATATGTTCTTGTACTATGGGGTGCTCGTCATTATTCATCCGAGGAAACGGACAGCGCATGGCGACTCAGCGCGCGTGCAACTTCCTCGGCGTGTTCCATCGGACACATATGCTTTCCCACAAGGTGCAAGATATCGACGCGGGGGCACTCCCCCGAGCGCAGATGTTCCGCGATCTCATCGGCACGTTCCCAGGAAAAGTCATCTTCATTGCCGCTGACCAGGAGAATGGGAAGAGCCAGTGTTGCGAGCGTCGGCCAGGTATCGAGACGTCCTAGAACTTCACAGCACTGCGTGTATCCCTCGTCCTCACAGCGCCGATAGGCCTCGCGAACACGAGCAACGCTCTGGCGCCCCTCCCCTCGTGCATACGCGCGGGTAAACCAGCGCTCCATCGTCGCCTCAAGGATGCTGTCGGTTCCCTGCTCGCGAATATCACGCGCCCGCGCTTCCCACATCTCGTGACTCCCGTTACGGGGCTGTGAGCTCATGACCGTCAAGGATCGCATCCGAGATCCACACATGTCCGCCAGGGCGTAGCCGAGAAGGCCGCCCAGCGAAACCCCCGCGTAGTGGAAGGAGCCCACCCCCGCCTCGTCTAGCGAAGCTACGATGGCGCGACACAGATCTTCGGGGCGCAGCGGCTTCCCCGCGGGCAGTGGCGCGCAGGGAGAATCTCCGTGTCCCGGCAAATCAACCGTGATGACGCGGAGTGAGGGATCTAGGAAAGGAATGATGTCATCCCACACGACGTGCGACGCCCCGAGGGAATGGATGAGCACCAGGGGGATGCCCTGGTCAGATCCGAAAGACTGCGTCTGAAGTTGCCACTGATGCACAGCGTTGTCCTTCCCTGCTGTTAGTACCCCTACCACTGATACTGCCACAACTCCATATCAGATTGCGACGAGGGACTCTCTGCCCACACGGTATCGAGCTCCTCCCCCATACGCCATTTCCTCACCCTCTCGAGATCAAAGAAACGGGGCATCTCCGCGATCTTCTCACGGTGAGCAAACGCCAGAAAAACAGTGTGGTGGCCACCCCACAGGGGTGACCACCACACGTAATGTCGTGAGAAAAGCTCTCACTCACTCACAGTTCAGTTGGAGGTGAGCTTTTCGCGCAGGGCTGCCAGAGCCTCGTCGGATGCCAGGGTGCCGGCAGTGTCGACGGGGGTGGAGTAGGACGCCTGCTCTTCGACGGAAGCAGCTGCTTCGGAGTCGTCTTCGATGGCCTTGGCGACCTGAGCCTTGTGGGCTTCCCAGCGAGCCTGAGCTTCGGCGTACTGAGCTTCCCAAGCCTCACGCTGAGCCTCGAAGCCTTCCATCCATTCCTGGGTTTCCGGATCGAAGCCTTCGGGGTACTTGTAGTTGCCGTCCTCGTCGTACTCAGCGGCCATGCCGTAGAGCGAGGGATCGAACTCGTCGGAGGCGGGATCGATGCGCTCGTTGGCCTGCTTGAGGGAGAGGGAGATGCGACGACGCTCGAGGTCGATGTCGATGACCTTGACGAAGACCTCGTCGCCGACCTTGACGACCTGCTCGGGCAGCTCGACGTGACGCTGGGCGAGTTCGGAGATGTGAACCAGACCCTCAATGCCGTCCTCAACGCGCACGAATGCACCGAAGGGAACGAGCTTGGTGACCTTGCCGGGCACGACCTGGCCGATGGCGTGGGTGCGTGCGAAGGTCTGCCACGGATCTTCCTGGGTGGCCTTCAGCGACAGGGAGACGCGCTCGCGATCCATGTCGACGTCGAGAACCTCGACGGTAACTTCCTGGCCGACCTCGACAACCTCGGACGGGTGGTCGATGTGCTTCCAGGACAGTTCGGAGACGTGCACCAGGCCGTCGACACCGCCGAGATCGACGAATGCGCCGAAGTTGACGATGGAGGACACCGCACCGCTGCGAACCTGCCCCTTCTGGAGGGTGTGCAGGAAGTTGGTGCGAACCTCGGACTGGGTCTGCTCGAGCCATGCACGGCGGGACAGAACCACGTTGTTGCGGTTCTTGTCGAGCTCGATGATCTTGGCTTCGATCTCACGGCCGATGTAGGGCTGGAGGTCGCGAACGCGACGCATCTCCACCAGGGATGCGGGGAGGAAGCCGCGCAGGCCGATGTCCAGGATCAGGCCGCCCTTGACGACCTCAATGACGGTACCGACAACGACACCATCTTCTTCCTTGACCTTTTCGATCTGTCCCCAGGCGCGCTCGTACTGTGCACGCTTCTTGGACAGGAGGAGACGGCCTTCCTTGTCCTCCTTCTGGAGAACCAGAGCCTCGATCTGGTCGCCGACGGCAACCACATCATCCGGGTTCACGTCGTGCTTGATGGACAGCTCGCGAGAGAGGATCACACCCTCGGTCTTGTAGCCAATGTCAAGAAGGACCTCGTCGTGGTCAACCTTGACGACAGTGCCCTCGACGATGTCACCATCGTTGAAGTACTTGATGGTCTCGTCGATAGCGGCGAGCAGGTCCTCGCGGGACCCGATGTCGTTCACTGCAACCTGGGGCGTGTTCGCGGACGGCTGCGAGGCGATGCTGGTCATGTAGTTGTGTCTCCGAAACGGACTTGAATAGTAGTTGGACAGTTCAGCACCTTCCCCTTCCCCCTGACGACTGCCAGACGAGTTCTGAGAAAGCACCTTGTGCATTCTAACAGCGTTTCACGGGACTTTGGCGCAGAAAATGAGGTGTCCCCCACCTGTTGTCACCTGTTTGTGACCTATTCGTCACTCCGATTTCAGTGAGCAGCATCTTTCCACGTGGCTCCGACCCCCACAGCGACATCCAGAGGAACCGTCAACTTCAGTTCTGTCGCCATTGCATCGGACATTTCGCGACGCACCAACTCTTCGAGTGCCTCCCGTTCCCCGGGATCAACCTCAAAGAGCAATTCGTCGTGAATCTGCACCAACATACGCGAGGTGAGAGCGGAAGCGCGCAATGCCTCGTCAATACGAATCATCGCCTTCTTCATGATGTCCGCCGCGCTACCTTGGATGGGAGCGTTGAGGGCGGCGCGCTCCGCCATTTCGCGACGCTGACGGTTCGCGGACTGTAGATCGGGCAGGTAGCGGCGGCGACCCAGCATGGTGGCTGTCCACCCGTCGCGTCGCGCACCATCTACCAGAGATTCGAGGTAGTCACGCACTCCCCCAAAGCGCTCGAAGTAGCGGTCGCGCAAGGCCGAGGCCTCGGGTACGGAAATGTGCAGCTGTGCGGACAGACCGTACGCGGACAGCCCGTACGCCAAGCCGTACGACGTGGCTTTGATGCGGGAGCGCTGCTCTCCGGTCACCTCGTTCGCGGGAATTCCAAAGACCATGGCCGCCATCGTGCGATGCAGGTCTTCCCCGCTGGCAAAGGCTTCAATCAGCCCGGCATCGCGTGACAGATGCGCCATGATGCGCATTTCAATCTGCGAATAGTCGACGCTCATCAGGCTTTCATAGCCGTCACCCGGCACGAATCCTCCGCGGATACGCAGCCCTTCGGGGCTGCGTGCGGGAATGTTCTGCAGGTTCGGATCCGAAGACGACAGGCGCCCCGTCGCCGCAGCCACCTGCGAGAAGGTGGAGTGAATACGTCCATCCGCACCCGTCGCCGCGATCAGGCCGTCCACAATCTGCTTGAGCTTGATGCGATCGCGATGCGCCAGGAGGTAGCGCAGGAAGTCGTGTCCCGTGCGCTCAAAAAGATCCTGCAGAGCTTCCGCGTTGGTCGTGTACCCCGTCTTGGTTTTCTTCGTTTTCGGCAGCCCCAGGTCAGTGAAGAGCACTTCTTGGATCTGCTTGGGGCTGGAGAGGTTGATTTCCTTACCGATGACCGACCAGGCACCCTGGCGCGCGTCTTCCACGTCGCGCCCCAACTCACACGAGAGTTCTTCGCAGAAAGCGAGGTCGACGGCGATTCCCAGGTTCTCCATGCGCGTCAGAGTCATGGCCATAGGGATTTCAACCTGGTGCAGCAGGTCATCGGCACCACTGGTGTGGAGCGTTCCACGAATGGTCTCAGCGAGGAGTCCCAGCACCACGGCACGACGGCCGGCCTCGATCTGCTGCAGAGATGGCTCATCCCCCGCGTTCAGCGAAAAGAGTTCTTCGGGCGCCTCGTCCGCGGGAAATTCGTAGGAAAGGTAGCGTTGCGCGAGTTCCTTGAGCGAGTAGCCGCGATGTTCGGGATTGACGAGGTAGGCGGCGAGTTCCACGTCGTCACCGGGAGCCGCAAGTTCCCATCCTCGCGCAGCAAGCGCGTGGGCAGTCCCCTTCGTATCGTGCACCACGTAGTCCCCGCGGGACAGGAGGTCGGCGAGGAGAGTATCCGTTTCGGCGTCCACGTCGCCGCATTCGACGACGAGGCACTGCTCGCCTTGGGCAAAGACGAGGCGATGGGCATCGGCTCCGTTCACGTAGCGGTGTCCGTCGACCCACAGGGCGAGGCGTCCGGGGTGCTGCGTGCACCATTCTCGGATTGCGCCGGCGCTGGTTCCCAGCGTGACAACGGGGTCGGGCACGCCGAACACGTCTTCCTCTACCGGGGCGGGAACATCGTCAACGTGCCCGGGGGCGAGGCCGATGGCGGCAACTTCGATGACGCGGGTGCGCAAGCCTCCGATTTCCAGGACGTCGAACAGTTCATTGAGAGCGTGGCGATCCGTGACCTCACGGCGTAGATCCTCGAGTTCAACGCCGACATCGAGGTCGGTGAGCAGGTGATTGAGGCGGCGATTACGTCGCACATCATCCATGTGTTCACGCAGAGCGACCCCGCGCTTTCCTCCGATGGAATCGGCCTGAGCCAGCAGGTTTTCCAAACCGTCGTAGGCGGTGATCCACTGTGCGGCCGTTTTGGGGCCCACCCCGGGAACTCCGGGGAGATTGTCGGAGGTTTCTCCGACAAGTGCCGCGATTTCCGGGTAGCGGTGCGGGGGGACTCCGTATTTGTCTTCCACGGCCTGCGGGGTCATTTCGCGCATGTCATTGGCGCCCTGTCCCGGGTAGAGGACGGTGACGTTTTCGGTGACCGTCTGGAAGCTATCGCGGTCACCCGAGGCGACGAGAACGCGCCAGTTGCGCTGATCACCCCGGTGCGCGAGGGTCGCGAGGATGTCGTCTGCCTCGTATCCCTCTCGGCTTAGCGAGCGGATTCCCATGACGTCGAGAACCTGCTGGATCAGTTCGACCTGTCCGCGAAATTCTTCGGGTGTGGCTTCGCGCGTTCCCTTGTATTCGGGATATTCGAGGGTACGGAATGAAGCACGGGATACGTCGAATGCGACGGCAATATGCGTGGGCTTCCAGTTCTCTAGGAGACGAATCAGCATGGAGACAAAACCGTAGACGGCATTCGTATGCTGGCCACTGCTGGTGGCAAATTTGTCGGCGGGGAGGGCATAAAACGCTCGGAAAGCCATCGAATGGCCGTCGATAATCAGCAAAGTATCCTTCACACGTGTAACCCTAGTTGTCATGAGCGATTTCTACACAGTCAACGTCCCCGTGTGGTCGAACACCCTGATGGAGCGGATGCAGATGCTTCTGCATGACAGTTCCGCTGATGACACGGTGGTGGAGCTTCCCCTGGAGGGGAATACACAAACTGCGGGATTCCTGCACGGTGGGGCAAGCGCTGCTCTCATCGAGACCGCCGCATCCCATGCCGCGTTTCTGCATGCGCGCGCCGTCTACGGTGATGGAGCCTATGCGGTGGGGGTGGAACTGTCGGTGTCTCACCTGCGTCCGGGAGCGGGCGCTTCTGTGCGCGCACATGCTCACGCAGTGCATCTGGGGAAGACCTCAACGGTGCACACGGTCACCGTCTACGACGAGCAGGGGCGTGCCGTTTCGTCGGGGCGTGTGACGAATCGGATCTTCCCTCCGGCTCAGTCGTAGGTACAACTACGGAATACGGCGTGTGCGATCAGCCTTCGACCTGGTTGATCACGGCGTCGGCGACCTCTCGCATCGAGAGACGACGATCCATGGAGGTCTTCTGGATCCAGCGGAAAGCTTCCGGTTCGCTCATGCTCATGTTCTTCATGAGGAGTCCCTTGGCGCGATCCACGCGCTTACGGGTCTCGAAGCGATCCGTGAGATCGGCGATTTCTTCTTCCAGGGATTCGATTTCCTGGTGGCGGGACAGGGCGATCTCAACGGCAGGAATGAGGTCCGCGGGGCTGAAGGGCTTGACCACGTAGGCCATTGCTCCGGCGTCACGGGCGCGTTCCACGAGTTCGGTCTGGCTGAATGCGGTCAGCATGACGACCGCGCAGGAGAGTTCGCTCAGGATCTTCTCTGCGGCGGTGATGCCATCCATCTTCGGCATCTTGACATCCATCACGCACAGATCGGGTTCGAGTTCCAGAGCCAGCTGCACGGCTTCTTCGCCGTTGGAAGCTTCCGCAACGACCTCGAATCCAGCTCCGGTCAGGGTTTCCACGATATCGAGACGGATCAAGCCTTCGTCTTCAGCGACGAGCACGCGACGGGGTTCGGTTTCGTTCTGCTCAGCAGCCATTGTCCCAATCCTTACATTGCGGTTTGTACGGTTAAGTGTCTATATCCTATCCTTGTCTCGAGCATAAAGCTCACGCCCTGGTAGCCCAATTGGCAGAGGCGGTCGGCTCAAACCCGGCTTGTTGTGGGTTCGAATCCCACCCGGGGTACGTTTTCTTCGTACTCACCAGTATCAACGCTCAGGTTTTCATCCCATGAAAAACCTGAGCGTTCGCATTTTGAGGCTCATTTACGCCAATCGTTCCGAGGGCGTTCTTTCACCCGGAGTCCCCACTCCCCGTTGCCGCAGAGAGAAAAAGTTCACCCCGCAACCTTGTGTGGTTGACGGGGTGAACTTCATGCGAGACATGTCACATCTGGAGTTTATGCGGCCGGAATGAGTTCCAGACCCAGGAAAGCCGCGGCGCGATGGCGCATGGTGGGCTCAGCGAGCTCATCGATTGCTCGCGCAATACGAGCATCCATCCAATCGCCAAACCAGGGGCGAACGGCCTCCGAGAGCTGTTCAACCGGCAGATTGAGTGCCTGATGGCTTCCCTGCGAAGCGCGAACCGATACAGTGTGTATATTTGTCATTCTCATCATCTTCTTTCCTTCTTCTTCATCCGCAGGGGTATGTGCGTGAGGTGCACAGGCAACGCACCTGCGAATACGTCCACACCGGGAAAGACCCATCATTGGCTTTCCAGGTATCCAATCATGTGAACGCGGCAGAAATTAAAATTATTCCCTAGAGTGCGGAAGCTGTCCACTCATCGTGAGCGGATTCATACGCGCTCAGTCACTTCTTTGCCTCTCTCGCCCGTCCAACGCGTATGCACACCTTCTCCCCCACCCGACGCGTGTTGCACACACCCCAAGCGTGCGCTCAGTTTTGAGCGAGGCGGAGCAGCAGAGAGCAGGAAGAGGTGCGGCGCTATCCCTTCCCTCCCCCCTCCTTCCGCGCGGAGCACGCATCACGACACATGTGAGAAGAAGAAAGCGTGAGGGGGTGCGGCCCAGATGCCGCACCCCCTCACAACGACAGACGTGTCGCTCTCAGGCTTCGCGTGAACCACCGATGCTGTAGTCCACTTCGTCGCCGACGTTGTGGACGCGCAAGAGGTTCGACGAACCGGGAGTTCCCGGCGGCATACCGGCAACGATCACCAGTTCATCGCCCAGTTCGGCCAGACGAGCAGACTGGAGAACCTGATCCACCTGCCACA
This sequence comes from uncultured Actinomyces sp., assembly GCA_963525415.1. Lineage (GTDB taxonomy): Bacteria > Actinomycetota > Actinomycetes > Actinomycetales > Actinomycetaceae > Pauljensenia. The sequence goes on from CAURIY010000003.1 coordinate 102,873, forward strand.
CCATGTCATCGGTGTGACGCACCTCGGGAACGCGGTATGCCTGAACGCCCCAGCTCAACGCCAGCTGACGTCGAGTCGATTCCAAAGGGGTGAAAGCGAGCATCGGAATCGGAGTGCGCAGACGCGACAGCGAACGCGCAGACTGACCCGACTGGGTGAAGGTCACAAGGTACTTTGCATCGGTGCGTTCAGCGATACCGGCAGCAGCCTGGCAGATCACCGATGCGCGATCCGGCGCCACCGGACCGAGAGAAGAAATACGCTCTCCACCGTTTTCTTCCGTGCTTTCAATAATGCGAGCCATCGTGCGCACGGCCTCAATCGGGAAAGCGCCCACAGAGGTCTCGCCCGACAGCATCACAGCGTCGGCACCGTCAAGAATTGCGTTTGCACAGTCGGATGCTTCTGCACGGGTCGGGCGCGGATTCTTGATCATCGAATCCATCACCTGGGTGGCCACAATCACCGGCTTTGCCGCGCGGCGAGCCAACTCAATTGCACGCTTCTGCACGAGCGGAACATCCTCGAGAGGCATCTCCACGCCCAGGTCGCCGCGAGCCACCATGATGCCGTCAAAGGCATCCACGATTTCCTGCAGAGCATCAACAGCCTGCGGCTTTTCGATCTTTGCGATCACGGGACGGCGAACGCCGAACTCGTCCATAATCGCGTGAACGCTTTCAATATCAGCAGCGTTACGCACGAACGACAGAGCGATAAAGTCGGCCTCGATCTTCATGCCCCAGCGCAGATCCTCGCCGTCCTTCTCCGACATTGCGGGAACGGAAACGGCAACACCGGGAAGGTTCAGACCCTTGTGATCCGAAACGTAGCCGGGAACCTCAACGCGCGTCACAACATCGGTATCGGTGACCTCAACGACGCGCACAGCGACGTTACCGTCATCAATGAGCAAACGGTCGCCGGGAGCACAGTCGCCGGGCAGCCCCTTGAAAGTCGTACCGACCAGTTCTTTCGTTCCGGGAACGTCGCGCGTGGTGATCGTGAAAGTATCCCCGATCTCCAGGTACTGCGGGCCATCCTGGAAAGTTTCCAGACGAATCTTCGGCCCCTGAAGGTCGACAAGAATGGCAACAGCCCGTCCCGAGTTGGCAGCGGCTCGACGCACGCGCTCAACAACAAGCTCATGTTCTTCAGCTGTTCCGTGGGATCGGTTGATTCGAGCCACATCCATACCCGCGTCGACAAGAGCTTGAATTTGCTCCGGAGAGGCGGTGGCAGGACCAATAGTGCATACGATTTTCGCTCGGCGCATGGGACTATCCTACCGTGTTCACCACGAAAAACAGAGAGGGGCGTCATAGGTGCGCGTCACGCCGGCGAATACGGGACTTTAGCTCTGTTCCCCGCGTGTCGCCTCCAGCTCGTATTCCTCATGATCCGACGCGGGAGGCTCCTGAGAATCCTGCGAGTGCACGTGTCCGAGGTCTTCCGCCTCGTCCTCCTCCGCGTTCTCAACAGAGGATGCGCCTGAAGGCAGTTCCGAGGGATCAACGCGAACATCTCCCCCTCGGTGTCCCAGGTAGAGGACGAGTGCAAGCCCTCCGACAAACACCAGCAGCGACGTCCACACATTCAGTCGGATCCCCAGGAAGGCGTGGGCGGTATCAATCCGAAGCATTTCAATCCAGGCGCGCCCCGCCGTGTACGTCATGAGATACATACCGAAGAGCTGCCCCGCCTTCAGACGAAGATGGCGCTCGCACCACAGAATCAGCAACATGGCAGCCAGGTTCCACAGTGACTCATACAGGAACGTCGGGTGGAAAAGAGTTCCTTCCGGATACCCCGCCGGCATATGGGCAGCATCAATACGCAACCCCCACGGGAGAGTGGTCGGTGCTCCAAAAAGTTCCTGGTTAAACCAGTTCCCCCAGCGCCCAATAGCCTGAGCCAACAGCAACGGAGGAACGAGAGCATCCGCAAGGGGACCAATACGTTGACCCGACCTGCGCAAGCACAGCCACACTCCCAGAGCACCACCGGCGACACCGCCCCAAATGCCCAGTCCCCCATTCCAGATGGCAAACGCCAAAAGTGGGTCTCCCCCAGCACCAAAATAGGCCTCGGGAGAGGTGACGACGTGGTACAGGCGTGCCCCAACAATTCCCAAAGGAATCGCCCACAAAGCGACGTCGTACACCGTATCTTCCGATCCGCCTCGTGACGCGTAGCGTTTTGCACCCCACCAGACGCTGATCAGCATCGCCAGTGCGATGAGCATCCCGTAGGCGCGCAGAGGAATCGACCCGATGTACCACACCCCCGTTGACGGAGAAGGAAGAGAAACGGGGAACATATTCGCACCTGATCTTTCTATCTACCGGGCGCGGCCTCACACCCACGCACACTCTACGCCGGCCTCCGAGGTATTTCACTTTCAGCTGCGAGAGGGCTCCCCCGAGAGTCCACCGCCAGGCACCTCGTGATGACGCTGCGCATAGGCCGCGCGGATGCGCGCGCGACGATCGGTGAGCAGCGCCGGATGATGCCCCGCACTCACCATGTCCGACACCAGGTCACGAGGCACTGGGGAGCAGACCAGCGCTTCCCCCACCAGGACGGCATCGGCACCGGACTTCGCGTAGGAAAAAACACCACGGGGACTGCGCACACCGGACTCCGCAACCGCAATCACGTCGGGAGGGATCACATCAATCACCTGGTCAACGACGTCGCGCTCCACCACACCCGTTGTGAGATCACGGGCATTGACCCCAATCATCCGTGCGCCAGCGTCCAGGGCACGCAGGGCGTCCAAACGCGAATGTGTTTCCACGAGGGCACACATCCCCAGGGAATGAATGCGTTCCAGCAGAGAAACCAGAGCGGGCTGTTCCAGAGCGGCCGCCACCAAAAGCACCACGTCTGCACCATACGCACGAGATTCGTGCACCTGGTAGGAGGTCATGACGAAGTCTTTACGCAGAACCGGCACACTCACCGCCCGACAGACAGCGGTCAGATCATCCACAGACCCGTCATACCCCCGGCGTTCAGTCACCACCGATATCAGCGCCGCTCCCCCATCCTCATAGGCGCGCGCCAAAGCCGCGGGATCGGGAATCGCTGCCAAAGGCCCCGTAGCGGGAGATGAGCGTTTAATTTCGGCGATCACTGCGGTCGCGCCGGGAGAGCCCGCCAGAGCGGCAAAGGCATCGCGCGCCTCGGGAACATGACGCGCACGGCGCTTAACGTCCTCGAGGGGGAAAGCGGCTTCTCGGGCAGCAACATCGGTAAGGACACCACGTATCAGCCCATTTAGGACATCCATTGGCACCTCCCTGTGATCACCCTCACCTAGATGCTAACCCGCTTCAGCGCAAGATCCACAATCGGAAGCCCTTCAGAGATCAATTATGAGACAGCCATCAGTGCGCGAAGCATTGGAGTGAAGAAATCCCACAGCAAATAGGTCACCAGAGTCGCCCCAATCAGCCACGGCCCCATCGCAATGCGCGATCGTGTCCCCACCTGCCCGGCCACCAGCATCGAAAGGGCAGAAAGACCCGCGGCAACAAACGCAAGAACCAACCCCACCAGAGCAGCTTCCCAGCCGATCACTCCGAGCATCGCCCCTAGAATCGGCGCAAGCTTCACATCGCCTCGGCCAATCCCCCGGCGAATACGGCTGCCGCACCACAGCGGAAGCCACCACACCACAGCCCCCACACAGCAGCGCATTGCAACGGCCAACGGAGTCTCATTGTGCGCAACAGTAACCGCGATTCCCGCAGCAACACCCACACCCAACGCGATCGTATAGACCGTCGGCAAACGATGCGTACGCGCATCCACATACGCCAACAGTGTGCCGATCATAGCCAGAGCAACACCCGCGGGAGGAGCCGGACGAGTCTGTGCGAGAACCACAAAACACGCACCCACGAGAACCGTGGACCACACCACACCACCGCGCTTCAACGGAGTCAGCGATGCCTCAATGAAATACCGGCGCTGAATACTCCACCCGCCGTAGGCCATCCACACCCCGGTCACGCCCCAAGCCACAAGAGAGACAAACAAAGCCCACTCTTCCGGAGCGTGCGACAGACGCGTGATCATCGGAAACATCAGGCCACCGCGTCATCCATAGCACGACGTACACGACGAAGAACATCGTCGCTCACATCTCGTCCCGTCATCAGGCGCGCCTGCATTGCCCCCTGATACAGCAGCATGTCAAGGCCGTGTGCGAGCGAGCCTCCCGCGCTCTCCCACGCGCTCACCAGTGCAGTACGTCGAGGCGCATACACGACATCCAGCAGCGTCTGTTCTGGACGAATTCGCATGGCGGGAAGGTCAGTCAGCACACCGGCCGGGAGGGTGGAAATCACGACATCCGCGGCCTCACAGAGCGGAACCCACTCAGCATCATTCTCGATATTCACACCCGTGTAGGAGATCCCCAACGCATGAGCGACTCGCGCCAAAGCCGGCGCTCCCCCTCGTGCGGGTGCAAACGCACGCGCCGCAACGCTGATGGAACGAACGCCCAACGAACCCACCGCGGCAAGAGCAGAAGCAGCGGTCGCCCCACTGCCCATAATCACAGCGGTCACCGGAGCGCATAGCCCACGTTCGCCTCGTACGCGCTCAATCGCCTCAGTCATTCCGTACACGTCAGTGTTGAAGCCAGTGAGCACTCCGCCCGAGGGAATCACCGTGTTCACGGATCCCACCGCCTGCGCCAGAGGATCGCAGGCATCCAGCAGCGGAATAACCGCCTGCTTACACGGCATCGTCACCGACACTCCCGCACACTGCTCATCGAGAGCAGCCATCCACGCGGGAAGAGTCTCGGCGGTTACCCCACAGCGCCGGTACTCCCAATCCGACAATCCCATGCTCTCCCAGAAGAGACGATGCATGAACGGGGACAGGGAATGCTCAATGGGAGAGCCGATCACCGCTGCCCAGCGCATCAGCACTTCCCGGGGTGAGCGGCGCAGTACTCCTCAAGCTTCTGGGTGTTCTCGGTCTGCTGCGCGTGCGTGGAAGCGAACAGGGTCTCCCCCGTTTCCAAGTTCACGGTCACGAAGTACAGCCAGTCACCATCAGCGGGATGCAGAACCGCAGCAATCGCATCCGGGGCGGGTTGCGAAATTGGCGTCGGAGGCAATCCCTGATGCCTGTACGTGTTGTAGGGGGTGTCCTGCGCCAAATCGGCACTCGTGGGGATACCGCCTGTCTTGCCAACACCGTAGAGAACAGTGGAATCCATCTGCAGCATTCCACGCGTCTCACCGTCGACATCATTCAGACGGTTCTCAATCACTCGAGCAACCATCGGCAGGTAGCGGTCAATATTGACCTCGCGCTCCAGAATCGAGGCCTTGGTGAGCACCTCGTGACGCTGAGCTTCCGGAACGCCCAGTGAATCCAGGGTCGCGACCGTCGCCGAGACCATCTGCTTGAGCAAAGACGTCGCTGTGTCCGTCGGAGAAACCTCGTAGGATCCAGGAGAAAGCCAGCCTTCAACCGAGCCCTGAGCCTGCTCGGGAAGCCCCAGCGCCTCGGTGTTCGCCATCGCGGCCTGCACATCGGACAGCGACAGGTTGGCGACATTTGCGATCTGTTCGGCGATCTGTGCTGCGGTCTGTCCCGGCGTGACCGTCACCGTGTTATCCGAACGATTCGCATCGTCCAAAAGCGCAGCAATGGCTTCAGAGGCGCTCATCTGCTTCTTCAAACTGTAGGTTCCCGGGCGGATCGTCACCGCTGCCTTATTCGCGTCAAAGGCACGAATAAAAGCCGTCAAGCTCTTAACCACACCGGCGTCCACCAGTTTTTGACCCATCGCTTGACCGGATTCTCCGGTGTAGACGGTCACCTGCACGCTTCCGTCTCCCGGTCCGGGATAGTCGTCAGCGGTAGTCGACGAAGAAGAAGACGAGAAAATCTGCGTGACTGCAAGCCAGGCTCCCCCACCCACGACGCCCAGGGTGAGGAGGATAACCAGGAAGGTTCGGATTCCACGGTTGCGGCGGCGCTGGCGAGCACGGCGGCGTTCGTGTTCCAAACGACGTGAACGCATCCCCGTCGTTTCTCCAGCTGGCATCGTCACCTCGGGGGGTATCCTCCCTGAGGGACGAGAAGACTGCGCGTGAATCTGCGAACGCGACGGGAAAGGAGGCATTTCGTGCTGATCGCTCATTCGTTATCCTTCCTCGCGAACATCATTTCCCGGTGCCTGACCGCTCATCCGTTCCATTTCTAAAGCCTGCTCCACAATGATTTGTGCTGCGACCTGATCCACCATTGCGCGATGTTCGCGCTCCGGCACCCCAGACGCACGCAGGCGTTCATGAGCTTGGTTCGATGTTAGTCGCTCATCGACGAGGCAGACGCGAATATACGGACAGCGCTGCTTGAGTTTTCGCGCGTAGCGGCGAGCACCCTTTGCGGATACGCCTTCACCCCCGCGCATATGTCGCGGAAGACCAACGACGATTTCAATAGCGGAGTACTCCTGGGCGAGTTCGACAATACGATCGAGGTCTCCCCCGTCGTCTTGCCGGCGGACAGTCTCGAGCGGCACAGCGAGGATCCCATCGGGATCGCATCGAGCAACCCCGACCCTCACTGTGCCGACATCGACACCCAGGCGTACTCCGCGACGCATCAGCGAGACTCGATGTCCTTCTTCATCGCTTCAAGCGCACGCTCGATCGCGCTGGCATCCGAACCGCCACCCTGGGCGATGTCATCACGGCCGCCGCCGCCGCCGCCGAGGATCTTCGCGGCCTGACGCACGAATGCACCCGCCTGGAAGCGATGTTCACGAGCCGCCTCGTTGGTCGCAACGGTCACCAGCGGCTTGCCGTTCACCAGACCCACGAGTCCGACCAGAACCGGACCGCTATTGCCCAGACGATCGCGAATATCCACGGCCATGGCGCGCAAGGTATCAGCGGATGCCACGGCACCGACGGGAGCCAAGACGAAGGAGCGGTTCCCGATATGTGTCGCGTTCTGTGCCAGCATGGCGGCTTCTGCCAGTGCCTGCTGGGTGCGCACCTTCTCGAGTTCCTTTTCGGCGTCACGCAGCTTCGCCATGATGGATTCGACACGTCCGGCCAGTTCGTCGGGGCGTCCACCCACCAGCGAGGTCAGCTGAGAAACCAGAGCGTGTTCCTTCGCCTGGAATTCGTAGGCGCCTTCACCGACCAGGGCGTCAATACGACGCACGCCGGAACCGATAGAGCCTTCACCCATGACCGTCACGCGACCGATGTAGCCGGTCGAGGGGACGTGCGTACCCGCACACAGTTCCTTCGACCAGTCGTCACCGATGGAAACCACGCGTACCTCGGAGCCGTACTTTTCGCCGAAGAGCGCCATGGCGCCCGTCGCGCGGGCTTCGTCGATCGGCATGATTTCGTCGGTAACGGCGAGATCTTCGGTGAGCTTCTCGTTGACCAGGGACTCGATGTCGTTGACTTGGTTCTGCGACAGTGCCGAGGAGTGGCGGAAATCGAAGCGCAGACGCGAGGGAGAATTCTCCGAACCGGCCTGGTTTGCCTCATTCGACACGATCTCGTGCAGAGCGCGGTGCACCATGTGCGTTGCGGTGTGCGCACGAGCGATCGCCATGCGGCGCTCTGCATCGATTTCTGCGTAGGCTTTCGCGCCCACCGTCATTGTGCCCTCGGTCAGGGTTCCACGGTGGACAGCCAGCCCCTTGATCGGTGCCTGCACGTCATCAATTTCGATGACAGCGCCGTCGGCCAGGCGAATCACACCGTGGTCGGCCAGCTGGCCACCCATTTCGGCGTAGAAGGGAGTGCGGTCGAGCACCACGTCCACCTGAGCGGGAGCCGAGGCAGCGGGGACGGGCTGGCCGTCCACCAGGATGGCTTCGACACGGCATTCCGAGGCATTTTCGCGGTAGCCGAGGAAGGTGGAGCCACCGCCCATTTCCTTCACGATGTCGTTGAAGACGCGGACGTCGGTGTGTCCGGCTTTCTTGGCGCGTGCATCTGCACGTGCGCGTTCCTTCTGCTCGTTCATCAGGGCGCGGAAGGCGGCTTCGTCGACCTTGACGCCCTGCTCGGCTGCCATTTCGAGCGTGAGGTCGATGGGGAAACCGTAGGTGTCGTGGAGGGCGAAGGCAGATTCACCGCTCAGGAGGGCTGCGCCGCTCTTCTTGGTTTCTTCCACGGCGACGTCGAGGATCGTCGTTCCCTGAGCCAGGGTGCGGCGGAAGGCTTCTTCTTCCGCGTAGGCGACGTCAGCGATCGTGTCCCACTTGTCGACAAGTTCGGGGTACGAGGGAGCCATGGCGTCGCGGGAAACCGGCAGGAGGGTCGGCAGAGCGGACTCGTCCACGCCCAGCAGGCGGACGGAACGCACCGCGCGGCGCATAAGGCGACGCAGAACATAGCCGCGACCGTCGTTGCCCGGGCGCACGCCGTCCCCGATCAGCATGAGGGAGGAACGAATGTGGTCGGCGATCACGCGCATGCGAACGTCGTCTTCTTCGTTCGCGTGGTAGCGGCGTCCGGTCATTTCTTCAACGGCCGCGATGACGGGATACACCTCGTCGATTTCATACATGTTGGGCTTGTCCTGGAGGACAAAGGAGAGGCGTTCAAGACCGGCGCCGGTATCGATGGCCTTCTTGTCGAGCTCGCCCAGCAGCGGGTAGTCCTTTCCGCTGCCTTCACCGCGCATGTACTGGTCAAAGACCAGGTTCCACAGTTCCAGGTAGCGGTCGCCGCCCGGATCCACATTGCCGCCTTCGGCTTCGGGGCCGTAGGCGGGGCCGCGGTCATAGTGCCATTCACAGCAGGGGCCGGCCGGACCAGGCTGTCCGGTGTCCCAGAAGTTTTCTTCACGCGGCAGACGCACGATGTGTCGGGGATCCATGCCGATCTTCTGCGTGAGGACGTCGTAGGATTCCGCGTCCTGATCCCAGATGGTCACCCACATGCGGTCGCCGTCGAGGCCGTATTTGCCGTCGTCCTGAGAGCCGGTGAGCAGATCCCAGGCGAAGTCGATTGCGCCTTCCTTGAAGTAGTCTCCGAAGGAGAAGTTTCCGTTCATCTGGAAGAAGGTGCCGTGTCGCGTCGTGCGTCCCACGTTGTCAATGTCGTTGGTGCGGATGCACTTTTGGACGGAGGCTGCACGCGGCCAGGGGGCGGGTTCCACTCCGGTGATGTAGGGGATGAAGGGAACCATTCCCGCGATAGTGAACAGAATCGACGGCTCGGGAGAGACCAGGGAAACCGACGGACGGATCTCGTGGTCTTTCGATGCGAAGTAATCGAGCCAGCGTTGACGAATCTCAGAGGTGCGCATGAAACCTCATCCTAGTGGAGTGGGAGACGAAAGGGGTATTCCGGATCAGCGGATGTAGTGAATAGTTTGCCCCCGAGAGCGTGCAGCTCTCGGGGGCAAACGGCGCTGCATAGATCAGCGCGAGTAGTGTTCGACGACCATCTGGACGTCGCAGGTCACGGGAACCTCAACGCGCTTGGGGCGACGCACGAGGGTCGCCTTGAGGCGCTCGAGTTCGACATCCAGGTATTCGGGGACGGCGGGAAGCACGTCGCGGTGAATACCCTGTGCGGCGATCTCGAAGGGAACCGTGGTCTGGGACTTCGGCTTGACCTGGAGGGTCTGGCCGGGCTTCACGCGGAAGGAGGGGCGATCCACGATCTTGCCGTCCACCATGATGTGACGGTGTACAACGAACTGGCGAGCCTGCTGGATGGTGCGGGCGAAGCCAGCGCGCAGAACGAGGGCGTCCAGACGCATTTCGAGGATTTCGACGAGGTTTTCACCGGTCAGACCGGCGGTGCGACGCGCCTCTTCGAAGGCGTGACGCATCTGAGCCTCGCGGATACCGTACTGAGCGCGCAGACGCTGCTTTTCCTTCAGACGAACGGCGTAGTCAGATTCTTGACGACGACGGCTGCGGCCGTGCTCACCGGGGCCGTAGGGGCGCTTTTCGAAGTAGCGCACGGCCTTCGGGGTGAGAGCAAAGCCCAGGGCGCGGGACTCGCGCACCTGCTTGCGTGAACGATTCTGTGCCATTTTCTGGCCCTTTCCTGTTTCTGATGTCGCACCGCAGTGTTCTGCGGTGCGGGGTCCACTCCCGGATTTCTCCTTCGGCTATGACCCCAGGGATGTGTCGCCATACGGCAACCGGTTTAGCTTAGCGCATTTTGAGCAAATCGTTGATCATTGCCATGCGCTTCGTGAGCAGCGCCTCATGTCCGTTCGTCGTGGGCTCGTAGTATCGGCGTCCTTCGAGATCACCGGGCAGGTACTGCTGTGCTGCCACGTGGTGAGGTGCGTCGTGTGCGTACACGTACCCCTGACCGTGTCCCAGTGTGCGCGCACCCGTGTAGTGGGCGTCGCGCAAATGCGCAGGAACTGCCCCTCCCCGACCTTCTCTCAGGTCGCGTAGAGCCGTATCAATAGCCATGTAGGCGCGGTTGGATTTGGGGGCTGTCGCAACGGCAATCACCGCTTCTGCCAAAATGATGCGAGCTTCGGGCATGCCGATCATCGCAACGGCCTGGGCGGCGGCCACGGTGGTCGCGAGAACTTCGGGCGCCGCCATTCCCACGTCTTCGGCGGCGCAGATCATGACGCGCCTGGCGATAAAACGCGGGTCTTCTCCGGCTTCGATCATACGCGCGAGGTAGTGGATGGCCGCGTCCACGTCGCTGCCGCGCATGGATTTAATGAAGGCACTGGCCACGTCGTAGTGCTGGTCTTGATCCCAGCGCACGAGCGCCTGGTTAGCAGCAGCCTCCACGTGCTGCACGGTGATGACATCTGATGCAGTTTCTTCCGCCGCTCCCGCGGCTGCTTCGAGCAGGGTCAGAGATTTTCGGGCGTCCGCGCCGGCCAGGCGTACCAGGCCTCCCAGAGCGTCGGGGGCGATCTCGAGGCGCCCATTGAGCCCTCGCTCATCGCTCAGGGCGCGTTGAATGAGCCCTTCGATGTCGTCTTTACCCAGGGGGCGCAACGTCAGGAGGAGGGAGCGCGACAGCAGCGGAGAGATGACGGAAAACGACGGGTTTTCCGTTGTCGCGGCCACCAGAATGATCCAGCGGTTTTCCACAGCGGGCAGGAGGCAGTCCTGCTGAGATTTTGAGAATCTGTGGACTTCGTCGACGAAGAGGACGGTTTCTTCTCCGCTGGCAACGGTTCGTCGTTTGGCTGCGACGATGACGTCGCGAATGTCTTTGACTCCCGAGGTTACCGCTGAAATTTCCGCAAAGTGGCGGCCGGAAGCCCGGGCGATCATGTAGGCCAGGGTGGTTTTCCCCGTCCCGGGCGGCCCCCACAGGATCACGGAGGAGACGGCAATTGCTCCGGTTTTTGCCGGTTCAACGAGGCGTCGCAGGGGGCTGCCTTCTCCCAGGAGGTGGCTTTGTCCCACGACTTCGTCAATGGTGCGGGGGCGCATACGGACGGCCAGAGGAGAATCGGCTTGAGCAACGGGGATTCCCGTTGTTTCCACTCCCTGTGTTTCAAAGAGATCCATTGCTTCCCCCCTCTCGTCTGTCGATAGGTCAGTACATCTCAGTACTACAGCACGCTGTCTGTGTCCCTTCCCAACCTGTAGGCCTATACCCTCGGACGGGAAAGATGTCTGTCAGTAGTGACTGAAAACTCGCGTTCCGTTTTCCGACCACTCGTACAGCCACTTTGCGGAGGGAACCGGCATGTTCACGCAACCGTGCGAGCCTCCCGCACCCGACCATCCGAAGGAGGAACGCCAGGGCGCCCCGTGGAAGGCGTAGCTGCCGTGGAAGTAGGACACCCAGGGAACGTCTTCCGTTTCGTAGGGCGTGCCGTCTTTATTCAGCCCGCGCATGGTCTGGGAACGGTACTGCAGGTAGATGCGGAAGTTTCCGACCACCGTGGGGGTATCCGGTTCTCCGGGGACGATAGGAATGGGGCCTTGCACAATGGTCGATCCCTCGTAGGCGGACACCGTGTTGGTCGACAGATCCAGGTCGATCCATTTTTCCCCAGGGGCTGCGCGGTAGACGCTATCCCCCGCGCCGTCGGGAATCAGACGGGTCTCAAAGGACGGGTCGGTTTTCTCATAGTCGAAGTCCCCCGAGTAGGGCTTCTTCTGTTCGAGGGCGCTGAGAAGCTCTGCGGCCACAGCATCGGTGTTGCTCACGTGCCATCCCGGGGATCCCGCATCCGCAGTCGACACCACATCTCCGCGAGAATTCACGTTATGTACTCCCGCGCGAGGCTCTTCATTGGTGCTTTCCCCGAGTCTACGCACCCATTCGCGTACCGCGTCTGGGCGAATACTCGCTGCCTGAGGAGCATTGAGATCTTCAGAGACCGTCACCCAGCGCATTTTGTCGATCATGGATGCCGTGTAGGTGCGGATTCCGTCGGTAATGCTGACCGCGGGAGTAATGACGCTCATGGCCTGTTCGGCGGCTTCGCGGGCGCGTTCCGTGGTCACACGCGGCTGCTGAATAGTCGATTCCAGGCTGCTTTCAGCCAGTGAAAGGTCATGGATCATCCGATCGCGCAGCGCACGCAGATCGTCAATTTTCAACGTCAGTCCGGCAGAGGCTTCGATGACGTCAAACCCACTTCCGTCCTCTCGGGGACGCAGCGACGCATCTCGAACAACGGATCCCACGCGTTCGATAAGAGATTCCCGGTAACGGATGAGCGTCTGCTCATCCCCGGTAGCTTCCAGCGGAAGCGAACGTCCGTGGAAGAATGCCCCGAAACGATTCCAGATGCTGCGATTTGCATCGAAAATACGCTCAACGGTGGCGTCAATGTCCACCGTCACGCCCAGATCGCTCAGGCGGGTGGGGATTTCGTGTTCGGCCACGCGCACGGTAACCATCGCGTCCTGCGTGCGCTGAGTCAACGTCTGAGCCACCTGGTCGCGAGTCATCCCGCCGACAGCCTGGCCGGCAACCGTCGTCTGCGGCAGCGCATGCGAGGCATAGTAGGAGGCGTATACACCGGCGGTTACACACGCCAACACGAGGAATGCCGCGGCAATCCCCGTCCAGAGAGCTACACGTTTTTTCATCTCTTGTATGCTATCGCGCCCCGTGGACATCTGGCGCGAGCAAGCGGTGCGAGCTGTTTCTCAACTCCACAGCGACGTGGCTCCCGCCCCTTCGCGCACCACCTCAGCCTGACCCGACGAGAAGTCCACAACGGTTGTCGGTTCCACATCCCCCACGGGTCCCACCACGACCAGATCAACCTCGTGACCGATCCTGTCGTCCACCTCGTATCCGTCGGACAGAGGGGTGTCGTCCCCGGGAAGAATGAGGGTCGAGCACAGCAGGGGCTGTCCCAGCGCCTCGACAATGGCCTGCGTGATGACGTGTTCGGGCAGGCGCACACCAACGGTGTGCTTTTTCTTATTGAGCGTCATGCGCGGTACTTCTTTCGTTCCCTTCAAAATGAAGGTGTAGGCGCCGGGCGTCAGCGCTTTCATGGTGCGAAATTCCGAATTCCCCATGACGACGAGTTCTCCCAGCTGGGCGAAGGAGTGACAGAGCAGGGAAAAATTGTGTCGGTCATCCAGCTGTCGGATGCGTCGGATCGTATCCATTCCCGTTTTATTTCCCAGCGTGCAGGCCAGCGCATACCCCGAATCCGTGGGGATCGCGACGGTTCCTCCCGCCGTGAGGGTGTCGACGATACGCGCAATCAGGCGGGTTTGCGGGTTTTCTGGGTGCAGTTCAACAAATGACATGGGTTTCTCCCTTGTGAGTACGATCAGCGGAATCGTCGGCGGTGAGGATCTCCAGAAGAGCCATACGTACGCTATCGGGGATTCCGTCGTCCATGCACGCGCTCAGGGCGTGCACTCCCCCGCGCGCGAGTCCCTCGTCAACAGCGCCTTTGACCTCGATGGACATCTGCGCGTCCTCCAGCACGCGTCGAGCGCGACCGTAGAGGCAGGCTTCCTTCGGCATGGGGGCAGCGGGGTGTGGGCACAGGATCACCTCGGCCTGTGCGGGGGCGGGATCGCCCGCACACAGCAGTGCTCCCGTTTCTTTTTCCCAGACAGCCGGGCTGCTCTTCCCTTCCCGGGATCCGTATTCCTCGCATTCTTGCGAAATTCCTCCGACGAGGCGGAGCGCCCACGTGCGCATCGGTGGCAGCAGGTGGGTGGCGCCCTGCGGCGCGTGCACCGTCAGGGTGCGAGTCGCATCCGTCCACGTGATGCGGGTGCGCACCTGCTCCCCACCCTCGCGGTCGTCGTCTTCGATGAGTTCGTATTCCCCATCTGCTCCCGCGACGACGAGAATTTCGCAGGCGGACGGAAGGTCAATCCCCACGCGAGGGTGGTGCGCTCTCCCGAGCTCCGCCTCGTCCGCAGAAGAAATCCCCGCCAGCGGGAGGACGGTTCCCGAGCGGGCGAAAACGGGAATATCACTCAGGGTACGGTGGGCGCGGATGCTGTGTCCTCCCCGATAGGTCAGTCCCGTGAAAATGTCCGTCCACTGTCCTTCGGGAAGCCAGACTCGCACGTGTGCGCGCTGCGAGGTGGGGTCGCAGGGGGACGTGATGGGGGCGGTCAGAAGGCTGCGTCCGAGCATGTAGGACGAGGGATGCGTCCAAGCGCCCTTGTGGACGGGATCCTCGTAGTACATCGGGCGGATGAGGGGGCGCAGGCCCTCGTGCCCCGTCACCTGCTCGGTATGCAGGTAGGGCACGAGGCGGTGGCGCAGACGCAGCGCTTCTTCCTGAATACGACAGTGGGGTTCGGGGAAACTCCAGGGTTCCTTGCGGGTAAAGGGGTTATTCGAGGAATGCAGGCGCATGATCGGGCTCATGACCCCGTACTGCACCCAGCGCGTGGACAGTTCATGGTCGCGTATACCGAACATGTGGCCGCCGATGTCGTGGCTCCACCACCCGTATCCGATGTTGGAGGCCATGGCGGTGAATTCCGGTTGGAAGGCCAGGGATTCCCAGGAAATGATCGTGTCCCCGGAAAAGCCCACGGGGTAGCGGTGTGAGCCAGGGCCGGCGTAGCGCGACAGGGTGAGTCCTCGTCCCCCGTTGCGGTGTGCGTGGTCGAGGACGTGCATGTGGTTGAGGATCCACAGGGGGTCGATTCCGGGAATCGAGGCGTATTCCCCCTGCTGCCAGTCCACCCACCAGAAGTCCACTCCCTGTTGTTCCAGGGGGGCGAGGACTTCTTCGAAGTATGCGGTCATGAAATCGGGGTTGGCGACGTCGAAAGGAATCGGGGCATCGTCACTCGTGTTGTGTCCAAGGCGACGGGCGAGGGCGGCGTAGGCCTCCTCGTGGCCGCGGATTCCATCGGCGGGATGCAGGTTGAGGGTGACGCGCAGTCCGCGATCGTGCAGGTGCGCCAGGAACGCTTCGGGGTCGGGGAACAGCTCACGATTCCACGTGTATCCCGTCCACCCCGAGCCGTATCGTGCGGGAATGTCTGTCAGGTGCCAGTCCATGTCGATGACGGCAACGGCCAGGGGGATGTCATGGGCATCAAAGTCGTCCATCACCTGCCGGTATTCCGCTGCGGTGTAGGCGTGGTAGCGGCTCCACCAGTTTCCAAGCGCATAGCGGGGAATCACGGGCTGTGCACCCGTTAGTCGGTAGAAATCGCGGAGAGCCTCATCGAAGCGGTGGCCGTGGGCAAAGATGTACACATCGCGGCTGCCCTCTTCGCGGGGAGCAACCCAGCCTTCGGGGGTGAGAGCTGCCGAGGGGTCGTTGAGGGCGACGATCCCTCGGCCGTCGATAATTCCCGGATCGACATCGCACGCCCCATCCACAGTGTCCAGGGTGCGTGTTGTCCCGCCCATATTGTGTCCGTAGAGCCAGGGGTGTTCCTCATTCACGTCCCATCGCCAGACGCCACCCCACTGGGCTTCGTTCCGTACCTGGGCATACAGCCCGTGAGGGCTGAATTCGTTTCCGTCGTAGGTCAGGCTCATCGCGGCCGTAGTAATACGTATACTGCCCGCTCCGCACACGTCGCGCTCGATGCGGCATTCGCATGGAGCTTCTCCGCGCCGGTTGACCACAATCTGGGTGGGTCGGTCTTCCCACTGTCCCGAGGGCGACCACTCCACGCGTATGAGAGCGTCACTGAGAACCTGAATACGCCAGTACTCGCCTTCGCAGGTGAAGGACGGGTCGGGGCTTCCTGCCGGAGGGATATGGAAATGCTGTGGAAGGGGCATCGTTGCAGTCCTCCAGTGGTCACGGGCATCTGCTGCTTCCGCAGCCTAGTACATCTGTCCTCCACGCAGTACCTCTGCCCACCGGAGGATCCGGTGGGCTCAAAGAACCTGCCCGCGCCGGAGCATGCGATGTCACGCAGGAGCGATACGAGTGTGGCGCCCGGAAGAAAACTTCCGGGCGCCACAGCTTCATCAGCCTCGGTGAGGACGACTCTCACCTCGCGAGGAGATTACTCCGCCGCGGGGGCTTCCGCTTCTTCACCGCGCTTCTTCGGGGTTGCGTCCACGCCGGCTTCCTTACGCTGCTGGGGCGTAATGGGAGCCGGGGCGTCCGTCAGCGGGTCGTAGCCGCCGCCGGACTTCGGGAAGGCGATGACGTCGCGGATGGAATCGGCCTGGCACATCAGGGCAACGATTCGATCCCAGCCGAAGGCGATACCGCCGTGCGGCGGGGCGCCGTACTTGAAGGCATTGAGCAGGAAGCCGAACTGTTCCTGTGCTTCCTCTTCGCTGATGCCCATGACCTTGAAGACGCGTTCCTGCACGTCGCGGCGGTGGATACGGATCGAGCCACCACCGATTTCATTTCCGTTGCAGACGATGTCGTAGGCGTAGGCCAGAGCGTTGCCGGGGTCTTCGTCGAAGGAGTCCAGCCATTCGGGCTTGGGAGAGGTGAAGGCGTGGTGCACGGCCGTCCAGGCGCTGTGTCCCAGTGCCACGTCACCTTCGGCTTCAGCATCGCCCGTGGGCTTGAACAGGGGTGCATCCACCACCCAGGTGAAGGCCCAGGCATCCGGGTCGATGAGGTTGCAGCGCTTGCCCACTTCCAGACGAACTGCACCCAGCAGTTCGCGGGTCTGGGTGGGGGCACCGGCACCGAAGAAGATGCAGTCGCCAGGCTGTGCGCCCGTTGCGGCAGCCAGGCCTTCACGCTCGGCATCGGTGATGTTCTTGGCCACCGGGCCGCCCAGGGTTCCGTCTTCGGCGATGGTGACGTAGGCCAGACCCTTGGCTCCGCGAGCCTTCGCCCATTCCTGCCACTTATCGAAGGTGCGGCGTGGCTGGGAGGCTCCGCCGGGCATGACAACGGCGCCCACGTAGGGAGCCTGGAAGACGCGGAAAGTCGTCTGCGCGAAGTATTCCGTCAGGTCAACCAGTTCCAGGCCGAAACGCAGATCCGGCTTGTCGGAGCCGAAGCGTTCCATCGCATCCTTGTAGGTCATGCGCGGAAGAGGGGTCGGCAGGTCGTAGCCGATGAGTGCCCACACGTTCTTCATGACATCTTCGGCGACGGCGATCACGTCGTCCTGATCCACGAAGCTCATTTCGATATCGAGCTGGGTGAATTCCGGCTGACGATCTGCGCGGAAGTCCTCGTCGCGGTAGCAGCGGGCGATCTGGAAGTAGCGTTCCATCCCGGCCACCATGAGCATCTGCTTGAAGAGCTGCGGGGACTGGGGAAGGGCGTACCAGCTTCCCGGGGACAGGCGAGCCGGGACGATGAAGTCGCGGGCGCCTTCGGGGGTGGAACGCGTGAGGGTCGGGGTTTCGATTTCGACGAAATCGTGTCCGTAGAGGGTGTCGCGTGCGGCGCGCGAGACCTTGGAACGCAGGCGCAGGGCGTACTGTTCGGGTTCGCGGCGCAGGTCGAGGTAGCGGTACTTCAGGCGGGTTTCTTCGCCGACGTTACCGGAGTCTTCTGCATTGGAGGACACTTGGAAAGGCAGGGGTGCGCAGACATTGAGGATCTCAATGTCGTCTCCCATGATTTCGATGGCGCCGGTGACGAGATTCGGATTCTCGTTTCCTTCCGGGCGGGCGCTCACTTCGCCCGTCACCTGGAGGACGTATTCGGAGCGGAGTTCGTGGGCAACAGATTCGTCGCGGACGACGACCTGGACAATGCCGGAGGCGTCGCGAAGATCGACGAAAGCAACTCCACCGTGGTCGCGGCGGCGATCCACCCAACCGGCGATCGTCACGGTCTGACCGACGAGGTCACTGCCCAAAGTTGCGATGTTGTGAGTGCGCAGCACTGCTTTTCCTTTCGTATGGGTACCATCCGCGAGACGGGCGGCGGCGCATCTATTCTACTCCTTCCCCCTCTCCCCCGGTCAGACCACTTCTTGGGACGCGGCGGAGGGATGTGACACCATGGGAGGCATGAATCAGGCTTCCGACACCACTCAACAGAACGGATCAGCTTCTCAGGGGTGGAGTTCCCTGGAGAAAAGTCTGCTCGCGGGAGCTATTCTCCTCATTACACTCTCGGCCTTTGAATCTCTGGCCACGACGACGATCATGCCGAATATCGTGGCCGATCTCCGAGCAGAAGCCTGGTTTTCCATTGCCTCGGGTGCGAGTCTGGTCACTCAGCTGGTTGCAAACGTCCTGGCCGGAGGACTGAGTGACGCCCTCGGCCCGAAGAAAGTTCTGTTCTGGGGGTTCGGTCTCTTTGCCGCCGGCCTCCTCATCAGTGCTTTCAGCCCGACGATTGCCCTTTTCGTTCTGGGACGCCTCATTCAGGGAATGGGCGGCGGGTTCGTCATCGTTCCCCTCTACGTTCTCATCGGAGCCGTGGCAGCCCCCGAGCATCGTCCCCGTTTCTTTGCGCTTTTCTCTCTGTCCTGGGTTCTTCCCGCTCTGGTGGGTCCGGCGATTGCGGGGCTGATCGTGACCTACTGGGGGTGGCGTCCCGTTTTCGGTGCCGCTCCCTTCCTGGCACTTTTCGGCCTGATCCCGCTGGTCTCGGTTCTGCGGAAGATCCCCACTCATGCACGAGGCACCCTCCCCTCGCCCCGCTTCACTCTCCTGGCCGTGGGTGCAGGTATCGGAGTTTTCCTCCTGCAGCTCTCAGGGACATTTACGTCACTTCCCGCAATGGCGGTTTGTGCTCTTGCGGGTTGTGTTCTCACGGCGTTCACCCTGCCCCATATGCTGCCTCGCGGCGCTTTCCGTTTGAGACGAGGCATCCCTTCCCTGGTGATGACACGTTTCTTCGCGATGGGGGCACTCACGGGAGCAGATGTCCTCCTTCCGCTCATCCTTCAGCGCGTGCACGGGTGGAATGCGAATCACGCATCGTTGGCGGTAACCGTCGCAACCATCTCCTGGGCTGTCGGATCCACGGCTCAGGCCAGAATCTATTCGCAGGAACGTCGTCTTCGTCTACCTCTGGTGGGCGGCCTCATGCTGACACTGGGGATCTGTCCGCTGCTGGCTCTGCTCATTCCCGGGGTTCCCATTTGGGCTGTTCTCATCGCCTGGAGTGTTGCGGGAACGGGCATGGGGCTTGCTCACGCAACGATCTCGGATCTCACCCTGGGGCAGGTCGATCCCGCTAAGCACGGGCGCGCCTCATCGTGGCTTCAGGTCGCCGATTCCGGTGGATCCGCCGTGGAATTGGCCATCGTGTCGCTGGCGATGGCTCTGTGGTCGCTCACGGGTGCGCAGGGGGCGCTGCTGTATCTTCCGGCGTGTGCGGTCGCTATCGGCGCATGCCTGTGCACTCTGGTCACCGCAGTACACGTTCGTCCCCGCTCATAGAGTTTTCTCGTACCCCACAGAGTGCCCCTCCACAGAGCAACGCGTAAGCGAGACGATTCTGTCACCCGGAATTTCGGGGGGAAACGCACCGTAGGGCATCTCGCACGCACAAGCCAATCCTGTGCGGGAGGCGCCACCCGTATTACTCGCGGGAACTATCGCTCTGCGCGAGAACACTGGCAACCAGCACCAGGCTCATCCCCACCAGCTGGAACACCCCGGGCTGTTGAGCAACACACAACCATCCCGCGGCAAGCCCCACAGCGGGTTCCACGGCCATCAGCGTCCCGAACGCATGGTGATTCATCGTGCGCAACGCCAGCATTTCCAAGCCGTACGCAGCCACGGGTGACAGCAGGGCAACACCGATCCCCACGAGGATCACCTGCCACGACATGTGCCCCACCACCTGAGGAATACCGAAAGGCGCGGCCACAAGCGCCGCAATCGGCAGGGTCATCGACAGCCCGGTAAGCCCGGAAAAACGATCCCCCACCTTCTGGGTGAACACGATGTACGATCCCCACCCAACGGCGGCCATCAAAGCCCACAGGACACCCCGTCCAGAAATCGTCCCCGCCCACGGTTCCGTCATGAGCGCAACGCCCGCCAGCGCCACCACGGGAATCGCCAGCATCAGCGGGTGACGACGAGCCGCACTCACCGATGCAACCGTCAGCGGCCCCAAAAACTCAATCGCCACAGCCGTTCCCAGAGGAATCGAACTGATCGCCGCGAGGAAGGCGGTCGTCATCAGACCCGTCGCACACCCCAGCAGGGCGAGCAGCGGAAGATCACGCCGCGACAGCTCCCACAGGCGCGGGCGAACCGCCACCAGCAGGATGAGTGCCCCCGCACTCAAACGTAGCCACGCCGTTCCCGCCGACCCGATCTGCTCAATCAACGGAAGTGACAGCACAGAACTGATCTGCACCGACACGATCGCCACAACCGCCCACACCCACGCGGGAACTTTCGTCACAACTTCCTCTCCGGAAAGCGGCTCACGCCCACTCCCCTATGATCAGCGCCCCTATCGCCCGCGACGCATCCCCTTGTGCGGACGATCCGAATGGAAATGTTTACGACCGTGTTCACGTCCCTCGCCGCGCCCAGCCGCGTAGGACGAACGCTGACCGCGCCCCTCGCGGGAACGACGATCAAAGGAACGATCCGATTGCTCACGATCCCCGCGCTTCGCCGCTCCGCCTCGTCCCAAGGTGGAACGATCCTCACGAGAGAAACGATCCTGCTGCGAGGAACGAGACGCGTGCGCAGGACGCTCACGCCGAGACTCCCGCTCCACACCCGCACCCGAGCGGGCATCGGGGCCCTGATCTTCGCGGATCCGCAGAGCACGACCCGACACGTGAGCCTTCGCAATACGCCCCATAGCCGAGGGAGAAATATCCGTGTGGATCTCCACCAGGGAGAACGTCGGGTAGATATCGATATGACCGATATCCGAGCCGTTCAGGCCGCCCTCACCCGTAATCGCACCCACAATGGCACCGGGCTTCACACGATCCTTCTTACCGACCTCAATGCGGTAGCGCCTGCCAGTTCCCGTCCGTGCCGGGCGACGGCGAGCAGAATCCTTTCCGCTCTTCGCACCGTGTTCCTGCAGACGTCCCCCTTCGAAAGAAGCTCCCACGAACTCACCGGACTCGTCGAGTTCTTCTTCGCGACGGATCTTGCCCTTACCGCGACGATCCTTCTCATTCCACGGCTTGGGGCCGTCATCTCCCACGGCCTGGGCGAGCAAAGCAGCCGCGATATCCGACAGATCCAGATCCGTCGTGTCATGCACCTCGTTGAGGAGCTCGTAGTACAGATCCAAACGCCCCTTGGAAATACGTTCCCCGATGGCATTCAAAACGCGACTCGCGCGGAACTGAGAGACGGCCGCGGGTGAAGGAATCTGAATCTCTTCCATCGGTGTGCCGGTCAGCTTCTCAATGCGACGCAGACGCGCGTGTTCCCGCGGCGTAAAGAAGGTGAGCGAGCGGCCTTCACGTCCCGCACGCCCCGTTCGCCCAATGCGGTGCACGTAGGCTTCCGGCTCCCGAGGAACATCGAAATTCACCACGAGGCCGATGCGTTCCACGTCGAGGCCACGAGCCGCGACGTCTGTGGCCACCAGGACATCCAGGGCACCGCTGCGCAGGCGTTCCACCATGCGTTCACGTTCCGTCTGCGCGACGTCACCGGAAATTCCCGCGGCGCGGAATCCACGTCCGGACAGTTCCAGCGAAATCTCTTCCACGTCCATGCGGGTGCGCACGAACACGATGGCGGCATCGCTGTCCTCGGAAGCCTGATGCTGTGCACGCGTGGCCAGCACGCGAGACAGGGCACCGATCTTGTGTTTGTAGGGCACCACCGCGTAGGTCTGGTGAATGGTATCCACCGTCGAGGATTCCTCGGAAACAGCGATTTTCAGAGGATTGTTCAGGTGAGTAGCGGCGATCTTTTCAATCGCAGCGGGCATCGTGGCAGAGAAAAGCGCCGTCAGACGATCCTCGGGTGCAGAAGCCGTAATGGTCTCCACGTCCTCCGCAAACCCCATGCGCAGCATTTCGTCGGCCTCGTCCAAGACCAGCATCCGCACGTTGCTCAGATCCAGAGCACCCTTCTCGATTAGGTCGATGACACGACCCGGGGTACCAACGACGACCTGGGCACCTCGTTTCAGGGCACTGATCTGCGGTCCGTAGGGGGAACCTCCGTAGACGGGAACCACGTCAAGGTTCTTTGTGCGCGCGGCAAAATCGGTGATGGCCTGGGCGGACTGCATCGCCAGTTCACGTGTGGGCGCGAGCACCAGCGCCTGGACGTCCTTTTCGTCGACATCCATCAGCGCGAGGAGCGGCAGACCGAAAGCGGCGGTCTTCCCCGTTCCCGTCTGGGCAATTCCCACCACGTCGCGCAGGTCGAGGAGGGCGGGGATGGCTTCGGCTTGAATCGGCGTGGGCGTCACAAAACCCATGTCCGTAATCGCGGCGAGGATATCGTCCGGCAGACCGAGGTCGGCAAAGGTCACGCCGTCTTCCGCCTCGTCTGCAGCGTCGAGTTCCGCGTCGTATTCGTCGGCGAGGTAAAGGTCACGTTCGTCTTCCGTGAGGGACGAGGCGGTGGCCTCGTCGCGCATATCGGCGTCGGAAGGGGAAAATTCGGGCAGGTCAGGCACAGTATTCCTTAGGGAATAGAAGGAAATATCGAAGCCCTCATGAAGCGGGCCGGGCTGTTTCGTCAGCCTTCGGCGCGGCCTCATACCATCACAACACTACCGGGGCGTGCCCGGTCACCATCACAGGGGGCTGCGCCTCATCGCCCTCCCAGGCTACCAGCTTGCGATGCAGAGACCGGATGGTGGGGGCGGTGACATCGCCCACCACACCATCGTATTTCCCACCAAGACGGAAATAGTGGGGGGGCTGTGCCCCCCCCCGGCACAGCCCCCCCATACGTTGAGAAGAGGTCGAAGTGACCTCGTCTCAGTCCAAAACCTCGCTCAGCGAGCGAACCTGCGGATGCAAATCTTCCTCCGCGGGCATCCACGTGTAGGCATCGGCCTGGGTTTGTTCGCCCGTGCGGATGTCCTTCACCGTGTCCGCTTCCCCGTCAGCTCCCGGGAACCAGACGAAGGGGATCCCCCGCTTGTCGGCAAACTTAATCTGCTTCCCGAACTTTGCGGCGCTGGGAGCCACATCGGTCGCAATTCCCCGGCGACGCAAAATCGTCGCGATCGCGTCACTGCGCCCACGATCCGCCTCGTCAATGACGGCAATCACCACAGCGGTCGGAACCTTACGCGACGCCTCCACCATGGGAGCCGACAGCATGCGCGACACCAGGCGGGACACGCCAATAGACAACCCCACACCCGGGTAGGTGCGCTTCCCGTCCTTGGCAAGTGAATCGTAGCGGCCGCCGGAGCAGATCGAGCCGAGGTCTTCGTGCCCCTCGACCACGGTTTCGTACACGGAACCCGTGTAGTAGTCCAGGCCACGAGCGATCTTCAGGTCGGCGACCACAACACCGGGAAGGCGCTGTTCCGCGGCTTCCAGCAGGGCGCACAGCTCATCCAGTCCCTCGCTCAGGATCTCGCTGGACACGCCCAGAGCCTCGATACCCTCGCGGATCTGAGCGGGCGAGGTCGAACGGATCTGAGCCATCGACAGCAGAGCCTGCGACTGTTCCGCGGTGATTCCAGCGCTCTCGAGTTCCTCACGCACCCCGTCCGGACCGATCTTGTCGAGCTTATCCAAGCCGCGCAGCGCAGCTTCCACGTCGCTCACTCCAAGAGCCTCGCACACACCCTGAACGACCTTGCGGTTATTAACCAGCACCTGGACGGGGGGAATCGGCAGCGACGACAGGGCTTCTGCCATCACCAGGGGCAGATCCACCTCAAAGTGGAAAGGCAGCTCTCCCTGACCCACGACGTCGATATCCGCCTGAGTGAACTCGCGGAAACGACCGTCCTGGGGGCGTTCCCCGCGCCAGACCTTCTGAATCTGGTAGCGCTTGAAGGGGAAGTCCAGTTCGTTGGCGTTCTCAATGACGTAGCGAGCAAAGGGAACTGTCAGGTCAAAGTGCAGACCCATCTGGCGTTCCTTCGAGGAACGACGATCCGCGTCTTTCAGCGCCTGCAGACGATCCAGCACGTAGATTTCTTTCGAGGTTTCGCCCTTGGCTTCCAGCTGCTCCAGGGTTTCAACGGCGCGGGTCTCGATCCCCGCGAAACCGTGAAGTTCAAAGACGCGACGCAGATGGTCAAGAACCGCCTGCTCGACGATACGCCCTTCGGGCAGCCATTCGGGGAATCCAGAAAGTGAAGTACGTGCCATGGGGCTATTCTTTCACGAATTCCCCACGAGACGCAGCCTGCCTCTGCGGAGGCTCCCCCACAGAGGCAGCTGGTGTGTTCCTCGCGCATTCTGGCGAGGCGGATGCGTCGTCAGCCCAGCGTCCGCGCGCGGGCGATATACGGGTTGGAATCGATTTCCGTTTGGAGCGTTGTCGCAGGTCCGTGTCCCGGGAAAAGAATCGTCGCGGGATCGAGAACATTCGTCAGTGTCCGCAACGTGTGACGCATCTGAATCTCATCTCCCCCGGGCAGGTCGGTGCGCCCGACAGAGCCGGAGAAAATGACATCCGCGCTCAACGCCCACGGAACCGGCATCCCGGAATCCAGCGCTTCTACGCCGTTGAGCACCACCTGGATATCACAGTGTCCCAGGAAAACCGCGGATCCTTCGGTGTGTCCGGGAGCGGGAACCATGCGCAGCCACACGTTGGGAACGTATTCCATGGAATCTGCGGGGCATTCACGCAGATCACTGGGGCGACGCCACGCATCCAGTTCCATCCCCGCAGGAGACATGGGGATGTATTCCTGCGGGTTGTCCATTCGGTAAGCGTCCGGACCGGGAATCCACACGGGGACTTCATGGCCGTCTTCCGTCCACGAGGCGACTTCCGCACAGTCCCAGACATGATCCGGGTGCCCATGCGTCGCCAGGACAGCTCCGACATGAGCCTGCTCAGCCGCGAGGGCGGCGCGAATCTGATCGCGAACCCCAGCAGAGGGATCCACCACCAGCGCCTCGCGTCCGCCCTCGGGAACGAGCACCACACAGTTCGCCCCGTAGTAGGGCGTCGTGATGACGTGAATACGCATGTCAGGCCATGGAGCTCTGGATCTGCTCCAGCCATGCCTTCTTCGTGGTCAGAGCGTCTTTCAACTCGGCCACGCGCTTGTCCTGTCCGGCGGCCTCAGCAGCTGCGAGGTCGGCTTCCAGCTGCGCGATCTGATCCTCGAGCTGTCCCAGCATGCCGGCGGCACGCGCACGAGTCTCGGGGTTCGTACGCTGCCATTCGCGTTCTTCTGCCTGACGCACTGCGTCTTCCACCGCGCGCATGCGTCCGTCGATACGACGGTGATCCTCGGCGGGAACGCGGCCGATCTCATCCCAGCGATCCTGAAGGGTACGCAGAGCGGCCTTTGTCTTTTCCAGATCCGTGATGGGCAGCAGAGCCTCGGCTTCGACCAGCAGTGCTTCCTTCGCTTCCAGGTTGGCGCGGTATTCCGTATCGGTCGCCAGATCCTTTTCGCGGCGCGCATCGAAGAAGACCTGCTGAGCGGCGCGGAAACGCGTCCACAGGGAGTCGTCTTCCTTACGGGAGGCGCGCGGGGCACGCTTCCACTGATCCATCAGATCACGGTAGGCCGCAGAGGTTGCGCCCCAGTCGGTCGAAGACTGCAGAGCCTCGGCCTGTTCGATGAGCTTTTCCTTGATGCGCTTGGCTTCGGTCTGCTGCTGATCCAGCGCAGAGAAGAACTGACGGCGGCGACGATCAAACTGGGTGCGAGCAGCGGAGAAACGCTTCCACAGCTCGTCTTCCACAGCCTTTTCCAGGCGCGGACCGCGACGCTGCAGGTTCTTCCATTCGTCCAGCAGATCACGCAGGAGCTGTCCGGACTGTTTCCAGTGGATGGACTCAGATTCTCCCGCGATCACGGCTTCAGCGCGCTCTACGAGCGAGGTGCGTTCGGCGAGTGCAGCTTCGCGCGCCACGCGGCGTTCTTCACGCGCAGCTTCCTTGCGTTCCTCTGCGCGGACAGCGACCTTTTCGACGCGCTCACGCAGAGCGGCGAGGTCACCGATTGCCGACGGCTCAGCCACAGCCTCGCGAATGGTGGCGAGGGTCTGATCGATTTCCTTTGCCGCCAGGGTTGCCAGGCGATCTTCGAAGAGCTTGATCGTGGCTTCCAGGTCGGCAAAACGACGGGTGTACAGGGCGAAGGGATCGTCCGGGAGACCTTCGGGGAAACCGCCGATGAGGCGCTCATTTTCGCCGTCTTTCACCCAGACGTTCCCCTCTGTGTCGATACGCCCGAAGTCGATGGTGAGCTCTTCATTGGGCTGACGGGTCGGGGTCACAGTTTCCGGGGCGTCGGTGGCCTGGGGCTGTTCATTCTGAGGATCGAGCGAAGTGGTCACGATGTTCCTTCGTTAACGAGGACGCGTGGGCGTCCGGCGCGGATGTGTACTGGCGTACACCTGCATGCCGCAGTGTGGCACATCTCCCATCCTAGAGGAACAGGGGGCGAATTAGCCAAAAAGTTCTCTCCGTGAGATTGTGCACCTTCTCCCCCGGCGACGAGGCACCCCGCCACTTTCGCGTGAACGGATCGTCACGGCATCTTTTCTCCGCCTCGTATGCGCTCTCTCAACTTCTCACGCACACACCGCGGGTAGCGGCGCACGGAAGCGGTCGCCTCGCCACTCTTCCCGAGTAGCTCAGGCGTTCCCCGAAGTTCCCGCACCCGTCACACGAACGGCTTCAAAGACTCCATCAACGCGTCGCAGCGCGGCAAGAACCGCGTGGAGGTGGCTCATATCCGCCAGCTCAAAGCTGAAGCGCGCCGTCGAAATCTGATCGCGCGAGGCGGTCATCGAGGCCGACAGAATATTCACGCGGTAGTCCGACATGACCTTCGTCAGATCCGACAGCAGTCCGGGACGATCCAGGGCGCGCGTCGCAATCTGCACCAAATACTGAACGTCGGTCTGTCCCCCGCTCCACGACACTTCCACAAAACGCTCCGGGTGCAGGCCACCCAGACGAGACGCATTCGGACAGCTGCTCTGGTGGACGGAAACCCCCTGGCCTCGCGTAATGAAACCGACGATCTCATCCCCGGGAACCGGAGTACAGCACCGCGCCAGTTTCACCCACACTTCATTGGCGTTCATTCCGGCAACGGCAACGCCGCTTCCCTGAGGCGAGGTGCTGCGCGGCATATTGCTGCCCGGGGTGATCCCTTCGGAGAGGGTCTCTTCGGTGCCGTCTCCCCCGCCGAGGTTATCGACCAGTTTCTGCACGACGTTTTGCGCCGAAATGTGGTTTTCCCCGACCGCGGCGTACATGCTCGAAATGTCCGGGTAGCCCAAAGCCGTGGCCACCGACAGGACAGATTCGTGGCTCATCAGACGCTGCAGAGGAAGATTCTGCTTGCGCATTGCGCGCGCAATATGTTCTTTTCCGGCCTCGACGGCTTCTTCGCGCCGTTCTTTGGAGAACCAGGCTTTGATCTTCGATTTTGCCCGAGGGGAGGCGACAAAGTTCATCCAGTCGCGCGAAGGGGCGGCCTTATCGGATTTCGAGGTGACGACCTCGACGGTTTGCCCGGATTCCAGGGGGGTTTCCAGAGCGACGAGGCGCCCGTTGACTTTCGCTCCCACCGTGCGGTGACCGACTTCGGTGTGAACCGCGTAGGCGAAATCGACGGGGGTGGCGCCGCTGGGGAGAACCACCACTTCCCCCTTGGGGGTAAAAACGTAGACCTCATCACCGGCGATCTCGTAGCGCAGCGAATCGAGGAATTCTTCCGGATCTCCGGTTTCTCGTTCCATTTCAATGAGCGCACGCAGCCAATTCATCTGCTCGTCCGCGCTCATACGGTCGTTTTCTGCCGCGGTGGCGTTGGGGTTCTGCTTGTACTTCCAGTGGGCGGCGACCCCGTGCTCGGCGTGTTCGTGCATTTCGTAGGTGCGGATCTGCACCTCAACGGGTTTGCCTCCCGGCCCAATCACCGTCGTGTGGAGCGACTGGTAGAAGTTGAACTTCGGCATCGCAATATAGTCTTTGAAGCGGCCGGGAATCGGGTTCCAGTGGCCGTGCAAAGCACCGAGCACCGCGTAGCAGTCGCGCACGGTTTCCACCAGGACACGGACAGCTACGAGGTCGAAAATTTCGTCGAAGGCTTTGCCCCGGACGATCATTTTTTGGTAGATCGAATAGTGGTTTTTCGGTCGTCCGGTCACAGTTCCCGGAGTTCCGGAACGACGCAGGTCTTCTTCGATCTGTGCAATGACGTCGCGCAGGTAGGACTCGCGCTGGGGGGCACGTTCGGCAACCAGGTGGTCGATTTCGTCGTAGATCTCGGGGTAGAGCACTTTAAAGGAGAGCTCTTCCAGTTCCCACTTGATCATGTTCATGCCCAGGCGGTGTGCCAGGGGCGCGTAGATTTCAAGGGTTTCGCGCGCCTTTTTCCGAGCGGATTCCACCGGGACAAAACGCCAGGTTCGCGCGTTGTGAAGGCGGTCGGCCAGTTTAATCAGGAGGACGCGAATATCGCGGCTCATGGCCACGATCATTTTGCGCAGGGTTTCGGACTGCGCGTTCTCGCCGTAGCGAATCTTGTCGAGTTTGGTTACTCCGTCGACCAGTTGAGCGATTCCCGGGCCGAATTCCGCGGTGAGTTCTTCGACCGTGTAGTCGGTATCTTCGACAGTGTCGTGCAGAAGAGCCGCGGCCAGGGTCGGGCTGGTCATGCCGATTTCTGCGAGGATCGTAGCTACTGCAACCGGGTGGGTGATGTAGGGTTCGCCCGATTTGCGCATCTGTCCGCGATGGTAGCGCTCTGCCGTCGCATAGGCGCGTTCGATGAGCGTGACATCGGCTTTCGGGTGATTTGCTCGAAGAGCACGCACCAGCGGTTCAATTTCGGGAATTGTCGCTTTGGAGCGTGCGCCGAACCAGAGGAGCCCAGAACGCACGCGCGACCCGGCCACAGGTGGCCGGGTCGCATCGTCAGTATGTTCGCTCACACGCTCATCATACAAATTTTTTGCGTGTGTGCTGAGCGAGAGGGGTCAGTCAAAAACCACCGCGCTCTCAACGGTCACGGAGTCCCCGAGTTTGGCTCGTCCTCCCAGACCGCTCAGCTCCAGCAAAACTGCGACGGCTTCAACCTGAGCGCCGCAATTTTCGAGAAGCTGGATGGAGGCTGCGGCGGTTCCGCCCGTTGCCAGAACATCGTCCACCACGAGGACTCGCATCCCCGGTTTCACCATCTGGGGGTTGAGTTCCATGCGCGCGGTGCCGTATTCCAGGGCGTAGTCTACACCGATCACCGGTCCGGGAAGTTTTCCTCCCTTGCGGATCGTCAGCATGCCCACGCCGAGCGCGGTCGCCAGCGGAGCGGCCAGGATAAATCCTCGCGATTCCAGTCCGGCGATGGCGTCGACTTTCCCGCGGTAGTGGGCAGCCAAGAGCCGAATGAGTTCACCGAAGGCTTCTCCATCGGCCAGAAGGGGCGTAATGTCGCGGAAAAGGACACCCTCTTCCGGGAAATCTTGCACCTCGCTCAGATGGTTCAGAACCAACTGGGCGATGGGAGTTCCAAGTTCACGCGTCATCGACGAGGCTTCTTCCTCTTGGGCTGTGCGGTGTTGGCGAGGCGGTGTCCGGCCTGAACCGGTGCCACGCGCACGTCGGAAATGTGGTCGGCGTCGTGTCCGGCCTTCAGGCGTGCCTTCACCACGAGATCGTTGTGCTCGCGGGTGACAGCTCGGCGTTCTTCCAGAATCACCAGCAACGGCGAGGCGATGAAGATCGAGGAGTAGGTTCCCACGATCATGCCGACGAACAGTGCCAGCGAAATATCCGTCAGTGTTCCCGCTCCCAGCAGGAAGGAGCCGATGAGGAGAATCGAACCGACGGGCAGAAGGGCGACGATGGAGGTGTTGAGCGAACGCACCATGGTCTGGTTAACCGCGAGGTTCACCAGTTCCGCGTAGGTGTAGCGACGCTGTTCGTTCAGGTCCTTGGTCAGTTCGCGCACCTTATCGAACACCACGACGGTGTCGTAGAGCGAGTAGCCGAGAATCGTCAGGAAACCGATCACGGTTGCCGGAGAGATTTCGACGCGCACAATGGCAAAGAAGCCGACGGTCAGGGCAATGTCGTGGAAGAGGGCGAAGATCGCGGCCGCGGACATTGTCCACGAACGGAAGTAAATCGCCATCAGCAGTGCCACCAGAGCCAGGAAGATCACCAGGGACTGGGCGGCTTTCGTCGTCACGTCCTTACCCCAGGACGGACCGATTGACGAGGACTGGACGTCAGCGGCATCCACGCTGTAGGCCTGAGCCAGCGCTTGGCGCACCTGAGCGGTCTGCTCGGAGTTCAGGGATTCCGTCTGGACGCGAATACCGTCGACACCCACCGACGACACGCGTACTTCCGAGGCGGCTCCGGTCTTCGTGACCGCGTCGTAGGCGGCCTGCTGGGAGGTCGAGGTCGTTCCCGTCAGGGTGAACTGCGAGCCACCGGTAAATTCAAAGGAGCGGTTCAGTCCGAATACAGCCATGAGCAGGAAGCAGACTGCCATGACGCCCAGAGCCAGGTTGACGAATACTCGGCGCTTCGGAACGATCGCGTAGGACTTTTCACCGGAATAGAGGGCGTTACCCCATTGAGCGAAACTCATCATCAGTCGTTTCCTCCTTCCGTCTCGCGAGGCTGTTCATCTGTTGCACTCGCCTCCTGAGAGGGAACATCCTGCGCGTCGTTTTCTGCGGCTTCCTGAGCGGCCAGTCGCTCGGCGCGACGCTGTTCTGCCAGGGAGAGGACACGTTCTTCCGTGCCCTCCTCACCGCGGTCTTTCTGCTCGTTCGAGCGGACGACCACACGGCCTCGTCCCGCGTAGGTCACGGCGGAGCGAGCACCGAGGTGCTCCGGATCCAGGCCGGACAGCTTGTGGCCGTTCCCGAAGAACTCGGTGCGGATCAGGAGTTCCATCATGGGGTGCGTGAAGAGGAAGATCACCACGAGGTCGACGATCGTCGTGATACCCAGGGTGAAGGCAAAGCCCTGCACGCCGCCCACAGCCAGCACGTATAGCACCACGGCGGCCACAAGGTTCACGGCGTCCGAGACCAGGATCGTGCGCTTGGCGCGATCCCAACCTTCTTCCACTGCGGCGGTCAACGGACGGCCATCTCGCACTTCGTCGCGAATACGTTCGAAGTAGACGATGAAGGAGTCCGCGGTCACGCCGACGGAGACGATCAGACCGGCGATGCCCGCCAGGGAGAGTCGGTATCCGACCATCCAGGACAGGAGGGTGATGACCAGGTAGGTCAGACCACCGGCCACCACCAGGGAGCCGGCGGAAATAATTGACAGACCGCGGTACTGCCAGATCATGTAGAGGACGACCAAGAGCAGACCGATCAGACCCGCCCAGATACCCTTTTCGAGGTGTTCAGAACCCAGGGTGGCGGAAATCTGCTGTTCCGACTGTACTTCGAAGTTCAGCGGGAGGGAGCCGAAGCTCAGCTGGTTGGCCAGGGATGCTGCGGACTTTGCGGTGAAGTTACCGGAAATCTGAGCGGAGCCGTTGGAGATGACCGCGTTCATCGAAGGAGCGGTGATCACCTTTCCGTCCAAAACCACGGCGAAGTGGTTGCGGTCGGGGGTTCCGTAGAAGGACGAGCCTTCCTTGTCGGTGCGGAAGTTGTACAGGCGCTCGGAGGAGGCCGCGAAAGCGGAGGTTCCGGCAGAGTTGAACTTCAGATCCACGCCCCACTGACCGGTGGACTGGCCGCTGGAGTTCTGGATCATTCCGGCGGTTGCGGTGGTGAGATCCGATCCGGGAACGTCCACCGGGCCGAGGACGTACTTGATCTGTCCGGAGGAATCGCAGGCCACGTAGGGCTTATCGGCCGGGCCTTCGAGGTGTCCGGCAACGGAGCAGTCCAGGGTGTACAGCTCGTAGCGCAGCTTTTCGGTCACCCACGCGAGGTCAGATGCGTTCGTGGGAGTGGTTGCCGGAGTATCGGAGAGCTTCCCGTCCTTATCCAGGTCGGCTGCCTGGGTGGCTTCTTCCTGGCCGAGGACGTTCTGCACGTATTCCGGCAGAGCGGGAGAGGCGCTGGCGCTGGGCTCAGCAGATGCCGTCTGCTCGGGCGTTGCAGTGCTTTCACTGGGCGATGCACTCTCGGTCGGCTGGCTTTCCCCGGCCTGTGCTTCCGCACTCGGGGTGGCCTCGGCGGACGGCGTTGCCGTCGGCGTCTGCTTGGCGCGCACAGCCGAGGTCATGGACAGCACGGGACGGAAGTTCATCTGCGAGGAGGAACGAATGAGATCCAGGGTTTCCTGTGAGGGGGTTCCCGGGATGGACACGCTGATGTTGGACGAGCCCAGGGAGCTGATCTCAGATTCGGACACACCCGATGCGTCAATACGCTGACGGATGATGTTGATGGCTTCCGTAATGTCGGATTCGGTTACCGAGCGTTCGCCGGCCTCGGTGGAGACCGGGGTCAGGATGAGCTGGGTTCCGCCTTGGAGATCCAGGGCGAGTGCGGGCGTGTAGCTCGCGCCCTTGTTGGTGACTTTGCCAATCACCAGGGCTCCCGCGCCCACCAGCGCGATAACGATCAGCGTAATGAGTGCGCGCACAGGGCGACGCTTTGTAGTTGCCACGGTTCTTTCTGCCTTACGTGTCCCGCGTTTCGGGATCAGTTCGTGGTGGAGGGACGATCCATTCCGAGGATGGGTTCGTCTTCGTCGGTGTCACCGTCGGTGTCGGAAGATTCGGTTTCTTCGGAGGCGAAGGGAAGGTGATCCGCCACCTCGCGGATCATGCTGCGATCCCAGTAGGTTTCCGTTCCGTTGGAGGTTTCGAGGATGACGATGTCGCCGTCTTGGTCGACAAAGCGTCCCCAGAATCCCACGGCGGTCTTTACCCACACTCCGGGGACGAGGTTCTGAGTGAGCTGACGTTCACGCTCAGCCTGCTGCTCAGCCATCTTGCGGCGTGTGCGCGACGAGAAGGTCATCATCAGCACCAGGAGAAGCGCCATCGCAATCATGAAGCCATACTGCGAAATGAACTGCTGCACGAGTTACCTCTTTCTAGTCAGAGACAGGGATGCTCACAATAGGCACCCTGGAGCAGTTTAGTGCCAGCGGGGGTAAGAATGCGAGATTGGCGTTCACAAAGCGAACTTTTTCGCCCGCATTCAGCGCCTTCGCACCGCTGTCCTCGCGTCGTTCCTCCGCCTCATGGACGAGGCGCAGCTGCGTTTCAGGAAAAAAGTGCGCCTTCCGCGGGAGGGGTAAGCCCCAGGTGTTTCCAGGTTTTCGCTGTTGCGGCACGTCCGCGGGAGGTGCGGATCACGAATCCCTCACGCACGAGGTAGGGTTCTGAGACGGTTTCCACGGTTTCCGCTTCTTCACCGACGGTGACGGCAAGCGTGGTCAATCCGACGGGGCCTCCGGCAAAACGCAGGCACAGGGCTTCGAGGACTGCGCGATCCAGGCGATCTAGGCCGCTGCGGTCGACCTCGAAGAGGGCGAGAGCCGCCTGCGCTGCCTCGTATGTCAGGGTTCCGTCTCCGTGAACCTGCGCGTAGTCCACGACGCGTCGCAGCAGACGGTTGGCGATACGCGGAGTTCCCCGAGAGCGGGAGGCGATTTCGTGTGCGGCCTGGGCATCGATGGGGGCGCCCAGAAGATCCGCGGAGCGTCGCACTACCTGTTCGAGTTCTTCCGTTGCGTAGAACTCCAAGTGGGCGGTAAAGCCGAAGCGGTCGCGCAAAGGAGCGGGCAGCAGACCCGATCGCGTAGTGGCTCCCACGACGGTAAACGGCGGCAGCGTCAGGGGGATGGAGGTTGCTCCGGGTCCCTTCCCGACCACCACGTCAACGCGGAAGTCTTCCATCGCCAGGTAGAGCATTTCTTCTGCGGTGCGCGCCAGGCGGTGAATTTCGTCGATGAAGAGGATGTCGCCTTCTTGCAGTCCCGACAAAATGGCGGCCAGGTCACCGGCGTGCTGGATCGCAGGCCCGGATGTCAGGCGCAGTGAGGTTCCCATTTCCGCCGCAATAATCATGGCGAGCGTTGTTTTTCCCAGTCCGGGAGGGCCGGCAAGGAGCACGTGATCCGCGGAGGCACCGCGGCCTCGTGCCGCGTCCAGCACCAGCTGCAGTTGCCCACGTACCGTGGGCTGACCGACGAATTCAGCAAGTCGTTTGGGACGCAGCGCGGCTTCTGCCGCGCGTTCCAGGTCACCCGCGTCGGGGGCAACGATGTGCGCTCCATCGGAAAAATCAGCGGCCACCGCTACCTCCCAGGTTCACCAGTGCTGCGCGCAGAAGATCGGATGTTCCCAGGCCATGTCCACCCACTTCGGCGAGTGCGCGATCTGCGGCCGCCTCGTTCCAGCCCAGTTGGAGGAGCGCCGCGCGCACTTCTTCTTCTGCTGCTCCCGAGGCCACGGGCGCACTCTGGTCGGGAAGGGCTGCGGGAAGTCCCAGTTTGCCCTGAAGTTCCAGCGCCATTCGCTGCGCAACTTTCTTTCCCACTCCGGGGATGAGGCACAGAGTTTTCGTGTCCTGGTCTGACACAGCTCGACGAAGGTCGTCCGGGGTCAGGACGGACAGAGCTGCCAGGGCGATGCGCGGCCCAATCCCCGACACGGATGTCAGGCGCTCAAAGATGTCGCGTTCGTCGTCGCTACGGAAGCCGTACAGGGTCATGGAGTCTTCACGCACCACCATGGAGGTGTACACCGTGGCTTCACTCCCCTGCGCCATCTCACCGGCGTGTACGGGGGTCACGTGGATTCGCCAGCCGATTCCTCCCACCATGAGGACGATGTCGTTCATTCCCGCCTGGACAACGGTGCCCTGCACCTGTGCAATCACGAGTTATTCCTCCAGTGAGATATCGAAAGAAGAGAGGCGAACATATGTACGATTCTACCCTCGTCTCCTCCTGGGGTCGACAGCTCCCGTTCGGCGCTGCGCAGCTTCGGCCTGCGCCCACAGCTGCTGTGCCGCCGTGACCTGCCCGCGCGTCTTCATTTTTCCGGACAGGGAGACCGTGATCGCTCCTTCATCGCCCGCTCCTAGAAGACCGGTTCCCTTCCAGGCGTGGCAGATCGCAATCGCGAGGGAGTCGGCGGCGTCTGCGGGTTTCGGAGGGGCGTCCAGTCCCAGGATCCTCTGGATCATGTGCTGCACCTGGGGTTTATCCGCGTTGCCGTTTCCGGTGACAGCAGACTTCACTTCGGAGGGGGTGTGAACGGCCATGGGGAGTCCGGCTCGTCCCACGCAGGTCATGGCGGCTCCCATCACCTGCATCGTTGTGCTCACGGATTTCCGGTTGTCTTGGGCAAAGACCTGTTCGATGGCCACGACTTCCGGATGGAATTCTTCAATCACTCGATCGATCGCGTCAGCGATGGTCCGCAGGCGAAAATGCGTGGCGATGTCCGTGGAGGAACGGGCGACTTCCAC
Organism: uncultured Actinomyces sp.; assembly: GCA_963525415.1. GTDB lineage: Bacteria > Actinomycetota > Actinomycetes > Actinomycetales > Actinomycetaceae > Pauljensenia. The sequence continues at coordinate 138,739 of CAURIY010000003.1, forward strand.
GTGCACTAGGCGTGCGCGACGTGACAGATCCACGTCGACCACTCCCAGGCCGCAGCGGGTAATTCCCGGGTCGATTCCCATGACGCGCATGTTCATTTCCTCCGCATGTATGTGTCGCTCCCCCCATACCTCAGATGGGGCTCTCCTCCCGCGCCTCGCCAAGGTTGCGGAAGGGCGAGAGGAGGAGGGGCCTCGTCTCTTCCCACGCTCAGGCGTGGAGCACCATCTGATGGAAGTAGGTATGGAGGCGGTGATCCCCACCGATTTCCGGATGGAAGGAGGTTGCCATCACGTTGCCCTGTCGAATGGCAACGATCGGACCGTCTTCTTCATTTCCCGCTCGCGCCAGCACCTCAACATCGGATCCGACGGATTCCACCCACGGCGCGCGGATAAAGACCGCGCGGAAGGGATCATCCAGTCCCTGAATGCGGAGGTTTTCCTCGTAGGAATCCACCTGGCGTCCGAAGGCATTGCGGCGCACCACCGCGTGGAGCGCACCGAAAGAGCACTGATCGTCGCGGCCGTCCAAAATGCGCGAGGCCAGCATGATCATGCCGGCACAGGTTCCCCATGCGGGCATTCCCTCAGTGAGGCGCTGAGCAATCGGGTCGAACATGTCGTACGCGATGAGCAGCTTGGAGATCACCGTCGATTCCCCACCGGGGATCACCAGTGCGTCAGCGGCTGCGAGTTCTGCCGGACGGCGGATGAGAGCGGCGCGGGCGCCGGATTCCTCCAGCGCCCGCACGTGCTCAGCGACATCACCCTGAAGGGCGAGAACACCGATGGTCACCATCCGCGTTCCGCCAAACGGTGGTCAACGGGAAGATCGTCGACGTTGATCCCGACCATGGCCTCGCCCAGCCCGCGGGAAACTTCGGCGACCACCGAGGGATCGTCGTAGAAGGTCGTGGCCTTGACGATTGCGGCAGCGCGCTTGGCGGGGTCACCGGACTTGAAGATACCCGATCCCACGAACACGCCTTCGGCGCCGAGCTGCATCATCATGGCGGCGTCTGCGGGAGTGGCGATACCGCCCGCGGTGAAGAGCACCACGGGGAGCTTGCCTTCGCGAGCCACCTGGCACACCAGCTCGTAGGGAGCCTGAAGTTCCTTCGCTGCGACGTAGAGTTCGTCCTCCGGCAGGGAGGTCAGGGCGCGAATTTCATCTCGGATGCGACGCATGTGCGTGGTCGCGTTGGAGACGTCGCCCGTTCCGGCTTCGCCCTTGGAACGAATCATGGCAGCGCCTTCGTTGATGCGCCGCAGTGCTTCACCCAGGTTGGTGGCGCCGCAGACGAAGGGGACGGTGAATGCTCGCTTGTCGATGTGGTGTTCGTAGTCCGCCGGGGTCAAAACCTCGGATTCGTCGATGTAGTCGACACCGAGGGACTGGAGCACCTGGGCTTCCACGAAGTGGCCGATACGAGCCTTCGCCATCACGGGGATGGAGACGGCGTTAATGATGCCCTCGATGAGGTCGGGGTCGGACATGCGAGCCACCCCTCCCTGCGCGCGGATATCGGCGGGGACACGTTCCAGAGCCATAACGGCCACGGCTCCGGCGTCTTCGGCAATCTTGGCCTGCTCGGGGGTAACGACGTCCATAATGACACCGCCCTTAAGCATCTGAGCCATTCCCTGCTTGACCTGGAGGGTGCCGACCTCGGGCTGAGTTTCTTCAGCGGTCATCGTCACTCTTCTTCCTCAAAAGCTGCACGTACTTCGTCTGACATAGTCATGTTGTGGTAGACGTTCTGGACGTCATCGGAATCGTCCAGGGCGTCGATGAGGCGCTGCACCTTGTGCACGCCTTCCAGATCGAGGTCGACCTCGGTCGATGCCACGAACTGTACTTCGGCGGAATCGTAGTCGATACCGGCGCTCTGCAGGGCTTCACGCACCTTGAGCAGATCGGTCGGTTCACATTCGACCACGAAGCCTTCACCGATGTCGGTCACTTCTTCAGCTCCGGCGTCCAGGACGGCTTCCATAATGGAGTCTTCGTCCACTCCGTCGGCGGCGGGAACCTCGATGATTCCACGGCGGCTGAACAGGTAGGCCACCGAACCGGGGTCGGCCAGGGAGCCGCCGCTGCGGCTAAAGCCCAGGCGCACGTCCGAGGCCGCGCGGTTACGGTTGTCGGTCAGACACTCTACGAGGAATGCAACGCCGTTGGGGCCGTAACCTTCGTACATGATGGTTTCGTAGTTGGCGCCACCGGCTTCCGCACCGCTGCCGCGCTTGACGGCGCGATCGATGTTGTCTGCGGGAACGGAGTTCTTCTTCGCCTTCTGAATGGCGTCGTAGAGCGTGGGATTACCAGCGGGGTCGCCGCCACCGGTGCGTGCCGCAACTTCAATATTCTTGATCAGGCGAGCGAAGAGCTTGCCGCGCTTGGCGTCGATCGCTGCCTTCTTGTGCTTGGTGGTGGCCCACTTAGAGTGTCCCGACATCAGTGCTCCCTCTTGCGGGGGTGGAAATACTAACCCTGGCATTCTAGCGCCTGGGGGAAAAAACCCGCACCCCGTGTCATTGACGAGGCACAGCACAGGATGAGGAATTCCGCACGTTGGGAAGGGGCACAGGGGTGCGTCTCCCCCTCTGGTGTGGAATGCTGAGAGGCAGTTTCCCCATTCGTCTGCTCTGGGGCGGTGGGGACGGACGCGAGCTCCCCTCGCATTCGGGGAAGAAAGGGGACGACACCTATGCCTTTAGCTCAAGGCCCTCGCAATGCAATTTGTTCGGCGCGCGAGTGCACGGCTCCGGCAGATTACGCCGTAATTTGGCACAATCCGCGCCTCCATACGGGGCGGAGTAAAACCTGGCTGGCCTGCGTGGGACACCTGGATTTTCTGCGCAACTATCTGCGCGATCGAGGCTTCCCCTTCCGGGTGGAGGATTTCACACCGGAAGATGCGGATGCCTCGCCGGAAGCCTCCCACGAACGTTAGTTTCTCGACATTTGCTCGACAGCGCGCCGTCTTCTCTTCCCTACGCCGGAAGCAGGTAAAGAACACCGGGCGACCGGCATCTGCCTCTCGTGTCCCACTCCCCCGCGTTCACCCGCATCGGATATGCCCGCGCCGCATCCCCCCCAGCGAAGGGAGGGGGCACTGCCCGCGGTTCACCGCCTCGTCAGGGGGTGTCCTCCACGCGGATCAACCGCGTCAACGGGCGTGTCATTCCACGTGAGCCCACGCAAAGCACCCAGCAGATCCACGGGAGAGGCCACAACGAGTCCTTCAGGCCATTCCAACACGGTCGTTCCCGTATTGCTCATAAAGTGTTGGGGGCCGACGTGGGCGGCGATCTGCGGGGACAGCATGGGGGCAACGACTCGGATCAGTGCACCGTGAGCGACGAGCACCCCCACTCCGTTCTCCCCCTGCTCACTATCGCGCACTTTCTGAGCCACTTCTGCGACGACCGCGCACACGCGAGACAGAACCTCGTGCCCGTTTTCACCACCGGGCATGAGAGCGTCCAGGTTGCCGCTCATCCACTGGCCGCAAGTGCCGATGTACTGATTAATGGAGATCACGCTCGGGGACATTTCCAGGTCTCCGGAACGAATCTCGCGGATTCCGGGACGCACCAGGAGGTCACGCCCGTACATCTGGCACAGAGGCTGAGCGGTTTGGCGCGTACGAGTAATGGGAGAAACGGCAACCACGGTAGGAGGAGCGGCCACCTCGTTTTCCCAGCGATCGGCCAGGCGCTGCGCCTGCTCACGCCCCACCTCGTCCAGGGGAAGTCCGGGGCGAGCGGCATCGAGCGCTCCGCTCACATTGGAGCGTGTCTGTCCGTGCCTGACCAAGACGATCTTCATGTCTCTCCCGTTTCCTCGCATATTGCTGCTCTTCCCCTATTTTACGCGAGCCGCACATGGGGTTTAGCGTCCGCCGTCCCCTCGTCAGTTCCAGAAAATACGTTCCATCACGTCGCGTGCACGACGTGAGACACGCAGCCATTCTTCACGCAGGTGACGGGGATTTTCACCCATTCCCAGCAGGTGTGCCAGCAGGGAAAGCTCGTGGATATTAGAGGGAAGAACGTCGAGGTGGCGTCCTGACAGGCGTCCGCTGGCAACGGCGTTTCCCGCGCGGATTCGCGAGGCGAGCTCCCAGGATTCGCGCAAGGTTACCTCGTCGCTGGGGCTGAGAATTCCGCACTGCGCGAGGGCGCTGAGCGCGCGAGGCGTGGAGGGAGTGCGCAGGGACGACTCTTCGTGGGCATGGCGTAGTTGGAGGAGCTGAACGCACCACTCAACGTCACTGAGTCCTCCCCGCCCCAACTTCACGTGGGTATGCGGGTCAACGCTCCGCGGGAGGCGCTCGTGTTCCATGCGTGCTTTCAGCAGGCGGATTTCGCGCGCGTCCTCCTCGCTCAGCCCCTGCCCGTAGCGCACGCGGTTGATCAACTCCATCATGTCGTCGAGGAGGGCGGGATCACCGGCGGCGGGACACGCACGCAGGAGGGCTTGCCGTTCCCACACGTGACTCCAGCGGGAGTAGTAGGCGCGGTAGGAGTCCAGGCTTCGGGTGATCGCCCCGTTTTTTCCTTCGGGACGCAGACCGTAGTCCAGGCTGATTCCCAGGGCACGCGCGGGAGCGGACAGGAGGTTTTTCATCCCGCTGGTCTGTGCGATAAAGCGCTCGGCGTATGCCGAGGAGTCCGCGTCGTCCACGCACCGGTACACGCTCATCACATCGCAGTCGGAGGCGTAGGACATTTCCTGTCCCCCGTAGCGTCCCATTGCGATCACCGCGTAGGTTCCGCCCGCCTCTTCCGGCGGCGCAAGGCGATCATAGGTGGCGCAGAGCGCCTTGAGACTCAGATCCGCGAGGGTCGAGATCGCGGGGTTCACGGCCTCAATGGAGCGGTCAATGTCGCCGAGAACCGCGCGGATCATTTCGCGAGTGTAGACCGTCCGAATGCGCTGGGCGGCACTTGCCTCGTCGTCGCAGCGCTGAGCAAGAGAGACCATTTGGGTGAGGATGCGCTGTGGGTCGGGCATCTGGGTAAGATCACCCCGGTCAAGCCAGGCCACGGCTTCCGGGTGGTATTCGATGAGGTCGGCAATCCACCGGGAGTTGGACAGCATGTGGCACAGGCGCTGGGCGGCCTGGCCGGAATCTCGCAGAAGCGCGAGGTACCAGTGCGAGTCCCCGATCGTTTCGGACAGGTTCCGGAAACCGAGCAGCCCCATATCCGGGTCAGCTCCCTGGGAGAACCAGGAGATGAGGACGGGGAGCAGGTGTTTTTGAATGGTAGCGCGCCGACTCACCCCACGGGTCAGGGCTTCGATGTGGGTAAGTGCTCCGTGGGGGTTGAGGTAGCCGATGGCACTCAGTCGCGCTTCGGCTCCCTGCCTGTTGAGGGTAATGTCGTCACCGCTCAGGCGGGCTGTGGCGCCCACAATGGGACGGTAGAAAATCGCCTCGTGGAGCTCTTTGACACGCTGACGCCGTGAGCGCAGTTCATCGCTGAGCTGCTGGACACCCGCGAGCTCGGGGCGACGCAGGGAGCGCGCCAGTGCCCGCAGATCGTTTTCTTTCGCGGGGAGGAGATGGGTGCGTGTCATGCGCGTCAGCTGTGCGCGGTGTTCCAAAGTACGCAGGAAGGCGTAGCACTGTGCGAGTTCCGCCGCGTCACTGCGGGCGATATATCCGCCGGCGCTCAGGGCATCGAGGGCATCGAGCGTGGAGGCTTCGCGCAGCGTGGAATCGTGGCGTCCGTGCACCAGTTGGAGGAGCTGCACCGTGAACTCAACGTCGCGCAGTCCCCCGCTGCCCAGTTTGAGTTCGCGATCGCGTTCGTGGCGTGGAACGCTGTGATCCACCTGAATGCGCATGGAACGGGCGTTCTCCACGAATCCTTCGCGCGCAGACGCTTCCCACACGTAGGAGGCCGCACATTCGTCGAACCTCCGGCCTAGGTCTCGATCTCCCGCGCAGCAGCGAGCTTTCATGAGAGCCTGGAATTCCCAGGTTTGCGCCCAACGCTTCCAGTAGGCCTCGTAGGAGGCGAGAGTGCGCACCAACGACCCATCGCGTCCTTCGGGGCGAAGGTTGGCATCGATATTCCACAGCGGGCGCTCATTTCCTCCCGTGGCGGAGCACGCGGCACTCAGGGAGGTCGCCAGCGCCGTTCCCACGGCGATGACATCGAGTTCGCTCATCTCGGGATCGCGGCTTTCTGCCACGTAGAGAACATCAACATCGGAAATGTAGTTGAGTTCGCGCGCCCCAGTTTTCCCCATGGCGATCACGCAGAAAGTGATGCGCTGATCGGGGTCATGGTCTCTGCGAGCAATGCTGAGGGCGGCCTCGACCGCGGCATCTGCGCAGTCGCTGAGGCGCGCCGCGATCTGGGGGAAGAGACTCAGGGAATCGTCGGCGTTGAGGTCGTCTGCAGCGATGGCCAGGAGGAGTGTGCGGTAGCGTGCGCGCAAGTGATCGGGGTGCGCCCATGGAGCGGCAACCCCCTCGTGAGCACCCACGGCGTTGAGGAGTTCCTCGCGGGGGTGAGAGTAGGTCGTCCACAGGGCATCCACGCTGGTGGGGTGGGCAATCAGGTAGTCTCCGCACCAGCGTGACCCACCGAGAACACAGACGAGGCGAAGCAGGCGATTCGTTGTTTTCTCAGCTTCACTCGCCTCTTTCCCCTCACTCGAAGCTTCGTACAAGGAGGGTGCGGGTGTCCCCGGATGCTCCCCCGCCCCCGCACGTTCCGTTTGTTCGGCTGCACCGCAGTCCGGTAGCTCGGCCAGGAGCGCGGGCAGCAGATCAGGGGCACTTTCGTGGAGACGCACGAGCTGAACAGCCGCCAGGTCAGGATCGGCGCACTGTCCCAGCAGGGGAACCCATACTGCGGCGGGCGCGGGAAGGGACGCGAGAAATTCCGCTGTCCTATCGGCTTCGCGGCTTCCCGCAACACGCAGGTCGTCGAGGAGCCTCACACATTCACCTTGAGGAACTGAGCGATTTCCTGGGGAGTGATCTGCTGACGATACGCGTGCCACTCGCTCACTTTGTTGCGGATCACGTGTTCGAAGACTTCTTCTCCCAGAGTTTGCGCCACCAGGTCGGAGGAACGCATGTGGCGCACGGCGTCTGAGAGCGAGGTCGGCAGGTGGTCGATCCCCATGATTTGGCGCTCGCGGTCGCTCAGTGCCCAGACGTTGTCTTCTGCTTCCGGCATGAGTTCCAGACGCTGTTCGATGCCATCGAGCCCGGCGGCCAGGAGAACGGCGAATCCCAGGTAGGGGTTCATTGCCGGGTCGCATCCGCGGTATTCCACGCGTGCGGAGCGACGTTTGGTCGGGGTGTAGACGGGGACGCGCACGAGGGCTGACTGATTGTTGTGTCCCCAGCAGATGTAGTTGGGGGCTTCTCCCCCGCCCCACAGGCGTTTGTAGGAGTTCACGTGCTGGTTGGTTACCGCGCTGATTTCCGAGGCGTGTGCCAGCAGTCCCGCGATAAAGTGCCGTCCCGTTGTAGACAGTTGGTACTGTTTCGCCGGGTCGTAGAGGGCATTTTCTTCCCCCTCAAAGAGGGAAATGTGGGTGTGCATGCCTGAGCCGGGGTGCTCGATGAAGGGCTTCGGCATGAAGGTGGCCACGAGTTGGTGGCGCAGAGCCAGCTCTTCGATGAGGGTGCGCGCCGTCATGATGTTATCGGCTGCGGTGACCGCGTCCACGGGATGAAGATCGATTTCGTTTTGTCCCGGGCCGCCTTCGTGGTGGGAGGAGGCCACGGAAATACCCATGTCTTCGAGCATTTGCACGGCCTGTTTGCGGAAGTCACCGGAGGATCCGCGTGCGACGTGGTCGAAGTATCCCGCCTGGTCGACGGGTTCCAGGTGGTCGTGGCGCAGGGGCTGGCGCAGGAGGTAGAACTCGATTTCGGGGCTGATCACCACGCTCAGCCCCAGGTCGCGCGCACGCTCCACGGTGCGTTCCAAAGCTCCTCGGGGGTCTGTGCGCGAAGGTTCCCCGTCGGGGGTGAGAACGTCGCAGAACATGCGGGCGACAACATCATCGTCTCGGTTCCACGACAGGCGTTGGAAGGTTGCGGCATCGGGGCGCAACAGCATATCGGACTCGTAGATGCGTGTGAGTCCTTCGATGGCGGAGCCGTCGAAGTCGATTCCGCGCGTCAGGGCTTCTTCCAGGTCACCGGGGTCGATGGCCACGGATTTGAGGACTCCGGCCACGTCGGTAAACCACAGACGAATCGAGCGGATGTTTTCCTCGGCGACCGTCTGGAGGACATGCTCTTGCTGGTGATCCACGTGAGTCTCTTTCCAATGTCCGCGCGGTGTGTGGGCCTAGCCCACACACCGCGCGCGTGTCGTAAAGGTTACTGTGCTGCGCCGAATCCCTTGGAAACAGCGTTGAGAGCAGCAGTCAGTTCGGTGGGAACCACCCACACCTTCGAGGCGTTGCCCTGAGCGATCTGCGGGAGCATCTGCAGGTACTGGTAGCTGAGCAGTTCCGGCGTCGGATTTCCGTTATGGATCGACTCGAAGACCTTGGCGATGGCTTCTGCTTCACCCTGTGCCTGAGTCACCGCGGCCTGTGCCTGGCCTTCGGCTCGCAGGATGGCCGCCTGCTTTTCACCTTCAGCCTGGAGGATCTGGGACTGGCGCACACCTTCGGCCGTCAGGATCGCAGCGCGCTTATCGCGTTCGGCGCGCAGCTGCTGCTCCATGGCCTGCTGGATCGTGGGCGGCGGATCAATGGCCTTGAGTTCCACGCGGTTGACGCGGATACCCCAGCGTCCCGTGGCTTCATCCAGTACTCCGCGCAGCTGGGTGTTGATGGAGTCGCGGCTCGTGAGCGTTGCTTCCAGGTCGAGGGAGCCGATGACGTTACGCAGGGTCGTGACCGTCAGCTGTTCTATCGCTTGAATGTAGTTGACGACCTCGTAGGTTGCTCGCATCGGATCGTTGATCTGGTAGTAGATCACGGAGTCGATGGAGACGACGACGTTGTCGGCGGTAATAACCGGCTGAGGCGGGAAGCTGGTGACCTGTTCACGCAGATCCACGCGGCTGGCAATGCGATCAAGGAAGGGGATGACCAGGTGAAGCCCGGCAAACATCACCGTATGGAACTTTCCGAGGCGTTCAATCACCAGTGCTCGCGACTGCGGAACAACCTGGACGGCGCGTGCCACGATGAACACAACGAAAAGAATCAGAAGCCCCGGTATCACGAGACTTGCCAGTTGATTCAACATGAGTGGATCCTTCTTGTCACTACTATGAGGCGGATTCGCTCGCCCCTCCTGCGGGGTGGTGCGAGATGAGTGAGAGGGAAGCTCTCTTAGGGGCGCGCGACAACGACCGCTATCGCACCGTCGATGCTTTCGACGAGAACGCGTGCGCCCACGGGAAGAGTGGTTCCGGGAGCGCAGCGTGCGCTCCAGATCTCCCCGTTGAGGAGGATACGTCCGTCTTCTTCGGTAACCTGCTCGGTCACGCGGGCAGGGGTTCCTTCAATTGCCTGAACGTTGGTGGCAATATCCGGAGTGTTCCGGTGGATGAGCGCACGAGCCCAGGGACGCACGAGCGCCAGGAAAACTCCCGAGGAAGCCACGAAGACCACGATTTGCCACGTGAGTCCCAGTCCCAGCCAGGACGCCAGACCCGAAAGCAGGGCTGCGCCCGCGAACATGAGGAAGATCAAGTCCACGCTGAGAACTTCAATAATTCCCAGGATTAATGCCCCGATCAGCCAATACAGTGCCGTCATGTCAGGACTCACTTTCCGTATGTTAATGAAGCGTCAGCGCGTCATTCCTCGCGTCCACCAGCGGCCGTTGTCATATCCGACGCTGAGGGGAAGTTCGAAGGCTTCCGACAGGATTACTCCCGTCAGGACGTCACCGATGGCGCCCTGTTCCAGGAGAGTACCATTTTTCATGATTGCAGCATGGGTGATGCCCACGGGGATCTCCTCCAGGTGATGCGTCACCACGATCGCCTGGGGGGCACGCGGCCCCGACATCATTTCCGTGAGAGCCTGCATCAGCAGCTCACGCGCGCCCAGATCGAGTCCCGCGGTGGGTTCGTCCAGGATCAGAACTTCCGGGTCAGACATCAGTCCGCGCGCCAGGGCAATGCGCTGGCGTTCCCCTTCAGACAGGGAGGAGAAGGGGCGGTCAACCAGATCTCCCACACCGAAGAGAACCAGGAGGTCATCGGCTCGCTGCGAATCCATGTCCTCGTACTCTTCCGTGAAGGACGAGGAGATTCCCCAGGCGGCGGTTCTCACGACGTCGCGCACGCTCATGGAGGGGCGCAGACGCGAGGTCAGGGAGTGCGACACCAGGGACATTCGCGTGGCCAGTTCCGCGGGATCGGCCTCGCTGAGATCTTCTCCCATGAGAGTGGCCGTCCCCGAGGTGGGGGCGAGGCGACCGGTGGCGACCCTGACCAGCGAGGTTTTCCCTGCGCCGTTTGCTCCGAGGATGACCCAGTGTTGGTCGGGTGCCGTCGCCCAGTGGATATCGCTGAGGATCCTGTATCCCGAGCGGTCAAGGGCAATGTCACGAAGCTCAATCACTGTGTCCATAGTCCCAGAGTATCGTGCCGAGGGGTCTTCTGCGTGTTATGCGATCAGCGAGCGGTACAGCTCGGCGGTAACCTGCCCGATGGCGTCCCAGGAGAACAGGTCACGGGCACGTTGCTGGCCTGCGGCTCCCATGCGCGCCGCTCGCTCGGAATCGTCCAGGACAGCGACGAGGCGCTGCGCCATATCCGCTTCAAAACGACGCGGATCCAGGGGGGTTCCCGTTCCGTCCGTGAGCTGCTCGATGGGAACCAGGAAACCGGTTTCTCCATCGACCACGACATCGGGGATTCCCCCCGTTGCGGTTCCCACGACAGGCAGGCCGATCGCCATGGCTTCCAGATTGACGATTCCAAGCGGTTCATACACGGAGGGCGTGACAAAAACCGTGGCGGAATCAAGAACGGCAATGAGGTCGGGGCGAGGAAGCATCTCGGAAATGAGAACGACTCCCGAGCGGCTTTCGCGCAGCTGAGCGACCAGAGCGTCGACTTCTACCGCGATCTCCGGAGTGTCGGGGGCACCTGCGCACAGGATCACCTGAACGTCCTCGGGCAGCATCTGCGCGGCTCGCAGGAAGTACGGCAATCCCTTCTGGCGGGTAATGCGGCCGACAAATACGACGGACCGGCGCGTGGGGTCAATCCCCCACTGTGCCAGGACAGCTTCCTGGTGGGCGCGTTCCTCTTCCGTCACGGGGGGGCGCCACTGGCTCATATCGATGCCGTTGTGAATGACGTGGATCCGGTCGGGATCGACATTCGGGTAGCAGCGCATAATATCCTCGCGCATCCCGTGAGAGACCGCGATCACCGCAGCAGCCGCCTCGTAGGCGGTCTTTTCCACGTAGGAGGAGATGCGGTATCCCCCACCCAACTGCTCGGCTTTCCAGGGGCGCAGCGGTTCCAGGGAATGAGCGGACACCACGTGCGGAATGTCGTTGAGTAGGGAGGACAGGTGGCCAGCAAAGTTCGCGTACCAGGTGTGGGAATGAACCAGGTCTGCACCTTCGGTTGCCGCCGCGATTTCCAGGTCAACACCCAGTGTCCGCAGGGCGGCATTGGCTCCCGCAAGTTCGGCCAGATCTGCGTAGCCGGTGACGCCTTTTTCTGCGTCAGTACGCGACCCGTCAAAGGCGTGGACACGCACATCGTCGATACGCGTCCTCAGCACCTGTGCAAGTTCATTCACGTGGACACCGGCTCCACCGTAGATAAAAGGCGGGTATTCCCGGGTGAGTAGATCAATTCGCATTGCTCGCTCCTTGTGTCAACGTCAACGTCAACAGCCTAGCGGATGGGAGATCAGGTTTTATGGTTCTCGCCACTTCTGGTCAAAAGCACCCGAGACTCACATCGGCACCGTAATCTAGAGCTATGGGCAAGAATCACGTACTCGCTATTGTTCTCGCAGGCGGAGAAGGCAAACGTCTCATGCCACTCACGATGGATCGGGCAAAGCCGGCCGTTCCTTTTGGCGGACACTACCGTCTGATCGATTTTTCACTGTCGAATATGGTCAACTCCGGCTACATGAAGGTCGTTGTCCTCACGCAATATAAGTCGCACTCTCTGGACCGCCACGTCACCCGCACCTGGTACACCTCTCCCCTGCTGGGGAACTTCATCGCTCCTGTCCCCGCACAGCAGCGTCGCGGCCCCCACTGGTATTTGGGAAGCGCCGATGCGATCTACCAGTCACTGAATATCGTGGACGATGAGAAGCCCGACTACATCGTCATTACCGGCGCGGACAACATCTACCGCATGGATTTCTCCCAGATGGTGCAGCACCACATCGATTCGGGCTTCCCGGCAACGGTCGCCGGCATCCGTCAACCCATCGACTTGGCTCCCGCACTGGGCGTCATCGAAGGAGAGAACGGGGTTGTCCGTCGTTTCTTGGAAAAGCCGCCGCACGCCGACGGTCTGCCCGATGATCCCACCAGCGTCCTGGCCTCCATGGGAAACTACGTTTTCACCACGGAAGACCTGATTGCCGCGCTGCGTGAGGACGCGGAAGACCCGCTGTCGAAGCACGACATGGGCGGAAATATCATCCCCTGGTTCGTCGAACGCGGCATGTGTGGCTTCTACGACTTCAAAGACAATGACGTCCCGGGCTCCACCGACCGCGACCGCGATTACTGGCGCGATGTCGGTACTCTGGACGCCTACTACGAGGCCAATATGGACCTCATCAGCGTGCACCCGGTGTTCAACCTCTACAACCGGGACTGGCCGACAATGACCCTTTTGGACGGTTCGTTGCCGCCGGCAAAGTTTGTGTACGGAGATGAGCATTCCCGCATGGGACACGCGGTGGACTCCTTCGTCTCCCCCGGAACGATTATTTCTGGCGGCGAGGTCTACCACTCGATCATGTCCCCCGGAACCTACGTGCACTCGTGGGCACAGGTCACCGACTCGGTTGTCATGAACGGCTGCCGTATCGGCCGCCACGCAATCGTTGCGAAGACCATCTTGGACAAGAACGTCCAGGTGGAAGAAGGCGCAATTGTCGGTGTTGACCTGGAACATGATCTCGAGCGCGGCTTCACCGTTACGGAGTCGGGAATCACCGTTGTCCCCAAGGGCACGGTCGTGACTCGCTGACGCACGCGCCTCTCCGGCATTCGTTTTCCCCGAATGCCGCAGTGTCTGAATGCTGTGCCCCGGATGCGTTCCCACGCATCCGGGGCACAGCATTTATATTGAGGACTCCGAGAAGCGCAGCTTATGCCACGTGTACACACAGGCTCAGCGGATCGGCTACGGCTTCTCAGTACCTGTCCTCAGCTGAGCATTCGTTCACAGGACTCACCGGAGAAACAAGGAAAACGCCTCTTCCCCCATTCACTTTCTCCTCATCTTCCCGGGGGAAGAAAACGGAAAAACTCAGGCTCCGCCTCGTTCATCAATGAGAACGCACTGCCCATCCCAGCCCGCGTTCCACGAGGGGAGAAGATCCACAAGCTCCCGCGGGAAGACCTCGGTATTCTGCGCCTCCGCACACAGGTCGTCCCATTCCCACCATCGGTGCTCGTCCACCACTTCGCGTTCAGTGGGGGTCCATCCACTGTCCGTCGTCTGCGTGTTCGCGGTCCGCACGTAGTAGAACAGCTCATCCTGGTAGGCGTCTTCTTCAGCAAAATCAAAGAGCGCTCGACGCTCGCACACCGGGCCGATCAGTTCCTCCAGCGTGACCTGAAGCCCGGTTTCTTCTCGCAGCTCACGAAGGGCTGCCTCGCGCGGACTCTCCCCCTCTTCAATTCCGCCGCCGATCGTGAACCACCAGTGGCGGGAGGGATTGTGCCGGTCGTGCCCGCGCGCGAGGAGCACGCGCCCACGACCGTCGACAACCAGGACGCGCGCGGCCTTGCGGTGGGGAATTCCCTGCTCATTTCGAGGCCAGTCAGCGAGCGCCATACGTTCCCGCCATACGCGCTCGACTGGTCAATTCCATAAATGTGCGTCGTGAGGCGCCCACTCGTTCCAGTAGGAAACGGTCGTTGCGTTCGCGCTGTCGGTCTTCCGTGCGAGCAACGATTGTCCACTCCAGTCCCAGGGTCGCCAGATCTGTGAGGAACAGGCGCATTGCGCGGCGTGATTCCGCACCTCCCGTCGCGGCCCAGGTCAGTGCTCCGCGACGCTGATGGCGGTCTGTCACCACCTGCGCCTGAGCGGCGTCCCCCGTCACGGCGGCAAGGCTCGCATCCAACACGGAGTTGACGATCATGGCGCTCAGGGCTGCGCCCCCCGCACCCCACAGGAAAATAACGATTTTGATCAGCGGGGTTTCCGGTTCCCAACGATCCAGGTACTGCACCAGTCCCACGACGGCAAGTAGGGGGAACAGAGCCAGGGTTCCCATGGTGACAGTGGAAATCCATCCCCCGGTTGCGACGTACATCATGAGGAGAATGGCTCCCCCAACGATCCCCAGAGCGGCGAAGAGAATATCGACGATAGGAAGGGCGCGAATCTTCTGCGGAGGAGTCCCCGCGGGAGCGTGTTCGTCACGCAAATCCGAGGGGAAGGTCGGGGCGTGTCCTCCGAGGTTTTCAGGGTTCAAAGTCCGCGTCTCGCGGTTGGCATCACCCGCCTGCCCCCAGGTCATCCCTATCTGCATTGTTTAATACCCGTGTCCGTCTTTCAGCGTGTCGTCGTCAAAATCGATGGGAGCTGGCACCGGTGCATATCCCGCGAGATGAGCAACTTTCACCCAGGTTTTCTCGCGAAGTTTTCGTGTCTGTGTGACGAAGAGGTTGTGCATCGATCGTGCCAGTTGCACCCGGTAGGACGTTTCATCCAGCGCTGCGAGCCTCTGCGCCCACAGGGAATCTTCCCCGATGTGTGACCTGCGTTCCTCAGTCACCAGGGTGCGGATGGTGCGCGACAGAGTTCCTTCAACGGCGAGGCGCTGCGCGACCTCCTCCGGATTCTCGCTTTGGGTGCGTTCCTCGCCACGTCGATCGAGGCCATCTGCAGCGAGGGGGGAGGTTTCGTACACGAGTGCTTCTTCCGCGCGCATACGCAACAGCTCTGCCTCGTCCTCGGAAAAGTAGGGGGCGGAAGCCAGGACACGCGCTTCGGAGGCTCTCCTGCCTAAAAGCACATCCAGGGAGTCACGCGTCGACAGGATGCGCCAGTGCAGACGATCCAGTCGGGTAGCCAGCACGACGCTGAGGCGCACCACCAGGATGAGTGCGCACAAAAGAACAATCGCGAGAGCAGATACGAGAGGAGAGATCACGTCTGCGTCCTTTCGCCCCTCAGAAGTTCCAAGGGAGTGCGATCGCTGTGGCCGCTCACGGCCGACAGTACCGTGGAGTACACCGCGCACACTTGATCGGTGACCGTTCCCCAGTCGTACTGGGCGCTGGCCGCGCGACCGGCCTGAGCAATCGCCGTCAATCGATCCGGATCGCGCAGCAGCTTGAGTAAGGTGTGCGCCAAATCTTCGGCGTTTTCATTGGCGAAGAGGGCGCCAGCCTCTCCCCCGTTCAGCACTGCCCTGAACGCTTCCAGATCCGAGGCAACCACCGCACAGCCCGCGGCCATGGCTTCCACCAGGACGATTCCAAAAGATTCCCCACCGGTTTGCGGGGCGACGTAGATGCTGGCGCCCGCCAGGAGTGAGGCTTTTTCTTCATCGGTAATTTCCCCGAGGAATTCCACGCAGTCCCCATACACTTCCAGCGACTGGCGGATATGCGGAGCCTGTCCGCGACCGGCGATGAGGAAACGCGCACCGGGAATTTCTTGGAGGACATCGGGAATCGCCCGGGCGAACACGGGAAGGCCTTTCCGCGGCTCATCCACACGTCCCAAGAAGACGATGACGGGACGCTCCGGGGTTGCTGCCCACTGTGGGAGGGGCTGCGCTCGGCGAAAAGCTCCCGTTTCCACGCCATTGGGAATGATGAGGGCATCTCCCCCGTGATGTTCGACCAGGGTGCGGCGCGCTTCCGCGGAGACCGCGATACGCGCCGCCAGTTTTTCCAGGAGAGGATCCAAAGGCCCGGAGGTGACAGCTCGCGCAATGGAGCGATCCAGCGCCGCATGGAAGGTGGCCACCGTGGGAATAGTGGCGGCTTTCAAGGCCATCATCGAAATGGACGGCACACCGGGTTCATGGACGTGAAGGATGTCGAAGTTCCCCTCCTCCAGCCATCGTCTGGTACGTGCCGCTGCCGCCGGAGTAAAGGACAGACGCGCGATAGAGCCGTTGAAGGGAATGGGCAGGGAGGATCCGACGGGCACAATCCAGTCGGGCAGATCCGAGGCGGTCGAGGGGGTGAGCACAGACACTTCGTGTCCTCGCGCGTGAAGTTCCAGAGCAAAATCGCGGATGTGGAATTGCACGCCTCCGGGGACATCCCAGGAGTAGGGGTTCACGATTCCCACTCGCATCCGTTTCTCCATTCCCTGTGGTGTATCCGTCTTCACGTCCGTCGGGTTGTGCGTTGCAACCGGGAGGGTTGGTGTCTCAGCTCTGGGAGGCGCCGCGTTCGCGTTCGTATCGTTTTCGGGCACGTTCAAGGCGATTCGGGTCGAGATCGTCAACAAAGACCGGTTGCATCATGTGCCAGTCTCGCACATGTGGGCACAACATGGGGATCATCGCATCGACCCAGCGCTGTGTGAGTTCTTCGACGTCGCTGCGCTCGCGTTGCGAGGCGGTTTTCTCCTCGTGCGCGCCCGTGTCCTTCTGTCCGTCGCTCGCGGACGCGGGGGCGAGGCTCACCACGTCGCTGATCTCAAAGCGAACGGTTGGGGGGCACTGCGCCTCGTCCTCGTGCGAAGCAACGGCAACGACCAGCGGACGGTTGAGTCGTAGGGCAAGAGCCGCGGGTCCGGCGGCTACCAGCGCCCGGTGTCCTCCGAAATCCACCTCGATACCCGCACCGGAAATATCACGATCGGCCAGCAGGGGGATCAACAGATGACGGCGACCTCTCCCCCGTTCGAGCAGCGTGGAGAAGACACTGTCCCCGGGACTTACCCCCAGGATTTCCATTCCCATACCGGTGCGCAGCTGCACAAAAGCATCGAAGAGTTCCGGGGGGTCGAGTTTTTCTGCGACGGTGAGCACCTGCGCTCCGTGTGCACACACCCACGCGCCCACGCGATCAAAACTTCCGGCGTGCGGAAGAGCCATGATGACCGGTCCGTCGGACGCCAGTTTCATGAGCCGGTCGAAGTCGGGAACGCTAACGCGCGCCGCGAGTTTTTCCTGAGCATTCCCGCCAAAAGTCAGCTGCTCGACATAGCCGTTAACGTGTGACCGCACGGCATCTCGAAGCTCCTGTGCAGCAAGTGGACGTCCCAGCAGACGCTCGTGATTGCGTCGGAGCTGGCGTACCGGGGTGCCTCCGTGACGCGTCATCAGGTCGGCTGCGGCTTTCCCCGCCGAAGCAACCCACGAAAAAGGCAGGCGAGGCAGGATACGGAAAGCCCAGACCAGGGCGTGGCCCGCAGCCTTCATCGCTCAGTCTTCTTTCTCAACAGAAGCGTCCCGCAGGGCGCGAGCCGTAAAAAGTACACGTTGCGCTACCGTCACCAGCGAGGCGAAGGCCACCCAGATGAGTCCGCCGGCAAAGAACCATGGGCTCAATCCCCAGTCGAACAGTGCGGCACCCACCAGGGCAACAATCAGACGATCCGTCCGCTCCGCAATCCCCACTTTCGCAATCACACCCACGGATTCGGCGCGGGCACGCGCATAGGGAACCGTGCCGACAGCAACCATGGACACAATCCCCGCAATGAGCGCGGCGGTACGCGCATGCGAGTCCGGCATCGTCCACACGGCGTACGCCAGGAGCGACCCAAAAACCGCGCCGTCCCCCAAGCGATCCATCGTCGAATCAAGAAAAGCCCCGAAGGTACTGCCCATGCCCGTCATGCGTGCGAGGACACCGTCGAGGGAGTCGCAGAACAGGAGAACTCCCAAGAGGACTCCCCCCTGCCACAGGTAGCCCCACGGGAGGGTCGCGATCGCGGCAACAGTCACACACAGGGTTCCCGCCACCGTCACCGTGTTGGGGGTGACGTGCGCAGCGGCCAGAAGGCGTGCAACGGGAGTGAAAATCGTTTGGGTGAGAGAGCGACCGTGGTTCCCGAGCATCTCTCACGCCTCCTGCGGCCAGGCCGCTGCCAGACGCGCACGGGCGTCCTCGAGAAGTTCGGGAACCGCTTTCGTGCGCGCGATAATCGGGAAGAAATTAGCATCCCCTGCCCAGCGGGGAACTACGTGCTGGTGCAGGTGGGCAGCAATCCCGGCACCTGCAACTTCCCCCTGGTTCATTCCCAGGTTGAAGCCCTGCGGGCCGGCCACCTCGCGGGTCACTCGCATGGCCGTCGCCGTCAGATCCCCCAGTTCCTCACGTTCTTCGCGCGTCAGATCCGTGTAGTCACTGACGTGACGGTAGGGACACACCAGAAGGTGACCCGAGTTGTAGGGGAAAAGATTCATCAGGACAAAACAGGTTGCCCCGCGGTAGACGATCAGTCCCTCATCGTCGCTGTGGGAGGGAGCTGCGCAGAAGGGACATGCCCCCGCTGAAGCATCAGCCGGTTTCTTTTCACCGCTGATGTACGCCATCCGGTAGGGAGTCCACAGGCGGTCAAAACCGTCGGGAACTCCCGCCAGGGCGCGTGCATCTTCAACGGGGAGCATGTCCTCTTCGTTCATCAGTTCTCCTCGGCCGCCTGCGTGGGATCTGCGTTTTCGCGCGACTCAATGTGCGCCACGATCCGCGCCACTGCCTCGTCAACCGGGATTCCGTTGTCCTGCGAACCGTCACGGAAACGGAAAGAGACAGCGCCCGCTTCAACGTCCTCGCCACCCGCGATCAGGGTGAAGGGAACCTTCTGCTTGGCCGCGTTACGGATCTTCTTACCGAAACGATCATCGGAGTGGTCGACCTCGACGCGGACACCGCGTGCACGCAGCTTCGCGGCGACCTCATCCACGTAGTCGGCAAAGGCCTCGGCCACGGGAACCAGCTTCACCTGGACGGGCGACAGCCATGCGGGGAAAGCGCCCGCATAGTGCTCGGTGAGCACCCCGATGAAACGTTCAATAGAGCCGAACTTTGCGGAGTGAATCATCACCGGTTCCTGGTGAGAACCGTCGGGTGCGGTGAATTCCAGGCCGAAGCGGTGCGGCTGGTTGAAGTCGTACTGGATGGTCGACATCTGCCAGGTACGTCCGATCGCGTCCTTGGCCTGAATGGAGATCTTCGGGCCGTAGAAGGCGGCGCCGCCCGGATCGGGAACGGTGGTCAGACCCGTTTCTTCCGCGCACTGCTGGAGGATGCGCGTGGCTTCTTCCCACTGCTCATCCGTGCCGATGAACTTGTCCTTCTTCTTGCCGTCGGTGTCGCGCGTGGACAGTTCCAAGTAGAAATCGTCCAGACCGAAGTCGCGTAACAGGGTAAGGATGAAGTTCAGCAGGTGCTTGATTTCGTCCCCGGCCTGTTCGGGCATGACGTAGGAGTGCGAATCGTCCTGGGTGATGGAACGCACGCGGGTCAGTCCCTGGAGCACACCGGACTTTTCGTTGCGGTAGACGGTACCGAACTCGAAGAGGCGCAGCGGCAGTTCGCGGTAGGAACGTCCGCGGCTGCGGAAAATGAGGTTGTGCATGGGGCAGTTCATGGCCTTGAGGTAGTAGAGCTGCCCGTCGTCGTCCATCGGGGGGAACATGCCGTCGGCGTAGTACGGCAGGTGTCCGGAGGTGTGGAACAGGTCTTCCTTGGAAATGTGGGGGGTGCCCACGTAGAGGAAGCCATTGTCGATGTGCGCCTGGCGCACGTAGTCCTCCATGACGCGCTTGAGCACGCCGCCCTTGGGGTGGAACACGGGAAGTCCCGCGCCCAGTTCCTCCGGGAAGCTGAAGAGGTCGAGCTCGGTGCCCAGGCGGCGGTGGTCGCGGCGCTCCGCTTCCTTGATACGTTCCTGGTAGGCCACGAGATCGTCCTTCGTCGGCCAGGCGGTGCCGTAGATGCGTTGGAGCGGATCGTTGGCCTGGTCGCCCTTCCAGTAGGCAGACGAGGACTTGGTCAGGGCAAAGCCGTTACCGATCAGTCGAGTGCTGGGCAGGTGGGGGCCGCGGCACAGATCCTTCCAGGCCACAGTTCCATCACGACGCACGTTGTCGTACATGGTGAGTTCGCCGCCGCCCACTTCCACGGAAGCTTCTTCTGCTCCGCCACCCTTGGTGGTGACGAGTTCCAGCTTGTAGGGCTGGTCGGCCAGCTCCACGCGAGCCTCGTCTTCGGTGATGACGCGGCGACGGAAGGTCTGGCCTTCTTTAACGATGCGCTTCATGCGCTTTTCGAGGTCGCGCATGAGTTCGGGGGTGACGGAGTCGATGTTTCCGAAGTCGTAGTAGAAGCCATCGGTGATGAAGGGGCCGATCCCCAGGTTGACATCCGGGTAGATTTCCTGGACGGCCTGCGCCATGACGTGTGTGCAGGAGTGGCGCAGAATATTCAGGCCTTCGGGGGAGGACAGAGTAATCGCTTCAACGGTTGCTCCGGCCGGGATGGGACGGTCAAGATCCCAAGCTGCTCCGTTGACAGTCATTGCCACAACGTCACGCTGTTGGGCATAGAAGTCGACACCGGTGGTGCCTTCCTCGATCTGCACTGCCACTTCATCAATGGTCACGTCAATTACAGGCACCGATGTGCTCCTTATGTTGTGGTGCTCGCGCACCGCCGTACTCGCTGACCGCACGCATACCGGGCATGACATTCTGTCTTTCAGAAATCAGCGAGTTCTGACCCGTCTATCCTAGCGCGCTCCCCCGGGTTTTCTCCGAGGCTTCTCACGGGTGAAGCACCCACCCGGAAGCGAACACACACCCCGGGCTCCGCCTCGTCCTTATCGAGAGCTCAGGGATCGCTTGATGCGCAGGAGGAATGCCAGCAGACCGTACAGGCGCGGTTTCAGGGGAAGATCCCATCCCCCGGGCACATCCGTGTAGGAGGTGGCAAATGCCAGCTTGTACTTTCCCACGCCGAACAGTTCCGGAACTCGCGGAGAATGCGCCCCCATGAGATCGATCCCCGCATCCGCTGCCAGTTCCACTCCCAGTTTCTGCGCCACCTCGTAATCGAGCAGGGGCATCATGCCCAGGGTGCGAGAACGCGCCGTAGTCGCCCCGTAATAGCACTCCGCATGGCCGTCGTTGATCAACACGAGATCCCAGCAGGCCAGTTCCCCGTCGACGCGAGCCGCATAGAGTCGGGCGTGTTCTGCTCCCAGGGAGGACAGCATCTGGGTGTAGACCTGCGCGGGATGCGGGCTGAACCCATCGCGCTGCGCCGTTTCGCACAGAACCTCGTAGTATTCGGAAAAGTCCTCGCAGGCGCGCGCCGTTTCATCGGAAAATTGCGCGTCCGTTCCCTGCAGGTTTTTCAGCGAGCGACGGATCTGCCGGCGCCCTTCCTTCGTGAAATCCTCCAGGATTTTCTCCGCATCTCCCCCGTAGGTTTTGATGATGACCGTGCGGTCGTAGGTGATGATCTGCAGAGGATCACGCAGGTCGCTATCAGCGTAGGTAGCGTTCAGACGAATGAAAGCGACAGAGGGATCCTGAGCGTGCACAGCGACGCGGAGGTCATCGCGCAGAGCCCGTTCGCGCGCGGGCGTCGCCTCTTTCAACCACACGGGCCCATGTTTTGCCCAGAGATAGGTCACGCCTCGCAGACTGTATCGGTACAGCGCAATGAGCGCGACACGTTTCGTTCCCTCGTACCACTCGTAGCGCCCCCACAGGGAGTGCCCCTGGGATTCTTCGAAGCGTTCCCACACGGCGGCCTGCTCGATGGGCAGGGGGACGACCCCGGCCGCGGCGATACGCATCTCGTCTGCGGTGATGGCGTTCAGCTGTGTTTGCGTCATCTCGGTGCCTCTCACTCAGAACGAGCGGTCATTTGCTTCGGGATAGTAGCGACGGAACTTACGGTAGTGGTTGAGCTTTTGAAGTTTGAGCGTCAGTGTGCGTCGCAGGTCTTTGTCTGCCGAGTATTCCAGCGGGTCGAATCTCCTGCCATCACGGATAATTCCGCGAACTCGCGCGGCGAGCTTCGGGTCGCGCAGGTAGCGCATGAGCAGTGCGTCGGGAACCATCGAGTAGAGGATTTCGCGG
The DNA here is from genome assembly GCA_963525415.1 of uncultured Actinomyces sp. Lineage (GTDB taxonomy): Bacteria > Actinomycetota > Actinomycetes > Actinomycetales > Actinomycetaceae > Pauljensenia. The sequence goes on from CAURIY010000003.1 coordinate 160,991, forward strand.
GTAACTTCGCGAGGCATCCGCCGCTTTCCGGCAAGAAGATCGTCCACCATCGCTTCCATGGGGTTTTCTCCGGCCGCGGTCATGTACCAGTTGTTACGACCGATCCTCGGGTTGACTTCGAAGAAGACTGCGCGCCCGTCGCGGGGGTCGACTTTAACGTCAAAGTTGGCGAATCCCCGGTAGTTGCTGGCTGTGAGGATACGTCGCGCATCATCCCACAGCTGAGGGAATGCCTCGGTGATCATGGCAACGGGGTTGCCAATCATGGTGGGCGCGTGGTCTTCGAGGAGGACTCGCGCTGAACCGATCAGGGTCACTTCGCCGTGAGAGTCCACGTAGGCGGTGATGGAACGCATCTGGGTGTTGTCACCGGGGATGAGTTCTTGCACGAGGAAGTCCCCGACGAATCCCGCTGCGTGGAGGGTCTCCCACAGGGCATCGAGCTCTTCGGGAGTCTCGATGAACCAGATTTTCTTCTTTCCCTCAAATTCGAGGTGATCGTAGGTATCTCCCAGAGCGGTTTTCGCAACCACGGGGAAATCGAAGGGAATCGCGGGAGCGCGCCATGCCTCGTCGTCTTCGTGAGAGAAGGGAACGACGACGGTACGCGGGGTCGGCACGTCCAAGCTTTCGCACAGGTGCGCGAAGGATGCCTTGTCAGTCACCCGGTCAATGACGTCCTGCGAGGGGAAGGGCAGGGCATAGTGTTCTGCGAGCGCAGCCATATGGCGGGCAATGAACGCGGAGTGAATATCGGAGTTCGCCATGAGGACGAGGCGGTGTTCCGGGTTCTCCCGGGCGACCTCCGTGAGCGCACTCAGCAGTTGGTCGTCGCTGGCGTGCGAGGGAATGGGGCGAACGCGGCAGAACGCCGAGCGCGTAATAGCGACCGCCGGCGAGTGCGACAGGACGAGGGAGGGGCAGCCGTAGGCCTGGTGGAAAGAGCGCGCAATGGCGTAGACGCCGAAGTCTCCTCCCACGATGACGGGGAGAATCGGCAGCGCTGTGGTGGTATCCACGATGTCCCTTTCCCTTCGTTATGGCGGCACATGCCGGGGTATGAGTCAACCAGAGCGCAGGTAATGCGTGAGAACGTATTGCCTGCGGATCACCGACATCGCGTGTGCGATGTGCGACGTTTCAGCATAACGAAAGGAGCGGACAGTATGCGTGATGCCCCGCGCATACTGCCGTGTTCTCAGCTCTGAAAATCCTTTTCATTTAATTGTATTGCTAGCAATACCCGGGTAGAATTGATGGTCTGATCTCCGTCCAAATACCTTCTCACAAGGAAGAATTCATATGCGTTTGTCCTTCTCGCACGGGTGGACTCAGGGAATTGCCATAGGTGGCACGGTGGCTGTGCTCGGCACACTCCTGGCCTCTCACCTAGCTTTCGCTGATACGAGCGTTTCCACAGAAGCTCAACTCCGCGCCGCTCTCAACGATCCTGCCCAGGCTACGGGCACCATTACTCTCGGGAGCGATATCTCGGTCTCGTCTTCCATCACCATTCCCGCTTCTTTCCAGGGGAACATTGATGGAGCTGGACACAGCATCACCGCTTCTTCAACGAACCCTCTCAGTGGTGGGGTCCTCGGGGATGACGCCAAGGGCATGCTCATCGCATCCGGGGGATCTCGTATCTCCTTCCGTAACGTCACCCTCAACGGCTCAGATGCATGGCGCACCCTGTGGATGGTCAGCGGCAGTACCGTGACGATGGAAGACGCAACGGTCACCAACGGCTACGCGCCGACCGCTGACCTCAATGACGGTGGCGGCATCATGGTGTTCGCTGATAACAGCGACACCTCGCTGACCCTGACCCGCGTCACAATGAAGAACTCTCAAGCCTTCGGCCGGACGGATGAAACCAAGACCGGCAACGGTGGCGCAATCGCGGGTCGCGGTCAGGCAATCGTGACCATTACGGACGGCACTTTCACGGGAAACAAGACCGGTGGCGCAGGCGGTGGCGGTGCTATCGCCATGACAACCGGGCCGGCTAAGCTCACCGTCCACCACTCTTCTTTTGACGGGAACGTCATTGTCGGTGGGACAAAGAACAGCACGCGACAGGGCGGCGCAATTTTCCAGAACGGTGGCACCCTGACCGTTGATCAGAACTCAACGTTCAATATCAGCAAGGGCTTTAACACCGGTGGCGCAATCTACCTGAGCGGGGCAACGGCGAATATTGATTCCGCGACCTTCACCATGAATGACCTGGGAGACGGCACGGGTATCTCCGGCGGCGCCGTCCTGTCAGGGAACAGCAACACGACGATTACCAACTCCACGTTCTCCACCGTCGGCCAGTCGACCAAGTTGATCTTTGCCGGCGGCTTCATTGATGTCGTGGGATCGGGTTCTCTCACCCTGCGCGATTCCACACTGACCGGTAACGGTTCCTGGTGGAACGGCCCCTCCCTGGCCACCTACGGCGGTGCGATCGCATTCGAGACCGGTTCCAGTGCAACTGCTCTCATTGAAAACACCAGTATCAAGAACTTCACCACGGATGAAAATGGTGGCGCAATCAGCGTGTCGACACGCAAGGGAGAAACCTCGAGTGTCAACCTCACCATTCGCAATAGCACGATCCAGAACACACGCACGCGCTTTGCGTGGAAAAACACCTACGGCGGTGGGATCTACCTGGGGCCCGGCAACACGATGAGCGTTGAGGGTGGAAAGCTCACAGAGGGCTTCTCCGTCCTCGGTGGTTCCATCTACAACGACGGCATCACCACGCTGACCGGTGGTCTGAACCTCACCGATAACACGACCTACCAGATCGGTGGCGGCGTCTACAACAACGGTGTTCTCACCGTTGATCAGGCCTCACTGACGAACAACAGGAACGCTGAGGGACGCACCCAGACGGGGAAGAGCAACCCCACAGAAATGGTGGGTGGAAACATCTACGCGAAGAAGGACGTCACGATCACACCGAACGCTTCCTTCGACGCGAACGACGTCCGTGTCCTGGATCAGGAGTCTGCAATCATCCTGACGGGTTCCCTGACGCGCAACATCAAGGTGTCTGTCAGTGAAAAGCCCGGTGGCTACGACGAAACCCAGCAGCGCTACATCGGCTACACCATTGCTCGCGGTAACGACAGCTATGTTCCCACGGATGGCGATGCTGATCGCTTCACCTACGCCACCCTGGATGAGACGCAGGCACACGCGGTTGAAAACACCAACCCCGTGCCCGCCTCGACCGCCGAAACCGCCTCATGGGACTACGTACGTAACCCCGATGCCAACACGGTGGTTCTGGGACAGCGCGCCAAGATGATCTACCACGCGAACCACTCCGCCCCACAGGCTCAGTGGGCAGATGGTTCCACCATCAAGGATCAGATCTACACCTTCTACTCCTCGACCGCTCCGTGGTCGACTCCCGCACAGATGACTCCTCTGGCAGAGCAACCGTCACTGGTGGGCTACGAGCTGGTGAACTGGTACAACAGTGCGGTCAGCGACGAGGATGTGAAGAATAATCCCGCAACTGGTCTCTTTGATTTCACCAGCCGCCTCACCTCCTCCACGGCTCCAATTACTTCGGTTCTCAAGCCCGCGGTGATGAATGCTTACGCGGGGTGGCGCAAAGCTCCGACGGCAACACACGTCTTCGAGGCATGCCCCGGTGTCACGGAAACTCTGCCCGCAGACATCGCTGCGCTGCACCCGGCAGATAAGACCTTCACCACGGGAACGACCGTGAAACCGACGGAATTCACGCACGATCCCATCGAAAAGGTCAACGGCACCTGGACGTTCTCCGGTACGTGGACTCCCGATAAGGTCGAAAATGCCACCAGCGACGCACACTTCGTCGGGTGTTGGAATTTTGAGGTCAAGAAGCTCAACGCTGATCACGTGTTCTACGTGAAGAACGCCCCGGCTTCCAAGACCAGCCTGCCCACCGAGGTCACCTCCCTGACCCCCGCAGACAAGCAGTTCAACTACAACACCAACGTCGAAGCCACCAACGGCTTCGCCACCAGCGTCACCGTCACCGACGGAACCTGGACATTCGACGGCTGGGACACCCCCAGCTCCTACACCAACCGCACCGAAGACGCACACTTCCGCGGCGGCTGGAACTTCACACTCAAGAAACTCAATAAGACCCACGAATTCACCGTGTGTCCCGCCTCGTCGGGGACTCTGCCCGCGGAGGTGACCGCGAAGCTTCCGGCCTCCTCTCAGTTTGACTACGGTCAGACAGTCGAACCGGATGCTTTCGACACCACCCCCGTTACCATTGCATCGGGGACGTGGACGTTCTCCGGTACGTGGACTCCCGATAAGGTCGAAAATGCCACCAGTGACGCACACTTCGTCGGGTGTTGGAATTTTGAGGTCAAGAAGCTCAACGCTGATCACGTGTTCTACGTGAAGAACGCCCCGGCTTCCAAGACCAGCCTGCCCACCGAGGTCACCTCCCTGACCCCCGCAGACAAGCAGTTCAACTACAACACCAACGTCGAAGCCACCAACGGCTTCGCCACCAGCGTCACCGTCACCGACGGAACCTGGACATTCGACGGCTGGGACACCCCCAGCTCCTACACCAACCGCACCGAAGACGCACACTTCCGCGGCGGCTGGAACTTCACACTCAAGAAACTCAATAAGACCCACGAATTCACCGTGTGTCCCGCCTCGTCGGGGACTCTGCCCGCGGAGGTGACCGCGAAGCTTCCGGCCTCCTCTCAGTTTGACTACGGTCAGACAGTCGAACCGGATGCTTTCGACACCACCCCCGTTACCATTGCATCGGGGACGTGGACGTTCTCCGGTACGTGGACTCCCGATAAGGTCGAAAATGCCACCAGTGACGCACACTTCGTCGGGTGTTGGAATTTTGAGGTCAAGAAGCTCAACGCTGATCACGTGTTCTACGTGAAGAACGCCCCGGCTTCCAAGACCAGCCTGCCCACCGAGGTCACCTCCCTGACCCCCGCAGACAAGCAGTTCAACTACAACACCAACGTCGAAGCCACCAACGGCTTCGCCACCAGCGTCACCGTCACCGACGGAACCTGGACATTCGACGGCTGGGACACCCCCAGCTCCTACACCAACCGCACCGAAGACGCACACTTCCGCGGCGGCTGGAACTTCACACTCAAAAAGCTCAACGCGACCCACACCTTCGCGGTGTGCCCGGCGCAGAATTCCCACTACTCCGGACCGCGTGCCCGTCCCGCTGTCGTCAGTGCTCTCCCGGCAGAAGTTCTTACTCTTCTGCCCCAGGATTTCCAGTTCGACTACGGAACTGATCCCCACGCGACTGCGGTGAGCACGACAACTGTTGAGGCAGACGGTGTGCGCTGGACCTTCCATGACTGGGATCCGGCTTCCTTCACCAATGCCACGACCGACGTCACCTTCCCCGGTTGCTGGTCTCCGGAAAAGATCGAGTACACGCAAACGCACGAGTTTGTGGCCGATCCGGCCGCAGGCCGCCCCCTCCCGCAGGGAATTACCGATCTCACTCCGGAAAGCATCACCGTTTACCACGGTGAGCGCACCGTTCCCCTGCAGCCCACGGAAGACACCTACGCGGTCACCGACGGAACCTGGACTTTCAGCCGCCTGGGCGACTGGGATCACTACAAGGTCGATCCCATCACCGGTAATGTCCACTACATCGGTACCTGGCACTTCGCAAAGACCCCGCTGACGGCAACTCACGAGTTCCGTACCTGCCAGGCGGGAATGACCCTGCCCGAGGAGATTTCCGCTCTCATTCCCGCAGATCGTTCCTTCCTCTACGGGGACGACGTGGCAGCCGGAGAGGTTTCCTCGACCGGTGTGACAGTGCCTGAAGGCCAGTGGTCGTTCCACGGATGGGAGAACTCTCCCGTCACGTCTGCAACCACGAACCTGACCTTCACCGGATGCTGGGACTTCACTCCCACCCCCGTGATTCCCCCGAAGGTCTCCGTCGAGAACCCGAAGAAGGGGAAGATTGCTCGTACGGGTGCTGACGCACTCTCCGTTGGAGCTTTCGCAGCTCTGGCAGCGGGAGCAGGAATGTTCCTGATTGCTCGCCGCCGCCGTAGCGCATAAGGCTTCGGCCTGATAAACAGGTGGGGGGATCTCGTCACGACGAGATCCCCCCACCTGTATTTTTCAGCGCTCTCCCTCACCCGCTATCCAGGTCATGCATCACCCCGATGCACGTACGACATTCCAGGCAAAGACAAGAAACCATAAACCAAAAGCCCACAAGCAGCTTTTACACGCCTCTGCCTAATCGCAGCACGCATAACAGGCTCACATTCCGCCCCGTATGCGGACATCCACACCACCCCGCTCCAGCAGGTGAGTGCCTCCCCGCTCCTCCACACGCGCACATCTGACGGCATGAGAAACACGCAGTCGGCCCCTCCCAGCGGAGGCTGGGAGGGGCCGGAGGTCATGGGGCAGTTCCCCCACTCAACACTCGATCAGACGTTAAAACCAATCGCGCGCAGCTGCTCGCGTCCATCGGTGGTGATGCGATCCGGCCCCCAGGCGGGCATCCACACCCAGTTGATGAGGACATCAGCAGACAGGCTCGCCAGCACCATCTGAGCTTGCTTTTCGATGATGTCCGTCAGCGGGCACGCAGCAGAGGTGAGGGTCATGTCCAGGACGATGGCGTCATCTGCCGAAATGTTCACCCCGTAAACCAGCCCGAGGTCGACGATATTAATGCCGAGTTCCGGGTCGATGACGTCCTTCAGAGCTTCGAGGACATCCACGCCGGCCAGGGTGCCGTTCTCGATGATGTCCGTCCCCTCAATGGTGGTGACGTTTCCTTCACGGACGGTTTCAGCCACGGGAGCAAAACGCTGCTCGACCGGTTCAGACTGAGCCATCGGGTTATCCATAGTGTCCATTAGCGTTCTCCTGCAATATCGGTTCCCTGCTGTGCCAGAGCATCACGCAGCGCGTACCATCCCAAAAGGGCACATTTCACTCGGTTGGGGAACTGCGAGGTTCCCTCCAGAACAGCGGCATCTTCCAGCATATCGAGGACATCATCGGGGACTCCCTGTCCACGCGAATGCATCATCTGTTCCATGGCCGCATACTGGCGAGCGACCTCGTCCATTCCCTGTCCTGCCACCATATCGGAGAGCATGGACAGTGAGGCTTGAGAAATAGAGCAGCCGTCACCATCCCACGCCAGCGAGGCCACGTGTCCGTTCTCGTCCAGCGTCACCCCCAGGGTCACTTCGTCCCCGCAGGTCGGGTTCACCTGGTGCGAGGTTACGGGGTAGCCCTCCACCGAGCCGCTCCCGTGGCGTTCCCGCGCGTGATCGAGGATCACCTGCTGGTACATCTGTTCCAGACTCGACAATTCAGCCTCCAAAATACTGTCGAACTCGGCTCAGAGAGTCGACCAGACGATCGACTTCTTCTTCCGTGGTGGTCGGCCCCACGGACGCCCGCGTGGACGAACGTACACCAAAGAAGGTGTGCAGCGGAATAGCGCAGTGGTGTCCCACGCGCACCGCCACGTCATCGGCGTCGAGGATCTGCCCCACGTCGTGGGGATGCACCCCGTCAACCGCAAAGGTGACAACACCGATACGATTCGTTGACGAGGCGGAGCCCAGAATGCGCACACCTGGAAGATCCGCGATTCCTTCCAAGAGACGCGCGGTGAGGCGCTCCTCGTGGACAGCCAGTCGGTCCATTCCCAGATTCTTCAGGTACTCCAGGGCGGTAGACCACGCCGCAACCTGAGCGACGGGCTGGCTTCCCGCTTCGAAACGCTCCGGAGGTGGCATGTAGGTGGAGCTTTCCATGGTCACCGTCTGGATCATGGATCCACCGGTGAGCACCGGCGGCATGGCTTCCAGGAGGTGGCGTCGTGCCCACAGTGCCCCCACGCCGGTCGGACCGAGCATTTTGTGCGAGGAAAACACGGCGAAATCCACGTCAAACTCACGGACATTGATCGGCATGTGTGCGCTGGATTGACAGGTATCGAGTAGAACCATTGCCCCCACGGAGCGAGCGGCTGCCACCACCTGAGCTACGGGTGAGACCGCACCGGTCACATTCGACACGTGGGTGAATGCCACGAGGCGCGTATTCGGAGTGATGACTCCGAGGGTCTCCGGGTCGAGCTGCCCGTCGGGCAGGAGGTCGATCCAGGCCAGTTCTGCTCCCGTGCGGGCGCACAGTTCCTGCCAGGGAATGATATTCGCGTGGTGTTCTGCTCGCGTGGTGACAATACGGTCACCCGGACCGATCTTCAGGCCTTCGGCAGCTGCTCCCCCGCGACCCATCGACGCGTTTCCGAGGGAATAGGCGACGAGGTTGATAGCTTCCGTCGCGTTCTTCGTCCATACGATTTCGTCTGCTCGTCCCCCGACGAAGGAGGCAAGAACTTCCCGTCCATCCTCAAACGCAGCGGTCGCCTCATCGCCGAGAAGGTGGGTTCCACGGTGAACGGCGGCGTTGTGCAGGCGGTAGAACTCCGCTTCCGCTTCGATGACGCTCAGGGGCTTTTGGGAGGTCGCAGAAAAATCGAGGTAGGCGATTTCGCGTCCCCCTCGGCCGATGCGTCCCGCAATGGGGAAGTCAGCGCGAATCGCGCGGAGCTCACTGTCGGTGAAGTCCCGCGCGATTCGCGCTGATTCAGGTGCGTGTGGCACGGCTGTGCTCATCCCTGAACGTAGGAGTCGTAGCCCTCTTCTTCCAGGATGTCAGCCAGTTCGGGGCCGCCGGAAGCGACGACGCGTCCCTGAGCGAACACGTGGACGTGGCTGGGCTTGATGTAGCGCAGGATGCGGGTGTAGTGGGTGATCAGCATGACGCCGCAGCCGGTGTTGTCGTGGACGCGGTTCACGCCTTCGGACACGATGCGCAGTGCGTCGACGTCCAGGCCGGAGTCGGTTTCATCCAGAACGGCGAAGGAGGGCTTGAGGAGCTCCATCTGGAGGATTTCCAGGCGCTTCTTTTCACCGCCGGAGAAGCCCACATTGACATCGCGTTCGGCGAAGGTGGGATCCATACGCAGGTTGTCCATGGCGGTACGCACGTCCTTCACCCAGGTACGGATCTGGGGTGCCTGGCCGTCGATTGCGGTCTTGGCGGTGCGCAGGAAGTTGGACACCGAAACGCCGGCAACTTCCACCGGGTACTGCATGGCCAGGAAGAGGCCTGCCTTGGCGCGCTCATCCACGGACATGTCGAGGATCGACTGGTCGTCCAGGTAGGCTTCGCCGCTGGTGATCTCGTAGGCGGGGTGTCCGGCCAGGGCGTAGGCCAGGGTGGACTTGCCCGAGCCGTTGGGACCCATGATGGCGTGGATTTCACCGGAGTTGATGGTCAGGGTGACGCCCTTCAGAATTTCCTTGGGGCCGTCGGTGGTCTCAACGGACGCGTGCAGGTCCTTGATGGTCAAGGTCGACATTTTTTCTCCTCATCGGCGCGGTGCGCCGGACGTTGGTATTGGGGCTCCCGGTCACCCGGAGCCAAGGTTCGTTCAGATGCTCTGGGCGGCGCGTTCAAGTTCGGCTTCGATGGCCGTCATCAGGTGGTCTTGAACTTCGGGAACGCCAATCTGGTCGATGAGTTCGGCAAAGAAGCCTCGCACCACCAGGCGGCGTGCTTCAGCTTCAGAAATGCCGCGGCTCATCAGGTAGAAGAGCTGCTCGTCGTCAAAACGTCCCGTGGCGGATGCGTGTCCGGCGCCGGCGATTTCTCCGTTTTCGATTTCGAGGTTCGGCACGGAGTCCGCTTTTGCACCTTCGGTGAGCACCAGGTTGCGGTTGAGCTCGTAGGTGTCGGTGCCGTCTGCTGCTTCACGGATCAGGCAGTCGCCGATCCACACGGAGTGCGCGTCCTTGCCCTGGAGGGCACCCTTGTAGGTCACGCGGGAGAAGCAGTTGGGCTGGGAGTGGTCGACGAACACGCGGTGTTCGAGGTGCTGGCCGCCGTCCACGAAGTACAGGCCGAGCATGGTGAGCTGGCCGCCGGATCCACGGAAATCCGTGTCCGCGCAGATGCGCACCAGGTCGCCACCGAGGCTCACCACGATATGGCGCACCACGGCGTCACGGCCGATGGCCACGCGATGGTTCGAGGCGTGGAGGGCGGTGTCGTCCCATTCCTGGATGGACACGAAGGTCAGCTGGCTGGCATCTCCCGCTTCCACTTCGATGGTCTGGTTGAGCGCTGCCTGCGCTCCTCCGGAGTGTCCCAGGATGATGGTGGCCTGTGCCTGCTCTTCCACCTTGACAACCAGGTGCTGGGCGCGAGTGTCCTCGACCTCGTTCACGGTGATCATCACGGGGCTGGTCAGTTCTGCTCGCGCGGGGACGGTCACAATCGTTGCCTCGTTGGAGCGATCCCAGGCCACGACAGCGGTGCGGTCGCCGGGTGCGAGCACGGTTCCCACGCGCTCATCGTCGCGAGAAACGGTTTCGACGCTCACGACATCGTCGGCCTGGACGCTCAGCGGAGCGACGGTGTCGGAGTAGTTCTCCACCTCGAAGAGGCGTTCGATGCGACGCATCGGGGTGAAGCGCCAGTCTTCTTCACGTCCCTGGGGAACGGGAATCGCCGCGAGGTCGAAGGAGGTCGGACGGTCGCCTCGTGAAGGGTAAGAGGCAGAGCCGCCACCGTGCGAGTGAGGGCGTGCCATAGTTTCGTGGGTCGTCATCAGCCGACGGATCCTTCCATTTGCAGTTCGATCAGGCGGTTGAGCTCAAGGGCGTATTCCATGGGGAGCTCCTTGGCGATGGGCTCGACGAAGCCGCGGACGATTGTCGCCATGGCTTCGTTTTCGTCCAACCCGCGGCTCATCAGGTAGAACAGCTGGTCTTCCGAGACCTTGGAGACCGTCGCTTCGTGTCCCATTTCCACGTCGTCGGTACGCACGTCCACGTAGGGGTAGGTGTCGGTACGCGAGACCTTATCCACGAGGAGAGCATCACACAGCACGTTGGACTTCGAGTGGCGGGCGCGGGCGTTGACCTGCACCAGGCCGCGGTAGGAGGTGCGGCCTCCGCCTCGGGAAACGGACTTCGAGACGATCGACGAGGAGGTGTGCGGAGCCATGTGCACCATCTTGGCGCCCGTATCCTGGTGCTGTCCCGGACCGGCAAAGCCGATGGAGAGGGTTTCGCCGCGGGCATGCTCGCCCATGAGGAAGCAGGCCGGGTACTTCATGGTGATGGCGGCACCCATGTTGCCGTCGACCCATTCCATGGTGCCACCTTCTTCAACGATGGCGCGCTGGGTCACCAGGTTGAGGACGTTGGTCGACCAGTTCTGGATGGTCGTGTAGCGCACGCGTGCGTCCTTGCGCACGAAGATCTCGATGACACCGGAGTGCAGAGAGTTCGTGTCGTAGATCGGGGCGGTGCAGCCTTCCACGTAGTGCACGTAGGAGCCTTCGTCCGCGATGATCAGGGTGCGTTCGAACTGTCCCAGGGCTTCCGTGTTGATGCGGAAGTATGCCTGCAGGGGGATGTCCACGTGAACACCCGGGGGGACGTACACGAAGGAGCCACCCGACCATGCGGCGGTGTTCAGGGCAGAGAACTTGTTGTCACCGGCGGGAACGCACTTGCCGAAGTATTCTTCGAAGATTTCAGGATATTCGCGCAGGCCGGTGTCGGTGTCGAGGAAGATCACGCCCTGGCGTTCCAGGTCTTCCTGAATCTGCTGGTACACCACTTCGGATTCGTACTGTGCGGCAACGCCGGACACCAGGCGGCTCTTTTCTGCCTCCGGGATACCGAGCTTGTCGTAGGTGTCGCGAATTTCTTCGGGGAGGTCTTCCCAGGACTGCACCTGACGGTCGGTGGGGTTGACGTAGTACTTGAAATCATCGAAGTCCACGTGTGAGAGATCCGGACCCCACGCAGGCATCGGCTTGCGGTCAAAGAGTTCCAGGGCTTTGAGTCGACGCTGGAGCATCCACTCGGGCTCTCCCTTACGGGCAGAGATCTGACGGACCACTTCTTCGTTGATGCCGTAGACGGCGTCTTTCGAATAGTCGTCGTTGTCGCGCCACCCGTACTCGTAGGCACCGATGGACTCGATGATTTCGTCATCACTCATCTGGCCGCGGGGCTCGGTGGCCGGCGGAGACTGTGTCATTGTGTTCCTTCTCTGTTTCTCAGTGGTGCCTGCGTACATTACTTACGCAGTGCGGCGCGCGCTGCGGGGCTGATGACGGGTGCGCCCACGGGAATGTGGGTGGTGCACACGTGTTCTCCCCCGGCCAGCGTGGCAAGACGTTGGACGTGAACGTCCAAGAGACGTGAAAAAGCTTGTGTTTCTGCTTCGCACAGCTGCGGAAAATCTCCGGCAACATGTCGGATCGGGCAGTGCCCCTGGCAGAGCTGGACGGCGAATCCGCCGCCTCCGATGTCTCGTACCGTGGCGGCATATCCGTCTGCGGTGAGAGCGTCTGCCAGCGCCTGAGCGCGCAGACGCGGGTCGACTCCGGCATCGCGGACAACGGCGGCATAGCGTCGTTCAATTTCGCGTGACCGTGCGGCCGCAAAAGAGTCGATGGCTTCTCCCCCGCCCACTTGCCCGAGGTATCCGAGGGCTTTCACGGCAAGTTCAGAGTAGCTGTCTGAGAGCTTGTCGTGCGCGCGGTCTGTGGCGACATAGTGGCGTGCGGGACGTCCCCTGCCGCGCTTTCCGACCTGCGCGGGTTCGTGCTCAGCGATTTCGTTGTCAGTCAGGAGGATGGTGATATGACGTCGCACTGCTGCGGTCGTTAGCCCCAGCATGCGCGCAATGGTTGTTGCCGTGACCGGCCCTTTTTCCACTACGAGGTCTCGCACTTGCTGACGGGTGCGTGCATCGCTGATATCCACGACACCTCCTGCTTCACATCGTTTTCGTCGCTCACGAGTTTACTCTCTTTAAGCAACATTTTCGTTACGAAATAGCGGGGGCGCGGTGCTAGTCATATCACTATTTTTAATCTTTTGAGACAGCAAGCAGACACTGTGTCAGAACAGTGATTCCGCGGAGATTGGGGTATGCAAGAAAGGCATCTCCTCCTCACATTCTGTCCGTATCTCTCCCCGTGCCCCGCCTTCGAGGATGCCTCGTTCCAAGCGCGGTCACACTCCCCGGGAACGAGGCAGACTCCCTCCAGAAGCCTTCCTTCCCCGTGCTCGCCTCTCCCCAAGGACGAGGCACATTCCCCCCTGGACGGGAAAAGAGCAGTCGCGCTCACCCACTTTCGCGAAGGAACGATGATCACCTGCGCACGGAGGCCTCGTCACTCACAGCGGGCAACGAACTACCGCATCCAGGGGCTTTCCGTTCCGCGGATCTGCCAGCCTCGGTCACGCGCAGCACTGGTCGCCAAAATCCCGCAGATCGCCGAAGCATTGTGAATGCGCCCTTCCAGAACCGCTCGCACAGCCTCATCTAGGGACACCCACCGATACACCAGGTCGGCCTCCTCATCCTCGCGAGCAAACTTCTCCGGAAGCTGGCTCAGGTCACGCGCCAAAAACAGACGAATCGACTCATCCGAGCAACCCGGGGAATTGAAGTAATCAAGGAGGACATCCCAGCGTCCTGCCTGAAGATCCGCTTCCTCCGCCAGTTCACGCTGAGCTGCCACCAGCGGATCCTCCCCCTCAATATCCAGCAGACCCGCGGGAATCTCCCACAGTTCCGCCGAAACCGGATGGCGATACTGGCGCTCCAGCAAAATCTCCTCCGCGCCCGCGTCCCCACGCAGAGCCACGATCGCCACTGCACCGGGATGCGCCATGTACTGGCGCGCAACGGGTGCGGCACCCTCAACAACGCGCACGAGGTCATTGCGCAGTGAAAAAACCGATCCCGCCCACACCTCATCAGAGGACACACACTCGCGTTCTGCGTGTCGATCACGCACCGGGTCACTCATCGCCATTCCTTTCAGCTCCGTGTCCACACGATTTTCACGTATATTCTGCACGCCCTGGCCAACAGACACTTCGGGGGCGCACCATGAGGTGCGCCCCCGAAAGTCATGTCGTCACTGGGGATCCGGGAAAAGAGCACTCGCTCCGGTTCCCACGCCAAAGGCTCGAGCCTGGGGTCCGGCACCCTTGAGAGCCAAAACTGCGGCGACAGCCCCCTGAGTCGTTCCCACCTGATCCACCGTCGTGACCGGAACAGTCATCGAACGGATCTGAGAGATCACGGAGGAATCCTGAAGGGCATCCCCCAGAACCACACCCCCCTGAGGAGCCTGAGCGATCGCACGTCCCAGTCCCGCCCAGGCAGCCGGAGACGTCGTCTTTGCGGCGTCCACCGGGGTTGTGGTCTGTCCCGCCTGCGATGAGCGCGTACGCGCACCCACCAGAACCAGAGCCTGAGCACCACCATTGGGATCCTGCGTGATCTTAATGATCGGGTTTTCCCCGCCAGACAGAATCTGCTTCACCAGCTCCGCTTCTGCACCGGTGGTCACCAGCGCCTCAACAATTGCCTGACCGATGATGTCATCTGCGGTTGCCTCGCCCGCAGCTGGACGCGACAGGTGCGAGGCCAGCGGAGTGGCCAACGTACTGCGGTAGGTCTGCGAATCCGCGCTCTCCCACGCCCAGGTAAGCGCCACCTGACCCGCAATGTTCGCTCCCGCGGACTGCAAGGTCGAGCGCACCAGCGCCACATCCTCGTCAGTCGCATCAGCGGACACCACCAGCGCAACGGGAACGTTCGCCAGCGATCCCTGGAGGCGCTGAGCGGCCAAGGCTGCGACGCCTCGTGCCTCAAAAGAACGCAGCTGCTCTGCGCGAGCCAGCGCCTGCGAGTCCACCGCAGTCGCCTGCTGTTGTGTCGTCAACGACTGGGACACGCGAACCTGCAAAGGCCCGGCACCGAGAACCACACCGATTGCCAAGGCAACGAAAATAGCTACCAGAGACACCAAGTGATAACGGAAATTCACCATGAGCTTCCCTCTTTCCTTCAGACTGTCAGGTCGCCCAGGACGTGTGCGCCCCCAGCGGTATCAACTCCGGTCACAGATGCAACCGAATGAAATAGGTTCATGAAGACGTCGTGCCCCCACGGGGTCGACCACAGTGCCGCCCCCACCGCGCACAGCAGCGCCAGGAACAGCAAAGCAAAACCGGCAAAGCGCACGCGCGGACGATACGTCGCAGCAATTGCAGGAGCCGGCACCAAAAGATCACCGGCCACGGCGCGCGTGAAGAACGCCGGAGACATCGCAGCTCGACCTCGATCCAGGAGATCCTCGACGCTGTGGTGACCGCCGACAACCACCACCACCTGCGGGCGCTGGAAGGTCAGAATACTGACCGCAGTATCCTCGGAGGATCCGCTCATTTCAATGGTCTGGTAGTCAACTCCCATGCGCTGCAGGCGTTCTTTCCCGGGAGCGACACCGTCGTGTCCGGCACGCACCACGCGTTCGACTCGAGAACGCACGACTTTTTCGGACATGAGCTCCATGTCCCCCACGATCAGTGCGGGATGCAGATGCGCGCGTCGAGCATGATCCGCTCCCCCGTCAACACCCACCACGACGGGATTCACATCGCGAATCCAGTGGCGCAGATCGCGCAGCTGGCGAGGCGTATCGGCAGAGTCCAGCACCAGGAGAACGATGCGCCCCTCCAGGGAGAGGTTGAGCGTGGGGTGTCCCTGTCCGCGGAGCACCGTACCGCCGTCGTACTCTATGTAGGTGTCGGTGGCGCTCACAAAAGCAGCAATCTGAGAACCCAGTGTCGATTCTGCAGCCGGGTGCGTCGTCTGCGGGATATTCCCGGTCGCGACCACGGTCTGCCCGTGCACCACCGTCGTCCCACGAAGCTCGATGCGGTCGCCCTCTTTCAGGGTCATCACATCGGGGCCAAGATCGTCGACGAGGACAATTCCCGCTTCTGCGATAATCGACGCCCCCAGAACGGGGTGGCGTCCCGTCGAGCAGGGCGAAGCGTTCAGAATCGCTGCGGCTCCCGACGCGACCAGCGCCTCGGCGGCTTCACGGTCGAGGTCGGCGTGGTCAATGACCGCGATATCGCCCTTTTCGATGCGTATTGCCAGGCGGCGCGTATGGTGGTCGATGCGGACACGCCCGACGATGACTCGCTGGGGATCCTCATGCTGTGTTCTCGAAACGTCAGTCACGCCCCCGATTGTGGCATGTTCTCCGCAAGCATCTCATAGGCGTGTCGGCGCGCCGCTTCAGAGTGCGGATCCCCACCCATCATCCTCGTGAGCTCATCGATACGTTCCTCGCCCTCAACGGAATGCACCGTTGTCAGGCCGTCATCTTTACGCACCACCAGGTGATGATCCGCGCAGGCCGCCACCTGCGCCAGGTGCGTGACCACGACAACCTGGCGTGTACGCGCCAAACGTGCCAGGCGCGCGCCCACCTCTGTCGCCGTTCGTCCGCCGATCCCGGCGTCTACCTCGTCAAAAATGAAGGTGTCAGTGCCTTCGGTTTCCCCCAGCATGACTTCCAGCGCCAGCATGACGCGGGAAAGTTCACCTCCGGACGCGCCCTGTCCCAGCGGGCGTGCGGGGGTGCTGGGGTGCGGTTGCAGGAGCATCAGTACGTCCTCGCACCCGTGGGGGCCGGGTTTGTGCGTTTCCAATTCGATGATGAACGAGGCGTCCGCCATCGACAGCGCGTGAAGTTCCTCGGTTACTCCGGTGGCGAGGCGGCGCGCGCTTTCCTCGCGTGAACGCGTGAGTTCGCTTCCAATCTCGCGCACGAGTTCTTGCTGAGCGTGGAGTTCTTCAAGGAAGAGAGCCGGGTCTTCATCGGGAGACGTCAGTTCCCGCAGGCGAGCACGCGCCTGATCCTGCCAGGCCAGCAGCTCCTCCACGTCGCTGGCGCGCCCCTCCATAAGCTGGCGCAGAGCAGCGCGCCGCGCGTGGAGCGCCGCCAAACGTTCCGGATCGGCCTCCAGGGTTTCCGCATAGGCCGCGAGGTCATCGCGCAGGGCGGACAGTTCCAGAGAAATATCGCGCAGACGCGTGCCCATTTCCGTCACCGTCGGGTCGAGGCGCGCAACCGATCGGAGGGTGTCGAGCGCACGACCCACGAGATCGACTCCCCCGTTCGTGTCATCATCGCCGGTGAGGTAGGCCAGGATTTCATCGCTCAGCTGGCGCAGTTCTTCGGCGTTGGTGAGGCGCTGCGTTTCCGCCCGCAGATCCTCTTCTTCTCCCACACGGGGGTTCAGATCTTCAATGGTGGCCAGCGCAGATTCGAGGCGCGCCATCTCATTTTCACGTCCCTCGCGAGAATCGAGGCAGCGGTCGTAACGTTTTTTCAGAGCGACTGCCTGCTCCCAGGCAGCGCGGTATCGGGTGTACAGCTCGCGGTGTTCCGCTCCCCCGTAGGAGTCCAGGGCTTCTCGCTGCGCGTTCTTCTCACGCAGGCGCAACTGATCAGTCTGCCCGTGAACCGTCACCAGGGCACCGACAATATTCTGCAAGCTCTGCGCCGGCAGCGGGCGTCCGCCCAGTTGAGCACGAGAACGCCCGTTGGCGGGAACAACGCGTGACACCAGCAGTGCGCCATCTTCCACTACTGCACCGAGTTCTTCCACTTCACGTTGGACTTCCTCGTCGATGGTCAGCACTCCGTCAACCGTCGCCGCGGGGTTCCCGTGGCGGACGATGGCGGGATCCGCTCGCCCTCCCAGGAGGAGGTGGAGGGAGGTAAGAACCATGGTTTTTCCCGCGCCGGTTTCGCCGGTGAGCACCGTCAGGCCGGATCCGAAGGTGAGTGTCGCCTGATCGATAACACCCAGAGAACGAATAGAAAGAGATTCAATCATGCCGGTCTCACACTTCAGTTTGCTGCAGTGATGTTGGACTGCGACGGTTGCGTGTCGATGGACGCAAGAGAACGCCAGCCTCGCACGGGCAAGTTAAATTTCGTCACCAGACGGGTTGCGAAGGGGGTGTCCTCCAGGCGAACTAAACGAACCGGTGTCGAGCCAACCCTCGTAACGATCGTCGTTCCCTCCGGTGCCGTGACCTGACGGAGGCCGTCACACCACACTTCGGGCGCACTCCAGTGATCTTCCAGGATCACCACTTCAACGGTGGAGGACGGACCGACCACCAGCGGCCGCGTGAAGAGGCCATGGGCGGCAATCGGCGACATAACGATCGCTTCCGTATCCGGCCAGACGACGGGGCCACCCGCGGAGAACGAATAGGCTGTCGAGCCGGTGGGGGTCGCCAAAATCATGCCGTCTGCCCCGTAGGTAGACACGTCCTGTCCGTCGACAACCAGGGCAATATGCACGGGGTGAGCAACGTCGGTGTGTTTGACGACCGCGTCGTTGAGCGCCCAGTCGTTGTGCACCGTTCCATCGGGGAAGCGCACGTCAAGGTCGAGGGTCATGCGTGAGTCGACGCTGTAGTCTCCCGCAACCAATTGGCGCATGAGATCGGGGATGCTCTCCGCGGAGGCTTCCGCAAGGAACCCCATGTGTCCCATGTTGATTCCCAGCAGCGGTACGTCTGTGCGACGTGCGTGCTCTGCAGCTGCGAGGATCGTCCCATCTCCGCCCATGGCAAGAACAAGGTCAACAGACGAGTGATTCGTCGATGTTTCGGAGAGAACAGTAACCCCGAGTTCTTCGAGTTCTCTTTGCGCGATCTGTGCGGCAGCCAGGGCATCGGGGCGGTGCACGTGGCGCACCAGCATAACGTGAGACAGCATCTTATTTCCCCTGTGCACCTGCGCCCGCCGGGCCGCGTTGAACCGCCGATACGATCCGTTCCGGGAGTTCTTCTGCCGGGATCGCATCGGGGTGTCCGGCGCGCATCGACAGAAAATACTCGACATTACCTGCCGGCCCGGGAAGCGGAGATGCTTCGACATCGGCGATGTCCAGCCCCAGATCGAGCGCGCACTGAGCCACCGCGCTCACCGTCTCCACGTGATGAGCCGGGTCGCGGACAACACCACCGCTGCCCAAACGTTCTTTCCCAATTTCGAACTGGGGTTTCACCATCAGCAGGAAATCGGCATCCGGTGCCGCTGCTGCCACAAGAGCCGGAAGCACCAGTGTGAGGGAAATGAAGGACAAATCCCCCACGACAAGTTCCGGTGCGGGTGCGACCTGCTCCGGTGCGAGGGTACGAACGTTTGTCCGATCGTGAACTTCGACGCGCGGATCGGATTGGAGTCGCCACGCCAGCTGCCCGTAGCCCACGTCAACGGCAACAACCTGAGCTGCGCCTCGTCGAAGAAGAACGTCGGTGAAGCCGCCGGTGGATGCGCCCGCGTCCAGACAGCGTCGCCCCTGGATACGCGGCGCTCGCTCCCCGAGGGCGTCCAGTGCTCCCGCCAGTTTGAAGGCACCTCGTGACACGTAATCGGGATCGTCATTTTCTGTGATCACAATGGCCTGGGCGGGATCCATCTGGCGGGCAGGTTTATCGACGACTTCCCCGTCCAGGAGAACCCTGCGGGCGGAAATCATCTCTTGGGCGTGCACGCGCGAACGGGCAAGACCGCGTCTCACGAGCTCCGAGTCGATCCGACGAAGCTTCATGGACGTCCTTTCGGCCTTTCAAGTTGTGCTCTCAGCTGCTGATCGATCTGCCGCAGAACAGCGATCTGATCGGAGGTTTCGAGAGCGTCAAAATCTTTGAGAAGGGCAACAACATCCGGCACACGAGCCTCGTGTGCTGCGGATGCCGCTGCCTCATTCACGGTCAGTTCTCCGTGTCTTCGTCAGAAGCGGTCTCTTCCAGGAGTTCCTGGAGTTCTTCTTCTCCCGGGAGGAAGGCCGGAGTCTCCTCGGAGGATTCCTGAGCCAGGGCAATGAGCTCCTGTTCATCTTCTTCCATCAGAGGAGCTTCCTGCGTGATGTCTGCGTTCGCTTCTTCAGCGGCTGCATCTTCCACGGGCTCGCTCAGGATACCGGCGGGGTCATCGTTGGCGACAACGGTGATTTCCGGGCAATCCACCGGCTCATCTGCCGAGTATTCCCACGCTGCCGCTGCCAGGGCACGGTAGGAGTCCAGGGTGAGCGTCACCGGCTGAGTCAGCGGGATTCCGTCCAGGGTCAGTGTTCCGTTGCGCAGCACGCGAGCCACCTGGGAAACGCCGCACGTCCACGTTCCATCCAAGTGATGCTTCGGACGGGGGTGTTCTTCGACGAGTCCACGCATATCGAGTGCGAGGTAGGTCGGGCGCTGTCCGCGGGGAGCGCGAATCACGTCGCGTGCACCGTGGACGCCGGTCAGCACGTGCATGGCGGGAATTCCTGCGGCCACCGCACCCATGATGTCGGTTTCCAGTCGATCACCGACGGCGATCGGGTTTTCGGCTTCGATCAGTGCCGCTCCGCGCAGGTAGATGCCGGGTTCCGGCTTCCCCGCAGCGATCGGGCGACGGTGAGTGGCGTGCTGGACGGCCTTCACGAGAGAGCCGTTCCCCAGTGCGAAGCCGCGTTCCTGCGGAAGAGTGGCATCCAGGTTGGTGGCGAAGAAGCGCGCACCGTTCTGAATGGCGTAGGCGGCTTCAGTGAGGAGTTCCCACGTCACCGCACGGTCAAAGCCCTGGACGACGGCGTCGGGCGCCTGATCTGCAGATTCCACGAGTTCGTATCCGGCGGCGGTCAGCGCCTGGCGCAGGCCTTCCCCACCGACGACGAACACGCGTGCGCCTTCATCGAAGTGGCCTTCCATGAGGGCGACGACATCCATGGCGGACGTCATAACCTGTTCGGGGGATGCGAGGAATCCGAGTTCCTTCAGGTGGGCTGCAACGGCCTCGGGGGTACGCGAGGCGTTGTTGGTGACGAAGCCCAGCTTCATTCCGGCCTCAACCACCTGTGTTGTTGCTTCAGCAGCGTGGTCGATGGGAAGCGCACCCGCGTAGGCGGTGCCATCCAGATCGAGAAGAGCAGCGTCGAATTCCGTGTGCAGCAGACCGTGAGTTCCACGCAGCGGGGAACGCTTGTCATCGACATCGGCGTCCGCATACAGGCCAATATCGACGATCTCAGGATCCTCTTCTTCTTCCGGCATCTGAGCGAGAACCTCATCGGCTTCTGCGTCGCGTCCGAGTTCTCGCAAACGATCGGCCTTCACCGACATGAGACGAGCCATCAGGAAGCTATCGGTCTGTTCCGGAAGAGCGGCCAGAGCATTGTCTACCAGGAGCAAGCCCACTTCGTGCTGCCCCAGATCTGCGCGTGCCCCGGAGGAAACGAGAACCAGTTCCACCTGCTCGTCGAGATCCAGGGTGGAGGTGTCCGTCTGATCGATGATTTCAATGGCGCGTTCGGGACGCCCCATACCGCGTTCGGCATCAGCTTCAATGGAACGCAGCGACTGATCTCCGCGCATGCGACGCATGGCGCGCACCTCGCGCAGTGCTTCCTCATAGCGACCCGAGGCGTAAGCGGTCAGAGCTGCCGCTTCGCGCACCACGTCGACGCGTCCTGCGCGAGAGGCCGCAGCCTTTGCGTGACGGTAGGCCAGTTCCGGATCCAGGTCGATGAGCTGGCCTGCCATCACCAGGTGGCGCGCCACAATGTCACGGTTTGCACCGGACAGGGTAGCCAGGGCGCGCAGAGCCTGGGCGTCGAGTTCTTCGGCTGCAACACCGGCAGGAATCGTCGGTTCGTCAGCATCTCGCGGAATGAATTCCTCGCGGGAGCCCTTCGGACGTGCGGTGCGCTTGAAAGCGTCCTCGCGGCGCTGGAAGCCACGATCTCCGCGTTCCCCGCGGTTAAAGTCGCGACGCTCCCCGCGATCGTTGCGGTCGAAACGACGCTCACCGCGGTCGGAGCGATCAAAGCGGCGATCGCCTCGTTCACCACGGTTGAAATCACGACGCTCACCATCGCGCTGGAAGCCACCATCACGACGCTGATACCCGCGATCCCCACGGTTAAAGTCACGATCCTCGCGGCGCTGGAAGCCACGATCTCCGCGTTCCCCGCGGTTAAAGTCGCGAC